>OY762721.1:0-607500 GCA_963666345.1 Desulfatiglandales bacterium | reverse complement strand
CGGCCGTAACTATAACGGTCCTAAGGTAGCGAAATTCCTTGTCGGGTAAGTTCCGACCTGCACGAATGGCGTAACGACTTCCCCACTGTCTCAACCAGGGACTCGGTGAAATTGAATTCGCGGTGAAGATGCCGCGTACCCGCGAAAAGACGGAAAGACCCCGTGAACCTTTACTACAGCTTGACATTGGACTTTGGGCTAGTATGTGTAGGATAGGTGGGAGACTTTGAAATCGGAACGCTAGTTTCGAGGGAGTCAACCTTGAAATACCACCCTTGTTAGTTTAGGGTTCTAACCTTGGCCCGTTATCCGGGTCGGGAACAGTGTCTGGTGGGTAGTTTGACTGGGGCGGTCGCCTCCTAAAGAGTAACGGAGGCGCGCGAAGGTTCCCTCAGGCTGATTGGAAACCAGCCGAAGAGTGTAAAGGCATAAGGGAGCTTGACTGTGAGAGAGACATCTCGAGCAGGTAGGAAACTAGGTCTTAGTGATCCGGTGGTTCCGAATGGAAGGGCCATCGCTCAACGGATAAAAGGTACTCCGGGGATAACAGGCTTATCGCGCCCAAGAGTTCACATCGACGGCGCGGTTTGGCACCTCGATGTCGGCTCATCGCATCCTGGGGCTGGAGCAGGTCCCAAGGGTTTGGCTGTTCGCCAATTAAAGCGGTACGTGAGCTGGGTTTAGAACGTCGTGAGACAGTTCGGTCCCTATCTTTCGTGGGCGTAGGATATTTGAGAGGAGCTTTCCCTAGTACGAGAGGACCGGGATGGACGAACCTCTAGTGTACCAGTTGTCGCGCCAGCGGCATCGCTGGGTAGCCACGTTCGGAATGGATAACCGCTGAAAGCATCTAAGCGGGAAGCCAACCTCGAGATTAGATATCCCTTCTACCTTCGGGTAGACTGAAGACCCCTTGGAGACTACAAGGTTGATAGGCCAGGTGTGTAAGTGCGGTAACGCATTAAGCTAACTGGTACTAATCGGTCGTGAGGCTTGGCCATAAAATTTTGATATTTATCGTCTTTGATCGTCCCCTGTATTCAGTTTAATAAGTTAAAAGACCGGTTGAATCAACCGGTTCAGAGTTTTCGGTGGCAATAGCGAAGAGGAAACACCCGTTCCCATCCCGAACACGGCAGTTAAGCTCTTCAGCGCCGATGGTACTGCGTGGGAGACTGCGTGGGAGAGTAGGACGCCGCCGAATTATTATTGGGCCTCCCTGAATTTCAGGGAGGCCTTTTTATTTGCATTTGAGAAAGCTTCCCACAGGCGCCCCTTTGTGGTATTTATCAGGAAGGCGGTCAATGGATATACAACTTTTGAATGAAAGATGCTTCTGATAACTGATAACCTTTGAAGTGGAAAACGCACTACAGAACATTGCGTTGATTTATGCAATTCTCATGTCGGCAGTTTTTCTCAAGATGGTGATTCCCTACTCCGTAAAGACGGTAAATGATCTTGTATTTTTCCTGTTGCTTCCTGTAACCATTGTTTACTCCATTTCAGGTGGAAAGGTGTGATTCATATGGATACTCTGCCAAAGGGCGAGTGGCACAACCTGAGTGTCGAGGACATAGAGGGTCTGTTAGAGACCGATCTTGAAGCAGGCCTTTCAAGCCGGAACGCACTTGACAGGGAAAGGGCCTTCGGCGCCAACCGCTTGACAAAGAAGAAAGGCCAGGGGCCTTTGGTTAGATTTTTTCTTCAGTTCAACCAGCCCCTGGTTATCATACTTCTTGCGGCAACAGGTGTGACCCTCTTCTTAAGGGAATGGGTCGATGCAGGGGTTATATTCGGAGTTGTACTTGTAAACTCGATCATAGGCTTTATACAGGAGGCAAAGGCCCTCAGGGCGATAGATGCCCTTGCTAGGGCCATGGTGAGTGAGGCCACGGTCCTTAGAAATGGGGAAAAGAGGAAGGTTCAGTCTTCAAGCCTTGTTCCGGGAGATATTGTGCTGCTTCAGTCGGGGGACAAGGTCCCAGCCGACCTTCGTCTTTTCAAGACAAGAGAGCTCCAGATAGATGAAAGCGCCCTTACCGGTGAAAGCATTCCCGTTCAGAAGGATGAGAGGATCATTGAAGGAGATACGGTTATAGCCGACAGGAGAAACATGGCCTATTCCTCGACACTTGTAACCTATGGCTCAGGAAGTGGCATGGTGATTGCCGCAGGAGATAAGACCGAGATAGGACGAATCAACGAGCTTATATCCTCTGCAGAGATCCTGGCAACGCCTCTTACCGGAAAGATAGAATATTTCAGCAGGATACTTCTCTATGTGATACTTGGCATGGCCGCGTTTACCTTCGTGATGGGAAGCCTTAGAGGGCAGGATCTGGTGGAGATGTTTCTTGCCTCTGTTGCCCTTGCGGTTGGGGCCATACCGGAAGGTCTTCCGGCAGCAATAACCATTACTCTTGCAATAGGTGTGGCTAGGATGGCGAAAAGAAATGCCATTATAAGAAAACTGCCTGCCGTAGAGACGCTTGGAAGCACAACAGTTGTATGCTCGGATAAGACCGGTACTCTTACACAGAATCAGATGACAGTTGAAGATGTCTATGCCGCGGGACGACACTACAGCCTTTCTGGCGTCGGATACTCTCCCTCTGGTTCTGTCCTGCCTGATCAGGGAGGCCTTCATATGGCTTCCAATGAGGCCTTAAAGGAACTCTTCCGGGCAGGAGTCCTTTGCAATGATTCTTTACTTAAAGAGACCGATGAGGGATGGCGTGTCGAAGGCGATCCCACTGAAGGGGCATTGATTGCCTCTGCGGGAAAGGCGGGGTTTGCCAAAGGTGAACTTGAAAAGGAGATGCCCAGGGTAGATTCTATCCCCTTTGAATCGGTGCGACAGTATATGGCCACTCTTCACGACCGGGGCAAAGGAAAACCAAAGGTCATATATGTAAAAGGCTCCTTAGAGAGCCTCTGCATGGAATGCAGCCTGGCATTTAATGAAAAGGGGGAACCGGATGCCGCAGACCCTAATGAGATTCACGGTTGGGTCGAGAAAATGGCGGAAAAGGGCCTCCGGGTGCTTGCTTTTTCCAGAAAGGAGATGCCTCCGGAAACGAATAGGATAACTCACGAAGATCTCAGGGAAGGGCTGCAGTTTCTGGGGCTTCAGGGGATGATTGATCCGCCCAGACCAGAGGCTGTCGAGGCAGTGGAAGCATGCCAGAAGGCAGGTATCCTGGTGAAGATGATAACCGGTGATCATGCAGGCACGGCGGCAGCTGTCGCCAAGCAGCTCGGCCTGTGTGGAGAATCGTGCTCCTATCACACAAGAGAGGTCCTTTCAGGCGCGGACATCGCCGGACTGCCTGATGATGAGCTGACGGAACAGATGGAAAGGACCGCTGTATTTGCCAGGGTGTCTCCGGAACAAAAACTTCGCCTTGTTGTGTTATTGCAAAAAAGAGGAAACATTGTGGCAATGACCGGAGACGGGGTCAACGACGCCCCTGCGCTCAGGCAGGCCGATATCGGAGTTGCGATGGGTATCACAGGGACTGAAGTCTCTAAAGAGGCTGCCGACATGGTCCTTACCGATGATAATTTCGCAACCATAAAGGCCGCGGTAGAGGAGGGTAGAGGTATATTCGATAATCTCATAAAGTTCATAACCTGGACCCTTCCTACAAACGGAGGCGAGGGCCTGGTCATCCTTGTCGCCATATTGTTCGGGACCACTCTGCCGATCATGCCTCTTCAGATACTCTGGATAAACATGACCACTGCCCTGCTTTTGGGGCTGATGCTCGCAGTAGAGCCTAAGGAACCTGGGATAATGGATCGGGCGCCAAGGGATACAAAAGAACATGTTTTGACGCCCACCCTCATATTCAGGATAGTCCTGGTCAGTTTTCTCATGCTATTAGGAGCCTTCGGACTCTTTAAGGCAGAGCTTGTCTTAAAGGGTGGAGATGTTGAGCTTGCAAGGACACTGGCTGTTAATGTATTCGTCTTTGGGGAGATGTTTTACCTGTTCAACTGCCGCTCCCTCACCAAATCGATGTGGAGTCTCGGTGTGTTTTCCAACATGTGGCTGATCGCGGGTGTGGCCATGATGACACTGCTTCAACTTGCCTATACATACGCTCCTTTATTCAACAGGATTTTTGAAAGCCGTCCAATGGGTATCTCGGAGTGGGCCATGGTAATCGGTAACAGCACGTTGATCTATATGATAGTCGGTTTTGAAAAGTTTTTGAGGATGAGGCAGATCTCCCGGGATTCAAGGAGCCTTTTCAAATAGCTTCAAATAGCTGCCGTATCCTTCCTTTTCAAGATCCTCCAGGGCAATGAATCTGAGGGAGGCCGAGTTTATACAGTAGCGCAGGCCGGTCGGCTGCGGTCCGTCATTGAATACATGCCCCAGATGGGAATCAGCATATCTGCTCCTGACCTCGGTGCGTGTCATGAAAAGGCTTTTATCCTGTTTCTGAACGGTGTTTTTGGGATCAAGGGGCCTTGTAAAGCTGGGCCATCCAGTGGCTGACTCAAATTTGTCGAGGGAGCTGAAAAGCGGCTCACCGCTGACTATGTCCACATATATGCCCTCCTTTTTATTGTCCCAGTATTCATTTTTAAAAGGGGGTTCAGTGCCGTCATTCTGGGTTACGTCGTATTGAACCGGATTCAGCATTCTCCTGATTTCTTTTTTATCAGGTCTTTTATACCTGTTTTTTGCCGAGCTTTGATTGGGCAAATCAATGCCTTTCCATGTTTTTTTCAAAAACTGATCTCTACCGGAATTGAACCGGTAAAATTTATAGCGAATCGGATTTTTCTTATAATAGTTCTGGTGGTAATCCTCGGCCCTGTAAAATGCCAGAAGCGGCAGGATCTCGGTTGCGATCGGTTTTTGAAATATACCTGAATCTTGAAGCCCTTTTTTAGAGTCTTCCGCTCTCTGTTTTTGTTCTTCATCGTGATAGAATATTGCGCTTCGGTATTGAGAGCCCCTGTCCACGAACTGCCCCCCCGGATCGGTTGGGTCTATATGTTTCCAGAAGATATCGAGGACCTTTTCATAGGTGATAACCTTTGGATCATAGATAACCTGGACCGCCTCTATATGGCCGGTTGTTCCTGATGAAACCTCTTCGTATGTGGGGTTTTCCCTGTTTCCTCCCGTATAGCCGGATATGACCTCTTTGACGCCTTCAACTTTTTCAAGGTCCGACTCAACGCACCAGAAGCAGCCGCCGGCTAAGGTAGCTTTTTCAAGATTTTTATCTGTTTTTTCCATGGCTTTTCCCGATCCTGTTACATATGGTTGAAAAAATAAAAGTGATAAAAGAAGAATGGAAAAAGATATAAAAACGTAAAATATTTTCATGATCAGCACCTAAATTAAGGATTATAGGTATTACTGTTTGATAACCATTATATTTTGAAAGTCAAAAAGTCTGCCCGGCCGGGTGGAAAGAATCAGGACCGTTCAGGCCCAGGAATTTAGCGCCTCGGTATGTTAATATCGATGTGTCCTTGGGAAGTTAAAAATTAGGCGACACAGTAATAAGTAACAAATGCATTGCCTTATGCTTTCGGCCCTTCCGAGCCTGTCTAGGGGTGGGGAATGAACTTTTTTATTCTTATATGAAGGGATATGAAAGGAGATGAATATGGTAAGATATACGGGTATAAATCACCCCGCAATGGTCACGGCCGATATGGATATGACGATCCGTTTCTGGAGAGACCTTCCGGGGATGCGGCTGGTGGCCGGTCTGGGAAGGCCGGGATACGGACACTATTTCTTTGAGATATCGGCCAATGATATGATAGCCTTTATCGGAAAGGCGTGTAGAGGCAGAGGGGCCAGGCCTTGTTTCGGATTAGAAACTGTGAACAAGGCTTGCATGTTTTTGGGTGGATTTCGCCTCCGGAAGGTGAGATTTCAAGATACAATGACTTTGTCCGGCTCAAATGGTACAAGAATATATGAAATTGATACGGCAAGATCAGGTGAATATTAAAGGCCAGGATGACCCCGGGACCTTGAAGCATTGCGAAAGACCCGGCAACGATCTGTATATTTATCTTGTGGAGGGTCGGGTCGGAGAATCGGACGAGGGTATCCTAGGCGGCAGCTTCATGGGAAACTGGGTTGAAGAGGGTGACAATTTTCTCTTTTTTTCAAGACCGGCGGATGAAGAAATTCAAAAGCTGAGACAGATTCACCCGGAACTGGTTATCCTGGATAAGTATGATTTTTCCTATGAACAGTGGCAGGGCCTTATCCCGGAAAGATTGAGGCTCGGGCGGTTCATTATTTCTCCTCCATGGGTCGATGATGCCACGGAAGCGGGGCTGATTTCTCTGATTCTCGACCCGGGTCTGGTATTCGGTAACGGTCTTCACCCTACAACGAAGCACTGCCTTGAGGCGGTATGCCTGGCTTATAAAGAAAATAGATTCGAAAATGTAATCGATTTTGGAACAGGTACCGGTGTCTTGGCAATTGCGGCGGCACTTCTCGGGGCGGAAACGGCTCTTGCAGTAGATATAAATCCTCTGTGCGTAAAGACCGCAAAGAGAAATGTAAAACTAAACGGTCTCGGGAGAAAAGTGAAGGTTATTGAGGCATCTGCCGAGGAATTCAGATCTGAAAGGTCGGATCTTGTGTTAGCCAACCTGCACTATGAAGTCCTAATCAAACTGATCGAGGATGAGACCTTCAGGCAGGACAGGGCGTATATCCTTTCAGGTCTCATGCGAAGTGACTCGAGACAGGTGTTATCCCTGGTGCAAAGATACGGCTTTGAGGTGCTCGGACAGTGGGATTATGAAATGACCTGGTTTACGATATTTTTCAATTAGGTTTTGCATATTCCCGATATTATTGGAGATTAGGTTATGCATGAAAAAGAAAGGATACCGATAGAAAAACTTGAAGGTTACGGTTGCTTTGCCTGCGGTACGGCCAATCCTATTGGTCTTGACATGCATTTCTACCGATGCGGCGATGAAATATGTTCCGATGTCACGCTTAAGAAATATTACGAGGGATGGGAAAATATGGCCCACGGCGGAATAATCTCCGCCCTGCTGGATGAAATAATGTCGTGGGCCGTGATATATTTTAAAAGGGTGTTTTTTGTTACAAGAAAGATGGAGGTCAAGTATGTCAGGCCTGTCCCTATTGGAAGTCCTTTAAGGGTGAAAGGGTTTCTCAGAAATGGAAAAGAAAGAAATGCAATAAGGGCTGGGGCTGAAATAACAACCGAGGATGAAGTTATACTTGCCAGGGCCTCAGGTGAGTATGTTGAGCTGTCCAGGGAAAGGCTTGATGCGGTACCTGAGAGCCTCAAAAAGGAGATGCAGAAGCTTTTTGACCGTCTTGATTGAGTCTTTGGGTTGAAAGTCTCTTGAGCCAAATAAAAAAATGGGAAAATCAACTGATTAAGTTTATAGGGGGTTCTCTAGAAGCAGGTAACCGGAAAAATTCCGGATAGAGCCCTTTTGGCATCTTAATATGAGGTATTGCATATGAGTCTTTATAACATAGAAAAGATATTGAAACCGGAATCGGTAGCGGTTATAGGCGCAACCGACAGGGAAGGGGCCATAGGAAGGTCGGTAATAGAGAATCTCAAAGTCTTTGAGGGAAGCGTGTACCCGATCAACCCTAAAAAAAGAGAGATCCTAGGCATGAGGACCTTTCCCACACTGAGTTCCCTGGAAGAGCCTGTTGATCTGGCGGTCATATGTACCCCGATTGCCACTGTCCCGGATATCATGGAGGAATGCGCTCAATGTGGTGTGGGCGGTGCGGTTATAATCTCGGCCGGTGGAAAAGAGGTGGGGCGTGAAGGCGCCCTGATCGAGAAAAGGATAAAAGAGATAGCTCATCAAGGCGGTATAAGGGTGGTAGGGCCTAACTGCATGGGGGTAGTGGCCGAGGCCTCCAACCTGAATGCCAGCTTTGTCCATAGCATGCCTCTTTCGGGCAGCCTCGCTTTTATATCTCAGAGCGGTGCTGTCTGCGCAAGCGTGCTCGATTTTGCGGCCAAGGAAAAGATCGGCTTCAGCCATTTTATAAGCATAGGTTCAATGCTGGATGTGAATTTCGGGGACCTTATAGATTACCTGGGGCTTGATCCGAAAGTCAGCAGCATTCTGCTTTATATTGAGGGAGTCGTGGAGCCCAGGGGATTTCTGAGCGCCGCTCGCGCCGTGAGCCGTATAAAACCGATAGTGGTTCTCAAGAGTGGGAGGTCTGATGCCGGCGCAAAGGCGGCGCAGTCGCATACTGGATCTCTTGCGGGAGCTGATGCCGTTTATGATGCGGCGTTCAAGCGGGCGGGCATAGTAAGGGTCGAGACCCTGGAAGATCTTTTCGGATGTGCTGAGCTCATGGCAAAACAACCGAAGCCGATGGGGCCCAATCTCGCCATAATAACCACGGCAGGCGGCCCGGGGGTCATGGCCGCCGACTACCTTGCAAGATACGATATGGAACCGGCACCTCTGAGGCCTGATACAATTGAAAAGATAAACAAGGTGGCGCCCTCGTTCTGGAGTCATGGAAATCCTATAGATCTTACAGGTTCGGCAACCATTGAGATGCTTAAGAGTGTCGGAGAGATATGCATAAAGGCGGAGGAATTCGATGCCATCCTCTTTATGACTCCTCCTGTTGGAAACTATCCCTCGGAAAAGATAGCCAGAGAGCTTGCCGGCACACTGGCCGGAAGGGACTGCGCTGTTTTCGCGGTCCTTCTGGGGGGGCTTGAAGTGGAACCGGGCCGGAAATATCTTAATGATCAGGGAATACCCACCTATCCATCGCCGGAAGGGGCCATCCGCGCGTTTTACTATCTCTATAATTACGAGCGGAACCTGAAACTTCTTCAGGAGATTCCCAAAGAGCTTTCAAAAGAGATCGTTTACGACAGACTGGGCGCCAGGACAATCGTTGAAAGGGCACTTGAAAAGAAAAGGGGGCTTCTGACCGAGATGGAGTCGAAATCTCTTCTCAGCTCTTACGGAATACCCATTAACAGGACTATCGTTGCTACAACGGCCCTTAAGGCGGTTCAGTTTGCCCACAACATGGGTTATCCGGTGGTGGCAAAGGTACATTCAAACAGTATAACCCATAAATCGGATGCAGGCGGCATAAGACTGGATTTGCGTAACGCCGACGAGGTAATCGATGCCTTTGAAGAAATCGAGGCATCTGTAAAGACGTATGATCCTGATGCCGATTTTGGAGGGGTCACTATTCAGGAGATGATTAAGGAGAAGGGTTATGAAGTAATAGTCGGATCAAAACAGGACCCCGACTTCGGACCTGTAATCCTCTTCGGTATGGGAGGGGTAATGACGGAACTGCTCAAGGACAGGGCCATTGGTCTTCCGCCGCTCAACCGTCTTCTTGCAAGAAGGATAATGGAGGAGACCAAGGTCTACCGACTGCTCAGGGGCTACAGGGGGCAGCCGGGAGTCAACCTGGAACTGCTTGAGGAGATATTGGTGAGGATTTCCCAGCTTGTGACGGATTTGCCCGAAATCGCCGAACTGGATATAAACCCTCTTATAATGACGAAAAATGATGCCTATGCGGTAGATGCGAGGGTTGTGATAAAACCTAATGATAAACCGGCTCCAATGCATCTGGCAATCAGCTCTTATCCGTATCAGTACGAAATGGAGGCTGAAACACGAACGGGCCTGAAGCTTTTTATCAGGCCTATCAGGCCTGAGGACGGGCCGATGCTCGTTGAGCTGTTTGAAAATATGAGTGAGGAGACAATCTGCAACCGCTTCCTGGCCAATGTGAAGACTCTCGGACCGGAGGTGCTGGCAAGGTTCACCCAGATAGACTACGACAGGGATCTTGCAATGGTAGCGATTGATCGATCAGGGGAGCGCCCCCTGATGGTTGGTTTGACCAGGTTCACGGGAAATCCGGACGGAGAAGAGGCCGAATGGGTTGTCGTTGTGGGTGATCCCTGGCAGAGGCATGGGGTTGCAACCCTTCTGGTGGATATAGGGATAGAGATGGCGAAAAAACAGGGTCTTAAAAGGCTGTGGGCGCGGTTTCTTCCCGGCAACAAGGGTCTCATCAGGATGGCGGAAAGAATAGGGGCGAGCTTTGAACCGATCGAAAAGGGTGAAAAATACCTGTTTACCTATGATGTAAAGTACTAAAAGAAGCGCTGTAATATAGGCAGAAAAGAACGGGCATTTCTTGCTGAGTGTTTGTGATCCCATAGGATTCAAGGTTTCAATCTGTTCACTTGACCCCCGCGATCGCCTGGGCCACATTGAAGCAGAAATCGCCTATTTTTTCAAAGGCACTTAACATGTCGACAAAGATCAGTCCCGGATCTACCGTGCAGGTTGCGCTTTGAAGGCGCACTATGTTATTCCCCTTCATCTCCTCGCGCATCAAGTCGATATTGTTTTCAAATTTGTCCCCGATAGCTAATATGTCTCCGGAATCTTTTGGAATCGAATCCCTTATGAGGCAGAGAAATTTTCGTACTTCATTGGAGATGGTATCAAAATCCCTGCTTCCCCCTTCAGAGAAATGGAGGTCCTGACCGATCAGTTCCTCACCCAGGTAGGCTATGTTTTCTATGGCGTCTCCGGTTCTTTCCAGATTGTTTGCCATCCTCATGAGCGAGGCAACCTCTTTTGACTCATCAGGGGTGATTGAGCCCTGCATCACCTTGACGAGAAAGGCTATGATTTCCCTCTGGAGGTTGTCGATATCCTCCTCCCTCTTTTTCCACTTGGAGAGCTGCTTGAATCTCCTCTGTTTGATCGACATGATCACATCGTCATACATCAGAAGAACAACCTCGGCCATCCGCTCGATTTCAGCCCTTGCCTGAGTAAGGGCAACCGGGGAGGTATTGATGAATTTGTAGTCGATATAGTTGACATGGTGAAGATCTGCCAGCCTGTCTTCCCCCTTCGGTTTCGGTGAAAGCCAGATGGTCACTCGTATGAGAAAGGGAAGTATTGCAAGAAAGAAAATGGCGTTAACCACATTGAAGAGAGTGTGAGAGTTGGCTATGTAACGCAAAATGTTGGGCTTTTCTCCTGATACTATGAGATCCGGGGGGCCTGTCTGGAGCAGCGAAGATGTCGAAAACATCACCAGTTTGATGAACAGGGGAAAGAAAAGAACCATTAGGCAAACCCCGAATACATTGAACAGGGTATGGGCATTGGCGGTGCGCCTGGCGTTAAGATTCGCCCCTAGGGCGGCCAGTTGGGCGGTGATTGTAGTACCGATATTTTCTCCCAGGATAAGGGCCACGCTGGCACTGAAATCGATAAGCCCCTGGCTTGCCAGTGCCATGGTAATTCCGACCGTGGCGCTTGAACTCTGGAGTATCATGGTGAGAATCGCCCCGGCAAACACACACATTATTATCCCCGGCATGCTGGCGGCACTGAAATTGGTAAAAAAGGAGATGAAAAGTTCATGGTCTTTCAGAGGAGCGAACCCGCTTTTCATGGTAGCAAGACCAAAAAAGACGAGTCCGAATCCCAGGAGCACGTCTCCCATGTAGATCCATTTTCTCCGACCTATGAAAAACTTTAGTGCGACTCCCAAGGCAATGGCGGGTAATGCATAACGCGTGATATTGAAGGCAATGAGCTGGGCCGTGACAGTCGTACCGATGTTGGCACCCAGGATCACTCCGATGGCCTGACGCAGCGACATGAGGCCTGCATCCACGAAGCTCACCAGCATCACGGTGGTGGCGCTTGAACTCTGTATGACACTTGTTACGAGTGCCCCTACCGTGCATCCTACAACACGATTGTTGGATACAAAGCCAAGTATCTGGCGCATCTTTTTCCCTGCGATCCTTTGTAACCCCTCGGACATTATCTTCATACCGAAAATAAAGAGTCCAAGGCCGCCGAGAGACTGGAAAAAAAACCATTTAAGACCCACTCGGAAATCTCCTTTTACTTAAAAGCCTCAAAAGGTGGATAAACACCTTTACACTGTTTAGCGTGATATAGACGATAAAGGGCAAACAATATTCATTCCATTATAGGAAATCCGGTTTTAAAAGACAGGCCATGAAAATGTCTGTTTCTGAGTGAAGCAGGATAAATGCCTATAATGCTCCAAAATCAGAAATAACTGAGATTTTGGAGTCGGCTCACTCCGTGCCCGGTTCCTTGAGCGGCATTTATTTATAGGAGAATAATTAGCATAACAGGGGGGTGAAATTCAAGTAATTACATCCTGCGTCAATGTCCCATTCCTTTGTAATTCCTTGACATCCATCCCTGATTGTCCTAACTTTTATAGGCTTAAGAAAATGAGGGTCTCTGCCAGGATTTTCAAAAAAGGAGAATTATCCGCGTGGATTTCATTAAATTTCCCAAGTTCCAGCTTCCCAAGATATGCTTTAATAACATAGAATGGCCTAAATTTGATATCTCTAGGATCGGATGGCTCACAATGCCCAAATTGAGGATCGGTGATACAGTGTCAAGGCTGCCGATCATACAGGGTGGAATGGGGGTCGGAATATCCCTTTCAGGCCTCGCCTCAGCGGTCGCAAATGAAGGAGGGATCGGTATTATTGCAGCCAATTCCATAGGTATGCTTGATCCTGAATATTATGCGAAAAACAGGGACGCCAATGCCATCGCCCTCAGAAGGGAGATTAGAAAGGCAAGAGAAAACACCTCCGGTATTATCGGCGTCAACATCATGGTGGCGGTCAATGATTTCAGTTCCCTTTTAAGGGTCGCGATAGAAGAAAAGGTGGATATGGTATTCCTCGGGGCCGGACTCCCGATAAAGGGAATTCCTGTTGCCGACCTGAGATCGGCCGGTGTCAAGGTAGTGCCTATCGTGAGTTCCGTAAGGGCGGCAGGCCTTATATTCAGATCCTGGGCGAAAAAATATTCAGACATCCCGGACGCGGTCGTTGTGGAAGGGCCCAAGGCGGGAGGTCACCTGGGCTTTAAAGAGGATCAGATCGATGATGCCGATTTCGCCCTTGAAAATATCCTTCCAGGGGTAGTTGCCGAGATAAAGAAATACGAGGATGATTGGCGCAGGACAATCCCCGTAATCGCCGCGGGGGGCATTTTTACCGGTGCTGATATCTACAACGCCCTAAAGCTGGGTGCAAAGGGTGTTCAGATGGGGACAAGGTTTGTTGCAACCCATGAGTGCGATGCGGATATAAGGTTCAAGGAGTCGTATGTGTCATGCAGTAAGGGCGACATAAAGATCATAAAGAGTCCTGTGGGCATGCCAGGCAGGGCCATAGAGAACGATTTTTTGAGGGATGTGGCCTCCGGCAAAAGACAATCCCACAAGTGCGCGTGGCGGTGTCTCAAGAGCTGCGACATAAAGACCGCTCCCTACTGTATTTCACTTGCGCTCGATAATGCCAGAAAGGGGGTGCTGGATAAAGGCTTCGCCTTTGCAGGAAGCAATGCCTACAGGGTCGATAAGATAATATCGGTAAAGGAGCTGCTTAAGGAACTCAAGGAGCAATATCTCTGCGCCAGGGAAAACAGCGTGTGCAGCCTGCGTGGTGAATATGAAAAGGCAGTTGAGAGACTCGTCACCCTTAAAGAGGAGTACCTGATTGCATTGAAAGACGGTTTGAATTCTCTCAGGGATGAATACGAAAGGGGTATGGAAAAAAAGGACGCGTTCCGCGAGGAGTTCCTGAAGAATATGGATAAAATTACCCTGTTAAAGGATGAATACCTGAACGCGCTTGAAAAGGCGGATCTTATCAAGCAGGAGCTTATAGAGTTTTTTGAGCGATATTCACTTCAAAACAGGCTGGAGCCGGACTACGCCTGAAGCCCCTTTTGGGCAGACATCGCCGGTTACGATAACCCGGGCCTTTTTTCTTGCGCGGTGAAGTTTTTTAATATTTCCATTAGATGCATGGCAAACATAGCCGGAGCAAGGATGACGCACCGTATCTTACCGGCATTAAACTAACATCCAAGGATATCCTCAATCATCTCCCTGTCCACATCCATGATATACCTGATCCCGCTTATATTGGCGGCCTCCTCCGTCAATGCCGCGATATCATGCCTGTTGACCTGATCAAGGGAAAACTTTCTTGAACCTGCCATGAGTTGACGCAATCCATGGGCAAGCCTTTCATAATAGGTATAAAGACCTATGGCGCCGGCCGGCAGATTCTCGAATTCCTTGTCACCCAATTCTTTGCGCAGTGAAGGGGATGTGACAAAAATTTCATCCTTTGAGCTGCCGAAACGTTCCACATAAACGGGAAGCTGATGGGCGTCGATGGCCTGGCCGATAGTCTTTCCTACCATAGCTGCGGCAATCGGGCTCCTGGCCATGCCTATCATTTTGACGTAAGGTGACGCGAGGGCCAGGCCCTTGAAGATATGATCCTCAAGGGTAAATCCACCTGCCAACACCAGGGGAGGCACATATCTGTCTTTTGCTGAAAGTTTTTCCGCGTAGCTGAAAAGGAGTGAGTGGAGGTATACGGGGGGAATTCCCCATTCATTCATCATACGCCAGGGGCTCATGCCCGTGCCTCCGCCCGCACCGTCGACGGTAAGATAATCCAACCCGTACTTGGAAGAATATGCAAGAGCCCTTGCAAGATCAGAAGGCCGATAAGCGCCTGTTTTTAAAGATATATAACGGGCACCCGCTTTTCTCAGTTCCTCGATGCGTTTGGCGAATGCCTCTTCGGTTACCATCCCGACCCGCGAGTGTCTTTCAAACTCCTTGAACGCCCCCCGCTCAAAGGCCCTGATCACCACCGGATCTTTCGGGTCGGGAATTACTATATAACCACGGTCATGAAGCATTTGGGCCTTTTTCAGGTCCCGGATCTTTACCTCACCCCCTATGCTTTTCGCTCCCTGACCCCATTTCAGCTCGACACACTCAATGCCCAGGTTTTCTATGGCATATTCCTGCGCCTCCAGACGTGTATCCTCTATGTTGGCCTGAAGAATGATCGCCCCGTAGCCGTCGCGCTGGTGATTCTGGTAGAGCTTCACCCTTCTTTTGAGGTCCACCGTGTCTACTACGCGCCCATGCTTTATCTTACAGCCCTGGTCCATGCCTGCGACGTTTTCACCTATCGTGAGACCTGTCCCCGCCAGTGCCGATCCTATTGCCAGCCCATCCCAGTTCTGTTTGGCGATATTGGTTGAACCGATTCCCGGAATGATCCAGGGGTAACGAAATTTCAGGCCTTTGTCATGGCCGATAACCACTTCAAGGTTTACCGATGGGAATATGGCCCTGTCACTGTCTTCTTCTATGCCGTGGGCCCCGACCGTGCTACCCATGATATTAAAATGGGAGTAATCCACCGGGTAATCTTTTTCTCCAGCAGTGGTTATGACCCCAAAGGGCTGGGGATAAATCACCTCATGACCCCGGTAGGCGGACTTTCCTATTTCGCACATGCCTATACAGCCATCCACGCATGTCACGCACATGCCTGAAGAGGGTACTATGGATCCTTCAGTCCTGTTTTTGGTCAATGTAGCGGCAGAGGCGTTTATTTTTGAAAGTGACATGTCGCCGTTCTCCTTTCTTAATTAGTCCTTCCGTATCTCGCAGGCCACACAGGGGTCCATGTAGCACATCATATCGTCAAAGGGTTCCTTTTCGATGCATGGAGGCCTGAGGTTTTCACAGCCCCCGCAAATAGCCTTTTCCGGTTCAGTGTACGTGCATCTCAACTGGCAGGCCGGGCATACATACATGCACCCGCCGCAGAACCTGCAGGTTTCCGACTGGACATCAAAAGGGGTGCCTATGCTCCGGTTCTCTCCTCTGCCCCTGAAACCGATGGCCTTGGCCCTCATCTGCTCTTCACACATGCGCACGCATAATCCGCACAGGATGCAGTCTTCATATTCCTGCCTGAATCGCTGCTGCCTGATTCCATGGGCCGAAGCAAGGTCCTGAATGGTCTTCGACTGAGGACAGGAGGCAAGGAGAAGCTCCAGTATCATCCTTCTTGCCTTGAGTACTCGGGTTGAGGCGGTTCGAACCTTGAGCCCCTCTTCTGCCGGATAAGTACATGAGGATACCAGCCTGGAACCGGGCCCTTCTCCGATTTCCACCACGCAGAGCCGACACGCACCATACGGGGACAGGCCTTCCATGTAGCAGAGGGTCGGGATCGGAAAACCCACGGATTTTGCAGCCTCCAGAATGGTCGTTCCCTCTTCCACTGAAACGGGTAAACGGTTGATGCTCATTTTTATCATAATTCGAAATCCTCAACTCCCGGGGTCGAGCCTGTTTCAATAGAAGGCTTTTCCCGGGTCGTTAAACAACCTCTATAGCATCGAATTTGCAGACGCTCATGCAGGCGCCGCACCTGACACATTTGGCCGGGTCAATGGAGTGCGCCTCTTTTTTGTTGCCGGTAACGGCATCTGCAGGGCATGCCCCGCTGCAGAGATGACAGCCAGTGCAGAGTTCGTTTATTGAATATGTGATCAGGGACTTGCAGGAACCGGCCGGGCAGCGTCTCTCCTTGATATGGGCGACATATTCATCACGGTAGTATCTGAGGGTGGACAGGACAGGATTGGGGGCTGTCTGGCCAAGGCCGCACATGCTTGCGTCTTTTACCACCTGTGCCAACTCTTCCAGCAGGTCCAGATGCAGCATTGTGGCTTTGCCTTGCGAGATGTCATCCAGGATCTCATGCATTCGCTGGATACCCTTGCGGCACACAAAACATTTGCCGCATGACTCATCCTTCAGAAAGCTCATGAAATATTTCGCCATGTCCACCATACAGGTTTTTTCGTCCATGACGATCATGCCGCCCGAGCCCATGATCGATCCGACCCCTTTGAGACTGTCGTAATCAATGGGGAGGTCGAAAAGATGGGCCGGTATGCAACCGCCCGAAGGCCCCCCGGTCTGGACCGCCTTTATTCCTGCTTTTCCCGACGGCCCTCCTCCGATCTCGTAGACTATGTCTTTAATCTTCATGCCCATCGGCACTTCCACCAGCCCCGTGTATTTGACCTTGCCTACGAGGCTGAAAATTTTGGTGCCTGAGTTATTCTCTACCCCTGTCTTGGAGAATTCACGACCTCCCCGGTCGAAGATGACCGGTATGTTTGCCCATGTCTCAACGTTATTTATGGCTGTCGGTTTCCCGTTTATTCCCTTTTGCACGGGAAAAGGCGGACGCTGTCTGGGTTCGCCCATTTTCCCCTCTATTGAACTGATCAGGGCTGTCTCCTCTCCGCATACGAAGGCGCCCGCCCCCCTGACCATATGGATATGAAAAGAAAAACCGGTTCCCAGGATGTTATCTCCAAGCAGTCCTGTCTCTACGGCCTGCCTAAGGGCTATGATAAGATGTTTTATGGCAAGAGGGTATTCGTTCCGGACATAAATCACTCCCCCTGTTGCACCGGTCGCATAGGCGCCTATGATCATCCCCTCGATAATAGCGTGGGGGTTTCCCTCTAAAACGCTGCGATCCATATAGGCGCCCGGATCGCCTTCATCCGCATTGCAGACCAGAAATTTCCCGGGATCGTGATTTTGCCCTGCCAGCAGTTCCCATTTGAGGCCTGTGGGAAAACCCGCCCCGCCGCGTCCGCGCAGCCCGCTGATTTTGACCTCTTCGATTGTCCAGCCGGGGTCTCCCTTTTTCAGGACCTCGGCCAGGGCCGAGTATCTTCCTGAGCCTATGTAGTCGTTGACATGAAGAGGGTCGACTTTCTCATTATGGCTCATGATGGTCCGGACCTGCCTTTTGAAAAACGGCAGATCCTGTTGACGTTGGATCGGCATTCCGGTATCCGGGTCTTTGAATAGCAGATCTTCCAAGATCTTCCCGTTTATAACCGCATCAATTATCCTCTTCATTCCTTTCATGTCTGTTTTTGGATAAAAGGTGCCTTCAGGTTCCACCAGTACGGAGGGCTCCATCTGGCAGAATCCGTGGCAACCGGTGATTCTCAGGTTGACCCTGCGGGTCAATTTTCTCTGAAGTATCTCCCGTTTTGCCACCCGAATCAGGTCGTTTGCGCCGCTGGCCTGGCCGCATGTGCCTGACGGGATGATAATCGTGGGTAAACCATCGTCCCGCTCGGCTTTCAACCTGTTCTGCAGGGCCTCGAAATCTTCTATGGATGTAAGTCTTCTCATCGATTGACCTGAAATATATCCTCCGTCCCGATCAAAGCCAAAGGACCGGGGTGCTTTTAAAAAGCGACTTTGCTCAAGTTGAGCATGTGCCCTTTGCAACCCCGGCGGGAACAGATATGCACCGTGCCTCCCCCTTTGACGATCATAGGTACCATTGGCGCGCCGCAGGATGCGCAGATCGAAACCCCGGCCAGTTCCCCATTACAGTAGGGGCAGAAGAAGTGAACGACCTCTTTTGGCGGTATTTCATGCTCATGCTCCACCGAATAACTCCCATACAGGCTTGAAAGCCTCAGCCAGCCATGCCTTTCCCCGAACGAGACCATAACCAGTATGGACGGGTACCCTTCGATATATACCTTTCTGTCTATAAGACTGCGGTTGCATCTTGGACAGCTCACGTCGACAGGAAAGATCCGTTCATCTGTCTCGATATCCACCCGGTCGAGGCCGCTTTTTGCAGATTTTATGATCTGCTTCACCATCGGCCGCTTGACATCGGAAAAGTAATGACCGTCAACGACCACGATAGGACCGAGGGCACACGCCCCGAGACAATTCACGGTTTGCAGGGTAATCAGTTTGTCCGAAGTTGTCTCTCCAGCCTTTATTCCCAAGCGTTGCTCGAATTCATCCAGGATATTCGCGGACCCCCGCACGTGGCATGCGGTTCCCGTGCAGACCGATATGAGGTGCTTGCCCCTCTGCTTCAGGCTGAAGGACCTGTAAAAGGTAGCCACACCGTAAATATCTACCAGCGAGGAGCCTGTCTTGTCCGCCACGAGCCTCAATGCTTTTTCAGGAAGATAGCTGTATTCGTTTTGAATATCCTGGAGTACGCTTATCAGGCCCCCAAGCTGCCCTTCATGCCTGTTGATGATATCCAGTATACGCTCTTCTGACATGCCGCTCCTTTTGAAATAGATCTTTTATACAGGACAAAGACCGGGCCTTTTTATTGTTACAGGTACTCTTCGCAGTGCCACACGCCCCCTTCCGGTTTGGGATATGTGCATTCATGGCGCCTTTCACAGATCCGGCAAAGTCCCAGCAGCGGTAATGAGCTGTCCTCTTGATCTTCAGTGTCACTGGAGACGACAGGGCGGGAGGGCGAAATTATGCGCACAGGCTGAGGCGGGAAGTCTTCATAGCCTTCAAATTCATCGCAGAACAAGACAGGTCTAAGCGAATTTTTTGGATAGACACATGTTGGGAATTTGTTGCAAGTTAAACAGAGTCCACTGGGCTGCTCGGTGGGGCAGGGCTTTTTTTTAGTCAAGGACGTCATAATTTTCATCTCCATGAATCATGGTTTGAAAATTGTTGCAATGTCTTTTCATCTATTGAAAAGGAAATGCAATTTGCGTGCTAATTAGCTGAAATAACGGATTGTTCCCTGATTTCTTTTGAATCAGAAAAAAAAGGTGCAAAAAAAAGGTGTAACAACGGTTGGTTAATGGGGAAAAGATGTGGGAAAGGGGAGCCCTTGGGAGTCCTTTTGCGGTATAGGGAGGCTTCCGCTAACATGGGGAGTTTTGTCCCGCTGAGGAGAAATTACCCGGTTTAAGCCGGTCAAGCAGCGCCTGTTTCGGATGACTTAAGTTTTTCCCGAAGGGTCTTGCGGTCTATGCCCAGTATCCTTGCCGCCTGTGTCTTGTTTCCGTCAACGCTTTCCAGGACATTTCGAATGTACCCTGTTTCAACCTCCTTCAGGGAACGATCCAGGCTTGAGCAGTTCGGGGCGGAAAAGCGCATTAAAGAGGGGAGGTCCGAGACCTCTATTTTATGGCCTTCCGTCATGACCACCAGGCGCTGGATAATATTCTCCAATTCCCTGACATTTCCAGGCCATTGATATGTCTCAAGGGCCTTGAAAGCCTCATCTGAGATATGGGGCGGCTCTTTATCGAATTCCTTTGCAAATTTGCCGATCATATGATGGGCTAAAGGTGCTATGTCTTCCCTCCTCTGCCTCAAAGGGGGTATGTCGATTGTGACCACATTCAGGCGATAGAACAGGTCTTCCCTGAAGGCACGTTTTTTGACCAGCTCGGTGAGATTCCTGTTTGTGGCGGCCATAACCCTGACATCCACCTTGGCCAACCGGCTGGAGCCCAGCATGAATATCTCTTTATCCTGAAGCACCCTGAGGAGTTTGACCTGCATTGGAAGGCTTGCTTCACTGATTTCATCCAGAAATATCGTGCCTTTATCGGAGATTTGAAAAAAACCGGCACGCGATTCTACAGCCCCTGTAAAGGCGCCCTTTACATAGCCGAAGAGCTCGCTTTCGAGCAGATTTTCCGGAATCGCCCCGCAGTTAACAGGAACAAAAGGTGCGGCGGCCCTTTTGCCGTTGTAATGTATTGCCCGTGCCACGACCTCTTTCCCGGTGCCGCTTTCACCGCATATAAGCACTGTCGCCGATGTCTCAGATGCCCTTCTTATGAATCTGAAGACACTGCGCATCGCCTTTGACTCCCCGATTATTCCATAATGGTCAAAGGGTGTGGTTTTATTGCGGGCATTTCTTCTCTCCCGCAGTTTTTGCAATGCATGAGTGACCGTGGAAAAGAGCTCTTCATCGGTAAAGGGTTTCGGCAGGTATTCTTCCGCGCCTATCTTTACGGCCCTGACCGCCCCCTCGATGCTGGGAAAACCGGTTATCATAACCACTTCAATATCTTTGAAGTTTTCCCTTACATGTCTTAAAAGATCGAATCCGTCGGCTCCCGGCATCTTCAAATCGGTAACAACCAGATCCATTATCGTCGTGTCAAGGATACTGACCGCCTCCGCCACGTTGCCTGCGGTAAAGACACGGTATCCTTTTGAGGTCAGATTTCGACGGATGATCTCTAGAGTGCCGGGGGCGTCATCCACGACTAGAATGCATTCCATATTCATTGAAGAAGGGTCGTTAATCATCTGTCCTGGTCCTTTCCGGCCGGTTGACCGGCAGACGGATCTCAAAACTTGTTCCTTGACCGACATCGCTTTCCACTTTCATCCTTCCTCCATGGGCCATTATGATGTCATGGACGACCGGCAGCCCCAGGCCTGTTCCCTGCCCGGCGACTTTGTTTGTAAAAAAAGGCGTGAAAATCTTTTCCTTGACATCCTCGCTCATGCCGATTCCCGTGTCTTCCACGGCAAGAATAACATAATCCCCCTTGTTAAGGGTGCTGATGGTGAGATTGCCGCCTTCGGGCATCGCCTGCATGGAATTTACCACCAGATTTGTCAGGACCTGCATGAGCTGTCCCGCGTTTGCGATGATATCCGGAATGTCGGGGTGGAGGGATAATTTCATGGTGATGCCTTCCTTAGCGCATCTGGAATCAAGGAAATAGAGTGTTTCCTTTACAACCTGATTCAGGCTTACAAGGGATTTTTTTGAGGGTGTCTGTCGTGCGAACGCCAATAATTTTTTGATGATTTCTCTTGAATGAAGAGATGCGGCTGATATTTTCTCAATATCCTGCCTTGTCTGTTCGGGAACTCCTTCCGATTTCAATGCAAGCTGAGAGAATCCCAGGATATTTGCCAGTGGTTCATTCAGTTCATGAGCCACGGCTGCGGCCAGTTGGCCTATAATAGCCAACCGATCGGCGTGTCTGAGCTGATCCAACAGCTCGCTCTTTTCTTCTTCGCTTACTCTTCTCAGGATGATCAGCGATAATTCTCTCGAAACGCTTTCAATAAGCTCTCTTTCTTCCCTCAGAAACGGGCCCTCATCCAGCTCAGGCTTATCTTCGGTGTATGCCACCTCTATGAACCCACGTTTTTTGCCCTTAACGATTATATAGGATGATTGCCTGTCTTTTGCCTTTTGAAAATCGGGCAATGCATAGACCTCTCCGTCAAATACGATCCGGGCCGTGGCAGCGTCCGGGAATTGCCATGCAGGGGGAAGAAGCTCAACAACCCCTTTGAAAATTTCATCCAGGGTCCTGTCCGGTTGATCGGACAGTTGCAGTATATTGTAGTGGCAGGTGAGTTCCTTGACTCGCTCATTAAGGGCTGAATGAACCTGCCAGACCTTCAACGCAGTGCCGATGCTTTCGATTATCCCTTTATAGTTGTCCGTTTCAGTCTCTTTGAAGTGATAAGCCTTCCTGCTTCCCAGTTGTAAAATTCCGGCATGAGAGCCGTCAGCTTCAATGGGTACAAGGGCCGCAGAAGGATATGATGATACGGCAGGAATAAGTTCCTTTAAAATCTCGACAACAGGGTCAGGGCATTCATCCAAAAATTCAGATGTATCGTTTACCCACAAACCCCCATCTCTGTAACGGAAAAAAGGGGGGAAACCGGGAATGCCCCGGCCCCATTTTCTCAGATATTTCATCCCTTCAAGAGACTTTTGCCCGTGAATGAGATTTATGATTTCAAAATCGAACGGGTCCCCGCTTTTTTTATAGGACTTGAAACAGTGGTATTTCTTCCCGTCCTGCATAAGAAAGGCGGTTGAGTCGCACCCCGAAAAATCCATCAGTATCTTCAGGATTTCTTCAAGAAAGGCGATTTTTGAGGTTTGCCTGCTGGCACAATCCAGTATCCGCCGGAACATAAGGGGATCTCCGTTCGACTTTTGTTACCCATCAACTTCAATTTTATCTAATCCGCCTTTTCCTGAACAGCTTATCGCCTTCTATCCGTTTCTTCACCCGTTCCATGACACCGGCCGCGGGACTATGTTTCCGGAAGTGATAGTCTTGGCATATTTCTCCAGGACTGTCACCCATAAATATTCTTGTCAGGTATATTGTAATATCTACTGATTTATTAATGAAACCTCTTTCGGTAGCAAACAGCTTTTTTTCTTTCACCCTTTAAAAGTCACATACAGCCTTTATTATAAAACAGCCCGCGCCTCTGTTGTTCCGTAAACAGCAGCACAATACCCTTTACTTTAGGATTTTCTTCAAAAAATATATAAAACCTGTACCAAGGTACAATAGACTAAAATAGTTGGCAAGATTATCCTTGAACACAAATAATGATAAAAAGGCATGTAATCCATCCAATATAAGGAGATTTGATCATGGCAGACACGACATCTACGCAGGCATCCGGTACGAATCAGGCGGTAGGCAAGGCATTTATCATCTACGGTAAGGTAAAGGCCGTATCCGAGGACGGCGCTACCAGGGTCCTGTCGGTAAACAGCCCGATCTTCGCCTTTGACCGCATAATAACCGAGGGTGACGGGAGCGTTTCCATAATGCTTGACGGACCTCCCCCCACGCAGCTTGATATCGGCAGGATGAGCGATATCGTAATAGATGAGGATGTGTACGCGGGTGTTGCTCCTGAAGATGTGGCCGAGGCCACAGCCGATGCCGAGCAGATCCAGCAGGCGCTTCTTGAAGGCGGAGAGGAGATAGAGCTTGAGGCAACCGCTGCGGGCGGGGCAGCAGGGGCAGGCGGAGGCCACCCGATTGTGAGCTTTGACCTGACGGGAGAAGAGGTCACCCCCGGAAGCGGCGCCGAGACGACCGGGCTAACGGGTGATGCGGTTGATCCGCTTGATGGGAATGCTATTGATGATCAGCCTACTGCGGGTGAGTCCTTTGCCATGGTTGACGATGAAGGTCTGGCAGGAGGTATAGAAGGCGGTATCGGGGATGAAGTTGTTGATCCTGATGATGACGGAAACGAAGCGACCTTCAGCGGTGTGCTCGCGCACGACTTTGGAGGAGACGGCCCGGGCTTTATCGGTTTTGCCGGTATGAACGGTCAGACCGCCATGGTAGGCACGGAGGAAGTCACCTACAGCTGGGATGCAGGCACAAGCACCCTTACAGCCGTTATATCAGATGGTGATCGAGCGGATACGCCCCTTTTTGAGGTGCAGGTAAACCCGCTTACAGGTGAATACACTGTTACGTTATTGGATAACGTGCTGCACGAATCTTTGGACGGTGAGGAAGGCGATAATACTGAAAACGACGCCACCGCCACACTTACCTACACGGTGAGCGACAGTGACGGCGATACTGCAAACGGCACCCTGGCAGTGACATTTGATGACGACACGCCTGAACTGCTGGGAGACGAAGGCGAGCCTGAAGAGCCGGACGGCCAGGATGTTGTTGCTATGGCTTCTTCCTATACGGGTATTCCCGGACCTGGTGAAGGCGGAAACGTCCTGGTGAACAACCTTGGCGGCCCCAATGGATTCGGAGAGAATTTCCTTGCGGCCAATGATGACGGTTCGACCGGATTTATTGATGTCACCTCTATCTTCACGGGCGGCATGAACCTTTTCGGCCAGACATACAATGGTTTTTACATCAACAACAACGGTAACATTACCTTTGAAAGTGCCATGGGCACCTATACCCCTTTCGCGATCACCGGAGCGACCTCTAATCCTATGATCGCGCCCTTCTTCGCGGATGTCGACACACGGGGAGCGGATGGAAATGTCTCCCCCGGGGGTAATTCCACCGGAAGCAACCTTGTCTGGTATGACCTTGACGAGGTAAACGGTGTGATCACGATCACCTGGGATGATGTGGGATTTTATAGCCAGGATACGAGCCTTGTTAACGGGTTTCAGTTGCGCATCTTTGATCAGGGGGACGGCGATTTCGGCTTTGAGTTCCGCTATGAGAACATAGACTGGACGACCGGTGATGCAAGCGGCGGCACGGACGGACTTGGCGGTGTGATTGCAAGGGCCGGCTGGACCGCGGGGGACGGGGTTAATTACTACGAGCTTCCTCAGGCTGGTGATCAGGCAGGCATGCTTGGGCTTGAAACGACCAGTAATCCCTCTACCTCTCCTGACGGCAACTGGGTGTTCAATGTCATCGGCGGGGAGATCACGGTTGGCGGCGGATCAAGCGACACGGTTACCGTGGAAGATGAGAAGATGACCGGCGGAAATGATGAGGATGACGGAGGGCTGGGAGTAGTAAATGGGACCATAGTAGACAACGTGAACTGGGGGGCCGATGATTTTGGTTCCGTGGTTCAGTTCACGGTCGGTGAGCAGAGCTTTGAGGCCGGAACCACCGTGTACTGGGATCAGTACGGTAATTTCATGGGGGAGGGGCTGATGGCTTCCTCCACGGGCCCGGCCTTAATGATGTCCGTGGAAGTTGTGGATCAGCTGCCGACTCCTGCAGCCTCGCTTATAGTAAACAGCGACGGCACATACACCTACACCCTTTTGGACAACATGCTCATGGGTCAGGACGACCAGGGCGAGCAGACGGACGTGCTTGACACTGTGGCTATTGTTGGTCAGGACGCGGACGGTGATGAAGCCCCTGCGGTAAACGTCACGCTCCAGGTAACGGACGACATGCCCGAACTTTATGTGGAAGGCGGCTCCGACACGGTTACCGTGGAAGACGAGAAGATGGAAGGGGGCATAGATGAGGATGACGGAGGAGTTTCCTCTGTTGACGGGACCATCGTGGATAACGTGAGCTGGGGAGCGGACGGATTTGCTTCCGCGACAGGGTTCAGCGTTGGTCAGGCGAGCTTTGATGTGAACACGACCGTGTACTGGGATGAGTACGGTAATTTTCTTGGAACCGAAGGGGAGGGTGCGGCGGCCTCACTTCTGGTGAACAGTAACGGCACCTATACCTACACGCTTCTCGACAACATGCTTCTTGGTCAGGACGACCAGGGCGAGCAGACGGACGTGCTTGATACGGTATCCATAACCGGTCAGGACGCAGACGGTGACCTGCAGGCGGTAGATGTCACGCTTCAGGTAACGGACGACATGCCGGTAGCGGATATCGTAGAGGCGCCACTTATTGATGGAGAAGTGCCCAGTACCGTTACGGTTGATGAGACTGACGGTGTACAGGATGACGACACTACCGATCCGGCGGTAAGTGCACTGTTCGGTGGATTGACGGGCACATCAAGTGATCTTACGACAGCGCAGTACGCGCAGGGTTACTATAGCCTGGTTGATACTAGTGGTTCGAGCTACGGTGCAGACGAGGAAGGCGGCACGACTGTTGTATCGCTTTCTATTGCGGCGGACGGTACTGATTCCGGTCTTGAGACGACAGACGGTACGCAGATCTTTCTGTACAAGTCAGGGGACCTGGTAGTTGGTCGGATCGGCACTGAGGCAGGAGATGGCACGGACACGGCTGATCCGTCCGGCGCTATTGCCTTTGCAGTAGCCATAGATGCGGATGACGGCACGGTGAGCTTAGCGCAGTATGCGTCTGTTACCAACCCCACGGGCGGCAGTAGCCATGATGAAACGGTAGACCTGACAGGCAAGATCAGTGCGGTTGTTACCGTGACCGACGGTGACGGTGATATCGATACGGACAGCACCGACATAGGTGATCAGATCTATTTCAGTGATGACGGGCCGAGTGTTACCGCGGAGTCTGGTGCTGAAACATACAGCTTTACCGCCGAGTATCAGAACGTTGGCGTTGCAGGCTATAACAACAGTTACGGCTATTACATCAAGGATGGAGATGGTAACCCGACAACAGGTGAAATCATCTGGGCGAACGTAAAGGTTGCCTCTGGGCCTGTAACAGTGGAAGGTTATCCACCCGAGCAGGTGGGCTTTTTCATCATACCGGACGGAGGAGGGCAAAATTCCGGTCTTGCAGACGGCGAGGAGGTTTACTTCCAGGAGGTCAGCCCCGGTGTGTGGCAGGCCTATGAGACGGATACAGATACTCCCTTGACAGGCACAGGGGCAAATATTTTCTTCGACAATGCTGCGCTGAACGTGGACCGCTATTCCCATGTCCAGGACAATGAATGGCCGGGAAACCAGAACTGGGAGGACCTCCTCGGCAGCACGGATTCCGACTACGAGGACGTGAATGTGAATGTTACCTGGAATGCGGGTCTGAAAGTCGATGAAAGCGATTTTGATACAGACGACACAAAGGACTTCAGCACCTACTTCAACATTGAGGGCGGGGCAGACGGGCTTGAGTCGGTGGTCTACACTTTGGGTGTGGCTGCGGCCGGCGTTGACTCAGGCCTCATAGATTCTGAAAGCGGCAACCATGTATTTCTGTTTGTTGAAAATGGTGAAGTGGTAGGTCGTGAGGGCACGGATGCCACGGCTGCCGTGAGCGGTGATATCGTTCTCACCGTGAGTGTCGACGGCACGGGTAATGTCACCCTGGATCAGGCGCGGGCGGTCATGCACGCGACCTCCGACCCGGACGAGATAATCACCCTGGCCGATGCGGGCAGCGTTACTCTGACTGCCACGGCGACTGATGGTGACGGTGATACCGCCGCCGACACCATCGACATCGGGACCCTGGTGCGCTTTGGTGATGATGCCCCGACTGCAGCGGATGACTCAGACTCGGTCACGGAGGACGACAACACGACCGCCACAGGAAACGTGCTTACAGGAATTGACGTGCCGGGAGGCGACGAAAACGCAACGGACGGCACAGCGGATGACGCAGGCGCGGACGGCGGCCCGGCCGTGACATGGGTGCGTACAGGAGATATAGGAGATTCCAGCACACCGGTTGACGCTGGCGTTTCTCTGGCAGGCGACTACGGCACCCTGACCCTGAATAGCGACGGAAGCTACGAGTATGTACTTGATAATGATGATGAAGGTGTCCAGTCACTGGACGATGGTGAAACTCTTACCGACACATTCACATACTCCATGCGGGACGCCGACGGCGACACCAGCATGGCCACCCTGACGATCACGATTAACGGTGCTGACGAGCCGGTTCTTATAGTAGGATCGGGAGATGACGATGAAGCCGGTTCAGAACCTCTCTGGACTGTACCCGATACCGGTTCCGGCGAGATTGCGGGCGCCGGCGGGGATGACATTCTGATAGGTGATCCGGGCGGAGCCGGCATAGGAGCGGGCGATACCGCGAATATCGTCTTCGTACTTGATACCTCAGGGAGTATGGTAGGGAGCAGACTTAATGGACTTAAGGCGGCGGTCAATGATGCATTGGCAGATCTCCAGTCATACGAAGCGGAAAACGTACGTGTTCATATAATCGAGTTCAGCTATTCAGCTTCCCCGGTGGGCACCTACAATCTTACCTCAGGAGGTGTTGACGACGCCGGTGAACTTGCGGCTGCCGTAGCGGCGGTCAACGGCCTCACTGCCGGGGGATTGACCAATTATGCGGCCGCCCTGGCTCAGGCGGACACATGGATCAGCGGGGCAGGGCCGCACTCAGGAGCGGACATGAACAACGTGGTGTTTGTCTCTGACGGAAGCCCAACTACCGGCGGTTCTTTTGCCGACGAGGTTAGTTCCATCCTGACCGGTTCAGATTTCATGATTGAGGCCGTGGGCATTAATGTGGGTGATTCGGCGCTGGAGATGCTGGATCAGGTGGAAGGTTCACCTCCCGGTACGCCTGGTCATGTAGCGGACAACGTTACTTCACCTGAACAGTTGAGCGCCATTATCGGCGAACTTTCCGGCGGCCAGGCTACCCTTGATCCGGCCGGAGACGACACTATAGACGGTGGAGAGGGAGACGACATCATCTTCGGTGATGCGCCTTACACTGATGATCTGGCGGCTTCGACCGTTGACGGAAGCGGCTGGCAGGCGCTGATTGATGAGTATGGCGGTGATCTCGACCAGATCGCAGATTACATCAAGGCCAATCATGAGGCCCTTTCTGCCGAGAGCGGTCGCGACGGCGGAAATGACACCATAGACGGCGGGGCCGGAGACGATATCATCTACGGACAGGAGGGAGATGACACCATAGACGGCGGCTCGGGTGAAGATATGCTTGACGGCGGCTCGGGTGACGACGCCCTGACAGGCGGGGACGATGCGGACACCTTCAAGTCGGGCGAGGGACATGACGCCATAATGGATTATGATCAGGCAGAGGGTGATGTCATCGATTTCACCCATATTGCCGGTCTTGATCATTATGATGTGAGAGATGACGGAGGAAAGGCCGAGCTGGTCCTGTTGGACAGCGGAGAAAATGAGCTTGGCAGCGTCACCTTCGACAACATCGATTTTGACTCGTTAGCAGGAGATCCTCTTACCACACTTTTGGGTGATCTTGATATCGATGATGGAACCCCGTAAACAATAAACAGTAAAAACATAACCTTGCAAGAACAAAGACTGCCGTGAAAGGTTCGTAACCTTCGCGGCAGTCTTTTTATGTCATTATACGCTTAAAAAAAATCCCAAACAAAATTAAAGGCTTAATAAAAAAGTTTAACAACCTGTACCAAGGTACAATAGACTGAAAGGACGGCACAGTCTAAATAAGGACTACAATAAATTTGAAAATCCATTAACCCGATCCAATATAAGGAGATTTGATCATGGCAGACACGACATCTACGCAGGCATCCGGTACGAATCAGGCGGTAGGCAAGGCATTTATCATCTACGGTAAGGTAAAGGCCGTATCCGAGGACGGCGCTACCAGGGTCCTGTCGGTAAACAGCCCGATCTTCGCCTTTGACCGCATAATAACCGAGGATGACGGAAGCGTCTCCATAATGCTTGACGGACCTCCCCCCACGCAGCTTGATATCGGCAGGATGAGCGATATCGTAATAGATGAGGATGTGTACGCGGGTGTTGCTCCTGAAGATGTGGCCGAGGCCACAGCCGATGCCGAGCAGATCCAGCAGGCGCTTCTTGAAGGCGGAGAGGAGATAGAGCTTGAGGCAACCGCTGCGGGCGGGGCAGCAGGGGCAGGCGGAGGCCACCCGATTGTGAGCTTTGACCTGACGGGAGAAGAGGTCACCCCCGGAAGCGGCGCCGAGACGACCGGGCTAACGGGTGATGCGGTTGATCCGCTTGATGGGAATGCTATTGATGATCAGCCTACTGCGGGTGAGTCCTTTGCCATGGTTGACGATGAAGGCCTGCCCGGAGGTATAGAAGGCGGTATCGGGGATGAAGTTGTTGACCCTGATGATGACGGAAACGAAGCGACCTTCAGCGGTGTGCTCGCGCACGACTTTGGAGGAGACGGCCCGGGCTTTATCGGTTTTGCCGGTATGAACGGTCAGACCGCCATGGTAGGCACGGAGGAAGTCACCTACAGCTGGGATGCAGGCACAAGCACCCTTACAGCCGTTATATCAGATGGTGATCGAGCGGATACGCCCCTTTTTGAGGTGCAGGTAAACCCGCTTACAGGTGAATACACTGTTACGTTATTGGATAACGTGCTGCACGAATCTTTGGACGGTGAGGAAGGCGATAATACTGAAAACGACGCCACCGCCACACTTACCTACACGGTGAGCGACAGTGACGGCGATACTGCAAACGGCACCCTGGCAGTGACATTTGATGACGACACGCCTGAACTGCTGGGAGACGAAGGCGAGCCTGAAGAGCCGGACGGCCAGGATGTTGTTGCTATGGCTTCTTCCTATACGGGTATTCCCGGACCTGGTGAAGGCGGAAACGTCCTGGTGAACAACCTTGGCGGCCCCAATGGATTCGGAGAGAATTTCCTTGCGGCCAATGATGACGGTTCGACCGGATTTATTGATGTCACCTCTATCTTCACGGGCGGCATGAACCTTTTCGGCCAGACATACAATGGTTTTTACATCAACAACAACGGTAACATTACCTTTGAAAGTGCCATGGGCACCTATACCCCTTTCGCGATCACCGGAGCGACCTCTAATCCTATGATCGCGCCCTTCTTCGCGGATGTCGACACACGGGGAGCGGATGGAAATGTCTCCCCCGGGGGTAATTCCACCGGAAGCAACCTTGTCTGGTATGACCTTGACGAGGTAAACGGTGTGATCACGATCACCTGGGATGATGTGGGATTTTATAGCCAGGATACGAGCCTTGTTAACGGGTTTCAGTTGCGCATCTTTGATCAGGGGGACGGCGATTTCGGCTTTGAGTTCCGCTATGAGAACATAGACTGGACGACCGGTGATGCAAGCGGCGGCACGGACGGACTTGGCGGTGTGATTGCAAGGGCCGGCTGGACCGCGGGGGACGGGGTTAATTACTACGAGCTTCCTCAGGCTGGTGATCAGGCAGGCATGCTTGGGCTTGAAACGACCAGTAATCCCTCTACCTCTCCTGACGGCAACTGGGTGTTCAATGTCATCGGCGGGGAGATCACGGTTGGCGGCGGATCAAGCGACACGGTTACCGTGGAAGATGAGAAGATGACCGGCGGAAATGATGAGGATGACGGAGGGCTGGGAGTAGTAAATGGGACCATAGTAGACAACGTGAACTGGGGGGCCGATGATTTTGGTTCCGTGGTTCAGTTCACGGTCGGTGAGCAGAGCTTTGAGGCCGGAACCACCGTGTACTGGGATCAGTACGGTAATTTCATGGGGGAGGGGCTGATGGCTTCCTCCACGGGCCCGGCCTTAATGATGTCCGTGGAAGTTGTGGATCAGCTGCCGACTCCTGCAGCCTCGCTTATAGTAAACAGCGACGGCACATACACCTACACCCTTTTGGACAACATGCTCATGGGTCAGGACGACCAGGGCGAGCAGACGGACGTGCTTGACACTGTGGCTATTGTTGGTCAGGACGCGGACGGTGATGAAGCCCCTGCGGTAAACGTCACGCTCCAGGTAACGGACGACATGCCCGAACTTTATGTGGAAGGCGGCTCCGACACGGTTACCGTGGAAGACGAGAAGATGGAAGGGGGCATAGATGAGGATGACGGAGGAGTTTCCTCTGTTGACGGGACCATCGTGGATAACGTGAGCTGGGGAGCGGACGGATTTGCTTCCGCGACAGGGTTCAGCGTTGGTCAGGCGAGCTTTGATGTGAACACGACCGTGTACTGGGATGAGTACGGTAATTTTCTTGGAACCGAAGGGGAGGGTGCGGCGGCCTCACTTCTGGTGAACAGTAACGGCACCTATACCTACACGCTTCTCGACAACATGCTTCTTGGTCAGGACGACCAGGGCGAGCAGACGGACGTGCTTGATACGGTATCCATAACCGGTCAGGACGCAGACGGTGACCTGCAGGCGGTAGATGTCACGCTTCAGGTAACGGACGACATGCCCGAGCTTTATGTTGAAGGCGGCTCCGACACGGTTACCGTGGAAGACGAGAAGATGGATGGGGGTATTGATGAGGATGACGGAGGAGTAGCCACGGTCGACGGCACTATAGTGGATAACGTGAACTGGGGAGCGGACGGATTTGCTTCCGCGACAGGGTTCAGCGTTGGTCAGGCGAGCTTTGATGTGAACACGACCGTTTTTTGGGCTCAGGACGGCACGTTCCAAGGTACAACGGGTAGTGGAGCTGCGGCCTCGCTTCTGGTTAACAGTGACGGCACATACACCTACACCCTTCTTGATAACGTGCTTCTGGGTCAGGGCGTGCAGGGCGAGCAGACGGACGTGCTTGACACGGTGTCCATAACCGGTCAGGACGCAGACGGTGACCTGCAGGCGGTAAATGTCACCCTTCAGGTGACGGACGATATGCCGATCATACCTGTCACTGAAGTGCCTTACTCACCTTTTACAGATGCGACCAACGGGTCAGCCATAAGCACCACACTTGATGTAAACGCGGGGGACGAGGTGACCTTCAGCTGGTCGTTTGATGCTGATGACTACGCGCCGTTTAATGACTTCGGATTCGTGGTGATCGACGGGGTTGCCACCAAACTGGCGGATGTCAGCCAGGTGGGTGATTTCAACGCGACCGGCTGGGCAACGTTCACTCATGTTGCAACTGTAGACGGTCCGCTTGAGATCGGGTTCGGGGCGATGAACACGATCGATACGGGGGTTGACTCGCACCTGCTGATAGACAACCTGGCGGTTAACGGAGTAGTGGCAGAAAGCTTTGAAAGCGGTGACCTTTCAGGCTGGGGAAGCATCGGAAATGTGTCTGTTGTAAAGAGCCATGACGAGGGCGGGGGAACCCCGGCTGAGGGCAGCTTTATGGCGAGGCTTACCTCATCCGGTTCGGCTGAAGGCGCGCTTGAGACCTTTTTCGGACTTCCTGCAGGGGCCATGGATACTGTGTCTGCAACCGGTGGTTTTGGGAACGAAGAATACTCCGTAACCCTGGACGACGAAGGTCTGTCAGACGGAATCCCCGGCGGCTTGGGTGATGTGGCAGGCGAGGCGACCCAGTTAACAGGCATCCTTCCCCATGACTTCGGCGCGGACGGACCCGGTGCTATTGATTTTGCCTCAATGGACGATGATACGGCCCTTATAGGGACTGAAACTGTTACATACGGCTGGGACGCGGGCATACTGACCGCGACCATAACCGGTGGTGACAGGGACGGCACGGCCCTTTTCACGGTTGAGGTGACCGATCCCTCTACAGGCGCCTATACGGTGACATTGCTTGATAACGTGCTTCATGACTCTCTCGACGGTGAGGAAGGCGACAATACTGAAAATGACGCTTTAGCCACCCTTACCTACACGGTTACGGATGCTGACGGGGACGCGGTTGACGGCACCTTTAACGTCACCTTTGACGATGACATGCCTGAGATGTGGTATGATGAGGGCCCAATCGATTACATTGATGGCCCGATGCTTGCTTCCGTAAACTTTGCGGGTCCTGATTTTGAAGCTGCCACTGTGGAAGACGAGAAAATGGATGGCGGCATAGATGAGGATGACGGAGGAGTAGACTCGGTCGGCGGGACCATAGTGGATAACGTGAACTGGGGAGCCGACGGCTTTGGCTCAACTGTCGGTTTCAGCGTCGGTGCAGAGAGTTTTGCGGCAGGCGCAACCGTTTACTGGGGCCAGGACGGAACGTTCCTTGGCACGGACGACACGGCAGCAGCTGCCTCTTTGCTGGTAAACATTGACGGTACCTATACCTACACCCTTTTGGATAACGTGCTTCTGGGTCAGGAGATTCAGGGCGAGCAGATGGACATACTTGCTACGGTGGCTATAACCGGTCAGGACGCTGACGGTGACGAAGGCCCTCCGGTATATGTCGACCTGTTTGTGACGGATGATGTGCCGGTAATCGGGATACCGACCAGCGTATCAGTGGATGAGGAAGGCCTTGAAGGAGGAAACGCGGGAGACAGTTACGAAAGTGGCGACCTGCCGGGTGAGGCGGTTACGGCTTCTGGCAATCTTGGGGTATCCTTTGGTGCGGATGGCCCGGCTGCTGCAGGATCAGGTTTTGCACTTTCAGCTGCGGGAGCCGCGTGGGATGCGGCCTCTATGACTCTGACCGGAGCGGATAATGCCTGGACGATCGTTGTAGATCCATCTGTTGAAGGTGGGGAATACACGTTCACATTGAACCAGGCACTTACGCATACTGAAGCGGACACCGAGGATGACAATACAATCAACGTATCGTTCACCGCGACGGATGCCGACGGCGACGCACAGAACGGCGGCTTTACAGTGACGGTTGATGATGACGGCCCGACCGCCGGTGCCGTAACGGCTGCGACGCTTGACGATGAAGGCCTGGAGGGCGGAATCCCGGAAGGACCGGGCGATGTGGCAGGTGAACTGTTCACGACGAGCGGGGTCCTGCCGCACAGCTTCGGCGCGGACGGAGCCGGAGATATTGATTTTGCCTCGATGGATGGTGATACGGCTACCGTGGGCACAGAGACCGTTACATACGGCTGGGATGCGGGCACAGACACTTTGACCGCCACCATAACCGGTGGTGACAGGGACGGCACGGATCTTTTCCAGGTTGAGGTGACCGATCCCTCAACAGGCGCTTACACGGTTACTCTGCTTGATAACGTGCTTCATGATCCTCCGGAGCTTCTCGATCCTCAGCAGATAAGCGTAAACACCGGAAATACGGATCTCGGCAGCGGCATGGCAGCAGGCGATATGGTAAAGGTTACCGTGGCTGTACCGGAAGATCCCGATGCCGCCCTCAACTTTAACTCGAATGAATCAGGTGACGGGACGGCCTTCGGCATTACCTCGGATGTTGACGGCAGCGCCTCCTACAGCAATGAGATTAACTATCTCGGCCAAGACGGCAACTCGTCCGACACCACGTCCGAGGTCATGACCTTTGAGCTTCAGAATGGAGCGGGTGAGGCAGCCGACGGAATGATCGCCACCACGGCCACTGTGGACATCAACGTTTTCTACTCCACGGAAAGCGGCGTGGGGAACGAGGTCGGCGCTTACGAGCTATACAACAACGGCAATCTGGTCCAGGCTGCCACCACATTCACGGCGGACAGCACAGGGGGCGATTTCCAGCTCGTGATCACGGGTCCCGAAGGCGGCTTCGATGAAATCCGCTTCTCGGCCCGGACCGGAAGTGACGACACCTCAGGCGATGACAGCAGTGATTACAACGTCAAACAGATCACCTTCGATCTGGGCACACCCGAGGCCCCTTATGAGAACGACGCTGAGGTTCAGCTCACCTACACGGTCACGGATGCCGACGGGGATGCGGTTGACGGAACGTTCGGCATAACCTTTGACGATGATATGCCTGTGGCCCAGGATGTCTCGAGCGAGGAGACCTCAAGCTTTGAGACCGACACCAACCTGATCATAACGCTTGATGTCTCGGGAAGCATGGGTGATCAATCCGGCGTGGATGGCCTGACAAGGCTTGAGCTTGCAAAGACGTCCATAAATGAGTTGTTTGAGCAGTATGACGCCCTGGGCGATGTGAGTGTAAAGCTGATCGCGTTCAATGGTTCGGCCTGGGAAGCCGGATCAGATGATGACAGATGGTTGAGCATCGACGAGGCAAAGGCCGCGCTGATGTCTCTTAACGCGGGCGGCGGCACCGACTATAAGGATGCCGTAGCAGCGGTGGAATCCGCTTACGCGGATCCGGGAACGATCCCCGGGGCGCAGAGCGTTTCCTATTTTATCTCGGATGGAAAACCCAGTAGCGGCCAAGGTATTGATTCCTCTGATGAGGCGGCCTGGGAGAGTTTCCTGGATTCCAATGACATCAGATCCTATGCCATGGGCATGGGTGAAAATGTTGATGAAGACGATCTCAACCCACTTGCCTATGACGGGGCCTCCGGCTCTGAAATACCGGCGGTTGTTGTAACCGATCTGAGTCAGCTTTCAACCATCCTTGCCAACACCGCGTACGCGCTGCCTTTAAGCGGTTATCTGGGAAGCGGCACGTCTGCTGAATTCGGAGCGGACGGCGGGCATGTGCAGTCGATTATCGTGGACGGGGTGACTTACTTTTATGAGGAAGGAAATCCTGTTCAGACTATCGATATCGGTTCGGGCGGCACCATAGAGCTTGATTTTGATACAGGTGAATACACCTACACTCCTCCTGCCATAATTACCGGAGCGATCAGTGAGGATTTTGACTATACCCTCATTGATAATGACGGTGATACTGACGGGGCGACTCTCCACATCGGCATCGATCCTGGAAACGGTCCTCTGGTTGTGCGGGATGATAACGTTATCGCCAGGTATTCAAGCAATGGAACAGTTGAGATTCCCGACTGGGCGCTTCTGGCAAATGACACGCCTCCCGACGGTGTGGACCAGGCGATCACAGGGATCGATTCCTCTGACGGGGCAGATTCCGTGACCCTTTCCCCTGATTCGGTCTCCTTTGACGACGACGGGACCTCCGGGGGTTCGTTTGTCTACACGAACAGCGCCGGATCGCAGTCGGATACGGGAAACGTGACCGTGACCCGCGACGGTTCCGGCGGCATTAACGGGACCTGGCAGGACGAGATACTCATTGATAACAATTCAGGGCATACATTATCCGGCAATGAAGGAAATGACATCCTGATCGGAAACGGTGGTAACGATGATCTTTTCGGGGGTCACGGCGACGACATCCTTGCAGGCGGTGCCGGCAGCGACTGGTTGAATGGCCAAGGCGGCGACGACATCCTTGCCGGTGGTACTGAAGACGACGTGCTTTTCGGCGGGCAGGGCAACGACTACCTGGCCGGTGGTGCCGGTAACGACTGGTTGGATGGCCAAGGCGGCAACGATACCGCGTCCTATGCAGACGCAGGAAGTTCGGTCAACGTAGATCTCGACAATGGCGGCTGGCAGAATACAGGCGGTTCCGGCTGGGATCATCTCAACAGTATCGAAAACCTCACAGGCTCCGACTATGACGACACCCTTTCCGGAAACAACGGCGCGAACGTACTTGACGGCGGTGCCGGCGACGACACCTTGACAGGAGATGGAGGAGCTGACACGTTCAGGGCGGGTGAGGGTCATGACACCATCATGGATTATGATCAGGCCGAGGGTGATCTTGTTGATTTCACTCATATTGCCGGTCTGGACCACTATGGTGTGAGAGCGGACGGCGATGATGCCGAACTGGTCCTTTATGACGACACCAATACCGAACTTGGGAGCGTCACCTTCGATGACATCGGTTACGGTGATTTAACAGTCGGTGATGAACTTGACTCTCTGTTAGGGCAGGTTGACGTGGATCCGGAAGACCCTACAACATAAACAATAGCAATAACATATAACCCTGTAACAGCAAAAGACTGCCGTGTAAGACGATTTCAGCGCCTTCGCGGCAGTTTTTTTATCGGCAAACCGCTTTTGGAAAGGATTTTTAGGCTTGAAAGCTCCATTTTTTCATAAAAAAGTTTAAAAGCCTGTACCAAGGTACAATAGACCGTAAGGGCGCTACAGGCTAGATTAGGGGCAAAATTGCAATAAAAAGCCATAAAATCGATCCAATATAAGGAGATATCACCATGGCAGACACGGCATCTACGCAGGCATCCGGTACGAATCAGGCGGTAGGCAAGGCATTTATCATCTACGGTAAGGTAAAGGCCGTATCCGAGGACGGCGCTACCAGGGTCCTGTCGGTAAACAGCCCGATCTTCGCCTTTGACCGCATAATAACCGAGGATGACGGAAGCGTCTCCATAATGCTTGACGGACCTCCCCCCACGCAGCTTGATATCGGCAGGATGAGCGATATCGTAATAGATGAGGATGTGTATGCGGGTGTTGCTCCTGAAGATGTGGCCGAGGCCACAGCCGATGCCGAGCAGATCCAGCAGGCGCTTCTTGAAGGCGGAGAGGAGATAGAGCTTGAGGCAACCGCTGCGGGCGGGGCAGCAGGGGCAGGCGGAGGCCACCCGATTGTGAGCTTTGACCTGACGGGAGAAGAGGTCACCCCCGGAAGCGGCGCCGAGACGACCGGGCTAACGGGTGATGCGGTTGATCCGTTTGACGGGGACGATATTGATTATCAGCCTACCGCGGGTGAGTCCTTTGCGACGGTGGACGATGAAGGCCTGCCCGGAGGTATAGAAGGCGGTATCGGGGATGAAGTTGTTGACCCTGATGATGACTTTAACGAAGCGACCTTCAGCGGTGTGCTCGCGCACGACTTTGGAGGAGACGGCCCGGGCTTTATCGGTTTTGCCGGTATGAACGGTCAGACCGCCATGGTAGGCACGGAGGAAGTCACCTACAGCTGGGATGCAGGCACAAGCACGCTTACAGCCGTTATATCAGATGGTGATCGAGCGGATACGCCCCTTTTTGAGGTGCAGGTAAACCCGCTTACAGGTGAATACACTGTTACGTTATTGGATAACGTGCTGCACGAATCTTTGGACGGTGAGGAAGGCGATAATACTGAAAACGACGCCACCGCCACACTTACCTACACAGTGTTTGACAGTGACGGCGATACTGCAAACGGCACCCTGGCAGTGACATTTGATGACGATATCCCCGAAGCTTGGGAATACGAGCCGGAAGGCCCATTTGATGACTCCAATTATACCATGATGGGACCAGCGATCTCCGACACCGTGACGGTGGAAGACGAGAAAATGGAAGGCGGCATAGATGAGGATGACGGAGGAGTAGACTCGGTCGGCGGGACCATAGTGGATAACGTGAACTGGGGGGCCGACGGATTTGGCTCGGCTGTCGGTTTCAGCGTCGGTGGAGAGGATTTTGCGGCAGGCGCAACCGTTTACTGGGGCCAGGACGGAACGTTCCTTGGCACGGACGACACGGCAGCAGCTGCCTCTTTGCTGGTAAACATTGACGGCACCTATACCTACACCCTTTTGGATAACGTGCTTCTGGGTCAGGACGACCAGGGCGAGCAGACGAATGTGCTTGACACTGTGGCTATTGTTGGGCAGGACGCAGACGGTGACGAAGCCCCCGCGGTAATCGTGACGCTTCAGGTGACGGATGACATCCCGGTGATTGGAGATACTACCAGTGTGTCAGTGGATGAAGAAGGGCTTGAAGGAGGAAACATTGGTGACAGTTACGAAGGTGGTGACCTTGAAGGTGAGGCGATTACAGCCACGGGAAACCTTGGAGTGTCCTTTGGAGCGGACGGTGCAGGATCAAATGGTGCAGGTTTCGCTCTTTCAGCGGCAGGTGCCGCCTGGGATGCTGAGACACTTACCCTTACTGGTGCTGACAATGCCTGGACAATAGTAGTTGATCCATCTGTTGAGGGGGGTGAATACACCTTTACGCTTAACCAGGCCTTGGCCCATGAGATAATAAACACGGAAGATGACAACATAATAGATGTCTCCTTTACAGTGACGGATGCGGACGGGGATACGCAGGATGGTGCCTTTACGGTAACGGTTGATGACGATGCACCTGTTATTGTTGAAGACAACCCCGATGTGCTCTTAGATGATGAAGATGCAGAAGTTCCCTATGATAATCCGAACCTCGGTGGTGAGGGTGACCTTGGTGCAACAGCCAATGCCACAGGCACCCTGGCGCACAGCTACGGAGCAGATGGTGCAGGCACTGTGCTTCTTACAGGTGCTGACCTGCCATCTGAGGGTGGATTCAGCTCGCAGGTAACAGACGAGGGACAGACCCTTACAATCTACCAGGACCAGGGAGATGGTCCTGTTGCTGTGCTTACTGTTACCATGGCAGAGGCCAGTTCCGGTGATTACACGGTTACCCAGAATGCGCCGGTGTTTCATCCTGAGTCAGGCACATTTGAAGAAAACCTTGATTTTACCGTCGACTACCAGGTGACCGATGCTGACGGTGACACCATGGACGGAAGCTTCCTCATAAACGTTGATGACGACACCCCGGTGATAGTGGAAGACAACCCGGATGTGCTCCTGGATGACGAGAACGCTGTCGAGACCTATGACGATCCCAACTTCGGCGGAGAAGACGATCTTCCCGAGCCCCTCCACACCACAGGCACCCTGGCACACAGCTACGGAGCGGACGGTCCCGGTACTGTGCTCCTTACCGGTGCAAGCCTTCCTGAGTACGGTTACGAAGGGCCGCCAAACGGCGTTGAGTTCATCGCAGCCGTGCCAAATGGATTTCCGATGGCTATGCCAGGGGAGTTCAAATATGAGCTTTCGCCTGACGGCCAGAACCTTGTCATCTCCCAGTATCAGGGAGGAGAAGGGGACTATGATTTTGTAGGGAGCAGTATGATAGCTACCTCAGATCTGCTGATATCGGATAACGGCTTCGGGCAGTGGGTGGAGGTGATCGAGGTCCAACTGGCGGATACAAGCTCAGGGGATTACACGGTCACCCAGCTTGCCCCGATTATGCATCCCGAGTCAGGCACATTTGAGGAAAACCTTGATTTTACCATTGACTACCGGGTGACGGACGGTGATGGGGACACGGTTGACGGCAGTTTCCTCATCAACGTGGATGACGACACACCGGTTGTGTATCTGAGTGATATTGATCTTGACACATTAACTTTGGACGAATCTCCAGTTCCCGATCCCGTAGAGGTTCCTGTTGAGGATGACGGCATTGATGACGGGATCCATAGCGTGACGGCTGATTTTTCTGACAATTTTGATGACGACGGAGACAACTTTGGAGCTGACGGTCCTGGTTATGTGGATTACAGGCTGTCGCTTCAGGGGCAGATGGCTTCCAACCCGGATCTGGGAGATGCCATCGCAGGCGGTGGCGTTTTGCTGGTGGGAGGTGTGGGATCAGGTCTTTATGCCCTTGATCCGACAGATATCGAGACGTCCATAGACGGCTACGGCCAGGGCGAAGAGATCCTGCTGTACCAGGAATTTGGAGACATAGTAGGAAAGGTTGGGCAGACGGAATACTTCCGGATCAGCGTGGACAACGACCCTCAATCTCCTACATTCGGACATGTCACCTTTAGTCAGTCCAATAACATCTGGCACGACCTGCCCGGTGATGACCCTGCAACAGAGCACGACGATGTTGAGACGCTCAATGCCTTACCCGGTTCTATACTGCTTACCAAGACTGTGACAGATTCCGACAATGATTCGGCCTCTGCCTCTCTTGATCTGAGTCAAGGCGTGTTCAGCTTTGACGATGACGGCCCGAGCATTGATGCTGGAGAAGTTATTGCCGCTGATACGTTCAGTGTAGACGAGAGCGATCTTAGCACTGATGCTGAGCACAATTTTGCGGACAACTTTACTCCTGCGATTGATTACGGTGAGGATGGAGCGGGCAGTGTTGATTACGAGCTGGTTCTGAACGACACCGGCAGCGGTGTTGGCTCTGGTCTGTATGCTATTGATGCGACAGATACGGATGCAACAGACGGAGACGGATACGGCCAGGGAGAAGAGATCATCATGACCCAGAGTGGTGATGTGATCACGGGTTCTGCTGGCGGAACCGACTACTTCACCATCACCCTTGATCCGAGCACAGGAGATGTAGAGCTCAATCAGCTGGCAGCCATCTGGCACGGTGATGATAGTGACCATGACGACACAGAGACCTTGACGACGACTTTGTCGAGCGACCTTCAGATCAAAGCCACGGTAACGGATGCCGACGGAGATACAGCCGATCACTCCATTGATCTTGGTGCTTCGGTGTTCAGCTTTGACGATGACGGCCCGAGTGCCACCATAGGTTCTGAGGGAGCCAGCATCAGTGTAGACGAGAGTGCAGACGGAGATGATGTAAGTGGAGCTCTTGGCCAGGCCAGTGCGGTTCTAGTTAACTCTACAGGCTCAGCCTATGGAGCGGATGAAGAAGGAGGAACGAGCGAGTTCAGCCTGACGATATCCTCTGATGGAACTGATTCTGGTCTTGACACCACGGACGGCACTGACGTGTTGCTTTACAACAACGCAGGCACGATCGAGGGTCGAGCAGGTGGTGATGTTGCTTTTGACTTTACGATAGACAGCGACACAGGCGAAGTGACGCTGACGCAGTATCTGTCCCTGACGCATGATGATGACACGAATTATGACGATGCGATGAATCTTAGCGCAGGAGTTATAGGCGCCAAGGTAACAGTGACAGATGGAGATGGTGATGTAGCCACCGATGAGTTGGATATCAGCGCCATGTTCAGCTTTGAGGATGACGGTCCGAGTGCGACGTTTGACACAGGAGATGTAGACGAAGGAGCTACTCTTACAGTAGCGGCGGCAAATGGAGTACTTTCTAATGACGAGGCTGGAGCGGACGGCTACGAGTCAGGAGGAGGAGTAGTAGGAGTAAGGGCAGCTGGAGGAGACACGACGACGGATGCCAGTGGAAATGTAGGCACTGAGATAGCGGGACTGTACGGTAATCTTACGCTTGATGCAGATGGTGGGTACACGTACAAATCCACATCGGACGGAATCACAAGTGATGTAAGCGATGTGTTTGTGTACACGATAGAGGATGGAGATGGAGATCTTTCGACCACGACGTTGACGATTGACTTAACAGACAGTGGTCTTGTTGCGACAAACGATGATGAAGTTACGGTTTACGAGGAAGCCCTTGATCTTAATGAGGACGGTGCTGATCTTGCAGCTGGTACGGTAACTGGTAGTTTACCCGGGAGCATTGGAGAGACGGATGCGAGCAACAGCCTGACGGGCAATGTAAGTGGAGGTTTTGGGACGCTTACCTATGAGCTGGTTGGGAGTGCTACGGGCAGTTACGGTGAGATCGAGATCGACTCTGACGGCAGTTATATATACACGTTGACCAAGCCGTTTGACACTGATCCGGCATCTGATAACGGGACGAACACAGAGGATAATGCTGAATCCTTTACCTACAAGGTGACGGATGCAAACGGAAACACTGACACTGCGACGATTTATATCGACATAGTGGATGATGTACCTACGGCGACGTTTGACACAGGAGATGTAGACGAAGGAGCTACTCTTACGGTAGCGGCGGCAAATGGAGTACTTTCTAATGACGAGGCTGGAGCGGACGGCTACGAGTCAGGAGGAGGAGTAGTAGGAGTAAGGGCAGCTGGAGGAGACACGACGACGGATGCCAGTGGAAATGTAGGCACTGAGATAGCGGGACTGTACGGTAATCTTACGCTTGATGCAGATGGTGGGTACACGTACAAATCCACATCGGACGGAATCACAAGTGATGTAAGCGATGTGTTTGTGTACACGATAGAGGATGGAGATGGAGATCTTTCGACCACGACGTTGACGATTGACTTAACAGACAGTGGTCTTGTTGCGACAAACGATGATGAAGTTACGGTTTACGAGGAAGCCCTTGATCTTAATGAGGACGGTGCTGATCTTGCAGCTGGTACGGTAACTGGTAGTTTACCCGGGAGCATTGGAGAGACGGATGCGAGCAACAGCCTGACGGGCAATGTAAGTGGAGGTTTTGGGACGCTTACCTATGAGCTGGTTGGGAGTGCTACGGGCAGTTACGGTGAGATCGAGATCGACTCTGACGGCAGTTATATATACACGTTGACCAAGCCGTTTGACACTGATCCGGCATCTGATAACGGGACGAACACAGAGGATAATGCTGAATCCTTTACCTACAAGGTGACGGATGCAAACGGAAACACTGACACTGCGACGATTTATATCGACATAGTGGATGATGTACCTACGGCGACGTTTGACACAGGAGATGTAGACGAAGGAGCTACTCTTACGGTAGCGGCGGCAAATGGAGTACTTTCTAATGACGAGGCTGGAGCGGACGGCTACGAGTCAGGAGGAGGAGTAGTAGGAGTAAGGGCAGCTGGAGGAGACACGACGACGGATGCCAGTGGAAATGTAGGCACTGAGATAGCGGGACTGTACGGTAATCTTACGCTTGATGCAGATGGTGGGTACACGTACAAATCCACATCGGACGGAATCACAAGTGATGTAAGCGATGTGTTTGTGTACACGATAGAGGATGGAGATGGAGATCTTTCGACCACGACGTTGACGATTGACTTAACAGACAGTGGTCTTGTTGCGACAAACGATGATGAAGTTACGGTTTACGAGGAAGCCCTTGATCTTAATGAGGACGGTGCTGATCTTGCAGCTGGTACGGTAACTGGTAGTTTACCCGGGAGCATTGGAGAGACGGATGCGAGCAACAGCCTGACGGGCAATGTAAGTGGAGGTTTTGGGACGCTTACCTATGAGCTGGTTGGGAGTGCTACGGGCAGTTACGGTGAGATCGAGATCGACTCTGACGGCAGTTATATATACACGTTGACCAAGCCGTTTGACACTGATCCGGCATCTGATAACGGGACGAACACAGAGGATAATGCTGAATCCTTTACCTACAAGGTGACGGATGCAAACGGAAACACTGACACTGCGACGATTTATATCGACATAGTGGATGATGTACCTACGGCGACGTTTGACACAGGAGATGTAGACGAAGGAGCTACTCTTACGGTAGCGGCGGCAAATGGAGTACTTTCTAATGACGAGGCTGGAGCGGACGGCTACGAGTCAGGAGGAGGAGTAGTAGGAGTAAGGGCAGCTGGAGGAGACACGACGACGGATGCCAGTGGAAATGTAGGCACTGAGATAGCGGGACTGTACGGTAATCTTACGCTTGATGCAGATGGTGGGTACACGTACAAATCCACATCGGACGGAATCACAAGTGATGTAAGCGATGTGTTTGTGTACACGATAGAGGATGGAGATGGAGATCTTTCGACCACGACGTTGACGATTGACTTAACAGACAGTGGTCTTGTTGCGACAAACGATGATGAAGTTACGGTTTACGAGGAAGCCCTTGATCTTAATGAGGACGGTGCTGATCTTGCAGCTGGTACGGTAACTGGTAGTTTACCCGGGAGCATTGGAGAGACGGATGCGAGCAACAGCCTGACGGGCAATGTAAGTGGAGGTTTTGGGACGCTTACCTATGAGCTGGTTGGGAGTGCTACGGGCAGTTACGGTGAGATCGAGATCGACTCTGACGGCAGTTATATATACACGTTGACCAAGCCGTTTGACACTGATCCGGCATCTGATAACGGGACGAACACAGAGGATAATGCTGAATCCTTTACCTACAAGGTGACGGATGCAAACGGAAACACTGACACTGCGACGATTTATATCGACATAGTGGATGATGTACCTACGGCGACGTTTGACACAGGAGATGTAGACGAAGGAGCTACTCTTACGGTAGCGGCGGCAAATGGAGTACTTTCTAATGACGAGGCTGGAGCGGACGGCTACGAGTCAGGAGGAGGAGTAGTAGGAGTAAGGGCAGCTGGAGGAGACACGACGACGGATGCCAGTGGAAATGTAGGCACTGAGATAGCGGGACTGTACGGTAATCTTACGCTTGATGCAGATGGTGGGTACACGTACAAATCCACATCGGACGGAATCACAAGTGATGTAAGCGATGTGTTTGTGTACACGATAGAGGATGGAGATGGAGATCTTTCGACCACGACGTTGACGATTGACTTAACAGACAGTGGTCTTGTTGCGACAAACGATGATGAAGTTACGGTTTACGAGGAAGCCCTTGATCTTAATGAGGACGGTGCTGATCTTGCAGCTGGTACGGTAACTGGTAGTTTACCCGGGAGCATTGGAGAGACGGATGCGAGCAACAGCCTGACGGGCAATGTAAGTGGAGGTTTTGGGACGCTTACCTATGAGCTGGTTGGGAGTGCTACGGGCAGTTACGGTGAGATCGAGATCGACTCTGACGGCAGTTATATATACACGTTGACCAAGCCGTTTGACACTGATCCGGCATCTGATAACGGGACGAACACAGAGGATAATGCTGAATCCTTTACCTACAAGGTGACGGATGCAAACGGAAACACTGACACTGCGACGATTTATATCGACATAGTGGATGATGTACCTACGGCGACGTTTGACACAGGAGATGTAGACGAAGGAGCTACTCTTACGGTAGCGGCGGCAAATGGAGTACTTTCTAATGACGAGGCTGGAGCGGACGGCTACAAGTCAGGAGGAGGAGTAGTAGGAGTAAGGGCAGCTGGAGGAGACACGACGACGGATGCCAGTGGAAATGTAGGCACTGAGATAGCGGGACTGTACGGTAATCTTACGCTTGATGCAGATGGTGGGTACACGTACAAATCCACATCGGACGGAATCACAAGTGATGTAAGCGATGTGTTTGTGTACACGATAGAGGATGGAGATGGAGATCTTTCGACCACGACGTTGACGATTGACTTAACAGACAGTGGTCTTGTTGCGACAAACGATGATGAAGTTACGGTTTACGAGGAAGCCCTTGATCTTAATGAGGACGGTGCTGATCTTGCAGCTGGTACGGTAACTGGTAGTTTACCCGGGAGCATTGGAGAGACGGATGCGAGCAACAGCCTGACGGGCAATGTAAGTGGAGGTTTTGGGACGCTTACCTATGAGCTGGTTGGGAGTGCTACGGGCAGTTACGGTGAGATCGAGATCGACTCTGACGGCAGTTATATATACACGTTGACCAAGCCGTTTGACACTGATCCGGCATCTGATAACGGGACGAACACAGAGGATAATGCTGAATCCTTTACCTACAAGGTGACGGATGCAAACGGAAACACTGACACTGCGACGATTTATATCGACATAGTGGATGATGTACCTACGGCGACGTTTGACACAGGAGATGTAGACGAAGGAGCTACTCTTACGGTAGCGGCGGCAAATGGAGTACTTTCTAATGACGAGGCTGGAGCGGACGGCTACGAGTCAGGAGGAGGAGTAGTAGGAGTAAGGGCAGCTGGAGGAGACACGACGACGGATGCCAGTGGAAATGTAGGCACTGAGATAGCGGGACTGTACGGTAATCTTACGCTTGATGCAGATGGTGGGTACACGTACAAATCCACATCGGACGGAATCACAAGTGATGTAAGCGATGTGTTTGTGTACACGATAGAGGATGGAGATGGAGATCTTTCGACCACGACGTTGACGATTGACTTAACAGACAGTGGTCTTGTTGCGACAAACGATGATGAAGTTACGGTTTACGAGGAAGCCCTTGATCTTAATGAGGACGGTGCTGATCTTGCAGCTGGTACGGTAACTGGTAGTTTACCCGGGAGCATTGGAGAGACGGATGCGAGCAACAGCCTGACGGGCAATGTAAGTGGAGGTTTTGGGACGCTTACCTATGAGCTGGTTGGGAGTGCTACGGGCAGTTACGGTGAGATCGAGATCGACTCTGACGGCAGTTATATATACACGTTGACCAAGCCGTTTGACACTGATCCGGCATCTGATAACGGGACGAACACAGAGGATAATGCTGAATCCTTTACCTACAAGGTGACGGATGCAAACGGAAACACTGACACTGCGACGATTTATATCGACATAGTGGATGATGTACCTACGGCGACGTTTGACACAGGAGATGTAGACGAAGGAGCTACTCTTACGGTAGCGGCGGCAAATGGAGTACTTTCTAATGACGAGGCTGGAGCGGACGGCTACGAGTCAGGAGGAGGAGTAGTAGGAGTAAGGGCAGCTGGAGGAGACACGACGACGGATGCCAGTGGAAATGTAGGCACTGAGATAGCGGGACTGTACGGTAATCTTACGCTTGATGCAGATGGTGGGTACACGTACAAATCCACATCGGACGGAATCACAAGTGATGTAAGCGATGTGTTTGTGTACACGATAGAGGATGGAGATGGAGATCTTTCGACCACGACGTTGACGATTGACTTAACAGACAGTGGTCTTGTTGCGACAAACGATGATGAAGTTACGGTTTACGAGGAAGCCCTTGATCTTAATGAGGACGGTGCTGATCTTGCAGCTGGTACGGTAACTGGTAGTTTACCCGGGAGCATTGGAGAGACGGATGCGAGCAACAGCCTGACGGGCAATGTAAGTGGAGGTTTTGGGACGCTTACCTATGAGCTGGTTGGGAGTGCTACGGGCAGTTACGGTGAGATCGAGATCGACTCTGACGGCAGTTATATATACACGTTGACCAAGCCGTTTGACACTGATCCGGCATCTGATAACGGGACGAACACAGAGGATAATGCTGAATCCTTTACCTACAAGGTGACGGATGCAAACGGAAACACTGACACTGCGACGATTTATATCGACATAGTGGATGATGTACCGAGCATTACCGCGCAGGCGGGTGCTGAAACATACAGCTTTACCGCCGAGTATCAGAATGTTGGGGTTGCTGGCTATGACAACAGTTATGGGTACTACATCAAAGATGGAAATGGCGATCCGACCACAGGCGAAATCATCTGGGCGAATGTCAAGGCCGCAGGCGGACCGGTAACAGTGGAAGGCTATGCACCGGAGCAGGTGGGCTTTTTCATTATCCCTGACGGTGCAGGGCAAAACCCCGATCTTGCAGATGGCGATGACATTACCTTCCAGCAGGTAGGTGGCGTGTGGCAGGCCTTGCAAGACGGCACAGCGCTGACCGGCGAGGGTGCAAATATCTTTTTTGATAACGCGGCGCTTAACGTGGACGGCTATTCCCATGTTCAGGACAATGAATGGGCGGGTAACCAGAACTGGGAAGATCTTTTCTGGGACACGGATTCCGATTACGAGGACGTGAACATCAATGTTACCTGGAATGCAGGGGTGAAAGTCGATGAAAGCGATTTTGGCACCGACGACACCAAGGACTTCAGCACATACTTTGACATTGAGGGTGGGGCCGACGGGCTGGAGTCTGTGGCCTACACTTTGGGCGTGGCTACGGCCGGTGTTGACTCCGGCCTGGTTGACTCGAAAAGCGGCAACGATGTCTTTCTGTTTGTTGAAAGTGGCGAAGTAGTAGGTCGTGAGGGCACGGATGCCTTAAATGCCGAGAGCGGCGATATCGTTTTTACCGTGAGTGTTGACGGCACCGGTAATGTGACCCTGGATCAGGCACGGGCGGTTATGCACTCGACCTCTGATCCGAACGAAATAATTACTCTGGCCGATGCAGGCAGCGTTACGTTGACCGCCACGGCGACTGATGGTGACGGTGATACGGCTGCCGACACCATCGACATCGGCACACTGCTGCGTTTCGGTGATGATGCCCCGACGGCAGAGGATGATTCAGACTCGGTTACAGAGGATGGCAGCACGGTTGCCACGGGCAATGTGCTTACAGGCGTAGATGTGCCCGGCGGCGACGCAAACACGACGGACGGAGTGGCGGATGACGCCGGCGCGGACGGAGGCCCGGCCGTGACATGGGTGCGTACCGGAGAGATAGGAGATTCCAGCACACCTGTTAACCCGGGTAGTTCCCTGGCAGGCGACTACGGGACGGTGACTTTGAATGCCGACGGCAGCTACGAGTATGAACTGGATAATGATAATGGAGATGTCCAATCACTGGACGAGGGTGAGACGCTTACCGATATCTTCACATACTCCATGCGGGACGCCGACGGCGACACGAGCATGGCGACCTTGACTATTACGATAAACGGGACCGATGATGCGCCTGAGATCCTCACTGTAACCGACGCTTCATATGACGAAGAGGCACTTTCGGAAGGTAATCCGGGTGATAGTTATACCGGCCATGTCGGTGATCTTGCCGATATGCCCGATGGAGATGTTAATTCCACCGGTACCCTTGACATAGACTATGGCAGTGACGGTCCTGCCGCTGTTGACCCCCTGGTTATCGAGCTCGATACCGCGGGGGTGCAGACAGCAGACGGCCAGGACGTGGTATGGAGCAGCGTTGATAACAAGGCCTACATAGACGGAACATCAACCGAGGTATTCGCGATTACGGTGAACGGTGACGGAACCTACACCTACAGCCAGAGCCTTGCACTCATGCACGGGACCGTTGATGCAGAAGACGACCTGGAGCTTGATTTCAGCTTCACGGCAACGGACGGCGATGGTGACACGGCTCAAGGCAGCTTTACCGTGACTGTCGATGACGATGCGCCGTTAGCATCCGATATCAGCACTGATGTGGATGAGGCCACGGCTCCCAGCACCAACCTGATGATCATCCTGGATATGTCTGGAAGTATGGATTGGGGGTCCGGAGTCAGCGGGTATGCAACGCGGCTTGCCGTTGCAAAGGAGGCGATCGACAATCTTATAAGCGAGTACGATGACAGGGGAGACGTCATGGTGCGAATTGTGACCTTCAGCTCGAGCGCGAGTGCTTACGGCTCCACCTGGATGACGGCAACGGATGCGCAGAACTATATTACAGGCCTTAACGATTATGCCGGAAATGGAGGCACAAACTATGAAGCGGCCATTGAGGAAGCAATGGATGCCTTTAATGATTCGGGCGCAATCACGGATGCACAGAACGTCTCGTACTTTCTCTCAGACGGTGATCCGAACGATGGTTATGAAATAGGGTCGACCGATGAGGGCGTGTGGGAAGGTTTTCTGGAAGATAACCATATCATCTCGTTCGCACTCGGTATGGGAGACGATATAACATCGACTGCCACCCTTGATCCGATTGCATACGACGGTATTACACCGGAAGAAATCCCCGCCGTGATCGTGGATGACCTTGCCGATCTGGCGGATGTGCTGGCGGGTTCCGTGATAACTCCCGCGACCGGGAGCCTTCTGGACGGGGTTGATTTCGGCGCGGACGGCGAGGGCACCCTGGAGGTCGTTTCCATCGCGCACGACACGGACGGAAACGGGACCATAGATCCGGATGAAGTGTATGATACCAGTTCCCCGGAATACGACAGCGGCACCGATACCCTGACCATTACGACTCATGAAGGTGGTACCCTTTCGGTCAACTTTGAAACCGGCGACTACAGCTACTCCTCACCTGCAAACGTGACAGAGGACACGCCCGAGGTATTCACCTACACCATAAGGGACGGGGACGGGGACACGGCCTCGGCGGATCTCACCATCACCATCAAGGACGGGGTTCCCACGGCGCTTGGCGATTCCGGCACTGCAGAGGAAGGTTTCTGGAGTCCCGGAAGCGATGTGACATATGACGGTACTGTGACCGAGCCTCCTGTGTGGACGGGACCAACAACGACCGCTGTTTCCGGAACATGGAGTGTTGATCCCTCTGGATGGAGTTCGAACGTAGTCACCGTTGACACAAGCCACTTTTCTTTAGAGGCGGATGCGAGCCATCAAGCAAGTGTGTCAGTCTATATCGATGTGAAAAAATATAATCCCGATGACACGGTTTCGGTGGCGCTTTACAAGGACGGTGTCCAGGTAGGAGCCTCACAGTCGGTGACTTCTGACGGGATAAAGATCTTTACCGGCATTGATGAGAACGGCACATACTACGTAAGGCTCAGCGCTGATGACAACACTTTCTGGTCGGGTAACCTCAAGGTGGATATGAAAAACCTGAGCTACACAGCCTACGATCTGGAGACGAGCGAGACGGTTATCACGGTCACGGCCCCTGATTTCGACTGGACAGATGCTGTGGCAGCTTCAGGAAACGTCCTGGATAATGACGATGCCGGCAATGACGGAGGGATGCTTGTAACTGAGGTGGACGGGGAGATCCCGGATGGAAACGGCGTGATAACCGTGACTACGGCAAATGGTTCGCTCCAGGTCTATACCGTGGCTTATGACGGGCACGACGCGGGCGATTACGTGTACACGCCAGTCGCATCCGATATCCCGCCGGGAACGAGTGACACCTTCACCTACACGGTTCAGGACGCGGACGGAAGCGAGGACACAGCCGACCTGACCGTAGGTATCACCGATCATCCGTATGCGGCCACAACCGGCGATGATGTGTTCCAGGGCGGCGCGGGCAATGACACGGCTGTGGGGGATGCAGGAAACGACCACCTGGCAGGCGGCGCGGGTGACGACACTTTGAGCGGCAGTGACGGCACCGACATCCTTGAAGGCGAAGCAGGCAATGACACCCTGAACGGAAACGGCGGAAGCGACTACCTGTCGGGAGGCGCGGGTAACGACACGCTTGACGGCGGCGCCGGTAACGACATACTTGACGGAGGCGCGGGCGACGACACCATGACGGGAGGTGACGGAACCGACATATTCAGGGCGGGCGAGGGTCATGACACTATCATTGACTATGACCAGTCAGAGGATGATCTGATAGATTTCACGAATATTGCCGGTATCGATCATTATGGTGTGAGAGATGACGGCGGGGATGCCGAGCTGGTGCTTTACGGAGATGCGGCTGAGACTACCGAACTTGGCAGTGTGACTTTCGACAACATCGATTACGGTGATTTAACAGTCGGTGATGAACTCAACTCTCTGTTGGACGATATCGACATAGACGATTAACCGGAATGAACGGCAACCAATAACATAACCCATTAAAAACAAAGACTGCCGTGATGGTAAAACACCTTCACGGCAGTCTTTTTGTGCGGGATGTCAGATGAACGGATGTTCCAATAAGACCTTGATATCATTTGTAAATGACTTTTATGCTGTTTCTCCAACCCCATTTTTATCCGCCTGTTCTGTGGCGGATCACTTGACCCCTCGGCCCCTTCGAACCCTTCCCTTTAACCGCCCGCTGCGCTTGACAAAACAGGATCAAAACGGATGAAGAATTTTTGCCCTGCCGATCTTGGCAGAGCAAAAGCCCCATTTGCTTCGCAAAAGGTAGGCTGTTTTTCTTTTTTCAACGCATGGGTAGAATTTAAAAGCCTTTTGTTTATCACAGGGACCACAGAGAGCACGGAGGAAAAAACATGCTGTTTCTCCAACCGCATTGCACTTGGGCCCTGGACCCCTCGGCCCCTTTTTTTAGCCGCCCGCTGCGCTTGACAAAACAGGATCAAAACGGATGAAAAGATTTACAAAAGAATCCTATGATTGATAGACATTCACCTTGGGTTATCTAATTCAAAGCTGAATTCACGCTTTTTATGACTAGCGGAGACTTTTGTTTCAGCGAAATTTTGGTTAATACTTGAATTAACAGGTGGTTATGATATAGTATGAGAATATAATTTTTGGAGGTGATGTATAATGGCTATATCTTTGGATGAATTGACAATCAAGGCCATGGCCTTGTCCGGCGAATCAAGGGCTCTGCTGGCTGAAAGACTTGTTGAGAGTCTTGATCAGGAATCGGTTCGTGAAATCTGGCTGGCCGAAGCAAAAAAACGCCGTGATGAGGTGCGAAGTGGTCGAGTCAGGCCGATACCTGGTGTTGAGGTAATGGAAGGCGTTCGAAAGCTTATTGAAGACAAATGAAATTTTCATTCCATCCGGAAGCACGCGGTGAATTCAACGAAGCTGCGATTTATTATTCTGATAAAAGCCCATCATTGGCATCGGCGTTTTTAACTGAGATAGAAAACGCGATCGAAAAAATAGTTGAGAACCCGGAATTATATCGTGAAATTGACGAGGACATTCGCCGTTGCCTGACTAGACGTTTCCCATATGCTGTCCTATATACCATTGAAAATAATTATATTTTAATATTGGCCGTTATGCATTGCAGCCGAGAGCCATGGTACTGGAGACATAGGCTTTAGGAGAAATTCTGCAAATACGAGCATAGGGTACAGAGGGGGACGCCCATGATTTTATGCGTTTCTTATTGACCGCCCGCTGCGCTTGACAAAACAGGATCAAAACGGATGAAAAGATTTTTGCCCTGCCGAAAAGGGAAATACCAAATATCGATTTTCAGGAAAAAATTGCGTTTTCCAGATTTTCCAACAAACAGGTCATCTTAAAGGCGCTTACCCTGGAGCAGGCTATGAAAAATAAAGTCGCCGCTTTTATGGATCAAGGGGAAGTCAGGGACGGATTTGACATCGAGTTTCTGCTTCGAAAGGGAATTGTGCTTCCAGTGCTAAATTCAGCTCAGGCAGGAAAATTCAGAGAAAAGATTGATCGTTTGAAAGATATAGACTTTAAGGTCAAACTCGGTTCAATTATCGAAAAAGATGTTCGTGAATATTATGCTGCTCGAAAATTTGCTTACCTGAAAGAAAAACTGCCGTGAAAGATTTTAATGTTCACGGCAGTTTTTTATTTGTCACACAAGATGCTTGGCTGTGAGAAGGCGCGGGCTTAACCGTTGTTTATAAGGAGTGCCAGGCTGAGCCTGCTGCCTGTGCCGGTCTTTTCGTAGATGGATGTCAGATGCGCCTTTACCGTGCGCTCGGTGATATCAAGCTCGGCCGCGATCTCGAGATTGGACCTGCCTTTTGAGACTAGTTGGGCGATCTCATTTTCCCTGGGGGTAAGGGTCTCAAGCCTTTCCTTATCAACGGCTGACACGTCTTTATCCTTTACCCTGGCATGGGCCTCCGCTATCAGAGCCTGGATTACCTTCTGGCCCACCCACACGGAGCCGTTTGATATGGTCCTTACGGCCTCAAGGAGGCGTGGCTGCGAGATATAGGTGTTCCCGTATCCCACGATCCCGCGCTTAAGGAAAACCAGGCCTTCTTCCTCATCCGGCTGATCGGATAGAAGGAAAAACCTGTTTTCAGGGGATGATTCCAGAAGCCCGGAGAAAAGCTCCCTGTCGATCATTGATCGGTGCACCAGGATCAGGTCGTAGATGTTTTCCCCTGACCGGGCCTTGAGTTCATCAACCGATGTGGTCTGCTCCAGGCTGTGCACCTCGGCAAGGAGGTTGTTCCATCTTTTCAATACGGATCTGTTCGCACTGCTTAAAAGGATATTCATATGATTACCGCTCCCTTAATGCCATGTATTTGGCTCTCAGGACAGGTTTTAAAAGGTATGACAGGATCGTCTTTTTACCTGTCAGTATGTCCACGGATGTTATCATACCCGCGATGATGGGCAAAGGGTCTTTTTCCTTTCCCAGGTAGTTTTTTTTGGTCCTTAGATTTACCAGGTAATAGCTGTTTCCCTGTTCATCGGTGATGCTGTCGGCGCTTATGTGTTCCAGCTCCGCGTCAAGGCCGCCGTAGATAGTGAAATCATAGGCGGTGAATTTGACCTTGGCCTTCTGTTTGGGCCTCAGAAAGGCGATATCCGAGGGCTTGATCTTGGCCTCCACAAGCAGGGTTTCATCCATCGGAACGATCTCTATCAGGTCCATGCCTGGCTGGATCACGCCCCCTACCGTGTTTACGAGGATACGGTTGATGGTGCCGTTTACGGGCGAGCGCACGGATGTGCGCCTGAGCCTGTCCTTGAGCGCTATTTCGGTGGCGGAGAATTCCTCAAGCTGGGCCAGCACGTCGTTCAGCTCCGCTTTGGCCTTGTTGTAAAAGCCGAGCCTTATCTCGTTAAGCGCGAGCTGCGCCTCCTGGTATTTTGACTCGGCCGACGGAATCGCATCTCTGGTCGTGGCAATCTGTCCGGCCATTTCGCTTGCCTGGCGCTCAAGCCGGAGCACCTCCACCTCGGAGACCGCGCCTTCGGCCACAAGCGGTTTGGTCAGCTCCAGCTCTTTTTGTATGAGCCTGTTCGTCCTGGTAAGCTCAGTGAGCTTGGTATTGAGTTCCCTCAATTCCTGTTTACGCTGTATTATCTGTTCCCTTCGTATGTCCAGGCTCGATTTGAACTCCTTTTTCCTTGACTGGTAGAGTTCCTCTTCCCGCCTGGCGATCTGGGGCTTTTCCTTGACCACGTCTTCCGGCACCTTAAAGGTCCTGCCGCTCGCCTCGGCCTTGAGCCGTGCCGCCTTGGCCTTGAATGAAAGGTACTTGACGCGGTTCTGCTGAAACGAGGATGAAAATCGAGTCTCATCGATACTCAGGAGCAGCTGTCCCTTTTTTATCTGGTCGCCCACCTGAACGAGTATCTTTGAAATGATTCCTCCCTCCAGGTTCTGGACCATCTGTATCTGGCCTGAAGGGATGACCTTGCCGTCCCCCCTTGTGACCTCTTCGACCTCGGACACCGATGCCCAGTAGAAAAACAGGGCAAAGAGGATGATAACGACGTAAAGTATGGATCTTCCGCCCCTGGGGGTCTGGGCCAGGATGGAAGTCTTTATATCTTTTGCAAGATCTACATCCCCTGCGGGCATACGGTAGAAGAGATCGTGATTCTGAGGTTTTTCACCGCCTTTGGGCAATTTACTGTTCTCCTGTCTGTTTATAGATTGAGCTGACCGCTTTTGAGTGCCTCTAGGACAGCGCCCTTTGGCCCGTCGGCCACGACAGAGCCGCTGTCGATGACGATGAGGCGATCCACCATCTCAAGGAGCGAGGCCCTGTGGGTGATCAAAAGCAGTGTCTTGTCTTGTATGATCTTTGAAAGGTTGTGTTTCAACAATGCTTCAGTCCTGTTATCCATGTTGCTGGTGGGTTCGTCAAGTACCAGCACGGGCGGGTCGAGAATGAGGGATCTGGCAAGCACTATGCATTGCCTCTGGCCCCCTGAGAGCCCCCTGCCCGATTCCTCCACCTCCATGTCGAAACCCATCGGGTGTTTCTTGACAAATATGTCCACGCCCGCGTTTTTTGCCGCGTTCATGATGAGCCTGTCATCCACGTCGTGGGTGCCGATGGTGATGTTGTCCCTTACCGTGCCTCTGAAAAGGGTTATATCCTGCGGCACATACCCTATGAAACGACGGAGTTCCGCCGGATCGATCTGCCTGATATCGGTGCCGTCCATGCTGACCATGCCGCTGTTGGCCTCAAAAAGACCCAGGACCAGCTTTCCGAATGTGGTTTTTCCGGAGCCCACAGGCCCTATTATGCCCACCTTCTCGCCTGCTCCGATATTGAGGGTGACATCGTTTATGACGTTCATGGTCTGGCCCGGGTAGGCAAATATGAGGTTCTTTACCCCTATCGCCCCCTCGAACCTGGCCCTGTGAAGAAAAGTCTTTCCCGCAGGCCTTTCCACGGGAAGATCCATAATGCTGTTGAGCGATTTAAGAGCCGCCTTGGCACGATGAAAGCGGGTGGCAAGATTGACCACCTGCGCCATGGGCGCCACCGCCTGCCTGGAAAGGATCACAAGCGCGATCAGGCCCCCCTGGGTGAGAAGGCCTTCCGAGATCATGTACACGCCCCCGATGACCACAAACACCACCACTATGCTCTGAACGAAAAAGGAAAAATGGTTCACGGACGAGGAGAGAAGCCTCGATTTTGCGCTCCATTTCGCGATATAGGCGACCGCCTCCTCCCAGGCCCTCTGGACCTGACTTTCCGCCCCCAGCATCTTGATCGTTTCAAGCCCGGTCAGCCCTTCAACCAGGAGGGCGTTTTTCTGCGCCGATGCCTGGAAGGTGTTTCTTACCGCCTTCTGGAGCGGCCCCTGGATTATGACCGCGTAGAGAAGCAGAAGCAGTATGGCGGCGATGTGAACGAAGACTATGTCCTTTCCGATATACCAGATAACCAGAAGACCCAGTCCCACAAAGGGGAGGTCTATCAAGGCGGTGATGGAAAAGGATGTTATGAAATCCCTGATGCTCTCGAATTCCTGCATGTTTTTGGAAAAGGAGCCGATCGACTTGGGCCGCACCTCCATGCGCAGGCCAAGGACCTTGTGAAGAAGCAGGGATGATATCCTGAGGTTGGCCTTTTTACCCGCCTCATCAACAAAGTACCCGCGCAGGGCTCGCATGATCAGGGCGAACAGATATATGACCGCGATACCTATCGCGAGCACCCAGAGGGTTTCAAAGGCATTGTTCGGAATGACCCTGTCGTATACGTTGAGAACGAAAAAGGGGCTGGCAAGGCCGAACAGGTTTATGAGAAAAGAGGCGACAAAGACATCCCGGTAGATCCGCCATGACTTGAAAATGGTCCCCCAGAACCAGCTTTTTGTGGAAAGATAGCCCAGGTCCTCAAGAGATTTTCTGTCGAGCCTGAATTTCGGGCGGATAAATATGGTATAACCCGAGTAAAGTTTTTCAAGCTCTTTCCTGGGTATGTCTTTTTCTCCCATACCGGTTTCAGGCAAAAGCAGTTTGAACGTATCGGCATTTCTTTCCGCAAGTATGCATGCCTGTTTATCATGCAGAAGCAGGACGGCCGGAAGCTGCAGGTTGGAGATCTTTTTGAGAGGCTTTTTTATGACGCGAGAGGTCAGATCAGCCCGTTCGGCGGCCCTTGCGAACAATTCCACCGTGAGGCGGTTTTTGACAAGGGGCAGGCCTGTAGTCAGGGCCGTTTTCGAGGCGGGCCGGTCGTGCAGCCTCGTAAATCGTATAAGGCAGTCAAGAAGAGGGTCATCATGCGTTTCCGTCTCCTCACCGTGGGTCCAGGTCTCAACCGGTTCATTGAGGTCGCTTTTTGTATCAGGCATTTTATTCAGTTAAACTTTCCCTAAGTTTTTAAGTTTGAAATTTTTTAATTGAAAATAACGTGAAAATGATGTTAAAAGCATTAGAAAACGATTGTCAAAAAAGGAGAAAAACCATGCTTTACGCAGAACGTGACAATGATGGTAACATAATTTCTCTGACCAGTATAAAAGGCTCTAAAGCCGCCGATGTCAAGTCCGCTGTGGACGACGAAGTAATAGAATTCCTGAATAAAAACGATGACGCGTCCTACCTTCGATTATTGCTGAACCTTTCCGACAGCGGTGTAATACGCACACTTGAGGATCTCATCAACCTGTTGATAGATAAAAAAGTCATTCAATTCACCGAACTTCCGGAAGAGGCCCAGAAAAGAATAAGGGAGCGCCAGAAGCTCCGGCAAAAATTGTTTTCCAATGATCTGATGGTCGATGATATCCTGTAGACACATCTGAAAAAAGCGTACCTTCAGTCCCGCTGATTCCGGACATGAAGGTACAGTGGCCTTTCAAATAACCCCCCGGCATCATTCCCTGACGGACAGGGCCTTATTACCCTCAGGCGTCTTCTCCCATCTCCAAGATCGGTTTGGGTTTGTCGATGAGATAACCCTGAATCGCGTCAATATTCAGTTCCTTGAGTGCCTGCCATTGAGTTTCCGTTTCCACGCCTTCGGCAATCACCGATATATCTATACTGTGGGCCACGCTGCAAAGTGAGCCTATATAGAATCTGCTGTCGTTTTCCTTGTCCTTGAGTTCTCCCGTGTAGGCCCTGTCTATCTTTACATAGTCGGGACGCAGGGACTGCAGATAACCCAGATGAGAGAAGCTCTGCCCATAATGATCAAGCCCCATGAAATGCCCCCGGTCGTGCACATAGGCCCTGAATTCCTTTACCAGGTCAAGATTATGCACCGCCCCGAATTCGGTAAACTCGAATATGATTCGAGGGGCATCCGCCGGAAGATCCTTTAGAAATGATTTTACCCATTGCCTGAAGTCGTCTTCCCTCAGGGAAGCGGGAGAGACGTTAACCGCGACCCTGTCCACGCCCAGCCGTTTCGGATCAAGATCCCTCGTCTGTTCAAGCACCAGGCGATCCAGTGTGGAAACCAGCTTCAGCTGTTCGGCAAAGGGCAGAAACACTCCGGCACTCAACGGTTTGCCGTCTTCCTGGATTATCCTGGAAAATATCTCGAGATGACGGATCTTATCCCTGTCCCCGGTGTCTACAACCGGTTGGGCATCAAGACTGATACTGCGTTTTTGAAGCGCCTTTTCAAGGGAAATCTTCCACTGCTGCTGCCCGAGCGGCATCTTGGCCGCCTCCCCCGTGATTGCGTGGACATTCCAGGCGTTGGGCCCGGTCTGAATGGCTGTCCTGAGCGCGAGGTCGGCCTCGGACAGGAGCCTGCCGAGTGTGGTGGAGACATCATAGGTGGACGCGCCGATATGCCCGACATTATCCGTTATGGTTATGCCTTCCGCCACAAGCTGGCTGAGTCTGTCTGCAAGACCCGCGGCAATGTCTTCCGCCTCAAAAGGCGGGGTGTCGGGGAGATAGATGCCGAAGTCCCCCCCGGTAAGACGGGCGAGCACTGCATTGGCATATCCGGCGGTGTATTCCTGTATCAAAGAGGCCACCCTTTTGAGAAGTTCGTCACCGGCCTGGAGGCCCCGTTCCTTGTTAAGCTTCTCCAGTTCCCGTATCTGAATGAGAAGTACGACTCCTTTTGCGGCGCTGTCCCTGCGGTCAAGCCGCGCGGTTATCTGACCGGCAAAGTAACGGCGGTTTCCCAAACCGGTCAAATCATCGTGGTACGCGTGCTCCCTGAGTCCTTCCGCGTGAACAACCTGTTCCTCGAACATCTCTTTTACTTTGTTGGTCATTCGGTTCATGGCCTCGACCACGCGCCTCAACTCTTTTGTCCATGGTATCCGTTCCTGCAGCTGGTATTCCTTCCTGCACAGGGCGTCCGCCTGGCGTTCAACCAGCACGAGAGGCTTGAGCAGAAAACGAAGCCCGACCGCCCCCGCTATAAGAACAAAAAGACCACAGGCAATAAACCATTTGGTCATGCTGACGGTATCTTCCCACAGGGTCTTATAGGCGTAACCGGGGTGACTTTTCACGTAAATAGTCCCGGCCTGTATCCACCCTGACATGACATTTGAACTTGCTTCGGGGGTCTTAAGCGGAAACATCCGGATAAACCACTCCGGCACATTTTCGATTTTGATATCCAGAGTGCGTTCCACCAGAACCTTCTGCTTTGTATCTATGAACCTGACGAACCTGTAGTATCCACGGTCAAAGACCGCGTTTATCATGCTTTCCGCAATCGGCATGTCCTGCTCAATGTCCTGGATGTATTGAGAAATGGACAGACCGAGGGAAGTCGCGGTATCCTGGGCATGGCTTTCGAGCTGATCCGTCAAGAATGAACGGGTAGAATTCAGCTTGGCAAACCATGTGCCTGAAAAAAGAACCAGAAAAAGAATAAGGGTGAAAATTATGAGCTGGCGGTAAAGGGTCATATTTTTGCCTTTTTTTACAGTTCGTTACCTGCCATCCTCTGAAGGAGGGCACCCCAGGCCTTGAGCCTGCTGCTGCTGCCGGTCAGTTTCCCGCGCCCCCTCTGTTTGGCCAGCCAGAGTCCGGTACCGTTGAAACTGAATATAGGCATCAGATCCGGGCGTTGGGAGGCCCGGTTTATACTGTCGACCAGATTGTCGAGAACCAGGGGTTCGGCCCCCGGTCTGCTGTAATAGGTCAGCACCATATGGTGAATATTGTATTGCAGTGCCTTGACATAAGATATGTTCAGCTTTTCTTCCTTTATGCCCATCGCCTTAAGGGTAAAGAACTTCGCAATGGCAAAGTCTTCGCAATCACCCGCGCACCTGGCAAGAAACTCAAACGGTGTTGCCCAGTAATCCTTTACTCCATAAAGGTCTATGTCGTTTACGAACTGAACGGTTTCGTTGAAAAATTTATTGGCCTTGCTCAGTTTTTCCTGATCGGTGGTGCCGGTGTCGTTTCGGATCAGATTCTCCCAGCTGACCAACCGCTCCGCCGCGTCTTTTCCATACTTGGCTTCAGCCTTTTTGAGGAGCTCCGGGCTGATATGGAAGGTTTCCTTTGTACTGACGGGCCCGGCAATAAGCAGGCATGTCAATAATGCAAGAATAAGGGGGATCGGCCCTATTTTTTTTTTACGGCCTAATATCATCTGTAAGGCACCTCATTTGAGTGCCATTGGAATAATCCGGCTGATATCATATTCTCAGTAAAATGGGATGTTAACCTTAAAGATCCCCCATCGCGGAAGGAAGCCTAAAGACTTCCTTCCGCGCATCAAACAGGATGCGCTCAGGGCACTGCCGGAAGCTCAAACAGGCCTATTCATCGTATAGAGCCCAGCCTTTGACAAATTTCTGACTCTCGATCACCTCGCGGGGAACCATTATTTCAGTCCCCTTCCATTCCGGCTTTTCTTCTATCGTGCTTTCTTCAGGCCACTCCAGACCGAGGGTGTGAACCAGATGGCCCATGCCGCTCAGAACCCTGTATTCGGAGTATATCTTGTCATAGTCGGCGGTAACGAGATCCGACTTGGCGTTGATATATTCGGCCTGTGTATCGAGGACGTCGAACATGGTGCGTCTTCCGACCATCCACTGTTTTGAGAAGGCGTCTACTGTCAGGCCCGTGGCTTCCACGTAGTCGTCAAGATGGGTGAGTTTGTCTTTAGCCGCGTTATATGCTTCCCATGAAAGTCGAATCGATTGGACCGTCTGCCGCTCCGTATTCTTGAATATCTCTTCCGCCTCTTTGATAAGGTGAGCCGTCTCCGCGATGCGTGCCTTGTCGTAGCCTCCGTTAAATATGTTGAATCTTACTATGGCGGCGGCTGAGAACTCTTCGCTGTAACCATCGTTGTCCACATCGTTTTCCCACTTGTAATCGGCAGTCAAATCGAGGGTGGGATAGACGTCGCTCTTCGCGGTCTTGAACTGGAATTCCCTCGCCTCCAGGTCGGCTTTGGCCGATTTTATGAGGGGGTAGTTTTCCACGGCGAACATGACCGCGTCATCCATCGTCTTGGGAAACTCCAGGTCAACCGGGTCCGGTTTGGCCAGGTCCTCAGGGTAAATGCCGACTACGGCAAGATAATCCGTTTTTGCGTCCTCGATATTGGCCTCAGTGACCACTATGTTGGACCGGGCCAGTGCAAGTCTTCCCATGACCTGGTCAAGATCGGCTTTGCGCTCTACCCCGGATTTGCTTCGCAACTTCATCTGGTCGTAAATTCTTTCGTGATTAACCAGGTTTTCCTTGGCAAGTTCATGGAGCTCCATGGCGCGAAGGAGGTTCAGGTAGACTCGGGCCGTCTGCAGGGACAGATATTCCGAATTTGCCTGAAGCAGGTAGGCCTGGGACTTTACCCTGGACTTCTGCCTGCGCACCTCATTGGTGGTGACGCCGAAACTGAATATGTTCTGCCTGAGGCTCAGGATGGTCGATCTTGGATAGAGTGTATCGCTCAAGGGATGTTCCAGTTCGTTGACCCCAAGTCCGGCTGAGACATCCAGGGTTGGATAGTACCCGGATTCAGCCTTTTTTACCTCCTGGTCTCTTGCCAGGCGATTGTAGGCATTCGCCCTGATTTCAGGATTTGTCTGCAAGACGTGGCTTATAGCATCCTGAAGGCTTTGCGCCTGAACCGGATTACTGCCGAATACAAAAAACGCCACCATGGCAATACACAGATACTTGGGCAAATTTTTCATCTCTCCAGCCTCCCTTTTCTTGTTGTCTATCAGTTAGCCAATTATTTTAATAAATATGGTTACACGAGAATTATAAAAAAGAACCGGAAACCTGCCAAATATTAAGCACCGAATGATATCATAATTGATATATTATTCAAACTTATTTTTTTTTGTTCAAAAAAAAGGGCCAAACAACAGGTTTTTAATGATTTGTGCAGGGCCGTGATTGAAAACAGACATGCTGATCCGGTTTCTTAAGTATTCAGCAGGGGCGAGCTTTGTCGATCTTTTACGTCGTGTCCGTTCAGCCCTTGAACCCATTATTGCTCCCACCCGTGAACACCTATCAGGTCCACGAAGCGGCATCCTCCGAGGTTCTCCATTATGAAATCGCCTTTTTTTCTGGTGAGTTTTATCAGCTCCTGGCTGAATCTCCCCCCTGTTGGGACAATAAGACGCCCCCCCTCTGCGAGCTGATCGACAAGGGGCTGAGGTATGTCGGGCGCGCCGGCGGTGACGATAATGGCATCATAGGGCTCAAATTCCTTCCACCCGAGCGTGCCGTCATACGCCTTGAACAGGATTCTGTCATATCCCAGAGCGGCAAGGGTGTTCCTGGCCGACACCATGAGGTCCCGTATCCTTTCCACCGTGTAAACCTTCCAGGAAAGCTCGGCAAGCAGGGCGGTCTGATAACCGCTGCCTGTGCCGATCTCCAGGGTCTTTTCCTTACCTGTCAGTTCCAGCGCTTCGGTCATGAGGGCGACTATGTAGGGCTGGGAAATGGTTTGCTGATGACCTATGGGAAGGGGGTGGTCGTTGTACGCTTCTCCAACAAGGGCCTCTTCTACAAAACGGTCTCTGGGGATCTTGTTCATGGCCTGAAGCACAAGGGGGTCTTTGATGCCTCTCGGTATGAGCTGGGTCTTTACCATCCTCTCCCTTGCAAGGCGGTAGTCGATTTTTCTGATCATAGGAGTCTTTCTTTTTTGTTGACAGGTTTATAACTGAAATATCATTACCACAGGCATATTTCAAATGTAAAAATGGCCCGGGCACCGGGGTAACCCGCTGTGAGATTATCAGGTAAATGATTATTTATAAGCGATCGGCATGTTTCCGCCGCTGCCTATGCAGGGTTCAAGGTTTTAAGAGGCAAATGGTTAAAGCGCATTCGGGTTTCTTGACAGTAACAGGCGCCGGTGATAATGTTCTTCGATTCTGAAATGAACGTTTTCGGCCTTGCCGATCAAGGCCTCGGGAGGGAACAATGAATTTTCAAGAACTCATATTCACACTTGGAAGATACTGGGCGGATTACGGATGCGTGATCCAGCAGCCCTATGATATCGAGGTGGGGGCGGGCACCTTCAACCCCGCGACCCTTCTCAGGGTCCTGGGCCCCGAACCATGGTCGGTTGCCTATGTGGAACCGTCAAGAAGACCGACCGACGGGAGATACGGAGAAAACCCCAACCGGCTGGGTCACTACTATCAATACCAGGTCATTATCAAGCCCTCGCCGCTCGATGTGCAGGATCTGTATCTTGGAAGTCTAAAGGTCCTTGGTGTAGATCCGATGGATCACGACATAAGGTTCGTGGAGGACGACTGGGAGTCCCCCACCCTGGGGGCCTCCGGACTCGGATGGGAGGTGTGGCTTGACGGAATGGAAATAACCCAGTTTACCTATTTTCAGCAGGCGGGAAGCATAAGGCTTGATCCGATTTCAGTAGAGATCACCTATGGCCTGGAGAGGATCGCCATGTATCTTCAGGAAAAAGAGGATGTGTATGACCTGATGTGGAACGACAGCATAACCTACGGGGATGTCCACAAAAAGGGGGAATGGGAGCTTTCCAAATATAATTTTGAAATAGCCGATGTGAAAATGCTTGTAAAGATGTTTGAGATGTATGAAATTGAGTCTCTCAGGACCGCGGAAAAGGGGCTGGTGCTGCCTGCCTATGATTACTGCCTCAAGTGTTCCCATGCCTTTAATATACTGGATGCAAGGGGCGCGATAAGCGTATCGGAAAGGACCCACTATATCGAGAGGATAAGAAACCTTGCCAGGGTCGCCTCCAGAAATTACGTGGCCCAGAGACAGGAGATGGGACATCCTCTTTTGAGGAATTAAGCGGCATGGTATTGCGGGTCCCGGACACCGGCAAGGTGAGATGCAAGGCCCGGAGGAGCGAAGGGTGAGGGGTATTATCTGATACGCCGCGGATGTTAATTTGCCGGCGGATCAGGAACGATTAACGGACATTGAACGGATAACAGGGGTTGGAAGTGGCTGAACTTTTTTTAGAGATCGGAACCGAAGAGATTCCTTCCGGGTATATCAAAAAGGGCCTCATGGAGCTGATGCGTCTTGCCGAGGGCACCTTGAAGGAAAACCGTCTGATGGCCCAAGGGGGGGCAAAGGTCTATGGAACCCCAAGGAGGCTCGTGCTTGTATGCGAGGGGGTTCCCGAAAAACAGGAAGACATGGTTCAGGAGATTACCGGCCCGCCAAAAAAGGTCGCCTACGATGATGAGGGAAATCCCACCAGGGCCGCGCACGGATTTGCGAAGAAACAGGGGCTTGATGTCTCGGATCTTACCTGCATCCGGACGGAAAAGGGCGAATATCTCTACTGCAAGCAGACGATCCCGGGCAGAAAGGCCCGGGAAATACTTTCCGAAGCCCTGCCTCAGATGATATCCGCCGTCCCCTGGCCCAAATCGATGCGCTGGGGCGACGTAGGAGTTGCCTTTGCAAGACCGATTCACTGGATTGTCGCCCTTATGGAGGGAGAAGTAATCCCGTTTGAGTTTGCGGCGGTTAAAGCGGGCTGCCGGACTTTCGGTCATCGCTTTATGTCACCCGGCGGGATGGATGTGACCTGCTTTGAGGATTACCGGCGCAGGATGAGGGACTCATTCGTCATAATTGAACCGGATGAAAGGGAAGCCCTGGTCGAAAAACAGGCCTTTGAGGCCGCCGGGAGGGTAGGGGGGGCGCCTTCCGAGGACCCGGAACTGGTTTCAACCGTTGCCAACCTTGTCGAGTTTCCTTCGGCTGTGTGCGGTTCATTTGAGGAAAATTTTCTGGCCCTGCCGGAAAAGGTCCTTATCACCGCCATGAGAGAGCATCAGAAATACTTTGCCATATACAGCGGCGAGGGTGAATTGATGCCCCACTTTGTGGCTGTGAACAACACCGGGACCAGGGATGAATCGATCGTGACCAGAGGGCACGAAAGGGTGCTGAGGGCAAGGCTGTCCGACGCGGATTTTTTCTTCAAGGAGGATGCAAAGACCCCGCTTGCCGAAAGAAAAGAGGCGCTTAAGGGTGTAATATACCAGGCCGAACTGGGCACGTCATACGCCAAGGTTATGCGTTTCAGGAACCTGGCCGTAAGGCTTGCGGGAGTTCTTATCCCGGAAAAGGCTGAGGATGCAGCTGTCGCGGCTGAGCTGTGCAAGTGCGATCTGATAACGCAGATGGTAGGGGAGTTCCCCTCTCTTCAGGGGATAATGGGAAAAGAATACGCCAGGATGGACGGGCACAAAGAGGATGTCTGCCAGGCCATAGAGGATCATTACCGGCCCCTGAGGGCGGGAGGCGAACTTCCTTTGACGGATATCGGGGCTGTGGTGGGAATAGCCGACCGCATGGACACCATAGCGGGGTATTTCGCCATAGGTCTTGAACCTACCGGGAGCGCCGACCCCTTTGCCCTCAGAAGGCACGCACTTGCCGTGATAAGGATACTGGAGGCGAGGGGCTGGGATATATCTTTGACAGAGACCTTCGAAAGTTGTCTCGATCTTCTGAAAGAGAAACTGGAGTTTGATTCCTCACAGGTGCTTCATCGAATTGTCGAATTCATGAGGGAGCGGTACAGGCAGATGATGTTGAGGTCCGGGTATGACTCCGATGTTTTGGAGGCGGTGATATCCGTTGATTTCGACAGACTGGGGCGGCTGAGAAAAAAGGTGGGGGATCTGGGAAGATTTTCAGCCGAATCGGACAGATTTCAGGATATCGCGCTTACCTCGAAAAGGATCACCAATATGCTCAAAAAGGAGAAGGGCTCTTATGAGGTTGATCCTTCTCTTTTCAGGCACGAGTGCGAAACCGCCCTGTTCGAGGCCTGTAAAGGCATGGAGCCGGAGCTGTTTGCCTTTGCCGAAAGAGGCGGTTATCTCGAGGCCATGAACCTGATGACGGGACTTGTCGGCCCTGTAGATGATTTTTTTGAGGGGGTGGAGATCCTCACAAAAGAGAGCGAAGCCCTGAGAAACAACAGGATAGGCATGTTGCAGCGCCTGCGGCGCATCTTCATCGCGGTTGCGGATTTTTCCAGGTTTTCGATATAGCCGGTAAAGAATCCCGGCCTGCAGGCCCGGGATCCGGAGTGACTAAAGTGAACTGGAATGCCTTGAGTTAAGGAATTTGGTTTTTCTCCAACTTAGTTGTCGAAGAGGGTCCAAGGTTTCCAGGATTCTTTGCTTCGCTTACGCTTCGCGCAGTCCCACCCTTCGGCCAGCTCAGGGCGGGTTCCCGGTTTCAAGGGTTTTCTTTCCAGGGATTTGATCATTTCTTTGAGTATTGCCCCGACATCCCCTGTTTTTCTTCTTAATTTTCAAAGCCTTTTTTCTTTTAAATAACCCAGGTCAGTTGACGTCATGTCCCGGGTTTCCAATTCACAGTCTGAACCATATGCAATAAAGAAAAATTGCATATACTCTATAGCCGTTTTTCTCCCATACCCTCAGGCGGTGTCCCTTGATATGGAAACAGCGGATCTTCTGATTCAGGAGGTGAAACAGTATTGCCCATCTTTAAAAAAACGTTTCGTTTCTTTATACACATGCAAACAAGGTGTATACGATTTTCCCCTAACGTTTAACTGCCTATGATCTTTAATCTTTTCACTCGAACCCGCGGCCCCTTGACCACTCGAAACCTTCATTTAGACCAACTTTTTTGGAGATGATCCAGGAATTTTAATAACCAGTTCCCGCCTGGAAATGGATCATTTCCGGATGTTGCTTTCAGCCCCGCCACATTCACGGTGGGCAAGCGAATGAAATAAAACCGTCCCATGCAGCCGTAACGGTGTTGATCCGCAGGGCCTTTTCTACGGCTTCTTCATGAGTATATACAGGCTGCCGTCATGTTTCATGTGCCCTGCGGCCGCCTCGGCATAGGGACCTTTTCCCCAGAAGATGTCCGCCCTTCCCGCGCCTTTGATCGCGCCTCCGGTATCCTGGTTTAAGAGGAACCTTGAAAATCGGACCCATTTTGATATGTTTCCATTGCTGTCAAGGACCGGTTTTTCACAGGAAATGAAGGCCAGCGCACCCTTTGGAAAGAGCGTGGAATCAAGTGCAAGAGATCTGCCGGGGGTTAAAGGTACACCGATGTTCCCTTGAGGGGGGCCGTTCAGTATCCTGAAAAATATGTAGGAAGGGTTGTGGTTCAGGACTTCACCAAGTATGTCCGGGTGGGATTCCAGATATCGCCTTATGGCCTGCATGGACATCTCTTTTTTTGTGAGAAGCCCCTTTTTGAGCATGTACCTTCCGATACTTTTGTAAGGGCGGCCGTTTTTTGCGTGATAGCCTACTCTCAGTATGCGCCCGTCGTTAAGCCTGATGCTTCCCGAACCCTGGATGTGGAGAAACGCAACATCCACCGGATCCTTCAACCAGGCGATCTCAAGCCCCTTACCCTTGAGTGCCTTTCCTTCTTCCATATCCTTTCTGGTGTAATAGGGTATCAGTTTTTTCCCTTCTATCCTGGCGATGATGCTTTGACCCTTTAATTCGGGGTTGAATGGCGAGAGGTCTATCCTGATAAGATCGTCAGGTTTCCTGTAAATGGGATACCTGTATTGCGCATCCGGTGAAAGGCTCCCCCTGTAAAGCGGCTCGAAATAGCCTGTAAAAAGCGTGTCTTTTTTCCCAGGTGAGCCTGTAGCCCGATAGAGCCTGAAGTTACGCTTAATCAGGCTTTTAAGCCTGTGAGGGTCCGGCTTTTCCCTGATGATTAGACGAAATGCCTCATGGCTTTCAATCACCTGCCTGCAGGTAAAGCGGTGAGTGCCGTAGGAAAATATTTTGTCCGGATCGAGGCGTCCCAGAAACTCAAGGCTTTGCTCGATCGCCTGATCAAGGTCACGGTATCGGAGGTCATCATTTAAATCGGGATAAAAGAAACGGACCTGCCTTAAGGCATCCTGCGGAAGGCCGGCCTCTTTTTTGAGGGAAGGGGCGCAGCCGCAGCTCAAGGTCATAAAGAGAACAAGACATATAGTTGATTTCATTTTGCCCGGCATGGAGGTCTCCCCGCGTAATCATCTTTTTGGTTTTTTCTTCTCTGGATCACCGAATGCGCAAAACGGTACGGATGAACTCTGAATAATACATAATCCGCTCTTTTTCAAGCCGGGGCAGGGCCGGGATGTGTTGTTCAGGCGCTGCACATGTGGTTTTTTTCACACACCCGGATCCGGGTCTGTGCCTGGTGCCGGAAACGTGCCTCATGTTTTCGTAAATTTTACATGGATATTCAATATGATAGCCTTGCAATGTCCTGCCGTAAGGCAAATATGTTTCTGGCACGATAGTTGCTTTAAGTAAAAGCAGTAAAAAATAATGACCAGGGAGAAGATAGTGGATTATAAACAGAGAACTATAATAAAAGAGGTCAGCTGCACGGGGATCGGCCTGCATTCAGGAAAGAGAATCAAGTTAAAAATAAGACCTGCTCCGGAGGATACGGGAATCAGGTTTGTAAGAACGGACATTGACGGGCATCCGATGTTGAGGGCCCGTTTCGATAATGTGGTTGATACGACACTTGCAACGAGCATCGGCTCAAACGGTTGTAAGGTCGCCACTATTGAACATCTTATGGCGGCCTTTTTCGGTTTGGGGATTGACAATGCCATAGTCGACCTGGACGGCGGGGAAGTTCCCATCATGGATGGAAGCGCCGCACCCTTTGTATTTCTTATCAAGAGCGGTGGAATCAGGGAACAGAATTCACCCAAAAAATTCATTGTGATCAAAAAGGCCTTCAAGGTAGTGGACGGCAACCGTTCCGTGGCGATTTACCCTTCAAATGAACTGAAGGTCTCCTATACGATAGATTTCAAGCACCCCTTGATGAGAAACCAGAAATATGAACTGGCCTTTTCCGGCAAGGATTTTGTGAGGGATATCAGCAGGGCCAGAACCTTCGGTTTTCTCAAGGATGTGGAAGCACTCAAGGAAAACGGTTTTGCAAGGGGCGGTTCCCTGGACAATGCAGTCGTGATAGACGAATTCAGAATCATTAACGAGGACGGTCTGCGCTTCAAAAATGAGTTCGTAAGGCATAAAATACTTGATTTCATTGGAGATCTGTCTATCATAGGCGCTCCGGTAATAGGTCATTTCGTGGTTGAAAAATCAGGTCACTTCCTTAACCAGCTGATGCTTAAAAAACTTATGAAGGCGGAAAAACACTGGAAGGTGTTCTCTTTTGAATCACCTGAGGAGTGTAAGGAAAACAGCGTGAAGATACCGGCTTTTGGTGTCCTTGAACCGGTTGTCGCCTGAATATTCGGCTTAGGAGGAAAGAGTCCGTTATCTAAGCCTGAAGAGGCCGCCCGTCGAAAGACGGTCGGCCTCTTTAATTGAGGCGCCGGACAGTTATCTCATTCAGCTCCAAGACTGCAATACTTTTCCCCTGTTTCGAAATAAAACCTGCCTGCTCCCTTATCTGTTATAGATCTTGCATTTAAGGGTCCTCTAACGTAAGATATCCTCTTGTTTTTCTACCTGCTCTTCATGCTCAGGTTGTAATTAATATTTGGATAACAGATTAAACCATTTTTCATGAAAAAGACATTCATATTCCTGATCCTGTTGCTTTCCCTGACCCTGACGGGTTTCGTCAGTTCAGCCAGGGCTGACAAGGCATCCCTCACTGACATCGTGGTGACTAACACCTGGGACCATCTCCTGATCTATTTTACGGTCACGGATTGTTTTACGGAAGAAATGAAAAAAGCGATCGAAAATGGCATAAACACGACTTTTACCTTTTTCATAAATCTAAATGAGGTGCAGGATTTCTGGTGGGATAAGAGAGTCACCACAGTGGAGGTAAGCCACGACATAAATTATGACAGTCTTAAGAAAATCTATACCGTCAAACTCTCTGAAAGGGATGGTGAAATCATAACTGTAAAGGATTTTGAGGAAGCAAAAAAACTGATGTCCGAGATCGTGGGACTCAAGGTCGCTGAAATGAAAAACCTTACCAAAGGCACTCGTTACCGGGTTAGAATGATGGCCGAGCTTGATACGATAGAACTTCCCCTTTATCTTCATTATGTACTGTTTTTTCTCTCCCTTTGGGATTTTGAAACCGAATGGTATACAGTGGATTTCAACTATTGACATCCTGATTCGATCACCAGTCTCATGAAATGAATGACTACATAGAGGCAAAAAAACAAGATCTGAAGAGGCGCCGAAGGGAACGTTACCTGATAATAACCCTCTTCGCAGTGATAGGCATACTTTCCTACCTTGGAATAAGTCTGTCCGATATAGGTCCCGACCTGCCGTTTTCAAGCAGCATCCTTGTCTTTGCCCTTATAAACATAAATGTAATACTGTTGCTCCTTCTCCTTTTTCTCACGATGCGAAACCTCGTGAAGCTTCTTTTCGAAAGGAGAAAGAATATAATGGGTGCAAAGCTCAGATCCAAACTGGTACTGGCCTTTGTCACCCTTTCCCTTCTGCCCACGATCATACTCTTTTTCGTGTCGGTTCAGTTCATATCATCCTCAATAGAATACTGGTTCAATCTTCAGGTCGAACAGTCACTCAAAAAATCCCTGGAGGTGGGCCAGGGTCACTACAAAAGGATGACCGAAGAGGTATTCGGCTTCGGAAACAATCTAAGCCGGGTTATCACCTACGAAGGGTATATGCTTATTTCAAGGAAGGATGACCTGGGTAAGTTTATACATGACAAGCGCAAGGAATACCGACTTGCCTCCATAGAGGTCATTTCGAGAAAATTCAAAGGGCGTGCCAAAGACCAGGACAACAGCATAGACCTCAGTACATTTAAGGGGCCTTCAACCGAGATCCTGGAGCAGACCTTCGAAAAGGGCACCGACAACCAATATACGCAATCATCCCCGCATGGGGATCTTGTCAGCGGGGTTGTGCCGATTTTCTCCAGGACCGAATCAAAGGCGGTTGTCGGTCTGGTGGTCGTCTCAAGGTTTATCCCGGGCAGCTTTGTGAATCTTCTGAAGTCGGCCTCCCTGGGAATTCAGGAGTACAGGCAGCTTAAGATGCTCAAAAAGCCTATAAAGATAAGCAATATGATAACACTTTCCATAGTAACCCTTTTGATAGTTTTTTCCTCGGTATGGTTCGGGCTTTATCTGTCGAGAGAGATCACGATCCCTATACGGGAACTGGCGGAGGCTACCAATAAGATCGCTTCCGGCGACTATGATTTCTTTATCGACCTTGAATCAAAGGATGAGATCGGGGTGCTGGTAAATTCCTTCAACCGGATGACCATGGACCTGAAGACAGGTAAAAATAAACTCGAAGAGGCGAACAGAGAACTGGTAAAGGGCAATCTGGAACTGGAACAGCGGCGACTTTACATGGAATTCGTGCTTGCCAACGTGGCTGCCGGTGTGGTGTCGGCCGGTGTGGATGGAAAGATCTTCACCATAAACAAATCGGCTGAAAGGATGCTCAACATAAAGGCCGACGGAATAATCGGAAAGACATACAGGGAGGTCCTTTCCCATGAGTATATAAAGCTGATAGACGGATTTCTGGGGGATCAGAATCTGTTCAGAAAGGGATTCTATAAACAGCAGATAAGACTTTCATTAGGAAACCGGAGGCTTATACTGCTGGTATCCATAAACGTGCTTGCCGATGATGAAGGAAAATATCTCGGTCTTGTCGCGGTTTTCGAGGATTTAAGCGAGATAGAAAAGGCCCAGAGGATGGCTGCATGGAGGGAGGTGGCCCGTCGAATCGCCCATGAGGTGAAAAATCCGCTCACCCCTATACAGCTTTCAGCTCAGCGGCTCAAGAAAAGGTATGGCGACAAGCTGGCAAGCGAGGACTCAAAGGTCTTCCATGACTGTACTGAAATGATAATAAGACAGGTGGAAGAACTCAAAGGGCTTGTGAACGAGTTCTCAAATTTTGCTCGAATGCCCGCCGCAAATCCGGTGCCCTCAGATATCCGCAGAATCATAATCGAGGCCATTGATCTATATAAAGAGGCGCATAAGGAGACCAGTCTGGTCCTGAATGAGAACTCCGAGGTCCCTACCTTCAATCTGGACAGGGAACAGATAAAAAGGGCCATGATAAACCTTATCGATAACTCCATAGAGGCCATCAATGGAGAGGGAGAGATCGTCATCGACCTTGATTATGACCCTGTGCTTCAGATGGTCAGGATTGAGGTGTCCGACAATGGAAAGGGGATCTCTCCTGAACACAAGGCCCGGCTTTTCGAGCCCTACTTTTCAACAAAAAAACAGGGCACGGGCCTCGGCCTGGCCATAGTAAACACGATTATCACCGATCATAACGGCTTCATAAGGGTTCAGGACAACCAGCCCAGGGGAACGAAGTTCATAATCGAACTTCCGATAAGGGTATGACCTGTGCGCCTCGGGCGGATCAAGCGAAACCTCGAACCGGCGAATGACATGAACGAACATGGAAAGAAAAGAAGGGAAAAATCGTATGGTTTTCTTTTCCCGCTCTATCATATGCTTTGGACCCTGGCCGCGGTATTCATCTACCCGGTTGCGGGTCTTTCAAAAGACGGAAGGTTGCGGGCACGCCTGGGTTTTGATCTTCCGCAGGGTCCTCTGAACGGAGGGGCCATATGGCTCCACGCGCTGTCCGTGGGTGAGGTCATATCCGCGGTACCGCTGGTGAGGAAATTAAGGGAGAGGTACCCTGCCAGGGATCTGGTTCTGACCGTCGCCACGTCAAAAGGCATGTCCATCGCCAGAAGCGAACTTATCAACACGGCAAGTTTTATCCTCTACATGCCGGTTGACTTCTGGTGGTGCGTCAGAAGAATCGCGGAATGGGTAAGGCCGGATCTTTTCATCATAGTGGAGACCGACATATGGCCCGCAATGACCGATTACATGAAAAGGAGGGGAATCATGACGCTCCTTGTAAACGGTCGTATTTCGCCCCGCACATTCAGGTCCTACAGGAGGTTCAATCTGTTTTCGAGGATGATTTTCAATGGCGTCACCCTATGCCTGATGCAGTCGGAGCTTGATGAGAAAAGGCTCAAAAAAGCGGGGGTGAACCCTCAAAAGATAAGGAGAGAGGGGAACATAAAGTTTGACAGGGACTGGTTGCCGATGCAGGACAGGGAAAGGGGGGCATGGCTGGATCTTTTCGGGTTCAACAGGGATGAAATGATATGGGTGGCGGGCAGTACCCATAAAGGCGAGGAGGAGATCCTGCTGGATGTTTACAGGGACCTGAGCCGCGAGTTTGCCAAACTGCGTCTTGTAATTGCGCCAAGAAGGATTGATGAGGCCGAAGACATTGTTCGGGTGGCAAGGGAAAAAGGGCTGCGTCCGTTGCTGAGAAGCGAGCTTAAGGAAAAGGCGGAACCTGGCCATCTGATTGTCCTTGATACCCTGGGTGAACTGGGGAGGGTTTACGGCATAAGCCATGTGAGTTTTGTGGGCGGCAGCCTGGTGCCTTTGGGCGGGCACAACCTGCTTGAGCCGGCCGGTTTCGGATGCCCTGTCGTGTTCGGCCGGTTTATACATAATTTTCAGCTTATGTCGGAGATGCTGCTCGAGTCGGGCGGGGGACGGTGCGTGAGCGGCAGGGAAGAACTCAAGGAATGCATCAGGGGGTTTATTGAAGATGAGAATCTGAGAACAGGGGCGGGAAGGCTGGCAAAATCGTTTGTCGAGGAAAATCGGGGCGCCCTTGACCGGGTGCTTGGATATATCGAATCGGGGATCGAAAGAGCGGACGAGGGCGCTTGATGGGGTTTCGAGGAATTGACTGGTCACAGGTTCATCAAAAAAGGTCGAACAGGCCTTTTTATCTTATTATGGGTCTTTTTTCCCGTCTCTATTCCATCGCGGGCGCCTTGAGACTGAGGGGCTATGAAACGGGGTTCCTGAAAAAGATGCGGCTGCCCGGATTCGTCCTGAGCATAGGAAACATCACGGCCGGGGGAACGGGAAAGACACCGGCGGTTATAATGATAGCCGGATGGGCCTTGAGACAGGGCCTGCGTCCGGCCGTTTTGTCGAGGGGTTACGGGGGGGCCTACGGTTCAAAAGTGTTCCAGGTTTCAGACGGTGAGAAGATATCCGCAACCGCAAATGAGGCAGGTGATGAACCCATGCTTCTGGCAAGGGCTCTGCCGGGCGTACCTGTCGTGCTGTCAAAGAGGAGATATCCGGCCGGCATGTATGCCTCAAAAAAATTCGGGTCCGATTTTTTCGTACTTGATGACGGATTTCAGCACATGGCGCTTGAAAGGGACATCGATATGGTGCTCCTTGATGCCGAATCTCCCTTTGGAAACGGATACCTTCTGCCCAGAGGCCCTTTGAGGGAGCCGTTGAAAAATCTGGGACGTGCGGATGCGATCTGCCTTACGAGGGCCTCTGAAACGGAATCCGGGATGGCGGATACGCATCTGTTGCCGGATGTCGTTTCAGGCAAGCCGCTTTTTTACGCGGGGCATGTCCCGGAGAAGGTCGTTTTCCCTAACAGGCAGGAGGAGGAGCCCGCGGATTTTCTGAAAGGAAAGCGGGTGGTGGCCTTTGCGGGCATCGGCAACCCTTTATCCTTTAAAAAGACACTTGAAAGACAGGGAGCCAGGATAATAAAATTTGAAAGGTTTGCCGATCATCACCCATTTGGTCGAAGGGAGATCGATCTGCTCGCGCTGGAGGTGAAAAAAACGGGTGCCGATTGCCTTATAACGACCGAGAAGGACTGGGTCAGATTGTCGGGTACCGGCGCTTCATATCCTTCAATTTCCTACTTGCGTGTCAGATTCGAAATCCTTTCAGATAAAGACGGATTCTTCGAGTTTATAAAGAATGAAATCAAGAGAAAATAAGATATCCTGCGAACTGACATACAGGTTTATGCGTCTGTCGGTACTGGTTGTGTCTCTGATTCCCTTTCACCTGGGACAGCGGATCGGGCGCGTATTAGGCAGGTTGTTCGCGCCGGTACTTAAAGGCAGGTTCAAGGTCTCCCTTGAAGGGTTGAGGACGGCCTACGGATCGGAGCTCACGGAAAAAGAACTCATCGATCTGAACAGGAGGGTAATCCTGCATTTCTCACAGATGGCCTTTGAGGTCCCTCACATATTAAGGCTCAGGAGGGAAAATCTTTCAAAATACGTGGTTTTCGAGAACGAAAAGCGTCTTTTTAATGCCCTTGAGAAGGGAAAGGGGGTGTTTATCCTGACAGGTCATTTCGGAAACTGGGAGTTGATGTCGGCAGCCATGGCCGTCAGGATTGAAAAACCGGGGGCGGTGGTGGCAAGACCCATAGATTTTTATCCGGCGGAGCGGATTATATCTGATCTCCGTTCCAATTTCGGTACCGATATAATCCCTAAACAGAGGGGGATCAGGAAGATCCTAAAAGCGGTTCAGGAAAACAGGGCGGTGGGGATACTTCTTGATCAGAACGTGGCATGGTATGAAGGGGTGTTTGTGCCGTTTTTCGGAAAACTCGCCTGCACTAACAAAGGGCTGGCCCTTATGGCTCAAAAGACAGGGACACCTGTCGTTCCCGTCTTCTCGGTCAGACAGAAGGACGGCAGATACCTCATCAGTTTCGGAGAGGAAGTGGAGGCGGTTCGTAGGGGAAACAAGGTCGGAGATATCGAAGAGACAACAAATGTCTATATGAAGATCATTGAAAGGCAGATAAGAAGACATCCCGATCACTGGTTCTGGTTTCACCGGCGCTGGAAGACAGTCAACTCCTGCCCCCTGCCTGAGGACTATTTTGAGGCTTCTGCGCCCTGAGCATTTTTGGATATTTGAAGCGCTGATAAGATCCCTGGAAAACAAACCCTTGAATCCTTGACCCAGAATAAGATGTCTGAAAAGAAAATCCGAAGCCCAATAGACAGGATAATGATAAGAGGCACCAACTGGGTGGGTGATGCCGTAATGACCCTCCCGGCCATAGAGGCGGTGCGCAGGATATTCCCTCAGAGTCGTATCACGGTCCTGGCAAAGCCCTGGGTGCTGTCTGTTTACGAGGGACATCCGGCGGTTGACGATGTAATCCCGTATGAAAGGGCGAATGGCTTTGCTTCCGGCATTACCGGTATAAAAAGGACTGTTGCCAGGGTACGGAGGGAAAAATTCGACCTTGCCATACTTCTGCAGAATGCCTTTGAGGCGGCCTTTGTCGCCTTCATGGGGCGTATCCCCTGCAGGATCGGCTATAGCACCGACTGCAGGGGAATTTTACTGACTCATCCCGCAAGAAAAAACAGACGTATCCTCAGGGTTCATCAGGTGGAGTATTATCTCAATATCCTGAGGATGATGGGCTGGGCCGCTGAAACCGCGGACCCTCATCTTTACGTTTCAAAAGAGGACAGGGAAAAGGGAGTGAAAATACTCGAAAGTCACGACTTAACCGGTGATGACTATATAGTGGGACTCAGCCCGGGGGCAATCTATGGGTCGGCAAAGAGATGGCCTGCTGAAAGATTCTCGGAAATAGGAGACCGGGCCTGCGAGCGATGGGGGGCCAGGACCGTTGTCCTGGGAACGGCAAAGGAGGCCTCCATATGCGAGGAGGTGTGCCGGGCCATGTCAAACAATGCTATCAACCTCTGCGCCGAGACAAGCCTCAGGGAGGCCATGGGAGTGATAGAAAGGTGTGACTTTTTTGTCACTAATGACTCGGGGCTCATGCACATAGCAGCGGCCCTGGGTGTCCCGACCGTAGCGATCTTCGGACCTACGGACACGGTTACCACAAGTCCCAGGGGGCTCAGGACGAGGATCGTTACACGCAACGCTCAATGCGCTCCCTGTCTGAAGCAGGAGTGTCCGACAGACCACCACTGCATGCTTTCAATAACTCCCGATGAGGTGTGGGAGGCCATGGAAGGGTTGAGAGGCTAGGATTTAAATGATATCGAGGTCAGAGTTTTGAAAAAGCCGGCTGTATTTCTCGACAGGGACGGCACCATAAATGAACAGATGGGATACATAAATCACATCAGCAGGTTTGTGTTGCTGCCTGGTGTTTCCGGAGCGATCAGGGAGCTTAACAGGATGGGCTACCATGTCATAGTCCTTTCCAACCAGTCGGGAGTGGCAAGGGGTTATTTCCCGATACAACTTGTCGAACAGGTGAATCTGCTCATGAAGAGGGCATTGGAGGAAAAAGGCGCACTTCTTGATGCCGTGTATTTTTGCCCTCACTATCCAAAGGGTACGGTAAGGCCTTACGCCGGAGAATGCGACTGCCGAAAGCCGAAGACGGGCCTGATCGATCTGGCCTGTAATGATTTTGAAATAGATCTTAAAGGCTCTTTTATGGTGGGGGATCGATGCGACGACATAAAAATGGCCGTCAGTGCCGGTATAAGAGGAATACTTGTGAAATCAGGTTACGGAAAAGGCGAGGTTGAGCATGTCCTTCCGAAGATGAATTTCGAACCCTTTTACATCGCAGAGGACCTGCCTGACGCGGTGAACCGCATAAAGTCGGCAGGAGACCGATGAATACCAAGAGCATCCTGATAGTAAAATTAAGCGCCATCGGCGATGTGGTTCACTGCCTCCCGGTTCTGGAGGTCCTGAGAAAAAATTATCCCGATGCCAGGATCGACTGGGTCGTTGAGCAGGACGCGGCCGACATACTGGAGGGGCATCCTTTGTTGAACAGGCTGATAATCTCCAAGAGAAAGTCCTGGCAGAAAGATCTGCCGGGCATAAAGTGCCTTCCGGCCGTCAGGGATGTCTTCCGGTTTTTACGTGAACTGAGAAGTCAGTATTATGACCTCGTGATCGATCTTCAGGGCCTTTTTAAAAGCGGAGTGATCACCGGCCTGTCAAAGGGCGGAAGAAAAATAGGCATGACAGGATCAAGGGAAGGGGCTGAATGGTTTTTAAATGAGAAGCCGGTCCCTGTTGACTATTCAACTCATGCCGTAAAGAGGTATCTGTCCGTCACGGAGTATCTCGGGCTCGAGACTCATGAATGGGTAGGCGGGATACCGGTATCCGGGAGGGATGTCCATTCCATTGAAAAGGTCTTTGAGACTTTCGGACTGGGCAAACGTCCTCTTGTCGCGGTAAATCCTATGGCGAAATGGACTACCAAACTATGGAAAACCGAACACTTCGCCCTTTTATCAGACAGGGTGATAGACGAACTGGGGTGTGATATAATATTTACCGGAAGCAGCGGTGATCGTGCGGTCCTTGATGAGATAAGGGAACGGATGCACAACCGGGCGCCCAACCTGGCGGGACTGACCAGCCTGAAGGAACTGTCCGTGCTCTACCAGAGAAGCGCTCTCATGATTACAACCGATACAGGCCCCATGCACATAGCCGCAGCGATGGGTTGCCCCGTGATCGCACTTTTCGGGCCCACCTCTCCTTACAGGACCGGGCCTTACGGAAAAGGGCACACGGTAATAAGAAAACGCCTTGAGTGCGGCCCCTGTTTCAGGAGAAGGTGCGGCAACCCCCGCTGTATGAACGAGATCTCGGTTGACGCGGTTTTTGAGGTTGTCAAAAAGAGGCTCGCGGAAAAAGCGGGGAAACCGGAGCCTGAAGCGGAACAAGAAATCAGAAGTACATCTGACGGATTCAACATTAAACAAAAGGGAGGAACACCGGATGGCAATAAGCAAAGAACTGCTTGAGATACTGGCATGCCCGAAATGCAAGGGCGACATATACCTTAACGAGGCGGGAGACGGCCTTATCTGCGACAACTGCAGACTCATATACGAAATCAAGGATGATATCCCCGTAATGCTTATAGAAGAGGCAAAGCCTCTCGATTAAGGTCCCCTTTCAGTAAAAGCCGGCACAGGTAAAGCGCCTTGTGCCGGCTTGCATTTTCTCAGCTGAAACGCGAAGCCTTGAACAGCGGCCTGAGCCCGGGGCTAAAGCAAATCCTTCCGCCGCCTTGAAGCGGAACCGAGGACGCAAGCCGCTGCGAAGTAGACGGCAGCCAGGATCCATAGGATTGCCGTTTCACCTGCTACCTGGCTGATATCCGCACCCATCTGACTTATTTCAAGAAATGCCTTTATCGCCCCGGTGCTGGGGACGGCCAGTGACAGGGTCTGAAGCCACTGGGGGATGCTTTCCCTCGGCCAGGCAAAGCCCGCTAGAAAAAGTACCGGTAACGAGGTGCACAGGAGCACCAGCATGGAGGTCTCCCTGGTCTTGAAAACGGCTGAAAGGGCGAGCCCAAGAAATATGCTTGCCGCAAGAAAGGGTATTATCACCATGGCTAGCGCCCCGAGGTCGGCCCGCTGCGGGAAACGGTAGACCCTGAAAAGTATCATGAACAGATATATGGCGTGTATGAGGTATATGCTGAAGTAGGCCGCGGCCTTTCCAAGTACCTCCGCCGGTGCCGGTCCGCGGATCCGGCTTGGCTTTTGTTCCCTGGCGGTGCCCGCCCTCATGCCTATTCCGATCAGCAGCGACTGCTGGAGCAGCAGCAGGAACACGGCCGGAACGATGTAACTTGCGTAGCCGCCCGAAGGGTTGAAAAGGGCGTAGGAACGCATGGGGAGCGGGTCCCTTTCCGCTGCGGCCCGGACAGGGTGCGTGCCGCGTGCCTCCATGCGGCGTATCTCTATGCCTGCCGAAAGAGTTCCCACGGCCTGCATGAGTCCTGTAAGGGTCTGCCTGTAGGTCAGAAAATAACTCCCGTCCAGATAGACTGGAACCTCCGACTGCTCGGAACGAAGGATCTTCTTTGAAAAATCGGCTGGAATTACCACCACACCGCTTACCTCCCTTGCGAGCATGAGGGCTTTGGCCGATTCAAAATTTCCTGTTTTATCGGCTGCCCGAACGTATTCGTTTGCATCTATCATTCTCACAAGTTTCCTGCTGAGGCTGGAGCGATCCAGATCAACCACCGCCACGGGAACGTCCCTTAAGACCTCCGAAAAGTAGGGAATGGGGTACATGATCGAATACGCCGCAATAGCGCCGAAAAAGATGAGCATTACACCCGCATCGGAAAGTATCCCCCTGTATTCGTCCATCCATGCCCTGATAACGGCTCTCACATCCGCCCCCAGTAACGTTCGTTTTTCATGAGCCTTCCCAGCCGGGGCAATGCCGCGACACAGACCCCCATCGCCGCGAACAGGGCAAGGGCGGCCAGAGAGTCGAAGGAGACCCGCGTCGGGGCGCCCCTAAGGGCCTGGTCCACGAACAGGTCCAGATAATGGGTAAGAGGTAAAAGATCGGCCCAGATACGCGCCGGCGTAATCATGCCGATGCGGGGAAAGGTGATTCCCACAAAGGCGAAGGCGGTGCTCGTGTAGAAGGCCGCGAAGCTCAAGGAAAGGCGCAGGTTTGAGGTGATGGTGATGAGAAGCAGACCCACCGACTGACTGGCGAGAACAAGAAGGACCGTGGCGCCTGCGATGAGCGATCCTGAACCGCGCAGGGGAACCCCTCGCCAATAAAAAAGAAAGACATTCATAATGATCCCAAGGATCGTAAATGCCGCACTGTAGGGCAGGAGCTTTCCAGCCAGGGCACGCCTGTGCCCTGATCCGGAGGCAAGCCATTTGCGTGCCGTGCCGTTTTTGAGTTCGGCCCCCACGGCGTAGACTGTGGTTATGATGATGAACAGCTGCAGCATTGTGGGAAGAAGCGCGCTTTCAAGAAAATAGACGTAGTTGAGGTACGGGTTGAACTGCAGGTGGGTGTCAAGCACAACCGGTTCCTGATGATCGATGGCCGCCTCCCTGGTCTCGTTTCGTGCCTCCCTGAAACTGATATCAAGCCCTGCTGAAACCGTCTTTACGGCCGTGCGCACGTCCCGGTTGATGAGACTTCCTGCGAGCATGTACTGGTTGTTATACCAGCATACCACGGGAACAGGGGCATGCATGAGGGCCTTTTTTTCAAGATCCTTGGGTAGAAGTATCAGGGCATAGGTGACGCCTTCCGAGACCAGTTTGCGGCCACCCGAAGGGTCGGTGACCCTTTCGGCAACCCGTACCGAAGGTGTGGCGTCGATCATGCGCGTCACATTCCTTGAAAGAGAACTGTGGTCCTGATCGCATACTGCTACCGGAAGATCCCTGGGAACCCCGATATCCCCGAACATGGCCCGGAAAACGGCCACCGTCCCAAGCGGAAGCACGACCATAAGCATGAAGAAGAGGGGATTGGAGGTGATTCTGCCTATTTCTCTCCTCATTGCAGCGAAAATACCGCCATGCGCCTTCCCATGCATCAGTAACTCCCGGTTTTCTGATCGGTTAAAAATTGACCCCAGTCAACCACCGCACTCATCCCGGGCCGCAGGCCCCGGACAGGGGTTTCAGGCACGGCGCGTACCTCGAAGGTTCGCATGTCGAAATCCCCGGTTGCCTTTGTGGCCTTCAATGTGGCAAAGTCCCCCATCGCCGATATGTAATTTACCTTTAGTGAGATCTTTTTTTCTTTCAATGCCGGAAATGCCGCCTCTATTGAACTTCCCATGCGGATGTCCGCAAGGAGGTCCTCGGGCAGGTTGAAGGTCACCCACACATCCTTTAGATCAACCAGGACAAGGAGGGGAAAGCCTTGAGCAACGAGCTCACCCCTTTCGGCGATGATATCGGCAACCTCACCTGATATGGGTGCTGCAAGCTCCGTCTCCTTCAGGTAGGCCTCCACCTCGGAGACCGCTCCTGCGGCCTTTTCCACCATGGCCATGGCGGCACTCTTATCCTCCTCCCTTGTGCCTGCAAGGGCCATATCATAGGTGGCCCCGGCAGCCTCGGCCGTCTCGTTTGAGGCCTTCCATTCGGCCTCGGCCTCGTCGAGCTTCTGGGCCGGAAGCACACCGTCCGCCTCAAGTCGCTCGATCCTCTTATAGGTCTTCTCGGCAAGTTCAGCCGCTGCCCTGGCCTTTTTCCAGACGTTAAGGGCGGAGCGAATCTTCTCCGGGCGGGTCCCCTTGATCGCCTTTCGTTCACGGGCCTGAGCGGCATTTCTGGCGGCGGATGCCTGGGCAAGCTTTGCCTCTATTTCAGGGCTTTCGAGGGTCACCAGACGATCATGTTCCTTTACCGAATCCCCTTCTTTTACGTGAATAAGGGAGACGCGTCCCGCCAGCTTTGACGAGACTCTCACCTCTGTCGCCTCCACCTGCCCCTGAACAAGAAGGGGCGCCGGGTGCAGCCTGTACCAGTCGGCAACGGCAAGCACCGCTGCCGCAACACACAGCCCCGATATTACGAGTAAAATTTTATGCCAGGTCTTCAAAATATCACCTCCGCACCTGCTTTTGTCCGGTATTCATCGAATCTTTCACTTCTGCCGCTTGCCTCAAGAAGCCCGGCCAGAGACACATCCAGCTGGTACACGGCCGCCAGTCGCTCGAGTCTGGCACGACAGAGGGCACACTCCGCATCCACAACATCAAGGGAGGTGCCGAAGCCTTCCTCAAAGGCACGTGTTCTGACCCGGATGTTTTCTTCTGCCGCGGCAAAGGATGCGGCAATGGCCTGGAGCTGTTCCCCGGCCTTCATGACCTCCTGGTAGCGTTTTTCGATCAGGGTCAAAATGTCCCGCTGCGCGCGCTCCATTATATGAGAGGTCTTTTTTTCAAGGAGCCGGGCGGCGGAGATTTTGTGGGTTCGCTTCATACCGTCAAAGAGCGTCATGGTAAGACCCATGCCTGCGGCCCAGCTTGGATCGAGCACGGTCAGGTCGTCCTCATGAAGCTGTCTGTTCGCGAACAGGTACACCTCGGGGAAAAGGGTCCCTTTTTCCTTTTGAAAGCCCTGGTGGGCTGCCTCTTTTTGGGCGGCCAGCCGGTGAAGAAGAGGGTTTTGTTTGACTGCCGTCTCCTTGAAATATGAGACATCCTCAAGATTTTCAACAGTGAAAAGGGGAGAGGAGACCTTGACCGGGCTATCCATGGAAAGTGTGCTTCTAAGGGCCGTCTCCGCCATGCAGGCGTCGCGTATTGCCCCGCGGTGAAGCCTGTCCGCCTCGGCATGCGCAACCTCTGCGTGGAGCCGTTCGGCCTTTGCGATCATACCCTCCTTTTCAAGGGCGCCTGCACGTGCGAGATGGCTTTTTATGGCTTCAAGCATCCGGAATCTCACGTCCACCACTTTTTGGGCCAGGCGGAGCCCGAAGTACCTTTGGGCAAGTTGAGTCATGAGGCCGTACTCGGTGGCCCGCAGCTCCTCGTTGGAGGCATCAAGCAGCGCGTCTGACGCACGGTTTGCCGCGGTGATTCGACCTCCGGTGAAGACCGGCCATGTCAGTCCGATGTAAGCCTGCCAGTACCGCCCGTCCTGCACATCAAGGTCAAATGACGGGATCGCCGAAGAGGGCACCGTCGGGTGAAGTGCGAGCAGCACCTCCCTCACCGGGTTGAGATCAATGGAAATAGGGTCGTTCAGCTTGACGTAGCGTGCACCCAGTTCGATTTTGGGAAGGTATAGTCCGCGAGCGGCAAGCCGCTGCTGTTCACTTATATCCCGTTCGGTCCTGGCAGCCTTCAGTGCCTCGTTTCGTTCGCGAAGCACATTAAGCGCGGCATCAAAGCTCAGCTCCGCCGGCTGAGCCCCGGAAGGACTAAGCAGGAGTATCCCGAACAGGGGACAGAGCAGGATCAATGCCTTTAACCATCTGAAGTTCATGAAAATTATCTCCTTGCGATTTTGAAGGGGCCATGATCCCCCGCTTTATGAAATGTTTGACGTCACGGCGTATACCGTTTATGGGAAAGTCGTCCGGGTGGCGTGCCCACTCATGTATAAGTCTTCTGAGACCTCCGAACAGGAAATGCCTGTACACCCTGTAATCAAGATCGGGGTTGAACAGGCCCTCATTGTAACCCTGGATAAAGACCTTTTCCGCCCTTTCCAGAAACTGTTCGTAAGGATCGGATGCAATTTGATCATCGTCCATTATGAGATTGTTGTGCTCGTTTACGAACACAAGGGCTAAGGGTGCGTTGTTGATAAACATGTCAAAGACAAGATCGATGATGCCGTCGAGTTTTTCTATCCCTGTCAGGTCCTTCCTTGCGGTCACCCGATCCATCTCGAATGCAAGAGCTTTTAAAAGCCGTTCAAAGATGCCGCTTAGAATACCCGCCTTGTCCTTGAAATAGAGATAGAGGCTTCCCGCGCCTACCCCGGCCGCTTCGGCGATCTTGGCCATCTTTGCCCCGTGGTAGCCGTATCGGGCGAACACGCTTGTGGCCGCGTCCAGGATGTCCTGCTCCTTGTTTCCCTCCCGTGTTCTCATTTTTCCTCCGTGATTTCATTTAGATGAACAGCAGTTCATTAATAAAATGCCTTCAAATGCCTTTGCTGCGCCACCGTCAAAAGGTTCAGCATGTATTACAGGCGAGCAAATGAATAATGAACCAGCATTCAATATAAGGATGTGTCTTTATTTGTAAAGGGGAAAAATCTTTATCTTGAACCGATCAAGAAGATTGTAATAGCTTATGGGCCGGCTGATGTCTCAGGTGTTTATAATAAATGAGGCATATATTCATCTGTAAAGGACTGAAAACAACAAAACTTGATTTGAAAAGATGGCCTTAAGGAGGATGAATTATGGAAAGAAAGATTATCGGTACGGATAAGGCGCCTGCAGCTATCGGACCCTATTCTCAGGCTGTAAAGGCAGGGGAAATGGTCTTTTCATCAGGCCAGATTCCCCTTGATGCAGCCACCGGGGAAATGGTCGAGGGAGGGGTGGCGGAGCAGACCGCACAGGTCCTGATCAATCTGAAGGCCGTTCTGGAGGCCGCAGGCTCTTGCCTGGAGAAGGTGGTGAAAACCACCGTGTTTATATCATCAATGGAGGATTTTCCCGTAGTTAACCGTGTATATGCGGAATTTTTCAGCGAGAATCCTCCTGCCAGGGCATGTGTGGAGGTTTCCGCCCTGCCGAAAGGCGCGCTGGTGGAAATAGAGGCCGTGGCAATCTGTTGACAAGACGGCCCCGGGCCTGTAAGAAAAGGCTTTTTTAAAAAGCCCCCTCAAAAGGAGGGTATGGATTTTATGGGTCCGGAAAACAGATGACATTACCCCTTATCGCACTAGAAAACATTACGGCCAGGCTCAGGGACCGCTGGTACCTCAATGATACCTCCTGGGAAATAGGGAAAGGTGAGCAGTGGGCTATCCTGGGTCCGAACGGCTCCGGAAAAACAACCCTTGCCCGGACCATAGCAGGCAGGGTCCCCGTGGTAAAGGGAAGGGTGAGGCGGAATCTGACAGGTCCCATTTTCTATGTCTCATCCGAGGAAAGAGGCGAGATATTCAGACGGGAGCGGGCCCTTGATGAGGCCAGAGATTTCAGCGGCAGGAAGCATGAGACAACAGCGGTTAAGGACATCCTTTGCCCCTGCATTGATAAATGGGGCGGAGAGGCTGAGGCGGAAGACCTGCTTAAGGAACTCTGCGCGGATCTTGATCTTGCCTTTCTCCTCGATAGATCCGTCAATTCCCTTTCAACAGGGGAGATGTCAAAGGTGCTGATCGCACGGGCGCTTTTAAGACGGCCCGCCCTTCTTATCCTTGATGAACCCTTTGACGGGCTTGATAAGCCTTCCAGAAACAGTCTCGAGAAAACCCTTTCAAACCTTATGACAAAGGGCCTTCATTGCGTGCTCATTACGCACAGGACAGAGGAGATCTTCCCCGGGCTCACCCATGTACTGGTGTTAAATGAGGGAAGCCTGTTTGCCGGGGGAAAGAGGGAAGAGATCCTCGTAAACGGGAAGGTGCGTGAGATCTACCGGCAGTTATTTCCGGAAAAGGAAAGACCTTCATACCCGGGGCTGAAGCGTGCACCTTTTAAGGCGCCGTCGTCTTCCGTCATGATCGAAATGGAAAAGGTGACGGTACGGCATGGAGATACCGTCGCCCTGGGGGATGTAAGCTGGAAGATGAGTGAGGGGGAAAACTGGGCCGTCACGGGGCCTAACGGCTCGGGCAAATCCACCCTGCTTTCCCTGATTACGGGAGATGAACTCCAGGCCTATGCCAACAGGATCACCCTTTTCGGGAAAAAGAGGGGCACGGGTGAAAGCGTGTGGGAGATAAAGAAGAAGATCGGAACCATATCACACGCTCTTTCCACACGCTACCAGCAAAATCTTTCCGTATTCGATGTGGTGTGCTCCGGATTTTTCGACTCCATAGGCCTCTACCGGATGTGCACAAGGGAGCAGGAACAGACGGCCTTGAAATGGATTCGCCTGCTTGGCATAAAGGCGCTTTCCGGCCACTGCTTTTCCAACCTCTCATACGGACAGAGGCAGCTTGTGCTAATTACAAGGGCAATAGTGAAAACGCCTCTTATCCTGATTTTGGACGAGCCGTGCGCGGGTCTTGATCCCGTGAACAGGGAAAAGGTGCTCGGCATGGTGGAGTTTATAGGAAGCGCCACCTCCACAAATCTCATCTATGTTACCCACCACCGGGAAGAAATCCTTCCCTGCATCACGCATCAACTGACGCTTGATAAGGGAAAGCTCGTGGAGTAAAATATCCTGAAATAGACCTCATTACACATCCGCTGCCGTTATTTCCCGTGATTGGCACGGCCCCCGGGAAAATTTAGCCTGGCGCGACCCAAAATTAAATGAAGAATAACCAGAAAAATCAAATTCGACGTGATATCAAATACCAGCTGGCAGGTTGGATACTTTTTATTTTATGTGCCGTTTTCTTTATTGCATCAAGTTTGAAAAATCATGATACCTTGACATTAATAGGTGGTGGTATCTTCTTAATTGCCTGTATAATTTTTCTTATACCGCTGGTACGGCCGGATGTTAAAGTGGAGAATGATTCAGAGATACATGAATGAAGACTGGGGCGCCCTTGAGTATTTAAATAAGAAATAATTTTGTATCAATAGTGTCCGGTTACGAATAAAAAAAGGTCCGAGTTCCCTCTGTTTTCTGTCGGCACACGCCCGATGTGGGAGGCTAAATGCGTCCTGACAGATTAGCCCGGGAGTTCGGACCTTTTCCGTCCTTAACCGGAAACTACCTGGCATAAATTGTCAAAAAAGGAGCGTAAATTGAGCGATAAAAACAGGATCGGAATAAAGGTGAAAACCATGAGAGAGAGCAGGAATCTCTCTTTGGAAGAACTTGCCGAAAGGGCTAATCTGAAAGTCGATGGCATAGAGAAAATTGAAAACGGGGAGCTGATACCGGGGCTCACTCCTCTTTTGAAGATCGCAAGGGCCCTCGGAGTCAGACTCGGGACTTTTCTCGATGACCAGCAGGAGATAGGCCCCGTAATAACCGGAAAGGATGAGAAAAAGAGTATTACAAGATTTTCGGACAAGGATAATCCCTGCCGTTCAGATCTTGATTTTTATTCCCTTGCTCTCAATAAGTCGGGCCGGCATATGGAACCGTTTATGATAGATATCTTTCCATCATCGGAAACCGATTACAGGCTTTCTTCACACGAAGGGGAGGAGTTTATTTTTGTGATGAAAGGGGAAATCGAGGTCATATATGGAAAAGACACCTTTATGGTTAAAGAAGGGGAGAGCATCTATTATGACTCAATTGTAAAGCACCATGTCCATTCACATGGGACAGAGGCAGCAAAGATACTCGCGGTTGTCTATGCGCCCTTTTGAGGAGTTGTAAATGTTTGAAATTACTTTAAGCAGACTGCTCAGGGAAAAAACGAAAGAAAATCCCGAAAAGGAATTTATCGTATATGCGGACCGGGGTCTGAGGTTCACCTACAGGGAGTTTGACAGAAGGGTCGATGAGCTTGCAAAGGGTCTTATAGCTATCGGTGTCAAGAAAAATGATAACCTGGGACTGTGGGCGACAAATGTCCCCGACTGGCTTACGCTTATGTTCGCAACTGCGAGAATCGGTGCGGTCCTGGTTACCGTAAACACGAACTACAAGATTCATGAACTTGAATACCTCGTAAAACAGGCTGACCTTACAACCCTGTGCCTTGTTGACGGATTCAGAGACGGCGATTATGTCGCGATGATAAATGAGCTTGTTCCCGAACTGAAGGAATGCGAACGGGGACACCTGAAAAGCGGAAAATTTCCTTATCTAAAGAACATCATTTTTATCGGACCGCAAAAGCACCGGGGGATGTTTTCCCTTCATGAACTCCTTCTTCTCGGAAGGCATGTAGATGATTCAATACTTGTTGAAGCGGAACGGGGCATGGATATCCATGACACCGTGAATATGCAGTATACATCCGGAACCACGGGGTTTCCGAAAGGGGTCATGCTTACCAACCACAATATAATAAACAACGGATACTATATCGGCGAGTGCCAGAAATTTACCGAACATGAAAAGCTGTGTCTGCCTGTCCCGCTTTTTCACTGTTTCGGGATAGTTCTGGGGGTTATGGCGGTCCTTACCCACGGGGCGTCGCTTGTTGTGATTGAAAATTACGATCCGCTTATTGTTCTTGCTTCCGTACAGAAGGAGAAATGCACGGCTCTTTATGGTGTCCCGACAATGTTCATAGCCGAGCTTAGTCATCCCATGTTTGATATGTTTGACATGTCGTCCCTTAGAACGGGAATCATGGCTGGCTCTCCATGTCCCATGGATGTCATGAGACAGGTGGTTGATAAGATGAACATGAAGGATATTACCATCGCCTACGGTCTGACTGAGGCCTCGCCCGTGATGACCCAGACCAATACTGATGATTCCATTGAGAAGAGGGTTTCAACCGTAGGAAAAGAACTTGAAAACATTGAAGTGAAGGTCATGGATCCTGATACGGGGGCTGAATGCAGGGCTGGAGAGCAGGGGGAAATCTGCTGCCGTGGCTATAATGTGATGAAGGGTTATTATAAGAAGCCTGAAGCCACGGCACAGGTTATCGACAGCGAAGGTTGGCTTCATTCCGGAGACCTTGGCGTAAAGGATGAAGAGGGATATTTCAAGGTCACCGGAAGAATCAAGGATATGATTATACGGGGCGGGGAGAATATCTACCCCAGAGAGATAGAAGAGTTCCTTTATGAGATGAATGAGGTTCAGGACATACAGGTGGCGGGGATTCCCGATGAAAAATACGGTGAGGTCGTGGGGGCCTTCATTATTCTCAAAGAGGGCCGCAGCCTTGAAGAGGAGGATGTAATTGATTACTGCCGCGGGAAGATATCACGTTTTAAGATTCCCGGGCATGTCTTTTTTGTCGATTCATACCCAATGACGGGGAGCGGAAAGATCCAGAAGTACAGACTCGGAAAAATCGGTCTTGAGCTTCTTAAAAAGATGAACGGTTAGGCGGTGAGCTTAGAAGCAATTTCCAGGCATGGAACGGCTATCAGGCCGGTTTCTGGCCGGTAAAGGAGAAAGGATGATTTTTTTGGACAATTCCACCGGCATCGAAAAAGGGAGGATTGCGGCGTTCGACTATGAGCGGTTGCTTTCAAATCTGGAAAAGCCTCTGGAATTAAGGAAAATTGATTACAGGAAATGTCCTGTTTTCGGATTTTTGTTTGCTGAAACAAGAGAATCGAATTTTTCCGAACTGGAAAAAATACTCAAATCAGATCTGAGTGAATTTGTGACCCTGATCTCAGATAATGACAAAGAGGGAAAAGGCGTTGAATAAATCCCTTCACCTAACTATGGATCAAGCACGTCCCTGACTTTTGCTGCGAGGGCCTTAACTGAAAAATTATCAGTGGTTATAATCTGATTTTCTGTTGGATAAAGGATGAGAAAGAGTTGAATAACGACCTGTTCCTTGCCTTTCGGCATGTTTTTCGGATAGTTTTGGAAACTCTGTCCAAAAATGGTGGATATGCTGTGCCGGTCCAGGTTGCAGGATCATAATGCCTTTCGTATAGCCTTTGCCACAGGTAGCAAGGGGACATTAAATATATCCTGGAGAACACTGCTTGCTTTATTTATCCGAATTCCTTAAATTAACATAAAGAGGACGACTATCATTCATGTGCGCCTTAAGGAGGAATCATGAAAATATCGATAACCTACTGCGGGGCCTGAAACTTTTTTCCTCAGGCCTCCAGTCTGGCTGCCGCCATATCAGATGAGATTAAAGTAGAACCGGAACTCGTTCAGGGAAGTAACGCAATTTTTGATATAGTCGTGGACGGGGATATCATTTTTTCAAAGCGCAAGGTCCACCGTTTTCCGGGACAGGATGAAATCCTGGATATGCTCAGGGAACGTCTGGCAGAACAAAAATAGTCGGAATACATTCTGTCCATTATCCCTCATTTGTCAGGGACAAACCAAGGCCTCGTCCACGGGATAGGGCTCGTTTACCGGCGCAACCCAGGCAGGGTTGCGTTTTTTTAAGAGCCATTGAAGAAAAAAATACGAGGAAACAACAGTGAATAGATATAAAAAGGCCTTTGAGGTAAGATGGGCCGATCTTGATCCAAACCGGCACCTCAGACACACCGCCTTTAATGACTATGCCACGCAGGTCCGGTTCAGATTTCTCCTTGAAAACGGTTTCGGGCCGGCGGAGTTCTCAAAATACAACTGTGGTCCCGTCATGTTCAGGGAGGAGGCCCTTTTTTTTAAAGAGGTTGAGATGAATGAAACCATAACCATAGATTTTCATCTGGCGGGAATGTCTGAAAAGGGGAAAAGGTGGAAAATAATCCACAATGTTTTCAAAGAAGAGGGGGCAAAGGCTGCCTTGATTACGGTTGAAGGCGCGTGGTTCGACCTGTCGAAGAGAAGGCTCATGGATCCCCCTGATAAGATCGTCGAAATTTTCCACAAACTTGAAAGGACCGGCGACTATCAGGTAATTGAAACGAATAACGACCAGCCGGGATAAACCGGTCAGGACAGAGAGTCCATCTCCCGTGCAGACACCCTGTTTCTGCCTTTCTTTTTGGCCTTGTAAAGACCCATATCCGCTGCCTTCAGAAGCCGGTCCGGATCATTACCGTTTTCACCCGGTACCGCAGTGCTCACGCCGCAGCTCACTGTTACGTCAAGATCCGTATCTCCATCCAGGGTTATCTTTGTCTTTTCCACCATCATCCGGACCCTTTCAGCGACAACGAGGGCCTTATCCATGATTGTATTGGGAAGAATGATCGTGAATTCCTCTCCTCCGTACCGGGCGAGGAGATCGGAGGACCTCAGCAGGGAATTGAGGGTATCTGAGAATTTTCTCAATACCATGTCGCCGGCCTGGTGGCCGTAGTTGTCGTTGACCTCCTTGAAATGGTCGATATCGATCATAAGCAGCGAAAGAGGATGACTGTTACGGGCCGCCCTCTGCCATTCGCTTTTCAGCGCCTCGTTGAAATAAAGCCTGTTATACAGCCCTGTAAGCCCGTCTCTAAGGGCTTTTTCATGCAATTTTCTGTTAGCTTCTGTAAGTTGGGCCGCCAGTATCCTTTCACGTTCAAAGGCCTGGGACAGGTAGATTTTCGAGGCCTCATTATCCAGTGTTCCCCTTGCGAGTTCCTCATTCGCCCTTTGAAGCATCTCTTCATAACTGGTGCTGTCATCCATCTCCAGTTCGAACTGTTCGGCAACTTCAAGGAACTGGTTATTGATGCCTTGAAGCACCGATTCGGAGTCCTCATTTTCCATGCCCAGGATTTTCCTGCAACCTTCGGAATATCTCTCAAGATTTTTCTTCTTTCCCCCACAGAAAAATATTTCTCCGACCAGGGAACCGAGATAGACATATTTAAGCAAATCATAATCCTGGATGCTTTTGTCACGGTTCTCAGGATTAAGGTTATGGTGATATCTTATGGCCTGACTCAGATCCAACGGTAGATTCCACTTCTTTGCAAGCAGGTATCCTGCCTCTGCGTGGTTCAGGCCGAAGAGATCCTTTTCCTCGGCAGGTGCGGGACGAGCCTCCTGCTTCATTTTATTTATAAGGGAGATCGTGTTTTCCGAGTCGAATTTATACATCGAAATCAATCCTATATCCGTCAGAATGCCTCCTGTAAAAGTGTCTTCAGCCCTTGGAAATCCGGTGTTCCTGGCCAGGGTGCGCGCGGCAATTCCAGTTAAAACGGAACCCTTATATATCGTCAAGAGGTTGGTTTTTTCGGAAGGTGAAATCAGATTGAGCACGGATATGCTGAGCGTGATATTGCGTATCGAATTTGCACCCAATGTCACAAATGCCTGCTCCAGCGTATTAATTTTCTTTCGAAATCCGTAGAAAGAAGAATTGCAGAATTTCAGGATAGTGGCTGAGAGACTTACATCTCTTTTAATTAAGTCTCCTATCTGCCTTGCCGTGGAATTATGATCACCCAGGAGATTTAATACCGCCATCGCGGTCTCTGAGAGTACAGGCAGATCTCTGCCGGAATCAATCCATTCCCCAATTGTAACGGACAAATTTTTATCCCTTTCTATTATTTCATATTTATTGGAAGCTCTCCTGAAACCTTGAGACTCATACCACGAGATCCGGTTGATCCAGGTGCATTGCTCGAATTTACATGCGTGATGGTTTGATATCTTTACTCCTTTAAATACGGCAAAGACCAGCGATTTGAAACGATAAAAATCCAACTTTCGATAGCGGATTAAGCGGAAATTTCAGCCTGCATACAGCAGTTGGATGTGCCACATGAGGTATTGCCGCAAAGTTTCCATTTTCATCCAGATAAGGATGGGTGAAATCGAAATACCGGATGCCGGACATATTGTCAAGTCGGCAATCGGCTGAAATCGGCTGGAACTAGTGGGTATTATATATAATAAAGCCTGCCACGCGGCTCAAGATTTATCAAATGGGCTTTAACAGGGTGATTTGCCTGAGGGGGTAACAACCTGGTTTTTGGCGCGAAAGGCAGTCTCATTTTGATTGAATTATTCGAAAATTAATGTCTATTTCAATGGAACCGGATGGATATGCCTGCATTATGTTTAACTTTATTATGCTAATCCGCAAACTGCTCGCGGATGTCACGAAAGAAATCAATGGATTTTTCAAAACAGGCAAACACTTCCGGATCGAATTGAGTGGCGTTGTTTTCCCGCATTATCTTTATGACCTCGCTTTCGCTGTATCCGGGTTTATATGGCCGTTTTGAAAAAAGGGCGTCACATACGTCGGCAATAGCGACAATCCTTGATTCGACAGGAATACTATCTGCCGAGAGCCCTGACGGGTATCCATTGCCATTCCAACGCTCATGGTGGCTCAGGGCAATAGTTTCGGCCATTTTCAAAAAGGGATTGTCGCTTTTTGCCGAAGCCGGTCGCCTGAACAGGTCGTGCCAGGTTCCGAGCGGCGCCCGTTCCACGGTATCCTGCCGGAGGATATCGGAACCTATAACACAATGTTGTTTCATGATTTTCCATTCATCCGGATTAAGCTTGCCCTGCTTGAGCAGGATGCTGTCGGGAATTCCGATTTTCCCTATGTCGTGAAGAGGACTGGTAAGGAAAATCATTTCCGTAAACTCCCGGTCCATTCCGAGGTTTTCAGCCAGCACCTTGCAGTAATAGCCCACTCGAACCACATGGTTGCCGGTATCCGTATCCCTATGCTCAGCCGTCCTTCCAAGACGCCAGATAAGGTCGAGCCGGGAGGCCTCAAGCTCCGCGGTTCGGTCTTTGATCTTTTGATCCAGCAGCGCATTTTGCGCCTTGATTTCATCCTGGTAGGCCTTGAGGCGCAACATGTTATTAATCCGGGCCAAAAGGTCTTCAGGGTCGGCAGGTTTATTTAGTAGATCCGTGGCTCCCAAATCGAGGGCCTTTCGTTTGAGACGGCTATCATTCAAACCGGTCAGCATGAGAAAAGGAAGATCTTTTGTCTTTTCCCTGTTCCTTATGATGGAAAGCAGGGCAAATCCGTCCCTTCCGGGCATCGAGATGTCCGAGATCACCACATCAAGATCCATCGTCTCAACAAAGCGTAATGCCTCTTCCACCCCCCGGGCAAAATGCATCTCCCATATCTTGCGCTTATGGCGCAGCGTGCGGGCAAGTCCGTTAAGGACGTTGAGTTCGTCATCAACAAAAAGGATCCTGCGTGGCATTATCTGGCTCCTTTCCCCATTAAAGTCGGGTTGAATCCTATGCGCGGGCAATCATAAAAACAGGGCATCTGGCCCTCAATTTTTTGGAGGATATCAACAACCGCTGCTGTCTTATTATTTATTGTAATCCTCTTCGCATTCAATCTGCTCGGAAACCTTTTCCCATGCCGGTATCCTTCCATCAAGGTGGAACCGCATTAAATACTCCCCATCAAACTGCTTTTCGAGATCTTCCATGCGTCTGTTTGAGCGGGCATGATGTTCAAGAATATTGGCCGCATAAACCGCGGTCAGGGGACTAAACACCTTGGCCGCGCAGCCCCCGGGATTGTGGTGAAAGGCCACCCCCTCAACGATGTCTTCCGGCAGCCCCCACAGGCCGAGGAGATAGGCGCCCACTTCAGCGTGGGTGGCCCCCAGTTTTTCTGCTTCCGCCTCATGAAACGAAATTTCCCCATGACGTGACAATTCCAGGATTTCCCGGCAGGTATCAGGAAAGTTTGCGGCAAGCACCAGTTTGCCCAGGTCGTGGAGCAGCCCCGTCATAAAGGCGTTGTCAACCAGTTCTTTATCCGGGTCCTCACTTTTTGCAATCAATTTGGCAATCGCGCCTGTTTTAATACTGTGCCGGTAGATGTCTTCAACGTGCAGCGTGGACAATGCGGCCGTATCAAATTTTGAAAACAGACCGATGGTAAGAACAAGTGCCCTGACCGTATCAAGACCCAAAAGGATTACAGCCTGTGAGGGATCTGAAATATGACGGGGCAGACCGAAAAAGGAGGAATTGACCATCTGGAGCATCTTAGCGGTCATGCCCATATCTTTTTCTATGATCCTGCCGACCCTGCTGATAGATCCATCCGGGGATTGCAGCTCCTCCATTACCTTTGTATAGAGAGAGGGTAGGCTCGGAAGAGTTTCGGTTCGGGAGGCAACCCGTTTAAGCGACTCCTGACCCAGAAGGTCGCGCAGTGAACAGGAACGGCTGACTGTGGATATCAATGTTTCGGAATCACACGGTTTGGAAAGATACTGGTGGGCAAGGCGGACCGATTTCAGTATCATCTCATGCTCCGAGTGGCCCGACATGACAATGCGGACGATCATAGGATAGGATCGCTTCACCTTTTGCAATAGTTGTGAACCGTCCATATCCGGCATGCGTATATCTGAAACGACCACGTCAAAGGGCTCCCTGTCCAGCATTGCCAGTGCGTCGGATCCGCTTTCTGCAAATCTCATTTCCCATTCATGCCGCATGATTCGAAGCATCCTGCGCAGGCCCATAAGGATATTGGGCTCATCATCCACAAAAAGGATCCGCCTTTTCACGCTCCTTTCCTTTCTTCTGCAGGCTCCTCCAAAGGGAGACGAATGATAAAGGTGGTGCCTTTCCCGGCCTCCGTTTCAAAGCTGAGATCCCCGCCATGCTTTTCGACAATAACCGATCTGGAGATGGCAAGGCCCTGTCCCGTCCCCTTGCCTACGTCCTTGGTGGTGAAAAAGGGATCGAAAATCCTGTTCTGGATTTCTGCGGGAATTCCCATCCCCGTATCACCAATACGGATTTCCGCATAATCTCCGTTTTTACGCGTGCTGATTCGAATGGCACCTTTAGCGCCGGAACCATTGCCTGCTGCATCACCGATTGCCTGAGCCGCATTTATAATAATGTTCAGGAACACCTGGTTCAACTCACCGGGAAGGCAGGGGATCATTGACAGAGAGGCATCAAGGTCCGTCTCAATTTCAGCCACATACTTCCACTCGTTTCGTGACACTGTAACGGTGTTATCAATGGCCCGATTGATATCCATGGCGGTTTTTTTACTTACGCCCGGATGGGCAAACTCCTTCATGGAGCGAACGATTACAGAGACACGCTCAACCCCCTCCATTGTCTGTTTTATGGCAAGAGGGACCTCCGTTCTGAGATAATTTATGTCCATTTCCTTGATCGCTGATTTAACCTCTTCCATGATCTTCTCTGCACTTATTCCCGCCGTCAAGGCCTTCGGCAGTTGTTCATATTTATCAAAAAGGGTGCTTAAATCATCGAAGGCATCCTGGAGAAAACGCGTGTTATCACCTATATACTGGATGGGTGTGTTGATTTCATGGGCGATTCCTGCGGCAAGCTGGCCGACGGAGGCCAGCTTTTCCGACTGTACGAGATGAGACTGGGTGCTTTTGAGATTGGCGATGACCTGTCGCAGCTCCTCTGTTCTGTCCTTAACCATTTTTTCCAGGTTTTCACTGTATCCCTTAAGCCTTTTTTCCGCTTCCAGTTTCGTGGTGATATCTTTTACATAACAGACCAGTGCCTTTCTGCCGTCAAAGTCGGTTGTGCCTGAATTTATCTCAATGGGGATCTCTTCTCCCTGCTTGTTGGCAATCCGGAATTGATACGTCTCCTGCTGATTATTATGAGACGTCTTCATCTCGTACCATTCAAGGGCACTGTCAAGACTTTCGGGATGAATAATGTCCTTCACGGTCATGCCGGTAAGCTCTCTGCTGCTGTATCCGGTCAGATCAGCCACATGTCGATTCGCATATTTAAAAACCCCTTTTCGCCCGCCATCATTCTGAATAACGGCTATTCCCACCTTGGCCTTTGAAGCCGTGGCAACCAGTGCCCTGTATCTCTTTTCCGATGCCGCCAGTTCTTCGTATGCGTCCTTCAGGTTTTTCAGCATCCGGTTAAAGGCATGGGAAAGAAGTCCCACTTCGTCCTTTGATTTGACCGACACGTTATGTTCGAGATCACCTGCCGCGACGACGGTTGCAGAATGTGCAAGACGTATCAGGGGGCTTGAGATCGACTTTGACAGCAGAAAGGAGAAAAAGGCCGCAATCATTAGTATGAGACCACCCCATGCGATATTGCGTATGAGCACTGCCTTGACGGCTGTTTTGACAGACCGGAGTGACAGCCCCATAAAGACATACCATGTCTGGTCCCCGATCTTTATCGGGTGGACCATTAAGATGCCTTTTTCTTGTTTCTCGGCCATAAAGTAGTTTTCAACCATGGTTTCTTTCTTGAAAAGCAAAGAGGTTTCCACTGTTTGCCCGTAGTGGGCCCTGTCATCCGCCAGATAGACCTCTCCGTTGGGTTTGACCACCTTTGCGAAGACCACTTCACAGGGGCTATTTTCTCTGGTTTCCCGGAGCAGATTTTCAATAAAGATCCAGTTCAAGGACCAGAAGGCGCTTTTGGTGCCGTAGGCTATATGTCTGGTCTGCTGTTTTGCTATCCTTATCAGGCCATCGGTTATAACTCTGGATTTTCCCTTGACGCTGAGATAGGTAGTGACGGCAATGGCAAGACAAATAAGCATGGTCACGTTGATTACCATTTTTGTTACAAGGGAGACCCTGATAGTGAACACGTCTTTTTTTTCAATGTCTTTCATCGAATCATGCCTGTAATTCTACCTTGACGCCCGGTTTTACTTCCTTCATCCTGACATGGGGCGCGTATTGGGCCAGGTTTTTTTTGAAAGTACCTGTATCCTGTTCAAGCACCGGAAATGTCCCGAAGTGCTCGGGTATTACAATCTTCGGTCTTATGAGTTTACAGGCAAAAGCCGCCTCTTCAGGTCCCATTGTAAAAACCCCTCCGATCGGCAATATGGCAATATGGGGCTTGTAAAAGCCTCTGATGATGGTTTCCATATCCGCTGTCATGGATGTGTCCCCGGAGTGGTAGATCTTAAGGCCGTTTTCGAATTGAATAATATAACCCACGGCCTCTCCCATGAAACGGTTGATTCCCTCAAACCCGGTTAACTGTGCCCCGGCCGAATGAAATGCCTCGACCATGGTTATCTTGACCCCGTCAAAGTCGGCTGTAGCTCCCTTATTGCCCAGGACAAATGTCTGGCAGTTGGCCCCTGGGATCTGGGCCTTTATGAAAAAGCTGAGTTCCCAGGGGGCCACGATCTTTGGCCTGTAGTCGGCCACCAGTTCCTTGGCGTCCGGCAGCATGAAGTGATCCACATGTCCGTGGGTCCAGAGAATCAGGTCTACAGTCCCGAAACTCCCTTTTTTTCTGTAACGGGTGGGGCATTTGGGATTTGTGCTGAACCAGGGATCGAGAAGAATTTTTTTGCCTTTACATGAGATGAATTGAAAACTCCCGTGACCCAGCCACTCAATGCCGACCGTTCCATTACCTATGGCCTTATCTTCAGAGGCACAGGCCGGTTCAGCCTTTATTATTCGGTTAATCCCTGCGGCACCTGCCATCAGGGTTATTCCTTTAAAAAAATCCCTCCTTGATACCTGCATCTGTTTCTCCTTTGGGTATGTTTTTTAGGCTGAATTGGTAGTATCTCCTACCGCGCTCCCTGAGCCGCTTCATGTTTAACCAGACTCTGACACGGGAACCTCGGTTTGCCCTGCCTATCCTCAACCTACTTCTAATATCGGCAAATGATGAAAATACTTTAGAGGTCTTGACAGTCGTTGTTGTCCGGTTTCCATCCGGAAATGGTCCTTTTGCCAATATCTGCGTCAATCCGCCGCCGGCAGATAAATCTGCAATCCGCAACAGCGAAATGTGACGCACCATATGTACGTCTCCGCGCAATTACCTGATTTTTTTTGCTTCGCTCAGTTCCAGCCTTTGGCAGGCTTGAGGCTGGTCCCCGGTTTTTTTGATCTTGACAAAATTTCTCACCTCTGGTCGGGAAACTTATCAGTGCCCTTGATTTCCGGATGGGCACTGTGTAACAGGCTGGAGCTGTTTAAATAAGGCGCAATATGCCATGCAAATGAACTGTGATGAAGAATCGGGATACGGATGTTAGATGAAAGTTGACCCTGCAAAAATGTGAGTTCGCAGAAAATCCCTTTGGGGGGTCTGATAAGCTGCGACTGGGGCCTACGACCTGTGTGCGATCACTTTTCGATTGTGACCCTGGATAGGACCATATCATTTGTTTTACAGCGGCTTTTGCGCTATAATTGGAATACAAGTGAAAGGCCGGAATTTTCAGGAAATCTCATGATACCGTTAATTGACATGGAGTCGTTTCTTATAAGGGGGTGTGAGATGAAAATCAGATCCGTATCCGCCGTCATGGCGGTTTTTTTCCTTTTGAGCCCCTGTTTCGCCGATACAGGGGAGAACGCCTGCGTCAAGTGTCACAGGCAGGTGACCCCCGGGCATGTGGCTGACTGGGAGGTGAGCAGGCACTTTGAGGAAGAAATATCCTGCTCAGACTGTCACGGTGATGCCCATATGAGTGAGAAGGATGTGGATCTTGTGGCCTTCCCGGACGAAAAGGTGTGCGGGGACTGCCATTATGAGCAGTTCGAGCAGTTTTCAAGGGGCAAACACAATTTCGGGTGGACGTCTCTGAACGCCCTTCCCGTGACCCATGTGGAACCGGATGAGCTTATGGAGGGCGGACGAGGCTGCGGCGGCTGCCATAATATGGGTGTCAAGAGTGAAGAACAGAAAAAAGAGCAGTTAAAAAAGGGTTACCGGTATCAGAACAATTCCTGTGACGAGTGCCACACAAGGCATGCTTTTTCAAAGAAAGAGGGCCGGGACCCCAGGGCATGTCAACAATGCCACATGGGATACGACCATCCCCAGTGGGAGATGTACATAAGCTCAAAGCATGGAACAAGATGGCAGGTAAAGGAGGCGGGAAAGCTGCCTGAAAAGGCCTCGGGGCCGAGATGCCAGGACTGTCATCTACCTCAAGGAACTCATGAAAACAGGACCGCGTGGGGTTTTCTTGGGGTCAGACTTCCCCTGCCCAAAGATCCCCAATGGGCGGCTGACAGGACCACGATACTTAAGGCGCTCGGGGTCTTAAACCCTGAGACCGGAAAGCCTACCGCCAGGCTGGCGGCCGTGAAATCGGTAGATATGGTGCGTCTTACGGAAGATGCCTGGCAAAAGGAGCGCTCGAAAATGATCTCCACCTGCGGGCGGTGTCATTCGGAACGCTACGCAAGAACACAGCTTGAGATGGGTGATTCCATCATGCAGAAGGCTGATAGGCTCCTTGCGGAGGCAATAGAAATAGTCGCGGATCTTTACCGGGAAGGGATACTTGTAAAACCTGACTCTTATGCCTTCGCGTACCCGGATTTTCTCTACTTCATGCGAACTGGAGGGGGCAATCTCGAGCAGGCCTCCCACATCGAGCAGGTGCTTTTCCAGATGTACATGAAGCACCGCATGCGTGCATATCAGGCATTTTTTCACGTAAACCCCGATTATGCCTACTGGTACGGATGGGCCATGATGACTGAGGACCTGGCAGAGATCAGGGAGATGGCTCACGTATTGAGAAAGGCCGGTTGATGGGATTATTCAGTCTGCTGATCTGACAGCCCTGTAAAGCCTCAGAGGCAGTATTACAAGGAAGAAGGGAACCATATAGAGCGCGGCCAGGGTGGGCTCAAGTGGGCCGAAGAACCGGGACGCGAATACTATTACCAGCAGATTGTTCATGTTGCAGAGGCTTATTGCCGCCGCGATCTGGTCTTCCACATCTTTTCTCCAGAAATAAGCAATTCCTGCAACCAGAAAGAGTGCCCCCAGGCCGAGAGACACGATCAGCGCCTCGAAGATTATCTGCGGGCTTTGAAGAAAGAAGTCGGAGTACTTTGAAAAGACCCCCAGGTTTATTACGGCGAATATGATGAGGGAGAGGTAGAACCTGCATCTGAGTATGATCTCAATGGCGGGCATACTTATCTTGCGTAGAATTTCCGCGGCGGCGAAGGGCACGAATATAACCATGCCCAGCATGCGAATCATGTCAAAAAGGGGGATCTTCAACTCCTGCCCCGCAAGCAGCCTGACAAGTCCCGGAAGAGAAAATGGGACCGCAACGGAGGTAATTACAACCATTACGAGGACAAGCGGGCTGTTCGCCCCCAGAATGTTGGACATGAAGGGCGCAACCACTCCGGTGGATATGCCTGTGATCAGCAGCCCCGCAACCGCATAGTCGGGATATATGAACTTGAGCAGAAAGTATACTCCCGCGGGAAGCACGAAAATTTTAAGCAGAAAAAGGCTTAAAACCATTGCCGGGTGCTCCCTCATGGTCTTCTTTATGTCGCCGACCCTGATTGAGATAAAACTGAAAAACAGCAGCAGCATCATCAGGTAAAGAGGAAATGGCCGGAAAGACGCGCAGAAGCGTGGAAAGAAGATTCCCGCCGCCATGGATGAAAAGACTATGACCAGAAGCATCAGATCATTCAGGCTATACATGGGCATCCCTTCAGCCTAGGCTTCCATCCGGAGCTGTTTTTTTTACAATGATGGAGGGTCGGCATTATCAAAATCATGAGAAGGCTGCCGGGCATATGGCCGTTTTACCTGAAAGGCAATGTCTTACCTTATCATGGTAAGCCTCTCCATCAGCCTTTATTTCAGGAAAGGTCCTTGATATATCGGAAAGATAGTCGTTTTGTCTTGAGTCAAGCCCTGAAAAGGCGTCCTCAAAATGAGATGACAGATGCTCAATTATCCTTTTATCAAGCGTTATGAGTATGGATCCATCCTTGAGGTGTGAAGAAAAAAGTCCCAGCCAGGCCTCTATGATCTGAGGGAGCAGGGACTCATCCGGCAGGTTGTTCGGCTCCCTTGTCTTCGGGCCGGGTGCCGATACCTCTGAAGGGGCGTTTTCCCATAGTGCCTCGCTTAGAGGTCCGGGTTGCCCCATGATGGATGAATAAAGCTCTTCCGCCTCTTCAAGGCTTTCTTCATGCTCTCTGGCAAGGTGAAGAACAAGGTGCCATTTCAAGACATCCGAGGGGGATACATCGGATGAGGGCTGCCTGTTCTTGATCATTTGCCTTATGGCCCATGAGCTGTTTTCAGGGTCCTGCTCTTGCGCATACCTGGCAAACGACTTATCTCCCCTCTTCAGATTATCGTTCATCCACCGGCGATATTCTGACAGTAGCTTCAGAAAGTCTTCTTGGGGCCTGAGCCCTTCAGGAGGACGGAGGATCTCCAGGAATGGCAGGTCATCCCCGTTTTTTTCAGTGTAAAGGGATTCCATGAACCATGGCTGGCATACCTTTAATCCTTCAAGATGAGGACTCAGCCGTTGCAGGTCCCTTTTTTTTAAAAACGTATGGGGAAACAGAACCCCTGACAGATTTTCCAATGTCTCAATCCTTTTTCAGTTCCTCTATCCCGGCAAAGTAGTCGAGGCTCTCCGGGTTTCTCAATGCGTCCCTGTTAAGGACCTCCTGGCCCTGGATCACCTTTTTAACGGCCAGTTCCACCTTCTTCATGTTCAATGTATATGGTATATCGGGCACACTGATGATCTTTGCCGGCACATGCCTGGGTGATGCATTGCTGCGAAGGACGGATTTTATATTGCCCTTCATCTCTTCTGTCAAATCCTTTCCTTCAGCCATTTTCAAAAACAGTATTACCCGGATGTCCCCTTTCCAGTTCTGGCCTACTACAAGGCTGTCCTCTATACCCTCTATGCCTTCAACCTGCCTGTAAATCTCGGCGGTTCCGATTCTCACTCCTCCCGGGTTTAATGTCGCGTCCGACCTGCCGTAGATTATCACCCCGCCTCTTTCGTTTATTTCTATGAAATCGCCGTGTCTCCATATATTGGGGTATTTGTCAAAATAGGCGGCATGGTATTTTTCAAACCGGGGATCATCCCAGAAGTAGATCGGCATGGATGGAGCCGGTGCTGTGCATGCGAGCTCACCCTGCCGGCCTATAACGGGATTTCCTTTTTCATCCAGGGCCTCTACCTTCATGCCCAGACACCTGCACTGAAGTTCTCCCGCATATACCGGTCCCATGGGGTTTCCCGCCGTAAAACAGCCGTTGATGTCCGAACCGCCGGATATGGAGGCAAGCTGGAGGTCCGCCTTTACCTCCCGGTAGACGTACTCGAAGGCCTCAACCGAAAGAGGGGAGCCTGTTGAAAGGATCGCCTTAAGGGGCGAAAGGTCATAATCCCTGCCCGGCCTGACTCCGGCGTTCTGCAGCGCCGCGATATATCCCGCGCTGGTTCCGAATATGCTAATCTTTTCCTGTTCCGCCATCTTCCAGAGCGCCCCGGGATCGGGATGAAACGGGTTTCCGTCAAAAAGAACCAGCCTTGCGCCAACCGCCAGGGAGCTTACAAGCCAGTTCCACATCATCCATCCGCAGGTGGTGAAATAGAATATGGTATCCTCTTTTTTAAGATCGGTGTGAAGGATCAACTCTTTGAGCTGATTGATAAGTATCCCCCCGGCGCTCTGGACCATGCATTTGGGAAGACCAGTGGTCCCGGAAGAGTACATGACGTACAGAGGGTGATCAAAGGGAAGCTGAACAAAATCGGGTTCCTCGTTATCTCCCGTGCCTTTGAAGTCATTGTAAAGCACCCCCTTATCCAGGATGCCCAGGTCCGGTTCATCCACCGTGTAGGGTACGACCACGACTCTTTCTATGCTTGATATCTCTTTCATTATGCTTGACACGCGATCGAGGGAATCAATGCCTTTCCCCTTGAACCAGTACCCGTTTGCCGTGAAAAGAACCTTCGGCTTTATCTGTCCGAACCTGTCAAGGACTCCCTTTATTCCAAAGTCGGGGGAACAGGAAGACCATGTGGCACCCAGGCTCGTTGTCGCGAGCATGGCTACGACTGTCTCGGGCATGTTGGGCATAAAGCCGCAAACCCTGTCTCCTACTCCCACTCCCGCCTTTTTGAGCGCGGACGAGACACTGCAGACCTCACTGAAAAGTTCTTCGTAGGTTAGCGTCCTGCTCTCATGATCCTCCCCCTTGAAGATTAAGGCCACCCTGTCATCCCTGTGGCGGAGAAGATTTTCCGCAAAATTCAACCTGGCACCCGAGAACCACTTCGCGCCGGGCATCCTTGTCAGATCGTTGACAACCTCCTCATATGGCTCTGATGCCGTTATTTCTCCAAACTCCCACATGGATGCCCAAAAATCGGGGATATTGTCTATCGACCACTGATAGAGAGGGTCATAATCCATGAAGTTTTTTCCGAACCGGTCATTGATAAAGTCGATGAATCGATGCATGTTGCTTGCTGTTTTTCTCTCTTCGGAAGGTTCCCATAACAACTTGGCCATAAGTTTCCCCCTTTTCTCATAATATAGTGTTAAAATTTTAGAGTATTGTTTGAAAAACAGGACAGGAAAGGGATTCTTTCAGTTATTGTAAAGTATATAGCATTATATATATATGTTTTCAATCACCCAGGTAATTATGGTCAACAGATCAAGGCGTTACCCGCCGTTCGAAACGCTCATCGGCCCTGAGCCAGACCCGGGAGGCTGCGTTGACTTTGGTTGCCAATCCTTGTATTCGATACCTTGGCGGTGGCCGGGGGTGAGGCAAAATCCCGGGTCATCATGGGTTGTACCTCGATTGGATGCCGTATTTCGAATTTCCCTTTTATCTTGACTATGATGGATATTTTGATTAAAAAAATTCGTTTAATTTAATAAAAATATCTTGTTTGAAGTATTATCTTTTTTAAGGGTATATTGAGTGAAATTATGGAGAAAAGAGGAACAGTATTTGAGGATAGGGCGAGAAAGGTAGAAAAATTAAGGGCGGCAGGCAATAGCCTTTATCCTACAGGTTTTAAGGTTGACGTTACCGCGGCAGAGCTCATTGAGCAGTATGGTGATATGGAAGGGGAAAGACTTGAGAAGGAAACCAAGTCTTTTTCTTTTGCCGGACGGATAATATCGGTGAGGGACTTCGGGAAGGCCTCATTCATACATGTTAAAGACAGGACAGCCAGAATACAGGCCTATATAAGAAAGAACAAGGTAAGTGATGAGGCCTTTGAAACCTTCAAGCTTATGGATATAGGGGATTTTATAGGTCTGAAGGGTCCTCTTTTCATGACCAGGACGGGTGAGTTGACCATCATGGCCGAGGACCTGTGCCTGCTTGGAAAATCCATGAGGCCGCTACCGGAGAAATGGCACGGCCTGACCGATGTGGAGACTAGGTACAGGCAGCGTTATGTGGACCTTATAATGAACGACGATGTAAAAGAGGTCTTTATTAAAAGGAGCCGTATCATCAGTCTGATCAGGGAATTTTTCATGGCCAAGGATTTCCTTGAAGTCGAGACCCCTATGATGCAGCCGATTCCGGGCGGTGCCACGGCCAGGCCATTTAAGACCTACCACAACGCTCTCGGTATGGATCTTTATCTGAGGGTGGCCCCTGAACTGTATCTTAAGAGGCTGGTGGTAGGGGGGCTTGAAAGGGTCTTTGAGATAAACAGAAATTTCAGAAACGAAGGAATTTCCATAAAACACAACCCTGAATTTACCATGCTGGAATTCTATATGGCGTATGCCACCTATGAAGAGCTCATGGGGCTTACCGAAGAACTCTTCAGCCATGTTATAAACAATATCTTTGCAACCAGCGTGATAGGGTATCAGGGAATGAGCATGGATTTCACTCCACCCTGGCGCAGAATCACGCTTTTTGACTCCCTGATCCAGATAGGGGGCGCTGATCCAGAGGTGCTTCAAGGAAGGGAAAAAGCAAAGATGGAGGCGGAAAGGCTTGAGATACCTCTCAGTGAAAGGGACGGTCATGGACAGATATTGGTAAAGCTCTTTGACCATCTTGTAGAGCCTAAACTGATAAGTCCCACTTTTGTGACCGGGTACCCCACGGAGGTTTCTCCCCTTTCCAGGCGTAATGAGGAGAATCCTGATATTACGGACCGCTTTGAACTGTTTATCGGCGGAAGGGAAATCGCCAATGGTTTTAATGAACTCAATGATCCTGATGACCAGAGGCAGAGGTTCGAATCCCAGGTCGCCTTGAGGGAGGCAGGTGATAAGGAGGCCCAGTTCATGGATAAGGATTACGTAAGGGCGCTTGAGTACGGCATGCCCCCAACCGCCGGGGAAGGAATAGGCATTGACAGGGTGGTTATGCTGCTTACTGATTCCCCCTCAATAAGAGACGTCATCCTGTTTCCTCATATGAGATCGCGTCAGGAGTAGGTGCTTTATGTCCTTTGAATTGCTTCTGGGTATGAGATACCTCAGGGCCAAAAGGAAGCAGACCTTTATATCCGTGATTACCATTATATCGGTATTGGGTGTAATGGTGGGGGTCATGGCTCTTGTGGTGGTTCTTTCCGTGATGAACGGATTCAGGGCCGACCTTATGTCCAAGATCCTCGGAGTAAATTCGCATGTCCTGGTCATGAGTTACAGCGGAGGGGTCAAGGACCATGCCGAGGTTGCGGACAGGTGCGGTAAGATAGAAGGAGTGGCCGCCGTTTCCCCTTTTATCTACAGTCAGGTCATGGTCAATAACGGTGGGAATGTGTCCGGTGCCGTGCTGAGGGGGATAGATCCTGAAAGCGCGGCAGAGGTAGTGGGAATAAAGGATATGATAAAAAAGGGCAGTATAGATTCTCTTGAAGAAAATTTCGAGGGCATGCCTTCCATTATCATCGGAAGCGAATTGTCAAAAAAACTGGGAGTCCTAAGGGGAGATACCATTTCGGTAGTCTCGCCGGAGGGAAAGCTTACCCCGGTCGGCCGGGCTCCCAATACCAGAAGATATTTGATTGCCGCACTTTTTGATTCCGGTATGTACGAGTATGATGCATCAATGGTGTTTGTGTCCCTCAAAGAGGCCCAAAATTTACTGGGGCTGGGTCAAAAGGTTACCGGCTTAGAGGTGCGGGTCAAGGATATAGACGCTTCCGAAAAGGTTGCAGGGCTGATACAGGAAGATCTCGGTTACCCGTTCTGGACAAAAGACTGGAAAAAGATGAACCGTAGCCTTATCTCGGCCCTGAAGCTTGAAAAGGTCACCATGTTCGTGATCCTTACCATGATTGTCCTGGTAGGGGCCTTGAACATAATAAGTACTCTTGTAATGGTTGTGATGGAAAAGACCAAGGATGTGGCGATATTGAGAGCAATGGGCGCGTCCGCTAAAAGTATAATGTCCGTTTTCATGATTCAGGGTCTTCTTGTGGGCCTTGTAGGTACTTTCGCAGGTCTTGCCTCCGGCCTCGGGCTGTGCCATATCCTTGAAAAATACAAATTCATAAAACTGCCGTCAGACGTCTATTACATATCCAATCTTCCGGTCAGGGTCGAGCAGGCGGATGTCTTATTCGTAGCCTTAGCCGCGGTGGGCATATCTTTTCTGGCCACCATATACCCGTCCTGGTATGCTTCCAGGTTAAACCCGGTAGAGGCTATCCGGTATGAGTAATGCCAATTTTTTCAGGAGGGCCGGGTGATAGCACTTGAAGGCGTAACAAAGAGCTTTATTCATCATGGCAATGAAATAGAGGTTCTCAAAGGGATCGACCTTGCCGTTACTTCGGGGGAGAGCGTGGCGATTATGGGGGCTTCCGGTGTGGGAAAGTCGACTCTGCTCAACATAATGGGCAGTCTCGAACAACCATCGGAAGGTGTGGTGAGATTTCGTGATCAAGACATCTATGCTATGGATGAAAAGGAGATTTCAGCCTTCAGGAACAGAAAAATCGGTTTTGTATTCCAATCCCACCACCTGCTTCCGGAGTTCAATGCACTTGAAAACGCCATGATGCCTGCATTGATCGCGCGGCTTACCAGAAATGAGGCGGTAAAAAAGGCCGGGGTCATGCTGGACAGAGTGGGGCTCAGCAACCGTCTGACACACAGGGCGGGTGAACTTTCAGGGGGAGAACAGCAGAGGGTTGCCATTGCCAGGGCGCTGGTTATGAGCCCCGAACTCCTGCTTGCTGACGAGCCGACCGGAAATCTTGACTGGTTTACCGGTCAGGAGGTGGCTGATCTTCTGTTCAGGATCATGAACGAGGATAAAGTGGCCATGGTGATTGCTACACACAACGAAAGACTGGCAGAAAAGATGTCAAGAAAAATGGAGATAGCCGGTGGAAAAATTCTTTAGGGGAAAGGTAGGAAAAATGAGATCTTTTTGTCCTGGCCGGAAGATATCCTTTCGGATCTTTTTGTGTCTTTTCTTATTATTGGCCGTCACATCGGTTTTCAGACCTTCTTTCGCTTTTGCTGAGAAGGATGCGGGAATTGCCATACTTCCCGTCAGGTTCCATGCACCGGAAAAGGAGGTGAGTTTACGAAAAGACATCCAGGAAATGCTTGCCCTTCGAATAGAGAAAAAAGGCATGGAGGTCTTAGGCCTGGAGGAGATAAACAGGCATCCGCTGGCCTTTAGCCAGGTTTCCTCGGATAAGGAGCTTATCCTTTTCGGAAAGGATGTAGGGGCAACGTGGGTGATACTGGGGAGTCTGACTCAGATTGGAGAACGCCTCAGCCTGGATCTGAAAGTGGTAGATGTATCAGGGAAAAGGAAGCCCTTTTTTCTCTTTATGGCAGCGGAAAATATGGATGCCCTTGAGGAGACCTCTTCCAGGATCGCCACCAGTGTATACAATGAGATCTCCGGCGTGGAACAGATCGAAACAATTATCGTAAAGGGAAACAAGAGGATCGAAAAGGATGCGATACTGGAAGTCATAAGTTCCAGAAAAGGTGACAGCATCGACTACGACCTTTTGGACGAAGACCTCAGAGAAGTCTATTCCATGGGATTTTTCAAGAACGTTTCAATTGATACCGAAGATGGATCAAAGGGTAAAATAGTGATTTTCAATGTCTCTGAAAAGCCTTCCATCGGGCAGATAGTTTTCAAGGGAAACAAGAAGATTAAAGACAAAGATCTTAAAGAGGAAGTGGGAATAAAACTCTATTCCATACTTGACCGAAACAAGGTGAGGCAGAGCATCAGCAGACTCAAGGAGCTTTACCATAAAAAGGCCTATTATAACGTGGATATCAAGGAAAAGACCGAGGAACTTCCGAACAACGAGGTGCTTATTGCCTATGAGATAGATGAAAAGAAGAAGGTTTATATAAGAAAGATCCGCTTTGAAGGCAACGAACATTTCGATGATGATGATCTGTCGGACATCATGGTCTCGAAAGAGAAGGGATTTTTCTCCTGGATCACAAGTTCCGGGCTTCTTGACAAAAAGGCCCTCGAGTTCGATGTCCACATGATAACATCATTTTACAATAATCAGGGCTTCATCAGGGCAAAGATAGGGGAACCGGAAATAACCTATGAAGAGGGTGAAGGTCTCATGATCACGATCGCCGTTCAGGAGGGGGCTCAATACACCGTCGGCGAGGTAATGATCAAAGGTGATTTTGACCAGGCCGAGGAAGAGCTTTTGGGCAAGGTGCGGATAGGAAGTGAGAAATACTTTAACAGGAAGGTGATTCGAGAGGACACGCTTGCACTCAAAAGCGTATTCCTTGATGAAGGCCATGCAAATGCGGAAGTATCTCCCAGCACTAAAGAGGATGATGAAGGCCACAGAGTTGATATAACCTACAATATCTCAAAGGGTCCCCTGGTCAAATTCGAAAGGATCAACATAACAGGAAATACATCGACCAGAGACAAGGTGATAAGGCGCGAACTCAAGGCCATAGAGGGAAGGTATTTCAGCGGGGCGGCCTTCAAGAAAAGTACGGAAAACCTTAATCGCCTCGGTTTTTTCGAGGATGTGGAATTAAAGACAAAAAAAGGAAGCGCCGAGGATCTCATGATCCTGGATGTCAAGGTCAAAGAAAGACCCACCGGTTCCTTCAGCATGGGAGCGGGCTACAGTTCTCAAGACTCGGCCTTTGTAATGTTCGAGATAGGAGAAAACAATTTTCTTGGAAAGGGGCAGAAACTTTCCGCATATGCAAAGGTGGGCGGCGAATCAAGCTATTATGACATAAAATTTGTTGAACCATGGATATTCGACAGAAATATCTCCGGTGGAGTTGATCTCTACAAATGGGAATATGAATACGATGACTACACAAGGGATGCAACCGGGGCTTCACTGTCTTTGGGATTTCCGATACCGATGGATGAATACACGAGAGGTTCGATAAAATATGGCTATGACAGCTCAAAGATCTCAGATGTAGAGAACAGTGCTTCCCTCATTATCAGAAATATGGAAGGCCGAACCAATACCAGCAGTACTACTTTTGAGATAAAGAGAGACAGCAGGGACAGACCATGGAATACCAGCAGGGGGTCGGTCAACAGCATAAGTTTTGAGTATGCTGGCGGCATTTTGAGCGGTGACGAATACTTTAATAAATATGATATCAAATCCGCATGGTACTGGCCGTTTTACTGGGACACAGTGTTTATGACCCAGGCCAGATGGGGGTATGTCAAAAAGAGATCCGGAGGAAGTCTGTCGCCGTTTCAGAAGTATTTTCTCGGGGGCATAAATACTGTCAGAGGTTTTGATTATGCGGAAATATCGCCCAAAGACAACGGAGAAAAAATAGGCGGTGAAAAAATGATGGTATTTAACCTTGAGTACGTGTTCCCTCTTTTAAAGGAGCAGGGGGTGAATGGAGTTATATTCAGCGACTTCGGGAATTCTTTCAGAAATACCGAGTCGCTGTCGTTCAGTGATATAAAGAAGTCCGCGGGGATCGGTTTCAGGTGGTATTCTCCGATGGGTCCTTTGCGTCTTGAGTACGGCAAGAACCTTGATCCTGAAGAGGGTGAATCTTCAGGGAAATACGAATTTTCCGTTGGAGGGTTCTTTTAGATTATCCTTGATATCATGGATAAAAATACAGGGTATCGAATTTTAAAGGGGGATGAATATGAAGCGTTTTTTAATGTTTTTTTTGATAACAGGTATCGCATTCTGTTTCCAATCCAGCGCCTTTTGCCAGGGCGACGGTAAGATCGCTATAGTGGACATGACAAAATTTCAGCAAAAGTCCTTAGGATTTCAGGAAATCAGGACACAATTGAAAACCAAACTGGAATTACTTCAGCAAAAACTGGACAAGGAAAAAAACTCGCTTCTGAAACTGGAGGAAGAACTCAAGAAGCAGAGCATGATGCTCAGCCTGGACGCAAAAGAGACCAAGCAAAAGGAACTTGAAAAAAAGAGAAGGTATTATAAATATCTCTACAGCGAATTTTCTCTTGAGATGAAGAGCGCCGAGGGCGAAGCCACAAAAATGGTTACAAGAGAGATAAATAAAGTGGTGGGGAAGATTGGGAAAGAAAAAGGCTATACAATCATTTTCGAGAAGAATATGCCGGGGCTGGTGTATTTCGATGACGCCATAGAGATTACGGACGCGGTGATAAATGCCTATGACAAGGCAAAGAAGTAGGAGTTTGAGCATTGCAGATCCCATTAAGTGAGATAGCCGAAGCTGCCGATGGTGAGGTGATCGGTGACGGAGACCTGCTGATAAAGGGAATCAACTCCCTTGATGCGGCAGGATCGGGAGAAATAAGCTTTTATGCGGACAAGAGGTACCGGGATCAACTGAAAGCTACCGGTGCGAGCGCCATAATTGTCAAAGAACCGGTAGATTCCTTTAAAGGGCCTCAGCTGGTAGTGAAAAATCCCGAACTAGCCTATGCCGTTGTTTCCGGCCTTTTTGCCCCTCCAATCGGCAGATTTCCAGGGATAAGCGAAGATGCCTTTATAAGTGAAACCTGTCGAACAGGGGAAAATGTTTCCATATATCCTTTTGCCTATATAGGTAAGGAGACCGTTGTTGGTGAAGGTTCGGTGATATTTCCGGGGGTGTTCCTGGGAGACCGGGTTCGTGTAGGGGAGAACTGCGTTATCTATCCAAACGTCAGTATCCTGGATCGGTGTATTATAGGAAACAATGTGATTATCCACGCAGGATCGACGATAGGCAGTGACGGGTTCGGATTCACTCGTGACGGGGCCGCCTCGGTAAAGATACCCCAAACGGGCATAGTTCAGATAGACGATGATGTGGAGATAGGCTCCAATAACAGCATCGACAGGGCGGCCCTGGGTAAGACATGGATAAAAAGAGGGGTAAAGACGGACAACCTGGTGCAGATAGGGCACAATGTGGTAATCGGAGAGAATACGATTGTCGTCTCACAGGTCGGTATTTCGGGGAGCGTGAATGTCGGTCGTGAAGTAGTGCTGGGAGGTCAGGTGGGAATATCCGATCACGTTGATATCGGTGACAGGGCGATGATAGGTTCTCAGTCTGGTGTTGCCAAATCGATCGCGCCCGGGGATATTGTTTCGGGGACTCCGACAATGCCTCACAGGCTCTGGTTGAAGACTTCGGGACTTATTACGAGGCTTCCAAAATTAAATGAACGCTTGAGACAGCTTGAAAAGAAGGTGAAGGAACTGGAAGACTCCATGAAATAATTTATTTGTACCTGTATAACAGGGTGCCTGTTTGGAAAGATCCGAAAATATCTAGAGGAGTGCTTTGGTAAATGAAACTTCCACTGGTATATGAAGAAATAATCAAGATCCTTCCCCATCGCTATCCGTTTCTTTTCGTTGACAGGATAACGGAGCTGGAATTCGGGGAAAGGGTTGTGGGGATAAAGAATGTTAGTGCGAACGAACCCTTCTTTCAGGGTCATTTTCCCGGTAATCCGATTATGCCCGGGGTTCTGATCGTTGAGGCTATGGCACAGGTTGGAGGCATACTCGCGCGTCTTTCCATAGATCATTCATTTGACGGGGCAGAGGGAAAGCCTGTTTATTTTGTATCCATTGATAAGGTGAAATTCCGCAAACCGGTAGTGCCTGGGGACCGGCTGAGATTTGAATTGAACACTTTAAGAAGTGGTTCAAGGGTATGGAAGATGGCCGGAAAGGCATTTGTGGAAAACGAATTAGTGACCGAAGCTGAGTTGGTGGCTACAATTTCCTGAAATGAAAGGTGAACGTATCGAAATTTTTTAAGGGCCGGGTAGGTCTGGAAAATGACGCCGGCTTGGGTTGTCTTTGACAGGTTGTTTTAGAAAGCAACGGCCTCCGTTTTGACAGAGGCCTTTATTTTAAAGTGAAAAGAGGGAAATAATGGATATCCATCCTTCAGCAGTGGTCAGCCCTAATGCAAAGATAGCATCAGGGGTGAAGATAGGACCGTACAGCTCCATAGGAGACCATGTAAGTATTGGATCCGACACCGTAATAGGCGCTCATGTCGCCATAGAAGGTCACACGAATATAGGCGAGAGGAACCTTTTCTATCCTTTTTCATCCATAGGCACTCCTCCGCAGGATATAGGGTACAAAGGAGAAGATACCAGACTCTATATAGGAAACGATAATGTCATAAGAGAGTATGTAACCATTAACAAGGCGACAATAAAAGAGAAACGGAAGACCGTTCTGGGTAGTCACAATTATATAATGGCCTATGCGCATATCGCCCATGACTGTGTTCTCGGAGACCATGTGATTATGTCGAACGTGGCGACACTGGGAGGTCATATAACGGTCGGGGACTATGCAATCCTTGGAGGACTGGTAGCCGTGCATCAGTTTGTAAGGATCGGTTCTCACGCTTTCCTGGGTGCCAAATCGGGAATAGACAGGGATGTGCCTCCTTTCATGATAACGGCCGGGCCGCGTGCAAGGCTCTTCGGTATAAACAGAAAAGGTCTGAGCCGGAAGGGATTGCCACAGGAAAGAATAGACGGTCTGAAAAAGGCCTACAGGATCATATGGAGGGAAAACAAAAATTTCAGCGAAGGTATCAAAGAGGTAAGAAGCAAGATCGAGCCTTTTGCCGAGCTGGAAATGTTGTTGGATTTTTTCAACGGTTCCAAAAGGGGGATATTGCGATAACAGTATCTTTCACTGTAAGTGAAATCGTTGATATCGATGTCTGAAATGCCTTCACCTTGTAAGAGCCGGAAGAGAAGAAACAAGTATATGAATAATAAGAATGAGATCCTGGGCATCATTGCAGGCGGCGGCCAGTTCCCTCTGTTGGTGGCGGGGGCGGCAAAAAAACTGGGTATTCATGTGGTTGCGGTCGCACATCTTGGTGAGACGGATGAATCTCTGGCTGATATCGCCCAGGAAACGGAATGGATAAGGCTGGGACAGCTGGGGCAGCTCATCAAGCTGCTGCGAAAGAGGGGCGTGAGCCGTGCGATAATGGCCGGAACCATAAAAAAACGCAGGATGTTCGAGAACATAAGGCCGGATATAAAGGGCCTTTCCCTTATTTCAAAACTGGCTGTTTTTCATGATGACGATATCCTGAGTGCCGTTTCAAGGGAGTTTTCCAAAGAGGGAATAGAGATAGTCAGCTCAACCGAATTTCTGCCTGACCTGATAGCTCCTGAAGGGTGCCTCACCAAAAGGAGACCCACAAGGGATGAAAGGGAAGACATAAAATTGGGATGGAAGATTGCAAAGGAGATCGGCCTTTTGGATATAGGACAGTGCGTGGTGGTAAGGCAGAAGACAATTCTGGCAGTTGAGGCGATTGAGGGAACGGATGAAACAATTTTAAGAGGCGGTCGGCTTGGAAGAGAAAAGGCCGTTGTGGTAAAGGTCAGCAAGCCGAAGCAGGATCTGAGATTCGATGTACCTTCCGTGGGACCCGGAACAATTGAGACCATGTCCAAGGTAAAGGCCTCGGTTTTGGCTGTCGAGGCGGGCAAGTCACTTATGTTCGAAAGAGAAAAAATGCTTTCCATGGCCGACAGTCAGGGGATAAGCGTTATTTCGCGTTGATGAATTAAATATGGGAAGCCTTAAAAAAATGCTGAGAGTTGCGGTAATAGGGGTGGGTCACCTCGGAAATTACCATGTGCAGAAATATGATGCCCTGGAGGGGGTAGATCTGGTCGGGGTAGTGGATACGGACAAAAAAAGGGTCAATGAGATTGCCCGGCTGTACGATCTGAAAGGCTATGAAGACTTCTCTCAGATAAAGGGCGGGGTGGACGCGGTGAGTCTTGCCGTTCCGACCGAAAGACACTTCTCCATGGCACGCGATCTGCTAGAAAGAGGTGTGCATCTGCTGATCGAAAAGCCTATTACCTCCAGGCTTGAAGATGCGGATGCACTTATTGAAATGGCAAGGGCCAAGGACCTCGTTATTCAGGTGGGGCACGTTGAGAGGTTTAACCCTGCTGTCGCAGCCATGGAGAAAATGGTGACCAGGCCGATATTCATGGAATCTCAACGGCTTCATTCCTTCACAAAGAGAGGCACCGATGTGGACGTAGTGCTTGATCTGATGATACATGATCTTGACATAATCCTGCATATTGTCCCATCGGATGTCAAAGAGCTTCACGCCGTGGGGATGTCGGTCATAACAGGTAAAACCGATATTGCAAACGCAAGGATGATTTTTGAAAACGGTGCCGTAGCAAATTTTACCGCAAGCCGGGTTTCCGCAAATACGGTCAGAAAGATAAGGATATTTCAAAGGGATTCCTACCTTTCGGTTGACTGTGCAAAAAGAAGGCTTAATGTGACCAGCCTTGACGGGGAACTTACCGAATCAGCAGGCTCCTTTCCAAAGGTCACATCCAAAATGACTTATCCTGAAAGTGACCCTCTGGCCGATGAGATTGCAGCATTTGTAAATTCCGTGAATACGGGTGAAAAACCGGTCGTTTCGGGGGAAGACGGGCGAAAGGCCCTGATGTTCGCCCATGCCATCATCGAACAGATAGAAGGCGGCTGCAAGGGATTTCGAACTGTTTGCTGATATAGCTCATGCTATCCAATTCAAAAATAGTGAACACTTACGATCTAAAAGAGGTGAATCCCGCCACCAGGGATTTCAGGTTCGCGCTTGTGGTTGCCGGAGAGGCATCAGGAGATCTCCATGGGTCAAATCTGATTAAATCAATAAGGCGGCTTGATCCATCTATCCGTGTATGGGGAATAGGCGGGCAAAAGATGGAGGAACAGGGGGTTCGCATCCTTATCCCTTCCTCTGATATGGCGGTGGTGGGGCTGACGGAAGTCCTTCCCCGACTCAGGACGATCCTGAGAGCCAATCGAACTCTCAAGTATATCCTTAGGACCGTGCGTCCCGACCTGCTGATCCTGATCGATTATCCTGAATTCAATCTTCATCTGGCAGGGGTAGCGAAAAGGTTGGGTATCCCCGTACTATACTATGTGAGTCCTCAGATATGGGCGTGGAGAAAAGGTCGCGTCAAAAAGATCGCTCGCAGGGTGGACCGGATGGCGGTCATACTCCCATTTGAAGAAGACTTCTACAAGAAAAGGGGCGTGAACGTGGATTATGTGGGAAATCCCCTGATGGATGAGTTTAACGCCGGCATTGACAGGAAAGGCCATCCGTCCGAATTCGATGCGGATTCCCCATACCCGGTAGTTGGGTTGTTGCCCGGAAGCAGAAAGGAAGAGATAGACAGGTTGCTTCCCGACATGCTGAGGGCCGCGGAGAGGTTGAAAAGGCATTTCGGCGGGCTTAGCTGCATTTTACCATTGGCGCCCACAATAGAGCATAAGTATGCAAGGGCGCTTACGGAAAATTCACCTCTGGATGTTGCGATTCTGCGGGGAGATATATATGAACTCCTGGAGAGGTGCGATATAGCTGTCGTGACATCCGGTACCGCGACCCTTCAGACCGCTATAAGCCTGACGCCGATGGTCATAGTCTACAAGGTGTCTCCTGTAAGCTACTGGGCCGGAAGGATGATAATAGATGTCCCCCATATCGGGCTCGTGAACCTGGTGGCAGGTCACGAGGTTGCCCCCGAATTGATTCAGGATCAGGTGGAACCTGAAAATATAGCCCGTGAGGTGATAGGGATACTGGAGGATGAAAAGCGAAGGGAAAAGATAAAACGGGAACTTCAAGATGTAAGGGACAGCCTGGGCAGTGGAGGAGCATCGCTGAAGACAGCCCGGATAGCACTTGATCTGATGAAGGCATAGCATTTTTCAGAAGCCGTATGACGGGCTGCTTCGGCACTCAGGAATTCAGGCAAGAACAAAAGGCGATAGAAATGGCTAGGACCATACTCATAGTTGATGATGAGGCGAGCATCCTCCAGTCTCTTGACGGGATACTCTCTGATGAGGGCTTCGATGTTATCTGCGCTGAAAGCGGGGCCCGTGCACTGGAGCTTATCGCGGAGGAGATACCGGAGCTGGTGCTTCTCGATATCTGGATGCCTGGCATGGATGGAATTGAGGTGCTCGTAAAATTAAAGGAGATGTATCCCTATCTGCAGGTTGTCATGATGTCGGGCCACGGAAATATCGAAACAGCGGTAAAGGCAACGAAACTGGGCGCATACGATTTTATAGAAAAGCCCCTATCTCTGGAGAAGCTCCTTTTATCCATAAACAACGCCATGGAATATTACAGACTCGAGGAGGAGATAGGCCTGCTCAGGGAGAAGGAAAATAGAAAATACAGCATAACGGGGAAAAGCAGGGCCATAACTCAGCTGAAGGAGCAGATAAGAATCGTCGCACCCACAAAGGCATGGATTCTGATTTCAGGGGAGAACGGGACAGGCAAGGAACTGGTGGCTCATACCATCCATGCGTTGAGTGATCGCAGGGCCAAACCGATGGTTGAAGTAAACTGTGCGGCCATTCCTGAAGATCTTATAGAAAGTGAACTTTTCGGTCATGAAAAGGGTGCATTTACCGGCGCGTCTACAATGAAGAAGGGAAAATTCGATCTGGCCCATGAGGGTACCCTTTTTCTGGATGAGATAGGCGATATGAGTCTTAAGGCACAGTCGAAGACATTGAGGATACTTCAGGAGCAGAAGTTTGAGCGGGTAGGTGGTTCAAGGACTATAGATGTGGATGTGAGAGTCTTCGCTGCCACGAATAAAGATCTTGAATCAGAGATCGCAAAGGGCCGTTTCAGAGAGGATCTCTATTTTCGGTTGAATGTAATTCCGATGGTGGTGCCTCCACTAAGGGATCGGACAGAGGACATCCCTGAACTGGTTGAGGAATTCATAAAGGAATTCACTCTGACAACGAATCTGAAGGAAAAAAGATTTTCTGAAGAATCACTCAGGCTTTTGGAAAGATACGACTGGCCGGGAAACGTGAGGGAGCTTAAAAATCTGGTTGAAAGGCTCATGATAATGACGCCTGCAAAAGAGATTCACTCAAAGGATATCCCGGCTCCTATCAACAGGTCAACCAAGGGCAGCGAAGATTCGGGTTCCGAGGCAATAGGTGACAGTTTAAAGGAGGCCAGGAATGAATTTGAAAAGGCCTTTATAAAAAGGAAATTACTCGAATTCAACGGTAACATATCCCAGACTGCAGAAGCCATAGGGGTAGAAAGAAGCAATCTTCACAAAAAGATAAAATTTTACGGCCTGAACGTTTTCAGGTCTGAGTGATCAAGACCGGCCGCATCGGCTATCCTTTCCCATAACTCATCTCGGCCCTGACTTGTCTTGGCCGAAAACAGGACCGGCTTCAGTTCGGAGTACAGATTTAATCGGCGGGTTATGATTTCCGCCTTATTGGCGGCCTTCTGGCGGGATAACTTGTCTGCTTTTGTAAGTACGGGTATCGACTCGATCTCAAAGTGATAGAGCCATTCAATCAGGTTGATATCTCCCTCGGAAAGATCCCTCCGTATATCTATAATGACCACGACCGCTCGCAGGTTTTCACGATTGCTCAGATACGCCTCAACCATTTTCTGCCAGCTTTTTTTTACGCTCAGAGGGACACGGGCGAATCCATATCCGGGAAGATCCACAATGTAGAGCCGGCCTGCCTGGAAGAAATTCAGGGCCTGTGTCCTTCCCGGTCTGGCACTTGTCCTGGCTAGATTCTTGCGGTTCACGAGGCTGTTGATGAGGGAAGACTTCCCCACGTTGGACTTGCCTGCGAAGGCAATCTCAGGGCGGTCCTCCGGAGGAAAATGTCTGATATCAAAGGCGCTTTTTATGAAGACGGTCTTCATTCCGGGCTTATCCATTTTCTGGGAGTCAAAGGGAGATCAGCTTTTATTGAGATAAGCTTCCAGCCTGTTCAACCCCTCCTTGATGTTGTCCAGGGAATTGGCGTATGAAAAGCGCAGATAACCCTCTGCGTTTCGGCCGAAATCTATGCCGGGTGTTACCCCGACTCCCGCCTTTTCAAGGATATCAAAGGCCAGTTCGTACGAACTTGATGAGAGATGTTTCGCATTTACCAGGATATAGAATGCCCCTCGTGGTTCAACTGAAAGCCCGAAACCGAGATCCTTGAGCCTGCCCGTCATATATCTTCGGCGCTTATCGTATGTCTCTTTCATTTTTTCAACGTCCGATTCGGCATTTTTAAGTGCCGCCACCCCGGCCCATTGGGATATGCTGCTTGCTGAAATAAAGAAATTTTGATGAACCTTCTGCAGCGGATGCATGAAGTCCCGAGGGGCTATTATGTACCCGAGACGCCAGCCGGTCATGGCATATATCTTTGAGAAGCCGTTTAGCACGAAGGCATTTTCGGTAAATTCGAGAATTGAGCGTTCCCTCTGGCCGTAGACAAGGCCATGATAAATCTCATCAGATATGACCGGGATGCCGAGGTCTGCAATATTCCTCATCCTTTTCTCGCTGAGGAGATTACCGGTCGGGTTAGCCGGTGAATTTATAAGGACGGCCCTGGTCTTGGGCCCTACTTTCGCCTTGATGTCCCTTGCCTTCAACTGGAATCCGTCTTCTTCGGATGTGTCTACAAATATCGGTCTGGCGCCCATGAAACGTGCGAAATTGGGGTAACACGGGTAGTGAGGGTCGGCCATTATTATTTCATCATCCTGTTCCAGAAGAGAGGCGAAGATCATGAAAAGCGCAGGTGACGTGCCTGATGTTACCACTATTTGCGATGGGTCCACTGATATCCCATATTTTTTATCGTAGTGTTCGCTTATGGCCTCTCTTAGTTCCGTGATCCCCAGGCTGTGAGTGTAATGCGTTTCACCCTTGTCCATTGCCTCCTGAGCGGCATCGCAAATGCACCGGGGTGTCTTGAAATCAGGTTCTCCTATCTCGAGATGAATAATGTTTCGCCCCTGTTTTTCCAGCTCATGGGCCCTTTCAAGAACATCCATGACTATGAAGGAGGGTATCTCCTTTCCCCTTTTGGTAATCCTGCTCATCGACTCACCTGATGATTCATTTCAGTAGCCCTATATTACTTTGTTAAGGGAGTATTCGATTATCCCTTTGGCGCCGGCATTGAGCAGCTTCGGAATAAGATCTCTGACAACGGATCTTTCTATTATTGCCTCGACCGACAACCACTCTTTTTGGTAGAGATTAGCCACAGTGGGTGCGTCAAGACTTGGCAGAATTTCGATGACCCCTTCCATTTTATCCTTCGGGACATTCATTTTTAACCCTACCATGCTTTCCGCCCTGAGTGCGCCCTGAAGAAGAAGGACAATATGGTCGATCTTGGCACGTTTCCATTTATCTTCGTAGGCCTCTCTGTTGGCTATCAACTGGGTGTTCGTCTCCATAAGCTCATGAATGATCTTGAGCCCGTGCGCCCTTATGGTACTGCCGGTTTCAGTAACCTCCACTATGGCGTCGGCGAGTCCTGAAACCACTTTTGCCTCTGTCGCACCCCATGAAAATTCAACCTTAACGGATATGTCTCTGTCTTCAAAGTACTTTCGTGTAAAGTTGACCAGCTCCGTGGAGATCTTTTTGCCTTCAAGATCGTTCAGCTTCTTTATACTGGAGTCTGCGGGCACGGCAAGTACCCATCTGGCCGGTTTCTGGGAGACCTTGGAGTAAATCAGATTGTCAACAACAACGACATCCGATTCGTTTTCCTCAATCCAGTCCTTTCCTGTAAGGCCCACGTCGATGGTCCCGTTTTCCACGTACCTGGACATCTCCTGGGCGCGGCAGATGCTGCAGCATATGGTTTCGTCGTTTATGTCGGGGAAATAGCTGCGTGAGTTTACAGAAATTTTCCAGCCCGACTTTTCAAAAAGCGCTATAGTTGCACTTTGCAGGCTTCCCTTTGGGATTCCGAATTTGAGCTGTTTCATTTACCGTATACCTCTTTTGGGTCAAAAATCCTTTTGTCGACGACCCTGAAGGTGCCGTCTTTTTCTATCATTTTGTGAAAGCAGGACTCGTATCCCAGGTGGCAGGCGGCCCCACCGATCTGTTCCACCTTGAAAAGCACGGTGTCATTGTCACAGTCCGCATAAATTTCCTTTACCACCTGGACATTGCCTGATGTTCCTCCCTTGTGCCAAAGCTCCCGGCGAGAGCGGCTCCAGTAATGAACTTCTCCTGTTTCCAGGGTCTTTTCCCACGACTCTTTGCTGATGTATGCGAGCATAAGGACCCTCCCTGAGACGTGATCCTGTGCTATGGCGGGAAGCAATCCCTCTCCCTTGGAAAAATCAAGTTCGATCATATCATTACCTCTCTATATAGAAATGAAAACGAAAACTAGCACAAAAAGGAATTTAACCGCAAGGAAAAAGGACTGGTGATAATATCCGCGGGTCTTGGGAAAATTTGCTAAGAGGCGCCTGCCCCCCCTTGTATCCGTCTGTATTTTCCACTTAATTGCCCGCAGGCCGCCAGTATATCTCTTCCCTTGCTCTTCCTTATTATGGCGGTGTAATGATTTCTTGCCAGTATGTCCTGGAATGCCTGTATACGTTCCGGCGGGGACGGGGCCATGTCTGAGGAAGGATGGGGGTTAAGGGGAATGAGGTTTATCTTCGCCCTCAGGCCTTTAAGTATCTTGCAGAGTCTTAAGGCATCTTCATCCGTGTCATTTATGCCGGCTATGAGGATATACTCAAATGTAAGCATCCTTCTGTTTGGAAGGGGAAAGTCCCTGCATGCGGAAAGCAGTTCCTTTATCGGATAGACCTTGTTAACCGGCATAAGATAATCACGTTTCCCGTCATCAGGGGCATTGAGGGATATGGCCAGGTTTACCGGTATGTCTTTTCCCAGCCGGCGTATCTGGGGAACAAGCCCGCAGGTTGAAAGGGTAATCTTCCGGTGAGAAAAGTTCATTGCCTCTTCGGAAATCATATTTTTAATCGCCTTGATTACCGAGTCATAATTGGCAAGCGGCTCTCCCATGCCCATAAGGACTATGTTGGTAATTCGGTCCGGGGTGCTGATTGACCGTTTTACCAGTATTACCTGCTCTATGATTTCATCGGGAGTAAGATTCCTTGTGAGACCCTGCCTGGCAGTGAGGCAAAAACGGCAACCCATTGAACAACCTGCCTGCGAAGATATGCAGAGGGTGAGGTGGTCTCTTTCAGGAATCAGAACGGATTCTACCAGATTGCCGTCATGGCATTTGAAAAGGTATTTGGCCGTGGTATCTGTTGACTCAAGTTTGTCGACCTGCTCCAGGGGGCAAATGTCTGCCCTTTCATCGAACAGGGCACGACAGGATGCCGAGATATTGGTCATTTCATCAAAGGACTTGACAAACTTTTTAAAGAGCCAGTGCCTTACCTGGCGGGACCTGTAGGAATCCATCCCCTGGTCCAGGACCCAGGCTTCGGTTTCCGCCTCGTTCAGCCCTTTTAATTTAATCTTATTGAAATTTTCCATTATCATTCAAAAATCAGAGTGAGCAAGATTTCAGAAAAGGTCGTAGTTTCGTAATCCAGAACCTGTTTACCTGACTCAGGCCTTAAAAAGATGATTTCGCCTTAATGCCCGGATTAAGTCGATGCCATCCATAAACCGAAGATTTCCGGATGGAGCGTTCAGCCGTCAGCCTTCAGCTTAATGGCCTGTTTCTTTGAGCACATAGTCCTGAGTTCCGCAAGTTCCCATACATAGTCATAGAGGTGAAGCCCTTTGCTTGCCGCCACTATCTCTCCATCCTCGATACCTATCTCTGCGGCCATGTATTCCTTCAAGAGCTGGATGGCACCGAGATTGGCCGGAAAGCCGTTCCAGAGATCCCATGATCTGAAGTAGACGAAAAAGTGGAGCTTGCCGTTGGTAACCCTCGTGTCGATGCCTCTAAGACAGGGAGGGTCTTTGAGATAGATGGTCTTCGGTTCGCCTACGGTCATGTATGCCTGATTCGTGCCGTATCCATCCTTTTTGTACATACGAATGACTTCACCTATCTGAGTCTCCAGATAGGACCCGTATGTGTAGTCCTCACCGGGTTGCTTTAAGGAAGTCATCAGGTAGGGAAGGTAATCTTCCAGATAGCCTTCCGCAACCGGGTTGGGGATGCCAAGCGCAGGCGGGATATCCGGCAGCAGAGGCCTTACGCCGGGGTACCGGATATGGACGGTAAGATAGTCGAATTCGAGCCTTTTCTGTCCTTCGTAACTTCCCCTGTCTATTATATATTCTCTTCCTTGTTCCAGCAGCCTGTATACGCATTGAAACCATGCGTCCGGCAGGTCGCGCGCCTTGATGAATTCAAGTTCCATAGGCTTTTCTCCATGACATTGCTGAGCGGGAGGCTCAAAATATAGCAAATTTCAGTAACAATAGCGGTCTTTCAGCCAAACGCAGATTTCCGACTTAGAGGCGGAATCCAGGGGCCTTTGATTTCTTATGGACAATTATTCTTGCAGGGGATGGCCTTTTTTGTCAATGAAAAGGAACAGGGGGGATTGTCAAAAGATATGCATGCCTGGTTTTCAAATCCTTTCCAACAGGTCCAATATTTTTTCTCTCGCCTTTAGCCCTGTGGTCCAATCTGCAGGTATCGGTCCACAGCCCAGATGGGCCCCCAGGACCATGCCGACGATCATCGCCCTTGCCGCACTGTCGCCACCCGACATCACGCACTGAATCAGGGCCTCTTTTAGGTCTTTTTCATGTCTGGCAATGATATGTATGACTCCGGGAAGGGCCTCTCTTGTATGACAGCTCTGGCCGAAATTGGATATGACGGAAACAGTGTCCATATCCTTTGAGGCGAGCCCTATCTGCACCCAGTTGTATATCGGGGATTGCTCAAAGTGCTCTCTTGCTATCTTGTCGATCGCATGGGTAGGTGTGTCGCCTTTAAGAATCTGCCAGGTAAGGCGTGAGAAAAAAACGGCACTTTTCAAGACGATAGGGTCCCTGTGCGTCATTGCTGTTTGAGCCTTGGAGGCATTCATAAGACCTTTCAGATCATCCCTGTATGCGTACACAAGAGGAGCGATTCGAGACACTCCGCCAAGGTCGTCCGAGGGGGAACCTGATTCTTCAGGAGGCATGTCCGATGAAAAACGGCTGAGGGTTACCTTGGTCGCCTGATCGAAATACCCCCGGTAGTTTTCAAAGAACGACCTCCATTTTTGAGCGAAGTCCTTGAGTTCGAATCCTCTCTTTTCAGCAAGGGATTCAAGAAGCACGAGGGTTTGGTCACCGTAATGGGTGAATTCACCATCCTCTTTGGTGGGGTGAAAGGAGTTTGATGCGGGTTTAAAAAAGGATTCTATTCTGCCGAAATTCCTTTTGATCGTATTTGTGTCATAGACCCAGTGAGCAGCAAGGGAAAGAGAATCTCCGGCAAATGAGGCAAGAACCATACCTTTTTCTTTGTCATCCATGAGGCCCCCCTTGATGCGTCTTTTATAAGGTTTTGGAGATATAAAGAAAAGGCCTGACAATAAGAATCTATCCTGGATTACTTAGCATAAACCGCAATTTCAGACAAGCGCCAATTAAAGATTCTGATCCACCGTCAAGAGGTAATGCGCGGGCCCATTAGTCATACGCCTAAGCCGTAGGTTGTCGGCGCCTTGATTCCAAAGTCTTGCGGGGGTGCCCAAGGCTGGGCCGAAATCTTCAGTCATGGTTGATTATGACCCAATTAGGTGATGACACCTGCAAAGACACGGACGCCTGCTTACCCATTGAGAATAAGCAGGCGCCGTGAACTGATGAGACAAATAAAGATCCACCTGTGATTAGTATAGAAGGCCACACCTAGTGATTAAGCTGTTAATTGAAAATCCAACAGGGGTTCAGTATTTGATGTTCGGCTTCCAGTGATGGCGCCTTTGTGCCGCAAGGAGGTCATGGCGTTTCTCTTTCATTTGCAATCCGGTCTGAAACTTAGCGACCATCCAGGAAGCCGATTTTTTTCAGCCTTGATCTTGCCTGTATGCCATCCGGCCAGGATCCAAGCCTTTTCAGTTATGTTTTATACTAAGCAAAAAATATGCCAAAATATAAATGCCGTTTAATCATCACCAAAAAACATGAAAAGCACTTTTGAACAGACACTTATGGGAGATATAGGCAGCAGGGACTGAGCCAAAAAGAAAAATTGGGGTGTAAATAAATCTGACAGTTTGTAAAAGACATGTTTGCTACGGGCATGTGTTTGCTATTTGGGGAGGGAGATGCTTAGACTCGAGCGCTTGTGCCCTGACAACCGATGGAATGAAAAAATGGGCGGGAGCGTCATTTCGAACCGTGGAATCTGCTTTCCTGCCTTGTGCTTTTGGGCATGAAACCACATGGGTATCTTTAAATCGGCGCCGGTTCAAAACTTGACAGATAAGGGCCTTTTCCATAGTCTTTCCTGATCGAATGAGTTTTTCACTAAATTTGCAATATATTAAGACCGTTAATAAGGAGAAGACAGATGCGTATGATCGACCTCAGATCGGATACGATCACCGAGCCGACAACTGCAATGAGAAAGGCCATGTACAACGCTGAAATCGGGGATGATGTATTCGGCGAAGACCCCACTGTCAACAGACTTGAAGAAATGTCGGCAAAACTGACAGGTAAGGAGGCCGCACTTTTTGTTGCAAGCGGCACCATGGCAAATCTTGTTTCCGAACTTGCACACTGTGGACGGGGTGACGAGATGATCCTGGGGGATCAGTCTCATATCTTTTATTATGAGCAGGGCGGATGTGCGGCACTTGGAGGAATCCATCCCCGTACCGTTCCGAATCAGGCCGACGGGAAAATAAGGATTGAGGACCTGGATCACGCAATAAGGGAGGAGAATGTCCATTTCCCCGTAAGCAGGTTGATAGTGCTTGAAAATACACATAATCGGTGTAACGGTTCACCTCTGGGTCCCTCTTACATGAAAAAGGTGGGAGATTTTGCAAGGGAAACAGGCCTGAAGCTCCATGTGGACGGTGCCCGTATATTCAACGCCGCCCAGGCCCTGAATGTTTCAGTCGAGGAGCTGGTTGTGCCGGCCGATTCGGTCGCATTCTGCCTCAGTAAAGGACTGTGTGCGCCTGCGGGATCTCTTGTATGCGGAACAGAGGATTTTATAAGGAGGGCAAGAAGATGCAGAAAGGTGGTAGGCGGGGGTATGCGGCAGGTGGGAATCCTTGCTGCATGCGGAGTCGTCGCCCTCAATGAGATGGTTGAAAGGCTGCATGAGGATCATGAAAACGCACACAAACTTGCCCTCGGCATTTCAGGCATCAAGGGACTTGAGCTTGATCCGTCTTCTGTCAAGACCAATATAGTCTTTTTTGATATCTCAAAAGATGGAGCGGATGCCGGTCTTCTGGTTGAAATGCTCGAAAAGGAGGGGGTGCGCGTGCTGGCTCTAGGCTCCAAATCGCTCAGGGCTGTGACACATTACAAGATAGGTCCAAAAGACATTGAAACGACACTTAAAGCGATTTCAAGGGCTATGGTAAAACTATGAGTGTCTGTTCAGTTCGAGGGCAGGCATGGTTTTAGAAAAACGGAAATAACGGAAAATGAAAATAGATGACATGGTAATCGATCAGGGAATAATAAAATGCTCGCCAGGTCCGCAGTTTGCGATCGGAAGAGATCACAAGATATTGCGCTGGAACAGGGCCTGTGAACACCTGACCGGAAGGCCGGCGGAGGTGATGATAGGGACGGAGCGTCAATGGGAGCCGTTTTATGAGAAAAAACGTCCGCTTCTTGCCGACCTCATTGTAGAGCATGACAGAAACGGTATCCTTACCCATTACAGGGATGGAAATATAGCCCGATCAAATATCATTCCCCATGCGTGGGAGGCAAGCGGATTTTTCAGCAATGTTGGCGGCAAGGCAAGGTATCTCCATTTCATCGCCGCCCCTATATTTGAATTCGACGGGACAATAATCGGGGCCGTACAGACGTTTCTGGATATTACAAGGCTCAAGCATTTTGAAACCGCCCTCATGCAGTCCCTTGAGGGTTATCGGATACTGGCCGAAAATGTGCCTGACGGGGTCGCCCTGATGCAAAAAGGCAAATTTGTGCTTGTAAATGAGGCCTTTGCAAAGATATTCGGATTTAAGGACAGGAAAGAACTTATAGGAGGGGACACGGGAATAAACATAAGAGAGGATGAAAAGGGGCGGTTCAGGGATACCATAAGAGCTATTGAAAAGGGTGAATCGGATCTGAGGGTGTTGAGGTGGCCCTGCATTACCAAGGATGACAGGGAAATATGGGTTGAGGGTCATCCCAACCGTGTCCAGTGGGAGGGGTATCCTGCCGTATTGAGCACAGTAATCGACATTACCGAAAACAGATCTCAGGTCAAGGCCCTGGAGGCAGAGGCAAACCGTCTCAAAAGGGAGAACATTCAGCTGAAGTCTTCGATGAAGGATCGTTACCGATTGTCGGACATCGTAGGGGCAAGCAGTTCCATGAACAAGGTCTACAAGCTTATCCTGCAGGCGGCTTCATCGGAAGCGGGTGTTATTGTCTACGGCGAGTCGGGAACCGGGAAGGAACTGGTTGCAAAGGCGATCCACGAGATGAGTGAACGGAGAAACGGTACCTTTGTTCCTGTAAACTGCGGGGCAATACCTGAGCAGCTCCTTGAAAGCGAATTTTTCGGACACAGAAAAGGTGCCTTTACAGGGGCCTACAGAAACAAGGAGGGATTCCTCGATCTGGCGGATAAGGGTACCCTGTTCCTGGATGAGGTGGGGGAACTGAGCCAGGCTATACAGGTGAAATTTCTTCGCGCGATAGAAGGGAGCGGTTACACAGCCGTGGGGGGAACTGAGACGAAAAAATCCGATTTTCGTGTCGTGGCCGCCACAAACCGGAATCTGAATGAACATGTGAAAAGGGGCTTGATGCGCTCCGATTTCTTTTACAGGATACATGTGATTCCGATAGACATCCCGCCTCTGAGATGCAGAAGGGAGGATATCCCGTTCCTTATCGACCATTTTCTAAGGCAGCAGGACCAGGAAAAGATGCTGTCCGACATCCCGGGTCGCGTGCTTGAGGCATTTTATAATTACGACTGGCCGGGAAATGTCAGGGAGCTTCAAAACGCGCTCCACAGGTATCTGACTGTTGGAAAGGTCGATTTTATGCGAAATATCGGCAAAGGTATATCCATGCAGGCGTTTGAAGACTCCGGAGATCCGGTGTCGGTTGAAAAGGGCCGGGATCTGCGAGATGCCATTGAATCCCTTGAGAAAATGATGATAAAAGAGGCCCTTGCAAATACCAATTGGAACAGGAGCAGGGCTGCCGCTATTCTGGGTATTCCAAGAAAGACCCTGTTCAGAAAAATGAAAAAATTCGGGGTTGTTTCTCCCGAAATTGAGACAAATTGACTCAACTGATTTTTAAGCTGTATTTTCAGTGAATTGAGGCTGCTTTTATTATGCCTTGATGCGCGATTTTGTCCCACCTTGTTGTCTCTTGTTACCACACTTCTGCAGAATATCCGGAAAATAATATAAAATTCAATTGGATACACGTCTGGGTGGTTTCTGGCATGAACCTTGCTTATAAATATTATGGTTGAAACTTGCGGGAGCAGTGAAAAAGGATTCACCATCCATCCTATGTTGAATAGGGGATAATAAAAATTATTATATTAAAAAGGGAGGTTCGATAATGAGTAAAAGATTTATGAGTGCTATGGTTGTAACCATTATTGCGGGGCTTTTGGTCTTTACGGCCGGGGTGTCTCCGTCTCTGGCCGGAGAAAAGAAGTTTGATCTGAGTTTTACGAGCGCCTACTTTGACAAACATCCGACCGTTAAAAACGGATGGATTCCATGGGCCGACAGGATCAGGGAGGCTAGCAAAGGCAGACTTAATATCGAATATTTCAACCCCAACACACTTTGTCCTTCAAAGGACAATTTTGATTCCACTGTTGACGGAATCCTGGATATAGGAGCCAATTACAACGGATTGAATCCCGGTAAGTTTCCCATTTCAGAGGTCATGGAGCTTCCCCTGATGGTTCCGAGCGCTGAAGCCGGTGCACTGGTAATCTGGGATCTTTATACCAAGTATCCTGAGTGGCGAAATGAGTACAAGGGGGTGGAGATCCTTTGGCAGTGGACCAGCGCCACATATCAGCTCCACACCACAAAGAAGCTCGTGAAGAATCTTGACGACCTCAAAGGCATGAAGATCCTCTGCTGGAGCCCGAAACTCATCGAAATCATGAAGATGCTGGGAGCCAACCCGATTCAGGTACAGCCGCCGGATTCATACCTGGCGCTTCAAAGAGGCATGGCTGAAGGCGTGCTCTGTCCTCTTGCACCGGTAAAATCGTTCAAGATAACGGATGCAGCAAAATACCATACGATCGTAGACCTGCTTGTAGGACCGTTCTGGGCCGGTGCCAATCCTGAGGTCTGGGCATCTCTTCCTGATGATCTTAAAAAGATAATGAAAGAAACAACAGGGCAAAAACTTGCCGTAATAAGCGGAAAGACCCTTGATGAAGGGGCTGCAGGGGATTCAGCCTGGATGAAATCAAAGGGGCATGAATTTTATGAACTGCCTGATGCGGAGAGGGCCCTCTGGGCAAAGAAGGTTATGCCTTTGAGAGAAAAATGGGTGTCAGATATGGAGGCGAAAGGTTTTAAAAACGCCCGCCAGATTCTTGAGGATGCAATCAGCCTTGGCGAAAAGTATGCAAAGGTGACAGGAAGGGGATACAAGTAAGAGATCTCCTGTTTTCAGATTTTAAAATTAGTTATGTGCCCCCGCCCAATGGCGGGGGCAAAACCATTTTTGCTGAAAAGGTATATTATGAGTGAAGAGTGTGTAGTGGCGGCCGTAGAAAAGGGCTGTATTTCTGAACGGTCCGTAAAAAAACGTGATGAGAAGGAGAAAGTTTTTTCAATCAAGCGGGTAGTAGGTCTTTTTGATCGCGTACTTGACCCGGTTACAAAAAAACTTGCTTTTCTGGGGGCCATAGCTGCAGGAGTAATGTCCGTACCCATATTTTTTGACGTCGTATCCCGGCTTATCACCGGGAAATCGATCCCCGGGGTCATAGAGATCGAGGAATTCATGATGATCCTGATCGTGTTTCTTTCAATGGCATTTGTACAGAAGAACAAGGGGCATGTAAGGATAGATCTCGTATTTGAGAGACTTCCCGAAAGGGCAAGAGGTACGCTTGAAATATTCAACTATGTCGTCTGCCTGGTTGTTTTCGCCATCATGAGCTGGCAGACGGTGCTTCAGACCGAAAAAAAGATCGGGGAGGTAAGTTTCGCCCTGGGGATTCCCATATCGATCTTCTTTGCCGTTGCGGCCTTCGGCGTCTTGTTGTTTACTCTGGTCCTTTTAAGGGACCTGCTTGAAGAGATCTCAAGGTGTCTGGATAAAGGACAGTGGTTGCCGATAGCCATGGGTTTTATGATCGGCGCCCTTTTCATCGCCAGCCCTTTTATCCTCAAGATGCTTCCCGGAAGATTCTCAGGCATGCCTCTCGGTATTGCAGGTATGGCGGTGCTTTTCATCCTTCTTTTGATGCGTATGCCCATAGGCTTTGCCATGGCTGTTACGGGATTCCTCGGAATGATACTTATCAGCAGGAGAATTGCAGCCCCTCTAGCCATGATTGGAAGCGGCCCTTATCACACCACCGCGTCTTTTATACTGGCGGTAGTACCCCTTTTTATCCTGATGGGAGAACTCGCCTTTCATTCGGGGATAAGCAAGGATCTGTTCGACACAGCCTACAAATGGCTCGGCAGGCTGCCGGGAGGCCTTGCCATGGCGGCTGTTGCCGGCTGTTCAGGTTTTGCCGCCGTTTGCGGGGACAGCATGTCCACGGCGGTTACCATGGGTGCGGTTTCTCTTCCGGAGATGAAAAAGAAGAAATACAGCCCCAGCCTTGCTACAGGCAGCCTTGCGGCCGGTGGTACCCTGGGCATACTTATCCCGCCGAGCGTCGGCTTTATATTCTATTCCATAATCACAGAGGAATCAGTTGGAAAGCTTTTTATCGCGGGCATAATACCGGGTGTCCTTCTGGCGACCCTTTTTATGCTGAGCATATTTTTTATAGCGAAATACAGGCCTGAACTGGCCCCCAGGGGAGAGCGGTCAACGCTCAAGGAAAAACTGATCGCGCTAAAGGGTGTAATAGCGATGGTCATCCTCTTCGTAGTGATCCTGGGCGGCATCCTGGGCGGTATATTCAGCCCTACAGAGGGTGGAGGAATAGGTGCCGTAGGCGCGTTCCTTTACGCGCTTTCCAGAAAGCGCATGACCAAGCGAGCCCTTATCGCCGCCTTTAATGAAACCGCAAATCTTACCACCAAACTTCTGATAATACTTATCGGTGTAGGCATACTGGGTTATTTCCTCGCTGCGACCAGATTCCCCTTTATCCTGGCGGATGTTGTAACGGGGCTGCCGGTGGGCCGGTATGTGATCTTTTTCGCGGTTCTGGGCCTCTTTATAATACTTGGTTGTCTGATGAACGTCATACCCATGATACTGCTTACACTGCCGGCGATATTTCCGGCGATCATGGCACTCGGGTTTGATCCTATCTGGTTCGGGGTCGTGACGGTGATCGTTATGGAGATGGGCCAGATTACCCCGCCAATAGGTGTAAATGTTTTCGCGCTCAGCAGCGTGGCGCCTGATGTGCCTTTGCATATCATCTTTAAAGGGGTAATCCCGTTTTTCTTATGCATGATACTGTGTGTGATCATACTGGTGATATTCCCCGGGATAGCCACCTTTCTGCCTGATTTGCTCTTTAAATAGCAAAGGAAGGCTCAGCTGTTTTTGTATTAAGAAAACAGGACATGAATTTTGCTCGATGAAAATATGCTGCTATTTGTGATCAATAAAAGTTCAAACAGGGTGCCTGAACTGGTGGGGCTTCTGGGGGGGGCAAAGAAAAAATCCCTGCTTCTTCTGGGAGATGCCGCCTGGCATGCTTCTAAAGGAATGGTCGGTAAATTCAAGGATCTCCATCTGGATAAGATATATGTGTCAGACAATGCAGTGAAGGCCAAAGGGGTGCCTTTAGACCCTGGATGCAGTCCCGTGTCTTATGATGAAATGATCGATCTCATAATGGATGAACAGTACCGTGTGGTAAATATATAGGGGATTAAGTTGAGATCTTTAACAATGGTGCTTTACTCAGGCCTTGCGGAAAATGACGATGCCGGGGACATGGTGAATCTGGCTGAGGCTGCCATGAAAAAGGGCTACCAGGTAAACATTTTTCTTTGTGGAAACGGGGTTTATATCTCCAGGAGCAAGAGTGCGTCAAGGCCGGATAACAGCATTTCAGAGAGTCTCGTATCATACCTTGAAGCCTACAAGGTCGGGGAACGACTGAAGGATCTCGCCCGAATGGGAGCAAATATCGCCTCCCTGAGTCTGAATGAGCATGCAAGAGGAATCGACGCCCTGCCTCTGCAGAAGGGTTTAAGAAACGGGAACATTGCCCACACCTTCTGCGATTTCCTGCTCGGCTCCGATGTCTTTCTTGTCTTCGGGCACTGAGCAGACAGATATGATAGATTCCATATGCATAATTATATCAAAACCACAGGGAGATGAAAGGGCGCTTCTCGGAATCCTGTTTTCATGGTCGACCCTTATGGCGGCTGCAGAAACCAAGGTGCTCTGTATAGATGAAGGAGTTTTCAATCTAATCGAAAGCCGTAGCGAGAGTTCAAAGCTGCTGAAAAAATTTCTCTCTGAAAAAGGTGATATCTCCTGCCCCAGAACAAGCCTGCTGGAAAGAGGGCTTAAGGAAACACTTCTGTTTGACGGAGTCAACCTCCTTGATGACGAGGAGATCCCGTCTCTTATATCTTCCTGCGAATCAACCGCCTATTTTTGAGCCTCTAAAGATTGATGGCATCATAACAACTCATAATTGCGACGACAAACCAAAAAGTTCCAAATGCAAGGCCTGTACTTGCGTGAACCCGTTACGAAGCGGAACAGATGATGTATTGAAGGTGGTTCAGGGAAAAACCTATGTTGTTGTAGAATCTCGTGCAGTCTGCTACACTCTGAACAAAGAACTTCGCTGCCCGGCTGAATAGGACTGAAAGGTGCGTATTTCTCCGACGGACAGCGGTGTATTCCGGAGAAAACCGATAAAGTTCAGGATAAGGCATATTCCTGATGCCTATTTTCAAATAAAATTTGAAGGAGCGTTAGATAGCGGAAATGGAAAACAATGAAAATGAGATGGAGAGGGGGCTCGATATTTCAGAGAAAGAGGAATTCGCTCGGTTTCTGGAAGAAATGCCGGTGGATAAGGTCAGGTTCGAACCTGGTGAGCAGATCGAAACAAAGATCATAAAGGTTACAAAGGATTGGGTTTTTATCGATACCGGATTGAAAAGTGAAGGGTATTTTGCCGTTTCAGAGGTAATGGATGAAAACGGCTCTGTGACCGTGGCGGAGGGAGATACCATGAAGGTCTATTTTCTTTCCGGAAAGGACAATGAACATCTTTTTACCACCAGAATTTCGGGCGGAGCTGCCAGATACCATCTGGAGTCCGCTTTTGAAACCGGCATCCCTGTCGAAGGATATGTCGAAAAGGAGATAAAGGGAGGTTTCGAGGTCAAGGTCGCCGGCAGCGTTCGCGCCTTTTGCCCCTACTCGCAGATAGACATGCAGAGAAACCAGAAAGCTGAAGGATACGAAGGGAAAAGGCTTTCTTTCAAGATAACCGAGTATGCCCAAGGCGGAAAACAGGTGGTCCTTTCCAGAAGGACCCTGTTGGAAGAAGAACGAAGGCATGAGATAGAGGAATTGAAAAAAATCCTGAAGCCGGGTCAGCGAATCAGGGGAAGCGTTTCTTCGATAAGGGATTTTGGTGCATTCGTGAATATGGGAGCGGTGGAAGGGATGGTTCCCATTTCAGAGATATCGTGGGGCCGGGTTGAGGATATATCCGATTTCCTGTGCGTGGATCAGGAGGTTGAGGTATCGATCAAAAATATCGAATGGGAAAGAGAAAGGATCACTCTGAGCATAAAGGATACACTCGATGATCCCTGGGAAAAGGTGGACGAAAAATATCATGAGGGCTCGGTTCTCAAGGGCAGGGTGGCACGCCTAGAAAAGTTCGGCGCCTTTGTAAACCTTGAACCGGGCATTGACGGGCTTATTCATATTTCTAACCTTGGTATGGGAAAACGTATAAATCACCCCAGGGATGTGCTGTCTCAAGGTCAGGAGATAGATGTAAGGATAAGCGGCATTGAAAAAGACAAAAAAAGGATGAGCCTTGCCTGGGCAACCGCTGAGGCGGCGGCTGTCGGAAAGGTTCAAGAGGACCAGGAAGTTTACGTGAAATATAAGGAAGGGGTCAAAGGCGGATCTCAAGGCTCTTTCGGAACCCTTGGAGATATGCTCAAGGAAAAATTTGGCAAAGACAAGAAGTAATGGTCCTGAGGATGAGCTCACGGCAAAACGCGTCTCTCCTATCAGGGAAATGTTCGGTAAGGTTGCTCAAAGGTATGATCTTCTCAACAGTGTGATGACCCTGGGTCATGATCGGATATGGAGACGAAAGGCCGTCAGGCTTTCTGCGGTTCCCCAAGGAGGACTCCTACTGGATGCAGGAGCCGGTACGGGGGATATAGCCATTGAGGCCCTCCGCCATGATCCGAGCGTAAGGACGATCGCAGCCGATTTTACCCTTGAGATGCTCGAAACGGGCAAAAAACGTCCTGAAGCCCATGCAATTAACTGGTGCCAGGCGGATGCCCTTGAACTTCCCTTTCAGGATAACACCTTCGACACCGTCATCTCAGCATATTTACTTAGAAACGTCTCCGACCGTCACAGGGCACTGGAGGAACAGGTGAGGGTTATAAAGCCAGGCGGACGGCTGGTGTGTCTTGATACTACACCTCTTTCAGGAGGGCTTTTAAGACCGGTTGTCCATTTTTACCTGACCTTCATAATACCTGTGCTGGGTGCGCTTCTTGCGGGAAACAGGTCAGCTTACGCGTATCTGCGTGATTCCACAAAAGGATATCTAAGGCCTGAAGCTCTGGCTTCGCTCATGCTTCTATCTGGTATCGAAAGGGTCTCATTCAGGCGCCTCATGTTTGGGACCCAGGTCTTGCATGTGGGTATCTGCGCCAAAAGGGAATAGCCGGGAATCCTTGTCAGCCTGTCCGGTATGTCTTCAAGTGGCCGATATGATTTTACACATAGATATGGATGCCTTTTATGCCTCGGTGGAACAGGCGGATAACCCTTCCTTAAAGGGGCGTCCCGTTGTAGTGGGAGGTATGGGAGGAAGAGGAGTTGTTTCGGCCGCAAGTTATGAAGTAAGAGAATATGGAGTCCATTCGGCAATGCCGGTGTATAAGGCACGGAGGCTCTGTCCTGAGGCCGTGTTCCTTCCTGTAAGGATTGAGAGATATAAACAGGTGTCGCGGATTGTCATGGAAGTACTCCATGAATTCACCCCCTTTGTGGAACAGATTTCAATAGACGAAGCCTTCCTGGACATTACAGGAACCGAGAGGTTGTGGGGAAAACCGGAGAGGATTGGGAGGTTGATAAAGACAGAGATAAAGGAAAGGACAGGCCTGGCATGTTCCGTCGGGATAGCACCCCTGAAATTCCTTGCCAAGATTGCTTCCGACAGGGATAAACCTGACGGGTTAGTCCTTATTGAACCTGATGAGGTAATGGATGTCATAAAAGGCCTTCCCGTGGAAAAGGTGCCGGGCGTGGGTAGAAAAACCGCAACCCTGCTTCATTCAAAAGGTATCTGCTTGCTCGGAGATATCCGTGGAACTCCATCTGATGATCTTGTCAGGATTACGGGTGCTTTTGGAAAAAGACTCATCCAGTTTTCAAGAGGCATCGATACATCGTCTGTTTCGCCGTCCTTGGAAGTAAAATCCGTCAGTTGCGAGGATACCTTTGACAGGGATACGGATGATATGGGATTTTTGAAAATGCGGTTGATGGCCCAGGCGGAAGAAACCGCACACAAACTAAGGATCAAAGGAGTAAGAGGCTATTCGGTGATCCTGAAAGTAAAAAAATCTGATTTTACCCAGTTGACAAGACAGGTTACACTTTCAGATCCGACCGATTCTTCCCAGGTGATCTATGAGAATGGATGCCTTTTGATTGACAGGCTGAGGCCTCTTGGGAAAATAAGGCTTGTCGGGATAGGTGTTTCGCACCTGCTGAGGTGCAGGGATTTACCTGAACAGATGGATCTTTTCAGCAAGGGTGAAAAAGAAAAGAGAACGTGGAATGAAATCGATAAGGCGATGGATTTTATACGCGGCAGATTTGGAAGGGATGCGATAAAAAGGGCGGGGGTGATGAAAGAAAAGGATCCCTGAGATTCGACTATTCATAAAGGTGCCTCAACCCTTTACGAGATGAATCCGCTTTTTCAGCAAGGCCCTTTTAATTATCCTTGCAAGCTTATCCTCTATATCTTCCCATTCAAAAGACGGTCTTTTTTTGACACGGATCTCATCCGGTTTTACATGTAATTCCTTTATGCCCGGTATCGCCATTATCTCTTCAGTCATTATCCCTGCTATCTTTCCTAGTGCCTTCATCCTTTCCTTTGATTCCCGGCTGATAGGAAGCTTGAAGAATTCGACCCGATAGGTTGAGATTTCTTCGGGCAGAATAACTGAGATTATCTCAGGGTTCGGGTGGCGATATATTTTTATCCCTTCATTGCCCATCCTGGTTTTCACTCCCCGGTAAACAAATCCCTGCCCTCTGGTGTGGATCGGTTTGTTTTGCGCTCCCCGTGTTCTGCAGGGTTGTACGGCAAGTATAGCATTTCAACCGGTAAGTATCCAATCAGATAAGACATTGTTATACCTATAAAGGCCGGAAAGCATTATTAGTCGAGAAATTAAATTCAGGTAGTTTTTTCATAATGTAAAAAATTCTGACAAGTCATGCCTTAAATACGGGGTTCATGTATTTGCATTTATTTTTAAATCCTTGTATGAATTGCAGGTACCGGCTGGTTTTCATCCGGGAATATGTGTTTTTTGATTAGGAGGAGACATCTGATGCCTTATCTTTTTTTTGGTATGCTTATTGCTGTTTAAAGCTGGGAGATAGCTTTTGAATCAGCCTGGAGGAACTTTTTATGAAGCCGCGGGCGAAGGTCCTAGTCAATTCGTTTTTTATGTGATGGCAGGAAACCGTATCGGTGTCGTTAAAAACTGAAGCTAAATTTTGGGAGGGTAATTGATCATGGAGATTAAGAGCATTGGGGTGGTGGGCTCGGGACAGATGGGTTCCGGTATCGCGCAGGTTTCTGCGGCATGCGGATTGTCTGTAATAATGAACGATATTAAGGATGAATTCGTTGATAAAGGGTTCGATACAATTGAAAAAAGTCTTGGCAGGCTGGTCAAAAAAGAAAAGGTCAGCCTGGATGAGCAGAAAAAAATCCTTGCAAGAATTGAGGGTTCGACCTCTCTTGAGGACATGTCAAAGGCCGACTTTGTTGTTGAGGCGGCGACAGAAAGGGTTGATCTCAAGCTCCAGATATTCAGGGACCTGGACAAGTACTGCAGAGATGAGGTGATCCTTTCGTCAAACACCTCTTCCATATCGATTACCAAGATAGCAGGAGTTACTTCAAGGCCGGATAAGGTAATAGGGATGCATTTTATGAATCCTGTTCCTATGATGAAGCTCGTGGAAATTATAAGGGGTCTTGCCACCTCTGAACAGACTCATGAAGCGACAAAAGATCTGTCTGTAAGGATGGGAAAGACCCCTGTGCCGGCGAATGATTATCCCGGCTTTATCAGCAACAGGATCCTGATACCCATGATTAATGAGGCGGTTTACGCGCTGTTTGAGGGAGTAGGCAGGCCGGAAGATATCGACCAAGTGATGAAACTTGGAATGAACCATCCGATGGGCCCACTGGCCTTGGCGGATCTTATTGGGCTGGATACCTGCCTTGCCATTATGAATGTACTTCATGATGGGCTCGGCGATGCAAAGTACAGGCCCTGCCCGCTTCTCAAAAAATATGTGGATGCAGGCTGGCTCGGAAGGAAGACAGGCAAGGGATTTTATGACTACTGATTAACATGTCATAAATCAATAATGGCCGACCATTCGCCTCCTGCCACATGGCGGGGGGCTTTTTTTCTGAAACATGGCTGCGGTGTCTTTATCCGGGTCTTGGAGTTGACTCTTGAGGCTCCGGCACCTGGTATGAAACGAAAGATTTTACAATGAATTTGCAAAATAAGGGCTTATGTCTTATAATAAACAGGCTTTAAAAGAATCCCAAAGTCGATAAATACCTTTATACAGCCTTAAATGTATCCAAGCTTTAAGAGTCTGGGAGACGGAAATATGGCAAAAATATTGATAGTGGATGACGAGGAACATATACGCTATCTCTACTCGGAAGAACTGAGCGAAGTGGGATATGAGGTAATCACTGCAGATAGCGGCTATAGGCTCCTGGAAAAGATTGAAGCAGAAGAGCCGGACCTTGTTGTACTTGATATAAAAATGGTTGACTACAACGGCCTGGATCTCCTTCAGGATATAAGAAACAGATTCTATAACCTTCCGGTAGTTCTGTGCACCGCCTATGATACCTTCAAGGAGGATATGAAATCTATTGCAGCGGATTTTTATGTCATAAAATCTTTTGATCTTACGGAACTCAAAAACAAGATATCAATGGCACTGGAGTCAAAAGAACAGATATAGATCCTGGATCCACCGTCGAGACATTATCAGTCCCGCTTAAGCGTGACTGCCTTTGATCGCTCAGCCTTGCCCCTGACACCTTGACCAGGAATTTCCTCAAATCAATTTATCTTCGCACCTGTACCTGAATCAGACGGTTGGTTCGGGTGTGCAGACACTATTTGTGGTATTTTTCTCCATGGATTATTGTGAAGGCCCTGTATAACTGCTCAAGCAGAACTAATCTGCACATCTCGTGGGTCAGCGTCATTTTAGAAAGAGAAACTACCTGTCTTGCCCTGCCCAGCACCTCTTTTGACAAACCGAGAGGGCCTCCGATGACAAAGGTAATCATGCTGTTTGCAAGTGTGAGTTGATCGATATGGCCTGCCAGTTGTTCCGACGTAAAATCCTTTCCAAGGCGGTCGAGGGCGATAACGTAATCCTGGGAACAGATCCTGTCGGCAATCGCGTCGCCTTCAATTTCCAGCACCTTATCGGTAGCGGCTCCTTTTCTGATTTTCGCACCCTTGACCTCGATCCATTCCGTGGTTGCATATCTTCTAAGTCTCTCCATGTAGAAGGATTCGCCTATTCTGAGGAATTGTTCCTTTGTCTTGCCGACAACTATAAGTCTTATCCTGAGCATCAAAATATTCCTTGGTGTAAGTCTTTTATCCCATTATAGAAGGCCTGGTTCCTTGAGCCGGGAATGCCCGGTGCTGCGGGCTGCAATCCTTTACTTCTGCTTTAGATCAAGGATAGCGGCTATTTCCTCGGTCATGGCCGTTACGAAACGATCCATGTCTTTCTTTCCAAGCGGGCGGCCGGGCGCCGGGAGCTTGGTGACGCTCACCGGTTTCACCTCAAGAGGTCTGTTCGTGAACCGGGCCTTCGGTTTTACCTCAAAGGAAGGGTCAAAACTGTTTTCAAAATACATATCCTGAAAAACGGAAAACTTGAGAATATGAGCGGTAGAATCTACAACGCCTATCTCTGCCTTGTCCACGTAACCGTTTTCGACCGCCTTTATGAGACCTGCAAGCGATTCGCCCCCCTGGGTGCATGCGATATTGCCGTTTCTGTTGGCCATGATCATCGAATCCATTATCTCCTGTTCGCTGACCTGACAGAAAAATACCTTTTTGATTCCTGCAAGCCGGTTATAGTCATCGGCAAGTCTGATTACCCGCGGCATAGAAACCGGGTTCCCTATCATTGCAGCCTGAGCGACACTTGGGCTCACTCCCACCGGGACGAATTTTCTCTTACTTGGGTCTTTTTCCAGGTAATACCTGTAAACAGGATCAGCGTGGGATGATTGCACCCCTATGATTTTTGGGAGGGATTTGATGACTCCGGCCCTGAAAAATTTTATAAAGCCACTCATGACCGCCGTTATGTTACCAGCGTTTCCGATCGGCAGCACCACTGCCTTGTCGTCAACTTCATAGTCAAAGTCCTGTGCGATTTCGTAAGAAAAAGATTCCTGCCCCAGTATTCTCCAGCTGTTCTTGGAATTTAGCAGTGCCACCTTATATTTTTCTGAAAGACTTTCCACCACCTTCATGGAGTCATCAAACACGCCGGGTATTTCAAGCACCTTGGCGCCGCTTCCAAGGGGTTGTGAAAGTTGCTGTGGAGTTACCTTGCCTTTTGGCAGAAGAACGGCCGATTTGATGAAATCGCCAAGATAAGACGCATACAGCGCCGCTGATGCGGATGTGTCACCAGTTGAGGCGCATATGGCAAGAATGTCTGAAGTCTTCTCTTTTTTGGCGATGTAATTGAGGTAGCTTAGCGCGCAGGCCATGCCCCTGTCCTTGAAAGAAGCGCTGGGATTTAGCCCGTCATTTTTGAAAAAGAAATCTATTCCCACCAGTTCTTTCAGTCGGCTGTTTGCTTCCACAAGCGGAGTGTGTCCTTCCCCCAGGTAAATTATCCGGTCGAGAGGAAGAATTGGCGCTATGAATTCGTAATACCTAAAGATGCCTTTGACTGCCCTGTTGTTAAACATCCTGCGATAGTCGAATATGTCGCGCCACTTTTCACCCCCAAGTCCCATAACAGCATCTTCATTTTTGTTCTGAAGCAGGAGCACGCTGCCGCAATCAGGACAGGTATAGAGGAGTCGGTCAGAATCGAATTCGCTGTCGCAACCTAGACAACGGTAAACCATCCGGCCTGAGATTTTGGGAATGATATGGTCGCGGACATGCTGTGGAAAATTCTCGATTTTCATAAAATATCCTTTCATAGAAAAACATGTTTCATGACATGGAGGCTGCCTGTCTGACTGAGACCGGAAAAGGCTCTTTATAACAAAGACGACCAGATTCTGATATTATAATAACATAATAATTTCAACTGCAAATGTCTTTTAAGAGAATCCGTTATTGAGAATCGACCCTGCCGGAAGAAATCGGGCGGCAGATAGGGTCAATACAAAAACCGTTAATGATACACTGCGAAGCGTGAGGGCTTCTTTTTCTAAATTGAAAGTCTTGACATTTTTGCAATTAGAATTATTTATAAAACATAAGCCGCGGCCGGATATTATTGACATAAAAACCAATAATATCATAATGTTATTTTTATTGTGAAGCCAAAAAAATGCAAAACTTGCTGATCTATTTTGGGAGGTGAATTAAAATGGCGATCATAAGATGGAGAGATCCTTTTGAAAGCAAGGCATTCAGGGAACTTAACAAGTTGCAGGATGAGATGAACACCCTCTTTGACAGGGTATTTGGGAGGAGGGCTGATCAAGGCGGAACCGGGGTATTTCCACTCGTAAATGTGGCTCAGGATAGCGACAATATATATGTCAGCGCTGAATTGCCGGGCATGGAGCCGAAAGATCTGGAGGTCATTGTGAAAGAGGACTCAGTGACACTCAAGGGAGAGCGATTTTTTGAGACTGAACAGGAAAATGTCAGCTATCATCGCAGAGAAAGAGAACAGGGCGCCTTTAACAGGACTTTCCCTCTTGCTACCCGGATATCCTCTGAAAACGTAAAGGCAGAGATAAAAAACGGTATCTTGACACTGATTCTACCCAAGGCTGAGGAAGTAAAAGCCAAAAAAATCGAAATAAAGGTTCAATAAGGGGGTGAGAAAAGTGGAAAATAAACAGATACGGATAAAAGACAAGCAGGAAATAGAAGGTAAGTCGGAAATGACCAAGGCCGGCCCGGTATTTGTTCCTCCGGTTGACATATATGAAGATGAAGATGCACTGGTTATGGTAGCGGACATGCCTGGGGTTGAAAAAGACGGGATAGACATTCATCTTGACGATAACGAGCTGAGCATTCAGGGCCAAGTCAAAAAAGATGAGAGTGTTTTGTCTCCCATATATATCGAATACAAGACAGGGGATTATTTCAGGAGGTTCACTCTGCCAAGCGTAATTGACCGGGAAAAGATCGATGCTACTATAGCAAGCGGGGTGTTAAAGGTCATACTGCCGAAGGCGGAAGCTGCCAAGCCGAGAAAAATCATAGTAAGGGGCGGCTGAGCAAATGGCGGGGGATTTACCCCCGCCTGTCCGCATTTATGGGCCCAAGGCGCATCAATAAGAGAAGTATCGGCCATGCCGGGCTAAACCATTTCAAGATATGATCAGATGGAATTAAATCCGCTCTTTTTGTCCTAAAAAGCAGTGCTATAGTAACCTCTGCCTAGAAGAGCCGGTATAAAATTTTTTTGACATATCTACTAAGTTCTGCAAGACTTCAATTCATGAAAATAATTCGAATGCTGGGCGTATGGACGCTTAAACATATGCGTAGAATGGGAGGGATGGGGCTGTTTTTGTTTAAGTCCTTTTTTTATTTGATCATCCCTCCATTGAAATTGTCCAGGGTGCTCAAGCAGATTCGCTTCATAGGCTTTCAGTCCATCATAGTGATAGTGCTGACGGGCGGATTTTCCGGTATGGTCTTAGGGTTTCAAGGTTTTTACAGCCTGAGCCGGTTCGGCTCTGATGCCTTTCTCGGACCCATGGTCGGACTTTCCCTCATAAAGGAGCTTGGTCCGGTAATCTCAGCTCTTATGGTTACAGGAAGGGCAGGTTCCGCAATTACCGCCGAAATCGGAATAATGCGCATCAGCGAGCAGATTGATGCCATGGAGCTTATGGGTCTTAATCCCTACAGATACCTGATGGTTCCAAATCTGCTGGCAGCTATGATCTCGCTTCCTCTTCTTACGGCAATCTTCGATGTGCTCGGTATCTTCGGCGGCTATCTGATCGGAGGAAAACTGCTGGGTGTAGGGGCGGGCACCTATTTCGGCGAGATGGCGAATTATGTGGAGATGCAGGATATCCTCGAAGGGATATACAAGTCTTTTTCTTTTGGTATAATCATTACTTGGGTCTGCTGTTTTAAAGGTTTTTTTACCGGCATATATACCGGCTTTGGAGCGGAAGGGGTAAGCCGGGCAACCACCGAGGCGGTTGTAATGTCTTCGGTGCTGATCCTCGTATGGGATTATGTAATGACCTCTATCCTTTTTTGAGCACTGAGATGATAAGTATTGAAGACATTCAAAAATCCTTTGACGGAAACAGGGTGCTCAAGGGGATTTCTCTTGAAATAAAAAAGGGGGAAATAATAGCCCTTATAGGTGGAAGCGGCAGCGGTAAAAGCGTCCTGCTTAAGCATGTCGCCGGCCTTATGCAGCCTGAAAAGGGCCGTATAATAGTCGACGGGAAAGATATGCGTACCTTGAAGGGTAAGGGGCTCTATGATCTGAGAAGCAGGCTTGGGTTCCTGTTTCAGGGTGGTGCGCTTTTTGATTCCATGACGGTTTTTGAAAATGTCGCCTTTCCTTTGAAGGAAAAAACGCGTTTGAGCGGCAGCCTTATAAACGAAAGGGTCTTTAAAGAGCTCAAAAATGTGGGGCTTGAAGGTTCGGAGCTCAAATACCCCTCTCAGGTAAGCGGAGGGATGTTAAAGAGGGCAGCTATTGCAAGGGCACTGGTCATGGAGCCTGAAATAATGCTTTTTGATGAGCCTACCACCGGCCTTGATCCCGTAATCGGTAACAGTATATTGAAGCTTATTGATTCCTGTCACAAGAGGCTTTCCTTCACAGGCATAATAGTCACCCATGAGATCCAAAGGGTATTTGATATCGTGGACAGGGTCGCAATGATTAAGGATGGTGTTCTGTGGGCAGAGGGGAGGCCCGGAGATTTTGATAAATCTGACGATCCATATGTGCTTTCATTTATGGGCAGAGAAAGCGATGTCGCAGTATCTGAAGCACGTCAGGGGGAATAGATGAAAAGGTTCGATCTTGAACTGGCTGTGGGGATATTTATGCTGGCAGGCATATTATGCTTGGGATATCTTTCCATAAAGATGGGGAAGATGGAAGTATTTGGAAAGGAAGGGTATGAACTCAAGGCTGTTTTTTCCAACAGCGGCGGCCTTAAGACCGGTGCGGCAGTGGTTGTCGCCGGAGTAGAGGTGGGAAGGGTGAAGCGGGTAGTCCTTGACGATTATCAGGCGGTTACCTATCTGGACCTTCCAAAGGATCTGAAGGTCCAGGAGGACGCCATAGCCTCCATAAAGACAAAGGGGCTGATCGGTGAAAAATACCTCGATCTCACACCGGGCGGATCAGAGAAGATCCTTGAGCCGGGGGAACGAATAAGGGAGACTCAGCCTGCCGTTGATATAGAACAGTTGATATCAAATTATGTTTTTGGAAAACTTTAACGGAAAATTTGTGGGAGGATTCATGCAGATGCGCTTTTTTTCCAGGGCCTTTTTGATTTTGCTGGTTTTTTCTTTTGCCTCTTCCGTCTCTTTTGCCGGTGAACCTACAGAGGAAATAAAAAGGATAACAGAGAAGATAATCGACATTATTACGGATCCATCCCTTCAAGGCGATGAAAAGAAAGAAGAAAAGGTCATGCGCATAAGAAATTCCGTGGATGAGCGTTTTGACGGAGAGGAAATGGCCAAAAGGACACTGGCGCGGCATTGGTCAAAAAGGAAGGATCATGAAAAGAAGGAATTCACCGAACTCTTCGAAAAATTTCTGGAAAAGACATATCTTGACAGGGTCCTGTCCTACTCAGGAGAGAAAATTTCCTATGGGTCTGAGAATGTTGATGACGATTATGCAAGTGTGGATGTAAAGATCTTAAGCAAAGATAAGGTTGAGATACCTTTAATATACAAGTTGAAGAAAAAGGGCACCAACTGGCATGTCTACGACATCTCCATAGAGGGCGTGAGCCTTATAAATAATTATCGGACCCAGTTTAACAGCATAATAATGAGAAAATCATATGAAAAACTGGTTGAAATGTTGAGGGAAAAGGTTGAAAAGGGTTAGGAGAGGAGACAACAAGGTGAATAATAGAAAAGGTGTTGCGGCTCCATTTAAAATCAGCAAGGATATTTTTTTTGGGGTTTTTTTTCTATTTTGTGCGGCCTTTTTTATGGTTGAAGGCTCGATTTGCATTGCAGAGGACGGTGTGAATTCGGCAGGTTTGCAGAATAAAAATGAGGACCCTTTGCTTTTGTGCAGTGCAACCGAAACGGATCAGAATCCTGCCGGTCAGGGAGAAATTATTGCGCGGAATGAGATTTATGATCCCTTGGAACCTTTAAACAGGGCATTTTTTGAGTTTAATGACAGGCTTTATTTCTGGGTCCTGAAACCGATTTCCAGAGGATATAAATGGGTGGTTCCGGAACCGCTTAGAAAAGGTGTGAAAAATTTTTTCGTTAATATCTTGATGCCGGTTCGGGCGGTCAACTGTCTTTTGCAGGGAAAACCGAGGCGTTTCGGCAATGAACTGGCCAGGTTCTTTATCAACTCAACCGCGGGCGTTGGGGGGCTTGGAGATCCTGCAGGCAAGGCCTTGAAATTTGAAATTTATGAAGAGGATCTTGGGCAAACACTGGGGGTCTACGGCGCGGGGCCGGGGTTTTTTATAAACTGGCCGGTGCTTGGACCGTCCAGCGTAAGAGACACCCTTGGCTTGGTTGGAGACTCCTTTCTTAATCCACTCAACTATATCCTGGACTCAACAAAATACAACCTGGCTGCAAGGGGGGTAAAGACCGTCAACAGCACTTCCTTCAGGATTGGAGAGTATGAGGCGCTAAAAGAGGCGGCCTTTGATCCTTATGTGTCTCTACGAAACGCCTATCACCAGAACCGCCAGTATGAGATCCGGAAGTAGAAAATCTTCTTGCTCAAACCTGCTCAATTAAGGAAGGGCATCCTGGTTGGCCCTGTTTGGGTTCAACTGATCTTGAGATGATTCGATCTCATCAGTATTCGATCCCTTTTCTCGCACCTATGCCTTTATTGAATGGATGCTTTTTTTCTCTCACCTCGATAAAAAGGCCTGATTTGTTTATGATATCCTGCCCGGCGTTTCTTCCGCTGAGGAGCAGCCGGGTTCCTTCAGGTATCTTATCAAGAAAAGATATAACCTCCGCCGGGTCGAGCAAACCAAGGCTCATGGCGACATTGATTTCATCCAGGACAATAAATTGATAGTGTCCTGAAAGCAGATGCTCTTGCGCTGATTTCCAAGCCCTCTCGGCAGCCTTCCGGTGTTTTTGCAGGGTCTCCTCCGGCCCTGGAAAGACAAATCCCTTCCCCATCGATGTTATCTCCATTAAAGGGATATTTTTCGAGGCAATGACCTCCCCATATTGCTCGGGTGATTTAATGAACTGCAGCACTGTTGATCTTTTCCCGCTGCATGAAGCAAGAAGGGATTTACCAAGACAATAGGTGGTTTTCCCCTTTCCGTTTCCCGTTATGATCTCGATTGAAGGCCCGTATCCCCTGTTTGTGCCGGGCCATGATTTGGAAATAACGTCGCTTACCAGGTCTGCAGCCGAACATATGTCTTGAGAAGGGTGTCTCCCGGTGAGGATGAATTCGGTGTGATCCGGCTTTTTCCGGATAAGCGATAATAAATTCCCGCTATTTATCAAACCGTTGTCTGGAAAATCGAGGATGCCGCATAACACTACCAGATCAAATCTGCCTGTGAGTAGGCTTTTACCGGCCCTTTCAATGGCTGCCGTTATGCAATTATCTGCCGGTCCTTGATTTTTCTTTACAGCCCGGGCCGCAGTGTTATCGACCTCAAAATAGGGTTTTAGTTTTTCCGACGCCTCAAGTGTCCCGTTAATAAGCCTGAAGGGAGCCAGGTTGACAATGAGACATCTCAACCCTCTACCTGCCGCCCTTAGACATAGACCGTGAGGTATATAGCAGGTATGATCCGATTCACCCCTGTAAATCTGAACAAGTCCGTTTTTGAGCATAATTTCGGAGCCTTTCGAAGATGTCCGTTTTATTCCATTAAAGAAAACCGGGTGCTCTGAGCCAAGTTAAAAAACCGGCTCTTTCTGAATGAATAGGGTTAAATGCCTATAATGAACCACAATTGAAAAAGTGCCTTAAATTACGGGGCTGGCTTCGTTGTTTTTAAAGCGTCAGGGCTCATTCGGTTCAGGCATTTTAGCTCATTTTACACGTCCTAAGCTTTGGTGTCATATCGAACCTGATCGAGATTAATCAAAATCACAGATATTTGAAGGTATACTATCTTTGATTGTCTTTCAACCCAAAGGGGCATTTTGTCGGCGGAGCTAAGCGGAGCAAAAAAAACGGACAGAGGTCTTTCCCGTCCTTTTTTAGATATTACGCCCCGGCCCCGGCGCTTTTTCATCCGGCTACTTGTATCTCCTGTGGTATCTTTCTGTGAGATAAGGTCTGCGGAATGAACCCGCACATATGCGCTTGTGGGTTGACATCAATAGATAGGAATGCGCAGGTGATTCATCTTCCAGGTTGACAAGAGAGCGAAAAATTGGATAACTATTCCGGACAATCTATTGACATTTACGGACAACCTCTCCGGCTGAGGCCGAAGAGGTTAACCTTACTAAGGAGGGTTATTTTAATGGTTCAAACTGGAAAAATGGATCAGGAAGTCTTTTCAATGGTCCTTGACACATTGAAAAAGCTGGAAAAGGAAAGAATCCCACTTGAGACAAAGCTGGACATGGACTCAAAAGGGGTATTTCCCCATGAACTGATAAGATTTATGCTCGGGCCGGAGATTGCACTTCACCTGATATTTATTCCTGAAGAATATGGCGGCCTGGGTGCGGGAGCTGCTGAAATCGCTATAGTAAGTGAGGAAATGGCAAAGATCGATCTTGCGGTTGCCACCTCTTTTCTCGCAATATGCCTAGGTATGGATCCGATAAGGGTGGGTGCCACGGATGTCCAAAAAGAGAAATATATCGGTAAAATAGCAGGAGAGGGCCTTGTCGTGGCCTATGCGGTTACCGAACCGGATGCGGGTTCAAATGTGCAGTCCCTGAAGACAAAGGCGGACAGGGTGCTGGGTGATGACGGTTCAGTAACCGGTTATAAGATAAACGGAAGGAAACAGTTTATCACAAACGGCGGAGTAGCGGATCTTTATACAATACTTGCCGATACCCCGTCGGGCCCCTCCTTTTTTATAGTCGAAGGCGGATCTGAAGGGCTTGTGCCTGAAAGGCATGAGGATAAGCATGGAATAAGGGCCTCGGACACCTGCGCACTGACGCTTGAGGATCTCTATGTTCCGGCTGAGAATCTGGTTGGAGGCATAGAAGGGCAGGGTCTGAAACAGGCCAACAAGGTGTTCGGCTATACAAGATTGATGGTCGCAACCTTCGGTCTGGGAGGAGGAGTGGCGGCTCTGGAGAGGGCCGTTAAATATTCAAAGGAAAGGACCCAGTTCGGAACGCTTCTATGTGAAAAACAGGGGTACACGCATAAGCTTCTGGTTCCTCATGCGGTCAGCCTTGCGGCGGCGCGTGCGTATATCGAGATGGTAGCTAAGCGTCTTGACACGGTTGATGATGATCTGCAGGTCGAGGGATCAATCGCAAAGTATTTCGCCACCGAGGCGGGGGATGCCGCTGCCAATGACGGTATTCAGGCCTTTGGGGGATATGGATATACGCGTGAGTATGAGGTGGAAAAGATCAAAAGAGATGTCAAGATCCTTACCATATATGAGGGGACAAGCGAGATTCAGCAGAATATAATCTCCATGTTCCGAATGAGAGACACGGTTCGCTCAAAAGGTGCCTATTACGAGGAGATGGCAAAGGGTCTTGATGAGCTTCCTGATGAATGCGGTGGGCCCGTCTTGGCTAAATCTGTCAGGGCTCTCAACCGGATGATCCTGGAGGCAAGAAAAAATAAGCTTACAAAATCGCAGCATCTTATGTTCCTTCTTGCGGATATCATGACCTGGTGCGAGGTAGGGGGCGCAATGTGTAAAAAGGCGGCCCATTATGATGAAAGCCAGGGAAGTACTTCGGAATACATGAATGCCGTTGCAAGAATTTTCGCTGGTGATGTCGCTGAAAAGGCCTATATTAACGGTAGCAGGATTGCCCGAGGTTTTGATAAGGAACTGGCCGAAATCGAGCCGGTACTCAAATCAATTGACCTGGGTCTTGCAGTTAAAAAGCGAAGTAGAGACATGGATTCGGTTGCGGCCGAGCTTGTCAGGTAGGTCTTTCGCAGGCATGTTTTCAAAACGCATTCTCACATCACTTTGAGATAGCAAAGGGAAGGCTGGTGAACCGTTACGAATAAGAATCGTCATTTCGTGTCTGGAAGGAAAAGAGCTCCCCAAGGAAGATGGGGCAAAAGGGATTTTCAATTTACCAAACCTGGTATCGCACCTGAACTGAAGCCGGTTTTTAAGAGGATAGGGGTTCCTGCTGATGAACCTTTCAGGCCGGACCCCTTTCAGAAGGAGGCCCTTGAGCTGATCGAGGATTACGATGTCCTTGTAAGCGCCCCCACGGGTGCGGGAAAGACCTGGATAGCCGAACAGGCTATAAGTCACTACCTGTCTGAGGGGAAAAGGGTATGGTATGCCTCGCCTCTGAAGGCACTTTCAAATTCAATCTATCAGGACTTCTGTCGTGAGTTCGGGCGGGATCATTGCGGTATCCTTACAGGAGACCGTAAGGAAAACCTGGACGCTCCTGTAATTGTAGGAACTACCGAGATACTCAGAAACCAGCTGTATGATGCCATGCACCAGGGGACCAGCCTTGGATGCGACATGGTTGTCATGGATGAGGCTCATTATCTGAGCGATCCCGACAGGGGGGTGGTTTGGGAAGAGGTCCTGATATATCTTCCGGCCCGCGTCAGGCTGCTTCTCCTTTCCGCTACTATATCAAACGGACGGGAAATCTGCGGATGGCTCAGACAAATAAGAGAAACCCCCAACAGGGTGGTTAAGGCGGAAGAGCGTCCCGTACCGCTGGAGATGCTATTTCTTTTTCCCGAAGGTCATATTGCCCCTCTGGGAGGGAAAAGTGGTCTGAATTCCAGGATAAAGAAGTTCATGGGAAACAGAAAGGTCGGAAGACTGAGGCCTGAAAAGATAGATTACGGAGCGATAATCAACTGTCTCAGGGAATATGACCTGCTTCCCGCCATTTTCTTCCTCAAGTCACGGGCTGACTGTGACAGGGCAGTACTGAGCTGCCCCAATGCGGAGGTGCATTTTGAACATAAGGTCCTGGTGAAAAATGCAGCAGACAGTTTTCTGAAAAATTACCCGCATCTTAAAAGACACCGGCAACTCGGTCCTCTTGAAGATGCGCTCGTGGGTTCACATCATGGTGGGCAATTGCCTTTCTGGAAGATTTTCATCGAGAAAATGATGAAAAAAGGGTATCTGGAGGCGATTTTTTCCACATCAACCGTTGCCGCAGGCGTCAATTTCCCCGCCCGGACCGTTGTCCTTCTTCAGAGCGACAGGTTTAACGGCAGGGAGTTCGCCGATTTGACGGCCACGGATCTGCATCAAATGATAGGCAGGGCGGGCAGGCGCGGTAAGGACAACATAGGTTTCGTGCTCCTGGTACCTGCCAGGTATCAGAACCCCAAGCTGGTCTATGAGTTGCAAAAGGGGCCGCCCGAACCGGTGATGAGCCAGATCCATATCAATTTTTCCATGACGCTCAACCTGCTTCGCTCCCATGCCCCGGATGAGATAAGGGAGCTTCTTGAGCTTTCGTTTGCCGCGTTTCAGGAACGCGCGACCGGCACTGCCAATGAAAAAAGGCTGAACAGGATCATAGGTGAAATAGAAAAGATGCTTCCTGAAGCTGCCTGTAATTTTGATAATCCATATGAAATAACTGAATATATCAAAGGGCGCAGGGACATAAAAAGAGATATCAGACGCATAAGGAGACAGGACAGGGGAGTCGACTCCAGCGAAGAACTGCATGAACTGTCTGAAAGACTAGAGTCTTTTCCATGCAGGGATTGCGCGCATTTCAGGCTGTGCCATTCGCAAAAGAAAGGACGCCTGGGGCACCTTTTGGGCCGGTTCGGTTCGATAGCCTTTGTCGCGCAGGATACGGGCACAGGACTGTGGCTCAGTTTCAAGGCGCACCTGAACTTCTTAAAAGAGACCGGATTTGTAGATGAAAAGGACCATCTAACCGACGATGGCGTATGGGCGTCAAACCTTAGGCTCGATCAGCCTCTTCTGATTGCAGAGGCGATCAGAAAGGATGCCTTTAAGGGCTGCACTCCTGAGGCCCTTGCAAGCGGTCTTGCCCCGTTTGTATGGGACAGGGAGCAGGATCTGGAGATTATCCTTCCCGAAGGTAAAGATCTTTCAGTTCCGAAACAGCTTTTTGATACCATAATGAAACTTATAGAAGATATAAGACTCAGGAAAGAAAAAAAGGGTTTCAGCAATCCTCCTCTTCTTTCCTGGCCCTCGATCGCCCTATATCTATGGGTAAAGGGAGCTACCTGGGAAAAACTTCTTGAAATCGTACCTGTAGATGAAGGTGATATGGCCTCTCTCATCATGAGGACAGCAGACCATTTAAGACAGGTCATGAATCTCAGCGAGACCCACCCCGCACTTACCTCCGTGGCTAGAGAGGGTATTGATCTGATACTTAAGGAGCCGGTCTATATCGAGTAGAAAAATATCGTCTGGACCCTATTTGTTTCTGATATGGCTTATCGCCTTTCCTATTCGTTCAATAGAGACCTCTTTGCCCAGGACCTCCATAACCTCGAAAATGCCCGGACTCACCGTCGTCCCGGTCAGCGCCAGCCTGAGGGGCTGGGCTATCACCTTCAGCTTGATCTCCTTTTCTTCCAGGAATTTTGAAAATATATCCTCCAGGTCTTTCTGTTCAAAGCCGGAAATCCCTGTGAGCCTTTCTGCAAGATCCTCAAGAAGGGCCGCTACCTCAGGTTTGAAAAATTTGTCATCTCCCTTTTTTTCATACCTCAGCTCTTTTACAAAATAGAACGAGGCCTTTTCCGCCATGTCTATGATCGTTTTGCTCCTTGGTTTAAGGGTCGTAACGGCCTTTATCAGCTTAGGCATATCAATATCATTTAGACCGAGTCCCTGAAGACCGGTTATCACCTCTTCGGCAAGCTTTTCATCCGGGGTCTCTCTTATATACCTTGCATTGAGATCGAGGAGCTTTTCCGCGTTAAATACACCTGCGGATTTTCCCACGTTTTTGAGGGAAAATTTTTCGATGAGTTCCTCCCTTGTAAATTTTTCCTGGTCTCCGTATGACCATCCCAGCCTTGCCAGAGAGTTCAACAGGGCCTGGGGCAGGTATCCCATTTCCCTGTATGCCAGGACCGAAGTGGCTCCATGTCTCTTGCTCAACCTTGTCTTGTCGGGGCCGAGTATCATGGGCACGTGGGCATATTTGGGCAGCGATTCCCCGAGTGCCATGTAGATCTGTATCTGGCGGGGGGTGTTGTTCACATGATCGTCCCCTCTTATCACGTAATTTATGCCCAGATCTATATCATCTGCCACAACCGCCATGTGATAGGTCGGACTTCCGTCGGATCGTTTAAGGATGAGGTCATCCAATTCGTCGTTATCAAAACTTATAGTACCCTTTATAAGATCTTCAAACCTTGTTACACCTGAAAGGGGTGTCTTGAGCCTTATGACGGAACCGGGAGCGGGTCCGAGCCCCAGATCGCGGCATTTCCCGTCGTATTTGGGCTTAAGGCCTTTTCCCCTTGCTTTCTTTCTTTTCGCTTCAAGCTCTTCAGGGGTGCAGTGGCAGTGGTAGGCCATGCCGCTTGCCAAAAGTCGATCGATCGCCGCATTGTAGATATCATAGCGCTGCGATTGAAAATATGGGCCTTCATCCCAGTCCAGGCCGAGCCATTCCATTGACTCCAGTATCGCGGTCGTGGCCTCTTCTGAAGACCTTTCCCTGTCGGTGTCTTCGATTCTGAGTATGAATTTCCCGCCCGTTTTTCTCGCAAAAAGCCAATTAAAGAGCGCTGTCCTGGCACCGCCTATATGAAGATACCCAGTAGGACTGGGGGGAAATCTGGTTACAATCTTTTCTTCATCCATCTCTTGGTTAAGTCCTCCGTCACACATTATAATTTTGCAGGTTTTCTGATCGTTAAGGGCTGTTATTGCAGCTGGAAACGATGGCTCCACGTTTAAAACCGGGCCGTTGTCAGGGGAAATATCGGATTTTGCAAAACAGCCAAAAAATGTGCCGCAGTCTAGCACAGAGGTGAAGAGTACTCAAGAGGGTTCTCCCTGATCCACCATAAAAAAGGCGATGCGCAACTTATAGGTCATAGGTCTCGGTCCTCCTTGGCGCCTTAAATCTGACACCTTGCCGGTGACCGTGGATTCCCCCAAATCCATTTGTCTTCAGTCCGGTATCTGGATTAGATGGTGGATTCGGGTTCTCATGATGTTGAATGATCCGGTAATGCTGCCCATATTGTTGATCCGGAGGAGCATTAAGGATAGGATGTTCTGTATAGAGATTCAGGGATTCGAGTCGAGGCTATGAGTCGTTTCACGCCTTTCTCGGTTTTTTTGTCCGGTTATAAGGCCTTCTGAAACAGCCCAGGCACCTCCGCTTGTGGGATGCAGACAGTATTTTAAAGAACGGCCAGGGGGACAATATGAAGCCCGATAGAGGTAAGAATGAGGTAGAGGTTGTCTGCCATTCGGGATACAAGGCAAATGAGATGCCTTTGTCTTTTATCCTGGAAAAGAGCAGGGTAGATATAAGTGAGATCCTGGAAAGGCGGTACGGACAGGACTGCGATTATTTCAAGGTGCTCGGCGATGACGGACACATATATATGTTGGTCCGGAACAGGGAAAAAGATGTCTGGGGTCTTGAAAAAATTGTGGAGAGTACCGATTACCACTGATGTCATAATGAGTCTGAATAAACCCAGGCATAGCTGACAGGTTTTGAAGAGAGTGCATTGCCTTTGGGGTGCAATAATTCCTCACGCAGTTTAAGCCAGTTATAGGCCGGCTTCAGCCTCCTGAGCCTTCCATCCTCCGGCGGTTTTGAGTGGGCGGTATGAGAATAGGATGCCTGTGAGATTCCAACGTGATATCCATCCGCCGGATAAAGATAATTTTCCGCGAAAGTATCAACGTCTTTGCCTTCTTTTTGCGCCAGGGCGGATACCTGGTGTTTGGTAAGCTTTATAAGAAAAAATTTTGAGACGCCTCTTTCCGAATATTTATACATGGCCCTTGACTCGGAGCTCGATACATATACCGTGGCTATGGTATCAAGTTTTCTAAGAAGTTGGGCCGCTATCAGCCCGGCGGTCCTGCGGCCGCCTACACTGTGGTGACAACCGTAATATTCAAAGAGCTTGTTTTGTAGAATTCTGGCATGCTTGTCGCCATTTTCGTAGAGATTGTTTTGGATGTATCTCAACCATCTGGCCAGGTCTTCAGCAGCATCCGCAATGGGCCAATCGATTTTGACATGAAGGTGGGTAAGGGAATAACGGTTCTTTTTCCTTACGCTGGGATCAGGTTGTATCAGGAGCGCATAGTCAATATCAAGCAGATCATTTATAAAATCAAGGAATCCAAGGCTTTCAAAATACCTGATATTTCGGTTGAAATTCTTATAAATAGTAAGGTTTGCAAGGTACTCGAGGTTTTTTTTGACGGCACTGTTTTCAGGGAAGAAACGGAGATAATTTTTCAGATGGTTGTCAACCATCCCTTCGCAGAATATAACGAGAAAAGTATTGAAAAATTCCGACTCCTTCTCCATCTTTTTCGATTTCGGCTTGAGTTCGCTTTTGTCTACAAAACTGTATTCAATGCCGTTTTTGTTGTAGTTGTAGAAGGAATCGATAAGAGAAATCCTCATTAATCTCTTTTCAAGGGAATCTCTCAGGACTTCGTAAAGGCTGCGCCTTACCCGTTCGTAGTAATTTAAGGCTTCTCTATATCTCCACATGTATAACTGTCTGAAATAGAAGAATATTAACGGTTAGCTCCGCGCGAGCCCATAGGAATAAAGGATGGCAACATAGGCCGGAAATACTCGGTGCGGAGGAGGCTCGGAGTCGAAATAAAATCGATTTCACGAATAGCACAAGGCAGTGCAGGTGTCAAGAAAAAATAAAAAAATTGGGAGGTTACCTTATCTTCAAAAGACTTTACCCGGTGCCTTGATATGTTTGTAATATCGATTAATTTCCTTGACAAAAAAAAAGGGTTTTATATACTCACGTTTTACTAATTTTTGGAATGAATAATAAATTGAGCTCCTTAACAGGATCTGTCCACCATGATTGTCGATTTGAAAAAGGTTCTTCATGAACCACTTGAGTTTCATCTTGTTTTCGAGGGAGATTGGTGGCAGAGACATGGGGAAACAGATAAGATTATCGATTTTCATGGCCCGTTAAAGGTGGATTTGAATATCTCACGGCGGGAGAACCGTTATCCGGTTCAGGGTCGCATCGAGGGAATACTTGCCCTCAAGTGCGACAGGTGCCTTGAGACCTTTGACAGGGAGATAGATTCGGTCTTCAATGTTTTGCTTTCCTCCGTAAATCCGGCAGAGGAAATGGAGGAAGTGGAACTTCTGGAAGAAGACATGAACATTGATTTCATAAGCGGCTACGAGATAGAACTCTATGATATCGTGAAGGAGCAGATCTATTTGTCTCTGGCTATTCAAACCATATGCCGCGATAATTGCAGGGGCCTTTGCCCTGTCTGTGGTGTTAACCTGAACAGGGCTAACTGTTGCTGTCATAAGGAAACGGGTCACCCCGGTTTCATGAAACTGAAAGGGCTGAATTTGGGGTAGCCCCTTGAAAGTGCCTCAGGCCTGTTCATGCGGCAGTTTTATCCTAGTTAATCGAAAGGTGATTATACGTCATGGCCGTACCAAAGAAGAAAAAATCAAAAGCAAAGAGAGATTCGAGACGATCTCATGACAGAACCGCGCTGCCTGGGTCCACTACCTGTCCCCAGTGTCATGAGCCCGTATTACCCCATCATGTTTGTCCGGAGTGCGGGAGTTACCGGGGTAAGACAATAATCAAGACCAAAGAGAGCTAGCATGAAAGTAGCCGTGGACGCCATGGGTGGAGATAACGCTCCACAAGTGGTCGTGCGGGGCGCAGTCGAGGCTGCCTCTGAGATGGGAATTGATATCATCCTTGTCGGTGACAAGGATGTTGTCGGAAAAGAACTGGGACCCTGTTTGCAGGAAAACAACATCTCAATCCATCACTGCCGGGAGGTGGTGAAAATGGAAGAGGCGCCCCTCAAGGCTGTAAGAAAAAAAAGGGACTCTTCAATAAGAGTGGCCTTTGATCTTGTAAAAAAGGGAGATGTCGACGCTGTAGTGAGCGCTGGGAATTCAGGCGCCACACTTGCGGCCGGGATATTGACTCTTGGAAGGCTTGAAGGTGTTGAGAGGCCCGCTATCGCGAGTATATTCCCCGGTGAACATGGGGATGTCGTTCTGATAGATGTGGGTGCCAACGTGGATTGCAGGCCGTCGCATCTTTTCCAGTTCGGAATAATGGCGCAGGCCTTTGCGGGTTCTTGCCTTGCCATGGAAAGCCCCAGAATCGGGCTCCTCAGTATAGGTGAGGAGGGAAGCAAGGGTAATGAGCAGGTAAAGATGACCAGGGAGCTTTTTGAGCAAAGCCATCTCAATTTCGTCGGAAATGTTGAGGGTCGAAACGTATTTACCGGTGATGTGGATATAATAGTATGTGACGGTTTTGTGGGGAACGTGGCCTTAAAGATTGCCGAAGGAGTTGCAGAGGGAATGACAAAGGTCCTCAAGGATGAACTTGCAGGCAGTTTACGCGGACGCGCGGCGGTATTGCTCGGTAAGGGGGCATTTGAAAAACTGAGAAGCAGGTTCAATTACGAGGCATTTGGCGGCGCCCCACTCCTCGGAATAAACGGTGTCGGCATAGTATGCCACGGAGGCTCCACCCCGAGGGCGATTAAGAACGCTATTTTTATGGCTGCCAAATATGTCGGCAAAGGGGTGCTCGAAAAAATGGCATATCAGCTGAAAAACTTTGATTCAGACAGTACACCGCTGCTGAAGAATGAGCCGGCTGCATGAATGAATTGTGATAATTGAGTATTGTAAACCGCAGCTTTTGATTTCTGAAGTTGCAGGTTTCCAGCACCTTGATTTTGGCATCCTGGACATTGTAAAATCCGGCCTTGGAGGTTCGGCCGGAATTCTTCATTTTTTTACGGGGGCATTTTATGGTCGGTAGTGATCCAAGAGTGGTTATAGTAACAGGAGGTTCACGTGGTATAGGCCGATCTGTGTGTCTTAAGTTTGCTAAGGAGAAGGCGATAGTAATAATAGCCCACTTTGATCCGGATGAAACCGCTGCCGATGAGACCCTGTCAATTTTGAATTCAGAGGGAGTCAAGGCGGAAAGTCATAAGGTTGATGCCTCATCCTTTGGTGCCGTGGATGAGTTCATGAAAGATATCCTCGAGCGTTTCAAGAGGGTCGATGTGCTCGTTAACAACGCAGGAATAACCAGGGACGCCCTATTGCTGAGGATGAGGGAGGCCGACTGGGATGCCGTATTGAATGTAAATCTGAAAAGCGTTTTTAACTGCACTCAGAGGGCCGTAAGGACCATGCTGAAGCAGAGGGCCGGTTGTATCGTGAACATCTCCTCTGTGGTCGGACAAATAGGAAATGCGGGGCAGGCAAACTATTCGGCAAGCAAGGCAGGAATCCTCGGTTTTACAAAATCCGTTGCCAGAGAGGTGGCGTCTCGGGGCGTAACCGTCAATGCAGTCGCTCCGGGTTACATAAACACCGACATGACAAGCGTGCTTCCGGAGCAGGCAAAGGATGAATTCATGAGGCAGATTCCGTTAGGCAGGATCGGTGAGCCCGATGACGTGGCTGAGGCGGTATACTGGCTGTGCTCAAATGGAGCCAGCTATATAACAGGACAAGTCATACATGTAAGCGGTGGTATGTATATGTAAGAGGTATTAAGCCCCTTATGGAATATTTTTGAACAGAAGAGAAAAAACAGGAGGATAAGTTTTATGGCATCTGTTGAGGAAAAGATTAAAAAGATAATTTGTGATCAGCTTGATGTGGATGAAAAGAATGTCGTTCCCGACGCGTCATTTGTTGATGATCTGGGCGCTGATTCGCTTGATCAGGTGGAATTAATAATGGCAATGGAAGAGGAGTTTGATATATCCATACCTGATGAGGACGCAGAGAAGATCGCCACCCTCAAGGATGCTATCGATTATATCAAGAAGGCTATCGAGGGATAAGTCCCATTTTGTTAAAGGGAAACAGGTATGTGCAGAAAAGAAAGAATGATAAAGGGGCGGCAGATATGACCAGAAGGGTTGTCATTACAGGTCTGGGTATGGTGACGCCCCTGGGAACCGGGGTTGAAAAAAATTGGAAGAATGCCTGTGCAGGTGTTTCAGGTCTGGGTCCCATTACGAAGTTCGACGCCTCCCAGTTTTCATCACAGATTGCCGGGGAGGTGACAGATTTCCGTTCTGAAGATTTTATGGACAAACAGCAGGTTCGCCGTTTTGATGTCTTTATTCATTACGGTGTTGCCGCTGCGAGGATGGCGATAGAAGATTCAGGGCTCAAGATCGACGATTCGAATTCCACCCGTGTCGGATGCATAACCGGCACGGGGCTCGGCGGGCTGACAATGCTTGAACACTTTCACAAGGTCCTTATTGATAAAGGACCCCGTCGGGTCAGCCCTTTTTTTATCCCCGGTATAATAGCCAATATGGTTCCAGGCCAGATTGCCATCGAATCAGGTGCAAAAGGGCCTAATATGTCCATAGAAACCGCGTGTGCTGCCAGTTCGCACGCCGTGGGTGAAAGCTTCAGGCTAGTCAGGGAAGGTATTTCCGACGCGATGATAACCGGTGGAGCAGAGGCGGTTATAACCCCTCTTGCGCTGGGCGGTTTCTGTTCCATGAGGGCCCTTTCAACAAGAAACGATGATCCTGAAAGATCATCGAGGCCCTTTGAAATGGACCGGGACGGTTTTGTTATGGCTGAGGGTTCAGGCATGCTTATTCTGGAGGAACTGGAAAGGGCAAAGGCAAGAAACGCCCCTATCTACGCCGAAATAGTCGGTTACGGGCTGACAGGGGACGCCCATCATGTGACTGCTCCGGAGCCAAATGGTGAAGGGGCCGTAAACTGCATGAAAATGGCCCTGGACTATGCCGGGATGGTCCCTCAAGATGTGGATTATATCAATGCCCACGGGACTTCCACAAAGCTTAATGACCTTTCGGAGAACAAGGCCATAAAGGCGGTATTTGGGGAACATGCCTATAAACTTGCTGTCAGTTCCACCAAATCGATGACCGGGCACCTTCTCGGAGGAGCTGGAGGTGTTGAGGCCATTTTTACGGCACTGACAATAAAACATGGGGTTATCCCTCCCACAATAAATTATGATAACCCTGATCCGGAATGCGATCTTGATTATGTCCCGAACACTGCGAGAAAGGCCGGGGTAAGTGTGGCGATGTCAAACTCCTTCGGCTTTGGCGGTACAAATGCCAGCCTTGTCTTTAAAAGCTGTGAGCAGTAATTTTTGGATTGAGACAATAAGTCAGCAAAGTTCCTCCCTTTTTGATCTACCCTGGAAGACGCCGAGTCAAGCGCTCCAGCCTTTCAGGGAGTTCAGCCTGTCTGCTTCATTTCTTTAACACAGGGCTGTTTTGCCCTCCTCTACCAGGAAAGGGGTTCCATTTATGGATATAATCTTGGGTTCCGACCATGCCGGTTTCGACTTGAAGATGATATGCAGGAAGTATCTTGAGGAAAAAACCCCGCATACTGTAAAAGATGCCGGGGTGCACGATAAGAAATCCGCAGATTACCCTGATATAGCGCATGCGGTGGCAAAGGCCGTCGAGTCGGGCGAGTTCGACAGGGGCATCTTGATCTGCGGAACCGGACTCGGGATGAGCATGACCGCTAACAGGCACAGAAATATAAGGGCGGCCTTATGTTACAATTCCTATGCAGCAAGGATGAGCCGTTTACACAATGACGCGAATATACTTGCCATGGGTGAAAGGGTCCTCGGTTCCGGACTTGCAATAGAGATTCTTGACGTATTTCTTGAAACTCCCTTCGAAGGCGGTCGTCATCAGAAAAGAATTATTAAAATTGATTGAGGGTGTTATGTCCAAAGACAAGAGTTTAGAGACCCTGGATCCGGAAGTATTTGCCGCGATTCAGGACGAGGTGCGAAGGGAACAGGCCAATCTGATCATGATTGCCTCTGAGAACTATGCCAGCCCTGCGGTTATTGAGGCACAGGCCAATGTAATGACCAATAAATACGCGGAGGGTTACCCCGGCGCAAGGTACTACGGGGGCTGTGAATTCGTAGACAAGGTGGAAAGACTTGCCTCAGAGCGTGGCAAGAGACTTTTCAACTCGGAATATGTGAATGTCCAGCCGCACTCCGGTTCCCAGGCAAACATGGCCGTATACATGAGCATGCTGAATCCGGGTGACACCATTTTGGGAATGGAGCTTTCCCAGGGAGGGCATCTGACACATGGAAGTTCTGTAAGCTTTTCAGGCAAGATATTCAGATCCGTGTCCTACGGTGTGGATAAGGATTCGCAACGAATCGATTATAATCAGGTCAGGGAGCTGGCTAAAGAACACAGACCCAAAATGATAATCGCTGGTGCGAGTGCCTATTCAAGGATTATCGATTTTCACGCATTCAAGGATATAGCCAGGGAAACAGGTTCCTACCTGATGGCGGACATGGCCCACATAGCGGGCCTTGTTGCCACCGGACTGCATCCGTCACCGGTAGGATTGGCGGATTTTGTCACCTCCTCCACCCATAAGACGCTTAGAGGCCCCAGAGGCGGGCTTATCCTGTGCGGGGAGGAATTAGGCCCCAGGATTGCAAAAGGGGTCTTTCCGGGTATACAGGGCGGCCCTCTTATGCATATAATCGCGGCCAAGGCGGTTGCCTTCGGAGAGGCGCTCAGACCGCAATTCACCGAATACCAGAAGCAGGTCGTGAAAAATGCCGGGACCCTTGCCGATGAACTGAAGGGTTACGGCTTTGATATAGTTTCGGGAGGAACCGATACGCATCTTCTTTTGCTCGATCTGAGCTCCAGGGGTATCACCGGACAAAAGGCTGAAAACACGCTGGCAATGGCCGGTATAGCCGCAAACAAAAATTCGGTGCCCTTTGATAAAAATGGTCCCAAGATAACAAGCGGACTCAGACTGGGTACCCCGGCACTTACAACAAGGGGAATGCTGGAAGGGGAAATGAGGCTTATCGCGGGCCTCATAAGGGATGCACTGTCAAATCCGGATTCCGAAACGGTAATATCACATGTGAAGCAAAAGGTGTCCGAACTCTGCAGCAGTTTTCCCGTATACGGACAAATGGGAGAGGGTAATTAAGTGGCAAGACCTTCCTGGCCTGAATACTTCATGGCCATTACCAAGATGGTGGCCAGAAGATCTACCTGTCTGAGACGTCAGGTAGGAGCTATTATCGTAAAGGACAAAAGAATCCTTGCAACCGGGTACAACGGCGCTCCCTCAGGCTTGAGGCATTGCGAGGAGGTGGGGTGCCTTCGAAAAGACGCGGGAATTCCGTCCGGGGAGAGGCATGAACTGTGCCGGGGCCTTCACGCAGAGCAGAACGCTATTATTCAGGCGGCCTACCACGGCATTTCCATCTCCGGATCGACCCTTTATTGTACAAACAAACCATGTGTAATATGCTCAAAGATGATAATAAATGCGGGTATTAACAGGGTCGTTTTTGAAGATGGATATAATGACTCCTTGGCCGACGGTATGCTTCTGGAGGCAGGAATAGAGATTGAGAGGTTCGAATCGTGAAATGCCCCTATTGCACAAAGATAAACAATAAGGTGATAGATTCCCGACTCGGAAAAGATGGCAGATCCATTAGAAGGCGCAGGGAATGCCTGGAGTGCGGAAGGAGATTCACTACCTACGAGAAGCTGGAAGAGCTTCTTCCCATGGTGGTCAAAAAGGATGGAAGGAGGGAGCCGTTCGACAGGGAAAAAATCACCAAGGGAATCCGGCTTGCCTGTAGAAAAAGGTCTGTGAGTATGACCACTATCGACGAGTTTGTGGATTCTCTCGAGGTCTTTTTCCAGGAGCTTGGAAAGAAAGAAATCGATAGTTCCGAGATCGGCGAACGGGTAATAAGCATTCTCAAGGAATGGGATGAAGTGGCCTATGTGAGGTTCGCATCTGTTTACAGGCAATTCAGGGATATAAATGAATTCATGGCGGAGCTTCAGGATATACTAGAGACCAAGAATGAAAAGGGTTGATGTCCCCTTTTGACATCCCATGTTTATTCCAGTGGAAGGGCATGTCTCAGGTTTTAAAAGATAGAGATAGAAGATTTATGCGGGCGGCGTTGAGACAGGCGCGAAACGGGCTGGGGCGAACCTCCCCCAATCCGCCTGTCGGGGCGGTAATCGTCAGGGATGACAGGATAATCGCCTCGGGTTACCATCGAAAATCGGGTATGCCGCACGCTGAAATTGAGGCTCTCAACAAGGTTTCGGAAAATGCGAGGGGCGCTACCCTCTATGTGACCCTTGAACCTTGTAATCACTATGGCAAAACCCCTCCCTGCACCAAGGCTATTGTGAGGGCCGGAATCGTGCGCGTCGTGGTGGGCGCAAGGGATATGAATCCAAATGTGGACGGCGGTGGTTGTGATTATCTCAGCGGCAGGGGGGTCGAGGTCGTAACAGGGGTACTGGAGCCGGAATGTAAAGAGCTCATAGAGGCCTTCATCGGACATTCAACTGAAGGCAGGCCTTTTATAACGGTAAAGTCGGCCCTTACTCTTGATGGATGGGCAGGTTCATCCACAGGTCACTCCAAGTGGATCACCAATGAAAAATCGCGGAGTTTTGTCCACCTCCTAAGAGATCGATCCGATGCGGTCATGGTAGGAGTGGGGACCGTGATAGCGGATGATCCAATGCTTACATGCCGCAGGAAGGCTGGAAAAGACCCGATCCGCATTGTACTTGACACCCGCCTGAGAACTCCTCTCAACAGCAGACTCCTCAATCAGAATTCAAAGGCTGAAAACATAATAGCCGTTGGTTCGGGTATTGCGGGTGACAGGGTTAAGGTGTATGAAGATAAAGGGGCCAGGATCATTAGGTGCCCGGAGAGAGAAGCCGGACTCGATATCCCCTGGTTGATGGAAACGCTGGCAAAAATGGACATTATGAGTATCCTTGTGGAAGGAGGCTCAAAAGTGATAGGTTCCATAATGAGGGAGTGCTTGGCTGACAAATTCTATGTCTTCAGATCCCCTAAACTGCTGGGGGGTAATGACGGTATTCCAATGGCCCATGGACATGGCGCCTTGAGGATGGACAGGTGTGTGCAACTGAGAGATATTTCGATCAGACATTTTGGAGAAGATCTTCTAACTGTCGGATATCCCGTGTATCCTCCGGTCGACCGTATAAATTAAGAGCCGTGTCAGGAAGAGATATAAACTCTGAAATTTAGAGTACAGGCGCTACGGCACCTCCGCTTGCAGGCCTGCAGTCAGCGGTACGGGAGAATGGGCAGGTGTGTTTTTGAATAAACAAAACCGGGGTTCTATGGTCTGGATAGCAAGGTGCTTTTCCGGCTCCGGTCAAAAAATGTCCCGGCAAAGAGGTGTTTGAACCTATGTTCACAGGACTTGTTGAGGGAAGAGGAAAGATAAGGTCAATTGATCGCAGGGCAGGAGAGATAAGGCTTACGATAGAGCCCTCCTTTGATATATCGGGGTGCGGGATCGGAGACAGTATTTCTGTCGACGGTGTATGCCTGACCGTGACCGGTGTGACCGGGAAAAGTTTTTCAATGGACGCGTCTCAGGAGACCGTTTCCCTTACCACCCTTGGTTTGAGGCGTAACGGTGACCATGTGAATCTTGAAAGGGCTCTGCGGCTTTCCGATCGCCTGGGGGGGCATATCGTCTCAGGACACATAGATGGGACCGGCAGAATAGAAAAGAAGGAGAACAGACAGAACTCCTGGGTGATCAGAATAGGCATCGATCAGACACTTTCACGCTACATAATAACAAAGGGCTCTATCGCCGTTGATGGAATAAGCCTTACGGTTAATGAGTGTGGACAGGGGGCCTTTGAGGTGAACATAATTCCTCAGACCGGAAAGGATACCTGTCTCCTGAACAAAGGTGTCGGAGAAAATGTAAACATCGAGACCGATATTATTGGAAAGTATGTGGAGAAATTATTCAAGGGGCGGAGTTCCGGGGAGGAAGAAAAAAGGGGCTCTTCCATCGACCTTGAGATGTTAACAAAACATGGATTTGGTGAATAATATGTCTATATCAGATATTAAAGAGGTAATTGAGGATTTAAGACAGGGTAAGATGATAATCCTTGTGGATGACGAGGACAGGGAAAATGAGGGAGACCTCACCATGGCAGCGGAAAAGATAACCCCGGAGGCGATCAATTTTATGGCCAGATACGGCCGGGGCCTCATCTGCCTGGCCCTGGATCCGGAAATAGTGGAGCAGTTAAAATTGAGCCAGATGGTCTATGAAAACAAGTCTCCCTACAATACCGCCTTTACAAAATCAATCGAGGCCCGTTGTGGCGTTACCACGGGAATATCTGCCGCGGACAGGGCCCGAACGGTTTTGACGGCAGTAGCGGAGGATGCAAAACCTGACGACCTTGTCCAGCCGGGTCACGTATTTCCCCTTAGGGCAAGAAGGGGGGGTGTTCTTTTCAGAACAGGCCAGACAGAGGGATCGGTGGATCTGGCAAGGTTGGCCGGTTGCAGGGGGGCCGCTGTAATCTGCGAAATAATGAAAGATGACGGAACCATGGCCAGGCTTCCCGACCTGGAAGAGTTCTCAGAAAAGCATGGCATTAAGATCGCCTCGGTTGCCGATGTTATCGCCTACAGGATGAGGACCGAGTCTTTTGTACATTCGGCCGCTGAAACGGTTTTGCCTACTCCATTCGGTGAGTTCAAGGCGGTTGCCTTTGTAAACGATATCGACGATTATGAGCATCTTGCGCTGGTAAAGGGTGATATTACCCCTGATAAGGATGTGCTTGTGAGGGTCCATTCGGAGTGCCTTACGGGTGATGTCTTCGGCTCATATCGCTGCGACTGTGGGGAACAGCTCAAAAAGGCGATGGCAATGGTTCAGGAAGAGGGGCTGGGAGTCATACTATATCTTCAGCAGGAAGGACGAGGCATAGGACTGGCCAACAAACTCAAGGCATACAGGCTGCAGGACCAGGGTTTCGATACGGTTGAGGCGAATGAGGAACTCGGATTTGCCGCAGACCTCAGGGATTACGGTGTCGGCGCCCAGATTCTGGTTGAACTGGGTGTTAGAAAGATGAGGCTCATGACCAATAACCCTAAAAAGATGATCGGCCTGGAGGGTTACGGTCTTGAGGTAAAGGATCGAGTGCCCATAGAATGTGAACCAAGGCCTGAAAATCTCAGGTACCTCACGACCAAGTGTGAAAAACTGGGGCACCTTATGAAAAACATCAACGGCAAATAGTGACGGCTTCGTAAAAAGTCCAACTGCTGCGTTATGCTTCATCTTTCGTCATTGCGACGTACTTTAAGTACGCCTCATTCCTCAAGATTCGCAAGCCTTGCATTTGAACTTTCTACTGTGCCGTCTGAATTTTGACTTTTTGCGAATGCATAAATAGTGCCTTACGGGGCGGATCAAAAAAGGGCTCTTGATGCAATGCCTAGGTGAAGATAAGACTTTATAATAAGATAAGTTAAACGATATAGATAAACTAAAACTTTTAATTGCGGGGGAATGTCATGGCCAAGATAATGGAGGGGCGGCTGTCTGCTGAAGGAATGAGGTTTGCCCTGGTAGTCAGCCGTTTTAACGATTTCATATGTTCAAGACTGGTCGATGGTGCCCTGGATGCCTTAAAGAGGCATGGCGCAAAGGAAGATACGATACCGGTCGTAAAGGTTCCCGGGGCATTTGAATTGCCTCTGGCCGCAAAGAAAATTGCCCTTACAGGCGATTACGATGCGGTAATCTGTCTTGGAGCGGTCATAAGAGGTGCCACGCCTCATTTCGATTATGTGGCGGCGGAGGTGTCCAAAGGTATCGCAAATGTTTCCCTTGAGACGAATCTGCCTATAATATTTGGTGTGATTACGACTGAAAATATCGAGCAGGCCATTGAAAGGGCCGGATCTAAATCGGGAAACAAGGGCTATGAAGCTGCCATGGCCGCTATGGAGATGGCCAATCTTTTCAAGGAATTAGGTTGATATGGTTTCTCAACACAGGCCCGGATAATACATCACCGGTATATTAATAAAATGGGAGCGGCCCTGTTTTTATTCCTATAAGGCCTCTGAGGCCTTATAGAAAGATTTTGCCTTTAAAAATCAGCGTCGTAAAAAATCCAAGTGCCGTTCGCCGGGTTTACTGTCCTGAGTCAAGCCGAGTAGCTATGCCTGCCCCTCTTGAGAGGCTCGGGGATGATTTCCTGAAGCGGCAGGCCTTGTATTTGGAGTTTTTTACTGTTACGTCTAAATTTTGACTTTTACGGGTCCGTCAAAAATGGGTTCAAGACGAAAAGCTCGGGAATTATGCATAAAGGTCCTTTTCCATCTCAGCTTCAGTGACGGGGATGCCGATGAGGCCTTTGAACTGGTTTGCAACAACTTTGAAGCACCCAAGTCTTCGATGGCTTACGCCAGACAGATGGTTAAGGGTGTGTGGGAAAAAAAGGGTGAACTGGACAGCCACATAGGAAAGGCATCCAAGAACTGGCGTATTGAGAGGATGCCTGTCCTTGACAGGAGCATATTGCGACTTGCCGTAATGGAGATGCTGTACATGGATGATATACCTCCGAAGGTCTCCATAGATGAGGCGGTTGAACTGGGAAAGGGCTTCGGTGGAGAAGATTCCGCGGCCTTTATAAACGGAGTATTGGACAACGTGTTCAACAGACTGTTAAATGAAGGGCGCTTTGATGAAGGTGTCAAAGGCTCTGTAGAATAGGGAAATTCAGGGAAGGAACATCCTATCATGCGATACGATCCGCGGGAAATAGAAATAAAATGGCAATCCACATGGGAGAAAGAGGAGGCCTTCAAGGTCACTGAAGATAAAGACAGGGAGAAATATTACCTGCTCGAGATGTTCCCATATCCTTCAGGCAAGATCCACATGGGGCATGTGAGAAACTATACCATAGGCGATGTGGTTGCCAGGTACAAGCGTATGCAGGGCATGAACGTGCTTCATCCGATGGGTTGGGATGCCTTTGGCATGCCTGCGGAAAATGCGGCCATAGAAAACAATACACATCCAGCACGCTGGACATACGATAACATCAATGCAATGAAGACCCAACTGAAGAGGATGGGATTCAGCTATGACTGGAATCGTGAACTGGCGACCTGCGATCCTGAATATTATCGATGGGAGCAGCTTGTCTTCCTTAAGATGTTTGAAAAAGGAATCGCATATAAGAAGAGGACCTTTGTCAACTGGTGTGAGAAATGCCAGAGTGTGCTGGCAAACGAGCAGGTGGAAAACGGTTGCTGCTGGCGGCATACCGACCAGGAAGTTAAGATAAAGGAGATGGACAGCTGGTTTCTCAAGATAACCGATTATGCGGAAGAGATCCTGGAATATTGTGAAAAACTTCCCGGATGGCCTGAAAGCGTACTTACCATGCAGAAAAACTGGATCGGGAAGAGTTATGGCGCGATTCTTTGTTTTCCGCTGGCAGGTTCAGGAGAGATCATAGAGGTGTTTACCACAAGGCAGGACACGATTTACGGCGCCACCTTCCTCTGTTTCGCCCCTGAACATCCGATGGTCAAGGAGATGGTCAAGGGTCTGCCCGAAGAAAATGATGTGCTTGAATTCATTGATCGCACACTTAAGATGGACAGCTACATGAGGACCGCGGACTATACGGTCAAGGAAGGGGTCTTTACGGGAAGATACTGCATCAATCCTGTTACAGGGGATGAAATCCCTATATATGTCGCCAATTTCGTTTTGTTTGACTATGGCACCGGTGCCATTATGGCGGTTCCCACTCATGATCAGAGGGATTTTGATTTTGCCAGGAAATACGGCCTTAAGTTGAAGGTGGTGATAAGTCCGCCTGATCATCAACTGGATCCGGAGACAATGACAGAGGCGTATGTTGATGAGGGAATCCTCGTAAACTCAGGCCCGTTTAACGGAAAAAGAAATCTTGAGGCGCTGGACAGCATCGCCGATTATCTCCAGGAAAAAGGAATGGGCCACAAGACGATAAATTACAGAATCAGGGATTGGGGGATCTCAAGGCAGCGCTACTGGGGCGCTCCCATACCGATACTTTACTGCGAAAAATGCGGAACTGTTCCCGTTCCTGAAGAGGATCTGCCGGTTGTACTGCCTCTTGATCTGGATATGAGGCCTAACGGGGGATCCCCCCTGCCTTTTGAGCCATCCTTCTATGAGGTGAAATGCCCCCTGTGCGGCGGAAAGGCCAGGCGGGAGACAGATACAATGGATACATTCGTGGAGTCATCCTGGTACTTTGACAGATATGCATGCCCCGGATATGACAAGGGACCTCTGGATCCTGAGAAAGTCGATTACTGGTTGCCGGTTGACCAGTATATAGGTGGAATCGAACACGCGATCCTGCACCTCCTCTATTCGAGATTTTACACGAGGGTGCTGGAGGATTTCGGATACCTCCGGATAAAAGAACCGTTTAAGAATCTTCTTACCCAGGGGATGGTCTGTAAGGAAACCCAGGAATGCCCGACCCACGGCTATCTATACCCGACCGAGGTGAAGGATGACAGATGCAGCATATGCGGCAGTGAGGTAATAACTGGCAATACCGTAAAGATGTCCAAGTCGAAGAAAAACGTGGTGGATCCTCAGACGCTCATCGACAGGTATGGGGCCGATACGGTGAGGATGTTCTGCCTTTTTGCCTCTCCTCCCGAAAGGGGTCTTGAGTGGAGCGATCAGGGAGTGGAGGGCTCCTACAGGTTCCTGAACCGGATGTGGAGGCTGGTCGCCGATAATCTGGAGGACCTTAACGGGGAATCAGGGGCGGTTGATACGGCATCCCTTTCCGAACCCTTGCTTGCTCTTCACAGAAAGACGCATCAGACCGTGAAAAAGGTCACGGAGGATATAGAGAATCGCTTTCATTTCAATACTGCGATAGCTGCCGTAATGGAATTGGTAAATGATATAAATCATTTTATTAAGGGAGGCCGTGAAAAAGAAGCCCAGGCGCCGGGCGTGCTGAAAGAGGCCATAGAGGCAACCATAGTTCTGCTTTCACCTGTTGTCCCCCATATCGCGGAAGAGCTGTGGGAGCGGATGGGGAAAGAAGAACGGCTTATCGATAAAGCTTGGCCCTGTTTCAAGGAAGAAGCCCTTGAGGTACAGAAGGTGCTCGTAGTTCTTCAGGTAAATGGAAAGGTGAGAAACAGGATAGAGGTCCCTGCATCCTGCAGCGGGAAGGAACTTGAGGCGAAGGCGCTTAAGGACGAAAGGGTTCAGTCGTTTGTGAATGGAAAGCCTGTGAAAAAGGTGATAGTTATAAAAAATAAACTTGTAAACGTCGTGGTGTGATTATTATGCGAAAAGGTGCTGTTACTCAAAAAAATAGGTTTTTCCTCCTGATTGTCCTGATGACCTTTCTGTTGAGCGGGTGCGGGTATCAGATCCGTGAGGCTGGAACGCCAGTGGGCATCCAGATCCAGAGCCTCGCCATACCGATGATATCAAGCAGTTCCTCAACGCTTGGTTTTGAGTCTGAATTCACAAGGCAGTTGAGAAATGAATTCATAGGGCATTCCAGGGTGCCTCTTGTCTCCGAAAGCGGAGCATATGCAGTGCTTAAGGGGAATGTTTACAGGATAAGCACAGAGGCTCTCAGTTACGACGTCACAAAAAATATTGTCCAGGGCACTGAAACAAACTATGCAACGACCTCTTCCCGCCGTATCAGGATCACTCTTGATATGAAGCTGGTTGAGCGGGAAACCGGAAAGGTGATCTGGCGTGACAGCCGGATGGAGGAAAAGGCCTCTTACGCGGTTGGCGCCGACCCCCTGCAGAACATGCATGAAAAGAAAGAGGCGATACGGGAGATCTCCAGGAAGCTTTCCAGAAAAATATATGCAAAGACAATGGAAAGATTTTAATGGCCCCAGAGCTTTCACCCGAGAAGGTCTTGAAGAAATTGAAAAATGGGGTCCTTGACCCATATTATCTCTTTTACGGGGCAAATGAATTCAGGCGGGAACGGGTGCTGGAGAGAATAAGAAAGGAATTTATACCGCCTGAGACAAAAGATTTCAATTCCCACCTTTTCTATGCCGATGACAGAGATTTCGCGCCCGCTCAGGTCCTGGATCTTGCCAGGACCATGCCTTTCATGTCTGAAAACCGGCTCATAATTCTCCGAAGAACGGATAAGTTGAGCGCTTCCAGACTGGAAGCTTTTTTACCCTATATGGAAAATCCGGTTGAATCTACCTGCCTCCTTTTTGTGACGTCAAAGGCGGATTTCAGGAACAGGTTCTACAAGGGTATAAGGGACAAAGGGCTTTCCGTTAATTTCAGTGAGATAACCCAGAACCAGGTATTCCCCTGGCTGATGAAAAGGTCCGAGGAACTGGGTTTCAGGCTGGAACCCGATGCCTGCCACCTCCTGCAGCAGGTTGTGGGAAACAGATCCATGGAACTGTACTCGGAGCTTGAAAAGCTCTCCCTGCTTTTTCTTGATCAAGGGGTTGGTATAAAGCAGGTCAGGGATAGTGCCATCTACAGCAGGATATATACTATATTTGAATTGATAGACAGCATATCAGAGAAACGCTGCGCTGAATCACTCTCCGCTTTGAGGAGATTTCTGGAGGAGGAAAGGGAGGAAGGGGCGCTCGGCAGGGTCCTTTCCATGATTAACAGGCAGATGGTTTTGCTGATGGGATCAGTGGAGATTATTAAGGGGGGTGGAAGGGCAGGGGACATAGCCAAAAAACTGAAGATCCAGCCTTTTATCGCAAAAAAACTCCTCACGCAATCAAGGAACTGGACTGCCGAGGATCTTGAGGGCACTATTCACCTGCTCTACCAGGCTGACGGGCTTCTTAAGTCAGGCTTTCGAGCGAATTTTGTTCTCGAAAATATAATATTGTCCATATGCTCCTGATATCAATCAGGAGGCTTCGAGCTGATTGATCTGGCGAGTAAGGCGCGAAATCTTCTTTGAGGCCTGATTTTTGTGGATCACGCCCTTGGAAGCGGTTTTCTGAAGGATCGAAACGGCGTTTATCAGCCTTTCCTGTGCCTGTTCCGGAGAATTTTCAGCTATGGCCGCTCTCACTGCCTTGATGGCCTTTTTGGTTTTGCTTTTATAACCTTTGTTGCGCAGCCTTCTTACTTCATTTTGACGAGCCCTCTTAAGGGCTGACCTATGGTTTGCCAAGAGCATGCCTCCTAGTTAAGAAATTTGAATCTGTAAGTCTAGTATAAAGATCGTTTCAGTGTCAAGGTATTTTTAGGAGAAAGACTTGCCATATTCCGAGAAAAGCAGGGTGAGCAGGGCGGCTGGAGTAGTAGGGTTTTTTACGCTCCTGAGTAGAATACTGGGACTTGTGAGAGACATTGTTGTGGCGGCACTGTTTGGATCGGGCATGGCGGCCGATGCGTTTTTTGTCGCATTCCGGATTCCGAATCTGCTGAGGAGGCTCTTTGCAGAAGGATCTCTCACAATATCGTTTATACCGGTGTTCACTGAATACCTTTCAAAAAAGGGGAAAAAAGAGGCCTTTGATCTGGCACGGGTCGTGCTGACGATCCTGTCGGCGATCCTTGTTGTGGTGACTTTGGCGGGTATCCTGTTTTCCCCATGGATCGTAAGGATACAGGCGTTCGGTTTCGGTGGTGCAGGAGTTAAATACGACCTTACAGTGCTTCTTACCATGATTACCTTTCCATATATTTTTTTTATAAGCATTGTGGCGTTTTTCATGGGACTCCTCAATTCCCTCAGGCGTTTTGCGGAACCGGCCGCCGCTCCGATATTTTTAAACCTCGGGATAATAGGGGCCGCCTTTTTGATTTCCCCTCATCTAAGCGAGCCTATTGTAGGCCTGGCAATCGGTGTGCTTATAGGTGGTTTTCTTCAGACAGTGATCCAGATACCGGCTGCATTAAAAGAGGGTTTCAGGCTGTTTCCAAGCTGGCGGCCACGGCATCCGGCGGTTAAGAGAATAGGGGTACTGATGCTTCCGGCTGTCTTTGGTTCGGCCGTGTACCAGTTCAACCAGTTCATGGGGACGCTGCTTGCCTCCTTTCTACCTGAAGGAAGTGTGTCATGGCTGTATTACGCGGACCGGCTGGTACAGTTTCCTCTTGGAGTATTTGCAATTGCCGTGAGTACCGCCGTGCTTCCGTCTCTGTCCACGCATGCGGCGGAAAATGACCTGAACCGCTTCAGCGATACCCTGAGTCACTCGCTTCGGCTGGTGTTTTTTCTTACACTTCCTTCTATGGCGGGATTAATGATAATCGGCAGACCGATTATCATGCTCTTTTTCGAAAGAGGGGCATTTGACGGCTATTCCACCATGATGACCGGCAGGGCCCTGTTTTTTTACGCTGTCGGACTCTGGGCCTTTTCAGGCATAAGGGTTATGGTGGCGGCCTTTTACGCGCTTCAGGACACAAAGACTCCTGTGAAGGTAGCGGTAGTGGCCCTGGTCATGAATGTGCTTTTAAGCCTCGCAATGATGGGACCGCTGAAACATGGCGGACTCGCCTTCGCCCTGTCGATTGCTTCATCCATACAATTCTGCATGCTTGTGTATATCATGGGGCGAAAGGCGGGGGCGGGATTTTTGAGACCCGTGCTTTTATCCGTGGCTAAGAGCGGCGCGGCAGCCCTGCTTATGGGTATGTGTGTATATTTCCTCGGCAGTAACTGGTTTGAGATATCTGCCGATTCCGGGCTTGCAAAGATGATTTTCGAGTTGACTGCCCTTGTCATTTCAGGGGCGCTTATATATTTTGTCACTGCCCTTGCTATCGGCTGTTCAGAGGCCAAAACGGTCTTGAATATGATCAGGCGGCATAAGGTTGATGGATAGCTTCCATCCCTTATTAACTCAAATACCTGCTGTTTACTACGTTTTCAGGCCTGTTTTCTAGAAAGGCCTTGATATTTTTCACTGTCATCTTCATCAGTTTTATTCGGGCGTCAAGGGATGCCCATGCCATATGCGGGGTGATGATGCAGTTTCTAGCGGCTAAAAGCGGGTTATTCACTTCAGGGGGTTCGGATGAAACAACGTCGAGAGCCGCTCCTCCTATGATCCCATTGTCAAGGGCATATGCAAGATCGTTTTCCCTTACCAGTCCACCCCTTGCGGCATTTATGAAAAAGGCCCCCGGCTTCATTTTGTCAAGCAGCCGGGAGTTGACGAATCCGGTATTTTCCGGGGTCTGAGGGCAGTGGAGGCTTACCACATCCGAACGGCTGAACAGTTCTTCAAGAGATTTCCACTGAAAGCCGCTGTAATCGGGCGTGTGTTCATGGACAGGGTCACAGGCATACACCCCCATGCCGAAGGCATGAGCTAGTTCTCCGAGCCTTCTGCCGATCCGACCGAATCCGACTATCCCCATTCTCTTATTTTTCAGAAGCATCTGGGGGGAGTTCCAGAAGCACCAGTCATGGCTAAGGCACCATTTGCCCGCGCGTACGCTCATGGAGTGACTTCCCGCATTATGACATAACTCCAGGAGGAGTGCCATTACAAACTGCGCCACAGAGTCCGTACCATACTCTGGCACGTTTGAAACCGGAATCCCCCTCTTGCCGGCCTCTTTGATGTCAACGATGTCGTAGCCTGTTGCAAGCACGGATATAAATCTGAGATCCGGTAGATCACGGATGTTATCGCCGCTGATGGGTGCCTTGTTTGTAAGGACGATCTGCGCGGATTGAGCCCTTGCTGGGATCTGATCTCTGTGAGAGCGCTCATAGACTTTCAGATCACCCATCCCGGAGATCTCGTCCCAGGGGTTATCCCCCGGATTTAATGTGTATCCGTCAAGTACTACTATTTTCAATGTCCTATTCTCCTTGAGAATCTCATGTTTCACCTGAGTGTCACCGGCTCTGTGAGCCGGACCAGGACGGACTCCTGTTATCTGTGAAAGATTAGTCGGATTCATTCCGGATGTCTCGGCTCACTTCAGGCATCCTGATTACCGTTATGGCAACCAAGCCCCTTTCAGGGACAGATCGGTGCCTGGTCGTGCGGGCGGTGGTGTCTTTATATTGATGTTTAAAAGAACAGCATCACATGCTATTATATCCTCTGATCGCATGCCTTTAATCTCATTTCAAGAACTTTTTATGACTGTATTCGGGAGAAGATGTTTTCGTGCGGATAAACCCGGGTCCTGGAGGGCAAGATTCTTCGCTTCAATGATTGTAATATGGGGGTCAAAAAAGGAGGTCAGATATGAAGCGCATTCTTTTTATCCTGGTGTCTATGTTTTTTGTTGCCTCTTTTGCCTATGCAGAGGTCAAACCGGGGGAGATCCCTGAAAGAATTGAGCTTAAGGAGGATCTGGGAGGACGCCTTGACGGCGCGGCATGGAGCAGCGATGAAATGCGGGGCAGGGTGTTTGTGCTCTTTTATGTGGACCCTGATGAAAAGGATTTGAATAACGATGCCAGTGAGGCACTCAAAAAAGAAAACTTCCCGGATGAGAAGTACCAGTCCGTGGCCATAATAAATATGGCCGCCACATGGCTCCCCAATTTTGCCATATCCTCCTCGCTCAAGAAAAAACAGAAACAATACCCCAGAACGACCTATGTGAGGGATTACAAAAAGGCGCTTGTTGAAAAATGGGGCCTGTCAGACGACACCAGCGATGTGCTCGCCTTTGACCGCGAGGGGCGGCTTATCTTCAGAAAGGATGGAAAACTGGGTGCAGGGGACATAGAAAAGCTGCTCAAGGTCGTTCGCGACCATCTATAGTGGCCTGACCATCATTGAAAAAATCCCTTACCATGGGACATATTGACTCGGGTCTCCAGACGCTGCATGGTTCTTTGTGCACCGTCTGGAAGTAGGTCTGATCGCTGTTGCCTATGTCCCTCGGCAGAAGCCTCGGGCAGATTTTTGCATTGATTCTGAAGTCATCGTCTTGCCTTACGGAGAAAAGCCCCATGTTGAAGCTGTAGATATTTTGACTGTGGTAGTATTTCAATATCCTTGAAAGCCCCTCGACAAAGGAGAAAATCTCTCCTTCGGAAATGAATTCAAGCGAGTCATGCCCTTTGAATACGCACCACACATCAGGGATAAAGCTCTGGGGTACATAGTTCATGACCCAGAAAGTGCCTTCGCCCGATTCTCCAAGATAACGCTCTTTTTCTATTTTTTCCGCCTCCATGTAGTCGGCCCAGAAGTCGCTTCCATTAGCCTCACGATAGCTCCTGCATGCCTCGATCTGGAGCCTGTGCTGGTTGGTGGGCACGCTTCCGCAGTTCACCTGAATGTGGGGGTGAACCATGCTGGAACCGGCAGGCGGCATGTAGTTCCAGTTTATATAGAAATAATTCATGGCGGGATCGGCATTAAGGACCCTCTTTATAAATCTGTGAGCCGCTATAAAGGCATCCGTGATCCTTTCGGGGACAAGGTCTTCCATTGCTATATAGTGCTCATCGGAGATCACCGTCACGGCCGCGTAGGTGTCAAGCGGGAGCAGGTTGGGGATCAAAGTGGCCTTTCCAACCGTTATTCTTCCCTCCGGGATAAGCTCCTCCGGGAAAAGAGGTGTCGAATTTGCCAGCGTATCAGGGCAGAAGGGGCAGAAGATCTCTCTTGATTTTTCTACCACTTTCTGAAGGTCGGGTCTTTCAGGGGGTCTGTAGGGAAGATCGAATACCCTCCCGGTCTGCCCCGTGAGCGGGTCGAATCGTATCTCAAGCGGTATCTCATCCGGAGTGAAGCCCTTTAAAGGGTTTATGAGACTGTTCTGTGTACTGATATGCCTGAATTTTATTCCCATTATATTTCTTTCCTGAAATCCTTTTGGGGGTTGTCTTTAAACGGCCTTCAATTTATAGGTCTCTTCTCAAAAGAAGACTAATATATCTCCAGAACAACTGGTATTATATTCGCTTCATGAAACGCCTCTACAAGCTCTAAAATCCCTATGAACCATACAAACCAAAGCGCTCCCATCAGGTTTTTCCTGAAAATCTTCGGATTTACAATATATGTGTTCGGCTCTTTCAATAGAAATAAATTCGGGAAAAAGGCAGGAGTCTTTTTTGAATAAGCATCAAAGGCTCTTCCATGGGTGTCCGACAACCTGTCCTCCTCGCTCTTGATCACGCTCGGGTAATAGATGGAGAAGAGAATTATGATCGCTAAAGGAATAAACAATGTCTCTGTAGCGAGTCCAACACCTACCGCTCCTATGAGGCTGAAGAAATAAAGAGGGTTTCTTGTGATAGAATAGGGCCCTTCTGTTACAAGAGTAGCGTTTTTATATCCTGCGATATATAGGGAACACCAAAGACGGCCCAATGATGCGACTCCTGCGAGCACGCATCCTGTTAAAAACAATATATCGCTTAAAATCGAGATATGCTCCCATCTGCTTGTCGATAAAATGATGGATGCGCACAGGATAAGTACCGCGATCCTTGTAAAGGGTATACGCAATTTTTCCGATAATGAAACAGGCATGATTTTTTACCCTCCTTTAAACCTGACGGGCTTTAAACTAATGGGACTTTATACCCCCTGCATTGCAGCTTTTCAAGGGCTCATTTGGGCACCTGATCCCTGTTCATGGTTTATTTTTGAAGAGATCTATTCTACTATAATGCCAATTTTAAAGCGCTTTCCGGATGGAATTGTTTTTTACAGGCAGCCGGCTTTAATCCCGCAAACCTGAACTAAAGCTTTCAGCCCATAATCAGGCGGTAAATATCCTTTTGCGGCGTAAATGAGTTTCTGCGGTTAAAACAGTAAATGAAAGGAGACATCGGTTATGAAAGATATCGATTACATGGAGATTGCCGAAGAGGCGATGGAACGGATTAAGAGCGGTGCCTTTTTGACCGTTAAGACAGGTAATAACCTCAACACCATGACCATCGGTTGGGCCCTCATAGGTTATGTATGGAGAAAACCAGTATTTATGGTGGCTGTAAGGGACTCACGCCATACCTTCGGCATAATGGAAAAGGCGGAGGATTTTACGGTCACGGTGCCGGAGTCGGACATGAAGGATGCCATAATGTTCTGCGGCACGAAATCCGGTCGCGATCATGACAAGTTAAAAGAGCTGAACCTTGAGACAGTACCTGCAAAGAGTGTCATATCCCCGGTTATAAAGACAAAGGGAATTCATTTTGAGTGCAGGATCGTTTTTAAGGCACCCATGGACAGAAATAATCTAATAGCGGAATATGAAAAGCTTTATCCTGAGAAAGACTACCATACGCTCTATTTCGGGGAGATACTTAAGTGTTACAGGCTTGACTGATGCAACCCTGACGGTTTCGTAAAAAGCGCAGTTGTCCCGCCCTATCGGCAGGAATTATTTCTGTCACCGTTTTGTTATTCGTTGTTCTGGTTGTTAAATTTGAATTTCATGTCAAAAGGTAGAGTTTGATATGTGTAGAAAACCTGAACAAAATTTTTCCTGCCTTCATCTGATCAACTCCAAACGTATAAGGCACGGAAATGTTACTTCTTGATGCCAATTTAGCGTCCCGTCAGCCGGTTGCATTTATGGAATTAAAAGGATAATAGATTGTATGGCTCCCTTATATCAAAAAAACAGGCCGTTTATCCTTCTTTCTGAATATTTTGAAAATGAGGTAAAGAGGTCGCAAGGCGCCTAAATTTTTATGAGTGATGGTGATGGAATGGATATAAGAAAGGCAATAAGCGTAAGTTTTGCGGTCATCAGTATAGCTGCCGCGCTGGTAGCCATGTTTTATTTCTACAGCAAGGGTAAGGGGCCTGAGGAAAAGCTAGGTCAGCCAGGTGCAAAGGCCACGGAGTTTGCTGGCACATGGGTCAATAAGGATACCGTAAGGCCCCAAGGGATAACAACCGTCAAGATCGAAAGAAAACTTACCACGATTCAAATCCATGTGTGGAGCAAATGCAGCCCTGATGACTGCTACTGGGGCTACAGGGAGACCCATGTGTCCGACTGTGACGACGGGGTCATTCTTGTTTCATGGCACAACGATTCCGAGGACACGGAGCAGGAGATCTCCCTTGTCCCTGAGGGAGGATTAAGTGTCATAGCCCATACCCGTTATCCGGTTAACCCCGGCAAGGCCGATAGAGAGGATATTTATATCCTTGAGAAGGCATCTCTTTAGAAAAGGATGCCGGCTGAACCGTTCAATTATCGGAAACCTATATCCGGACGGATTGGGAAGGGGTTGATAATTAATATTGATGTAAAAAACGGGTCAGTCGATCCGGAAGGTTTCGTTGATTTATCCCTTTTAATACATATCTTATTTTGTAAACCGAAGTTTTAATGCCCAGGGGACACGGATTCTATGATCATACCTGTTAACCGTATCGAGGAGGTTGTCCATGAGTTATGCTGAGGAAGACTTAAGGAAAAAGCTCTTTGAAATGTATCCGGAAATCGGAACTTATGATCTGTCTATGGCCCTGGAATTTGATGAAGCCAAAGATGCATGGGTCATAACATTCAAAAAGGATGATCTGGAGCGGCACGCCTTTTTGGACAAAGGCGATGCCGACCGATGTATCGAGGGTAACGCCTGCATATATCTTGGTATAATAATAGCCCAGTACATAAAGGACCTTGCAAAATAGGCCCCGTCTGTCTGGGTTGCATTTTTTTTGGTCCTTTTCAAGGAGAAAGATAGAAATGGATGATAAAAAGAATGAAGAAAAAAAGAAAAAAGAGGCAATAAAAAAGGATTCTGAAGAGGACCTTGAATATTGTACCACTGCTCCCAGTGCCGAACATGCCAGGGCAACAAACGATGATGAACCGTGTGACGACGGAAGGGGTTAGAAAATACTGAAAATCCTCCATCCGCTGATGAATGTCCATTCCTGTTGTCGAATCTGCCCCGGGACCTGGTCAGCAGCCGGGTTCCTCCATCTGTTTTAACCTGAGAAAAAGGGAAAGTACCGGGATCAAGCCGGTAAAAGCTCCCAGTAGCACAATCCCGAGACCGAAGTTCCCCTTTTCACCCATCAACCCAAGGAACATAGGCACCATACCACCTCCAAAAAGAAAGCCGATCGAAACTACAAGCGAAGTAGCAAGACTTCTGAAACTTGGTGAGACTATCCGTGAAAGGGCCGCGAATCCGGGAGGGAAAAAACCGGATGCAATAAGAGGCTGAAGAAAAAGCGCCGGAACGATCCATTTTGAGGAAGCAAGGCCAAGGAGGATGGTTCCCAGGCCGGAGAAAAAAAGGACCCCTGACAATGTCTTTTTTTCACCGATTCTGTCGACAACCCATCCCGCAACAATGACTATGAAAAGACCTGAAACCCTGGACAGACCGAGAAGAAAATTGGCCGTGTCAGGATCAAAACCCTTTTCCGAGGCAAGATACAGCGGGATCATTGTGTAAAGCCCTGCACTTGAAGCGATACCCATGGAAAACAGGGCGACCATTATCCAGAACGATTTCAAGGAAAGGAGCGCTTTCACGTTGGCAGGCCTGGGCTGCTGGCCGGGGAATCTTCCTGATCCGTTAAAGATAAAAAAGGATATCCCTCCTGCAATGGATAAAATCCCTATCAGCAGAAGGAGTGTCCTCCAGGAAAGCGGCAGTGCCACAACCAGAAGCGGTCCCATTACCAGGGCAATGCTTGGGGCGGTTTGATGAACCCCGAGGGCCTTGCCCCAGTCCTGACGATCTATCATGGCCGTTATCGTGGCTACCGCGGAAGGAAGATGAAGCCCGGCGGCCATGCCGAGCAGCACCATGACCAGGCGAATCTGGTTCAGGGAGCTGAGGAAAGAAAAGAGAATCAGGAAAAACCCCATGGCAATGGCTGATGTAATTATTGAGCCCCTGTGAAGTATCCGGGATGTAAGAAAACCGGAGCTCAGCTGAGCTGTCAGGAACCCGATCGAAAGGACCATGAAAAGCGAGCCTGCCTGCGCGTGTGTGACGCCCAGGTCCTTTTCAATAGAGGGCATGAGGGGAGAAAATATAAATCTGGCAAGAAATGATATCAGAAAAAGGAGGGTCAGAAATATGACAACACCCAGATGATTTCTGAGCGGTTCCGGGGCGGGGCAGTTGTTCGTGTCTTGTTTAGGTGACAAAGGCAGGGCTCCTTTTCGAGAATCATAAACCCAGGATATGTCATATCAGGAAAGGAGGTCAATATATGAAAAAAAATTATGGTTTCACCGTGGTGTTGGTGGTTTCCGTAATGTTTGCCCTGTTTATTGCTTCATCAACAGGTTGGACAAGTCAGACCAAGAAAGGTCTTGTGGTTGAGCGAATAGGAGTTGAGGAGGCGCACCGGAAGGTCGTTTCGGGCGAGGCGCTTTTTGTCTGTGCATATGATGACAAGGCTTGTGAGGGAAAGATCCTTGAAGGCGCGATATTTCGCTCTGAACTGGAAGAAAGGCTTCCACGGCTTTCAACGGACAGCGAGATAATCTTTTATTGCAAGTGAGCCAATGAGGCCACATCTGCCGGTCTGGCAGGAGAGTATATCAATAAAGGCTACAATAATGTAAAGGCCCTTTTGGGTGGAATAAAGGCGTGGAAAAAGGCTTGTTATAAGTAAGAAAAAATTTAGAACGGCTTTCTCAGCGTTAACGACGGTGTCTTCTAGAGTAACAGCATTTAAATAGTTATATCAAATAGATAAGATTCTTTAAATGGCCCGTGCCGATAGTATTTTCATCGGTTCGGGCATTTTTATTAGTGATGTCTCTAACTGGAAAATCTGTTTGTCCTGAATGAGTTTTTAGTATGAACTCAAATGTATTAAATCGGTATATGTTTCCATGGTTTGTTTTATTAAATAAATTATTTATAAGGAAAAGAGTTTATTGAAAAATGATTAAATTTATTGCATTATCATGGTCGCTAACTTGTACTACGGATCATTTTTAATGCCTTTTTATGAACCAGTCCTTATTATATAACAAATCGAACTATTCTATATGTACGGAGAAATGAAATACCCGCCTGCGGTTTTTTTGCTTGCCATATGTCAAGGGCTGTTTTTTTTAATCGATAACCCCTCATACCTTCACCCCTTATCCCCATTTGTGAAGAAGGGTAGGGGTGAGGGGCTTTCATAACCCTTTTCAGCGATAGCGCGGGTCCACTGCTTATAGGAAATGTGAAATACCAACGGCTATAGGAGGAAATAATGGTACAGAAAAGACTTCTCGGTTTCCTGGTTGCATTTTTTGTCGTTTCAATCATGTTCTTTTCAGTTACGCATGCACAGGCAGTCCAGTTCACGGCCGATATGGCTATAACCGGACCGGGAGGAGAATATCTCTATAAGCTCTATGTCAAAGACCGTATGTACCGACTCCAGAAGATAAAGGGGCCGATGAACGTGCCTCCCTATCCGAGCATTGTAAACCGTGATACCGGTGTGACATGGGGACTTAATCCCCAGATGAAAAAATACGTTGAAATTGCCGATATCAAAAAGACCATGATGACAAATCCTCTGGTCGGATGGACCATGACCCGCAAGGGGATGACGGAAAAGCCCGGCCCGGTCGAAACTGTTAACGGTTATGAATGCAAAACAGTGATGTACATTGAGGCGGGAAAATCAAAACCTGCCTCCAAGGTCTGGATCGCAAAAAAGCTCAATCATCTCATCCGGGAGGAACGCTTCGGACTGAACAAAAACGCTGTCATGGAGCTTAAAGATATCAAGGAAGGGACTGTAAAATCAGATCTTTTCAAGATCCCGGCAGGCTTTACAAAACTGGAAATGGCGGCAGGTCCCCCCCAACCTACCTCCGGAACCTCGTCCCGGGAAAAATACGTATCAGGGAAGCCCAGCGTGAAGACCCTGGTCATCAAGAAGACCTCTGCGATGGGAATTTCCCTTGATCCTGATCGCAGTATCGTTATCACTGCCACAGGCGATAACCCAAAAGGCGATCTGTCCGAGGCGGGCCTGACCGTCCAGGATAAAAGGAACAAAAAAATTGAAGGCGCGGTTTTTACCCTGAAAAACGAACAGACCAGAACCTGGGATATCCCTGCCGAAAAAGAGCCCTGGACACTTTCCGTAAGCGGTATGTCCGGGCAGATCCGTCTGAAAATGGAGCAGTTCGGAGAAGGGAGCAAAGAGGTAAAGGCCATTGGGCATCAAACGACGGTTACCAAGAAGAAGAGGCCGGGAAAGCCGAAGGTCGAGATAATCGAGGTAAAGAAGGGCTCAGGCAGAGGGCGATCCCTTGATCCTGACAGACGTATCGTGATCACGGCCACCGGGGACAATCCAGCGGGAACAATATCAAAGGCAAACCTGATAGTTCAGGACAAGAACAAGAACGCCATCGAATCGGCCCGTTTTGCGCTGAAAAATAACCAGAACCGCTCCTGGGAGATACCGCCTGAAATGGAACCCTGGACCCTTTCTCTTTCAGGAGAAGCTGGCAGGATTGTCTTCAAGATCGAGCAGTTTGCGTGCCAGGGTAAGAGCGAGACCGGAGATGTAAAAACAGTTCAGGCTCAAAAAACAACAACTCCCACTCCTGCAAGACCTGCCCAGGCCGCTCAAAAGGCAGCACCAGAGACGGCCTCTACCGGCAATATAATGTTTATCCTGGATGCCTCAGGCTCCATGTGGGGGCGGGTGGAAGGAAAGGCCAAGATCGCCATTGCCAAGGAGGTCATGAGCGGTCTCATCAAAGACCTGCCGGATGATTCCGTCGTGGGCCTGGTGGCCTACGGGCACAGGCGCAAGGGTGACTGCAACGACGTGGAAGAACTGGTTCCTCTGGGCAAAATAGACAAGAAGAAACTTATAAAGACAGTTCAGGGTCTGAGCCCCAAAGGAAAGACCCCGATATCCCGGTCGGTTCGGATGACGGCTGAGCGTATCAAACAGATGGAGGACGAAACCACCATTATCCTTGTTTCGGACGGCAAAGAGACCTGTGATCCGGACCCCTGCGGCCTGGTCAAGGATCTCAAGGAGGCAGGGATAAATTTCGTAATGCATGTCATCGGATTTGACGTCACAGAAGAAGAAAAGGCACAGCTTGAGTGCATGGCCAAGGCAGGTGGCGGTGAGTATTTCACGGCAAAGACGGCCAAAGACTTTCAGATGGCGGCAAAGGCTGTAGTGAAAAAGGCGGCGGAAAAACCGCCGATAAGCTTAAAGGTGACATGTATCAAAGACGAAAAACCTATCAAGGCCTACGTGCAGGTTCTGACCAAGGGTGGGGAAAAACGGGTCGCGGAAGGATGGACAAGCACTGAGAAACCAGCTGCCTTCCGTCTTCCCCCGGGGATGTACGATATTTGTGCCCAGGATACGAGTGTCATTCAGAGACCCACTGTGAATATAAAGGATGTGGAAGTGGTTGAGGGCCGGACCACTGAGATCGTGGCCAATTTTGCTACCGAAGGCATCCTTCACGTAAAGGCTGTAAAGAAAAATGCACCTATGAAAGCCTATGTAAAGGTCTTTCGTCAGGAAGACAACAAGTATATGAGAGACGGCTGGGCTAAGGAGGACGGCACGCCTGCGGAGTTCAAGTTCCTGTCCGGCCTCTACAAGGTAAAGGTTCAGGATACAAGCGTGACGGAGCGTCCTGTTGTCACTATTGAAAATGTAGAGGTAAAACCGGGTGAGACTGTTGAACGAGTTGCAACCTTTGGTGAGGGGGGCATCCTTCACGTAAAGGCTGTAAAGAAAAATGCGCCTATGAAAGCCTATGTAAAGGTCTTTCGTCAGGAAGACAACAAGTATATGAGAGACGGCTGGGCTAAGGAGGACGGCACGCCTGCGGAGTTCAAGTTCCTGCCCGGCCTCTACAAGGTAAAGGTTCAGGATACAAGCGTGACGGAGCGTCCTGTTGTCACTATTGAAAATGTAGAGGTAAAACCGGGTGAGACTGTTGAACGAGTTGCAACCTTTGGTGAGGGGGGCATCCTTCACGTAAAGGCTGTAAAGAAAAATGCGCCTATGAAAGCCTATGTAAAGGTCTTTCGTCAGGAAGACAACAAGTATATGAGAGACGGCTGGGCTAAGGAGGACGGCACGCCTGCGGAGTTCAAGTTCCTGCCCGGCCTCTACAAGGTAAAGGTTCAGGATACAAGCGTGACGGAGCGTCCTGTTGTCACTATTGAAAACGTGGAGGTCAAGCCGGGCCAGACGGTGGAACGAGTTGCAACCTTTGGTGCTGGAGGCATCCTTCATGTCAAGGCGATCAAAGATAACGCACCAATGAAGGCCTACGTGAAGGTCTTTCGTCAGGAAGACAATAAATACATGGGAGACGGCTGGACAAAGGAAGATGGTAGTCCAGTAGAATACAAACTTCTGCCGGGTATCTACAAGATCTTGATCCAGGACACAAGCGTTAAACAGCGGCCTGAGGTCATTATAGAAAACGTGGAGGTCAAGCCGGATAAGACGGTTGAAAGGTTTGCAAGCTTTGTTGCAGGGGGAGTTCTCAATGTCAAGGCCACCAAAAACGGTGTGTCTTACAAGGCTTATGTCAAGCTCTACCAGCAAAAGGATGACAAGTACATGGGAGACGGCTGGGCCCGGGCGGACGGAAGGCCTGCTGAATACAGACTTCTTCCCGGTGTCTACTACGTCAAGGTCGAAGACCGAAAGGAGGGGTCAGTGCGGGAGATCAGGGATATTCAGTTGGAATCGGGCAAGACTCTTACGGTCAATGCAAAGTTCCCTGTGGAAAAAGAACCTGCCGCACCTGCGCCTGTGGCCCAGCCGAAGGTTGCTCCCTTACCCAAAACTGGCGGTGATAAAGGCGCATCAGTAGGGACGTCCGAACAGGAGACCGGCGGTGGTGAACTGTTAAACGGTGAGGCTCCGCTTTATCCGGGCGCCAAGGTGTTAAAGGAGAAGACATTCGGCCCCAACAGTACGGCCGATCTGGAGGCACCGGCAGGCCCTGAAGATGTGATCAATTTCTATAAGAAGGCCTTGAGCGCCAAGGGATGGAAGCCAGGGATGTCCATGGCCCAAGGGCCTCTCGCAGTGATTCAGCTTAAAAAGGGCGCGTCCCAGATAATGATCAAGGCAACGGGGACCGGGCAAAAATCCATGGTAAACATGGTGCTCATGCAGAAATAGCATGTCTGGAAAACATTGAATCTTCGCCTGTGCTGTTTTTAGAGACCCTGGACCAGCTGGAGTCATTCATGGGAAAAGGAGGGTATCCCCGGCTCGATCGTGATCAAGATAGACAAGATGACTCCGAGGATGAAAAAAAAGCCGAAAGAGGAGGGAAAAACCAGGTACAGGGTCGGGTGGAACTTCCGGAGGGTAGAGCGACAGGGACAGTAGGAAATGGAGAAAATTAAAAATTGAAAAGACAGGAATTTTCTGAAACAGGGGAAACCCTATGAACGTCCTTTTTATCATTTCAACGGATGACGGCGAGACGATCTACAATGCCATGAGACTTGCCAATGTGGCCGTAAAAAAGGGTGATGAAACAAGCGTCTTTATGCTCGGAAAAGGGGTTAAATTCGAGACCGCGGGCACGGAACAGTTCGATGTGCTTGGACAGATGAATCAATTTGAAGGTGACTTTTACGTCTGAGGCGTCTGCATGAAATCCCACGGTCTGGTGGGATCGAGTTCATGTCCTATCGGGTGGATGGACGACCTGTATGAACTGTCAATGGAGGCGGATAAGGTGGTTACCTTTTAGATCCGTTTCATCTCCCGTGGTTCCTTATGAGAAGAATCATATGGGCGGAGCTATCGTGACCAGCACGCGCATGTCGGTGGACGCTCGCAGGCCGTGCGGCTCGCTGATATCTGATATGAGAACGTCTCCAGGCTTTGCGGAACTAGTGCTGCCGTCTTTTCCCAGAAACTGCCCTTTGCCTTCAATTACAACCAGGCACAACTGCCCGTCTATGTCATGCGAGTGGATCGGCAGGTCCTGTCCACCCCTGAAATTGAAGCTTAAGACCTTCATGTAGGGGGAGTCATGCACCAGAAAATTTGACATTCTTTCTTCATTAAAACCGTTTTTCTCACAGGTCTCGATTTTCTTCATCATTTAATGGTCTCCTTTCACTTAAGGACCAAGGTCCGGGTGTCTCCATGATACGCTGATGAAAATCACAATGCTGAAAATTTCGGTAAGACGTCTGTTCTCCAAGCTTTATTTTTATAGATTGCTATACAATCCAGGTAGATGTCAAGTTAGGCAACAAAAGGAGCGCTTAATAAATCGGCTGAAAGATCACAATGACCTTCAGCCGCCTGTAAAAAATTGGGTGAGCGGCAAAGAGTCCTGACGGTCGGGTCGGCCTCCACTCAACTAATGATTTTCTGATATAAAACGGTTAATCTGATGACAAAGAAACTATTCTGGAAAGATCCATATCAGACGAGCAATGAGACCTTTATAACATCTGTTAAAGGCCCGGATGTTTCGGTTGAAGAAACCGTGTTCTACGCGTTTTCCGGCGGGCAGGAAAGCGACAGAGGAACGATCGGAAGTTATCAGGTAGTCTCGGCTTCCAGGCTCGGAAGGAAAATCGAGTATCGACTTAGCGAAGATCATTTGCTCAAGCAAGGCGATACTGTAACGGTTCGCATAGAATGGGGGCGGAGATACAGGCTCATGCGCCTTCACTTTGCAGCGGAAATTGTACTTGAACTTATGTATAAGAGCCTGCAGGGAGTACAAAAGATAGGTGCTCACATAGGGGAAAACAAGGCGAGAATTGATTTCAGATGGCCTGAAAGCATTTCTTCTTTGCTGCCTGAAATCGCGGTCGGTGTGGACAGGATCGTTGAATCAAACCGCGTCATCAGAAGTTTTTTCATTAATGAGGAGAATGAGAGGCGGTGCTGGGAAGTAGATGGTTTTGCCCAAGTTGCGTGCGGCGGCACGCACCTTAAAAAGACTGGCGAAGTGGGAGACATAAGATTGAAAAGAAAGAATATCGGGAAAGGAAAGGAGCGGGTTGAGATTTTCCTCTTGAAAACGTAATGGAGATTCTATGAAAAAGCTAATAGCTGATCCATATCCTGATAATAGCTGTTTTTTCTGCGGAAGAGACAACGAAAATGGACTCAAGCTGAAATTTTACTGTGATGAAAAACAGAAGGAGGTATCAACTGAATACCGGCCGTCTCAATATTTTGTAGGCCAGGGGAAGATCCTTCATGGCGGAATCCAGATGGGTCTTCTTGACGAGATAATGGGATGGACCTGTTATGTCTTCACAAAGGAGATGGCCGTCACCTCAGGCCTTGAGGTTAGGTTCCTGATGCCCGTTTATGTATCAGGGGAGAAGATAAGAGTTACATGCCGCGTACTGTCAAGGAAGGGGGCAAAGGTGAAAATGCTTGCCGAACTCCTAAACAGTGAAAAGGCCGCGTGCACCACCGCCACCGGCACTTACCATGTACTTAAAAAGGAAAAATACGATAGCATTATAAGCGGAAAGTCGCTGTAATTTAAAGTTCATATCCCGATCAGATCGTCTTGAATCGCGCTGAATAGGGGGTCAAGGTGGCTGGGCTCCAGGTTAAATGTCATATGAAAAAATGCATTATTCAAATAGCCCTCATCTTTCTTTTCCTGTTTTTCCCTTCAGGATCTTGCCCTTCGGAACAAAAAATTACCTCAGTTTCCCCATCTTCTTCATCCCGGGTCTTTAATGAGGCAAGGCGGATAGTTTCCAACCTCAGATCTAGCCGGTACAGCCATAAGGCCAGGGTGGATGAAAAATCAGGGACCTATATCCTGGATTGCTCTTCTCTTGCCTGCTACATCCTCAAAAGGGCCGCACCCGCATCCCTTTCCCTTGTGACGGCTGATGCAAACCGTACGCACGCACGCGCGGCAAATTTTTACGACACCTTTTTAGAGGCGCCGACCAAAGATACCCGTAAAGGCTGGCAGCGCGTCCTTAAGCTGGTGGAGGCGGAGCCGGGTGATTTCATTGCCTGGAAAAGGGAGCCCTGCCCCCGGAAAGGGAGTACAGGGCATGTTGCTATTGTTATGAAAAGGCCTGTTAAGGAAAAAGACGGGGCTGTTCGTGTGGTTATACTTGATTCATCCCGCAGCGGGCACGCACGCGATACGCGGAGGAAAGGCGATAGCGGTGTGGGCGTTGGAACCGTCTGGCTCAGGGTCGATAAGTCGGGTGCCCCTGTCGCGGTTTACTGGTCCAGTCGAAAGAAAAAACCGCGGACGTGCCCTATAGCGATTGGAAGGGTTATGGGGGGCAACGCATTTAAGAGATGATAATCTACACGCCGGGAAATTTTTGAGTCAGGTTGGAAGCAGGGTCGAAAATTGTCAATAGGCGTTGAAAATTGACCCATCATCGGCGTCCAAAATTGACCCACCCCTGAGAAAAAAATATGGTTAAATAGTTGAGTAGTTGATCCCTTCTTTATCTATGAAGCTGCGTGTTTCATTCTCCAGCTTTCGTTACCTGTTTCTATAATTTCACAATGATGAGTCAATCGATCAAGCATGGCCGTAGTCATCTTTTTATCTCCAAAGACTTGGGGCCATTCACCGAAGGTCAAGTTGGTGGTAATCACTATGGATGTCTGTTCGTAGAGTTTTGATATAAGATGAAAGAGCAGTTGACTGCCGTTTTTGGAAAAAGGCAGATAACCCAGTTCATCGAGGACCACAAGATCAAATCGAAGTAGTCTTGCTGTGATTTTGCCGGCCAATCCAATCATTTTTTCCTGCTCAAGCTCATTTGCCAGATCCACCAGGTTATAAAACTTGCACTTCCTGCCATTCCTTATGGCCTGGGCCGCTATAGTTATGGCTAAATGGGTTTTGCCCGTACCGGTGCCACCTACAAAAATCAGGTTGATATGTTCGGCTATAAAATCACCCTGATAAATAGACCTAATCTGGGCTTCATCAACACAGGCCCCGTTAAAATCAAAGCCATCGATATCTTTAAGGACAGGAAACCTGGCCTGTCCCATACGATATCGGATACTCCTTATATATCTTTCGGCAGCTTCAGCCTTGAGCAGTTCCAGGATTACCTTTTCAGGAGTTGAATGGGTCTTGCGTCCATTGGAGACAACTTCATCATAAATGGACTGCATACCCCGCAACTTTAGTTTTTCCATATGGTCCATGATATCATTGCGCAGCATGGTATCCCTCCCTTACCAAACGTTCATAGCGGTGGCAGTCTGCTATGGGCTCTTGCTTGAGAATCAGATGGGAGGGGATACCCAAATCAGGCGTGCAATCCTGATCCTGATCCCTGTTTAAAAGATTGAGAACCACCTCTTTACTTACGGCCCTGATCTCTAGGGCCTCCTTACAGGCTTTACTTACAGCCTCAAGTCCGTAGAAAGGGACAGCATTTAGAATGGCCACAAACTGACGGTCCCAGTCGGAAAAACGGTTTTGAAGCCCATTAAGGACGCCTTGCACAGGATGAGGAAGTTGCCAGTCTTTAAAGGGTGCTCCATTACGGAGAGCCCCGGGCTTACGTTCAAGGACCGGGACATAATGCCAGGGATTAAAAATAGTCTTGTTCTTTCCAAAATGCCTATCATGCTCTCCTACGATACAACCGTTATTTACTATCACTATCCGATCGGCATATACTCTCATATAGACCGCTTTACCCACCTGGCTGCAATTAACGCTGTATCGGTTCCGGTCATAGGTTACAAGTGAGCTGGGGGTAACCCTGGCTGGACGTTGTGCATATCCATCAAAGGGAGGTGGTAGATTTATCAGATAGGGTCTCTCTTCACTGTAGACCTGCCAAACCGTCTTATCAGATATTGTTGGATGCTTACGGGTCTTTGCCCAGGTGATGCATTGTTCTCTAAGCAGCTCGTTTAGGTGTGTGAAATCCCTGGCCTTGATTCGGGGAGTGAAAAATCTCCTTCTGACCACACCTACCTGGTTTTCCACCTGACCCTTTTCCCAGCCTGCAGCAGGGGTGCAGCTTACCGGTTCAAATAAATAATGGGAACACAGTTGGCTGAAGCGGCTGTTGAACTGTCTTTCCCTTCCTCCCAGGATCTTGTTAACCACTGTTTTGAGATTGTCATATATGCCTTTACGGCAAACTCCTCCAAAAAACTCAAAGGCCCTGATATGGGCATCAAACACCATCTCCTGGGTCTCTCTGGGGTAGGCAATACAAAGGAAGTAGCGGCTGTGACATAACCTTATATGTGCGACCTTTGCCTTTACTCTGCTTCCGTCCAGATCTACCCACTCATGACTCCAGTCAAACTGAAAGGCTTCTGCAGGATCAAATACCAAAGGTATAAATACCTCCTTTGGCAAGCTCCTTTGATCCTGGTGCCATCTTTGAACATATCTCCTTACGCTGTCATAGCCACCTTCGTAGCCGTTGAGTTGCAGCTCTTCAAAAAGTATCTGGGCTGTCCTGCGCAGTTTTCTGGGCAGTTTCTCATCTTCTTCCAGAAAGCCTTTCAGCATGTCTATAAACGGTCCTAGCTTGGGTCTCGGCTGGTTGCTTCGTTCGTACTGAAAAGATGTTTCTCCGCTCCTTATCGCCTTTTTTACTGTATTTTTGCTAAGGCGCAGATCCTTCGCTGTCTGACGTATGGATTTGCCATCTCTGAGAACAGCTAATCGTATCTTACGGATTGTTTCCACTGTGAGCATCCCTTTCCGCCTCCTTCTACCATAGTCACAGCAGAATAGAAGGCTTTCAGGGGTGGGTCAATTTTGGACGCCGATTCGCCCTATAGGTGGGTCATTTTTGCATGCCGATTCACATGGCTCAATTTTTCTGTAAATTTCCTTAGGAAACAAGTTAGAGAGCAACCCTTTTTAATGGGTTTAGCAGAGAAAATCTTAAAGAACTGCCCAAGTGATCTTACTAACGATATTACCAGCAAACTTTGCAAATTTACTGGAGGGACCCCAGAAGAGAGGGCCTATGCTATTGCCGCAGCAATTTTTAATAAAGCAGACTTCTCATTTGAGGCTTATCTTATAGGTGCTTTTAGACAGATCACTGCTGAGGAAGAAGGGGAAGGATTAAGTGGAAAGGGTTTGATTAAAAAGTTAAGAGACTTGCAATCCCCTCGATTAACTAAATACACCATCAACAAAGAAAAATTCAACAAAATAAATGAGTTTGTAAAAGAGCTTTTAGGGGAACCCGATGTCAATAGGCGTTGAAAATTGACCCATCATCGGCGTCCAAAATTGACCCACCCCTGAGAAAAAAATATGGTTAAATAGTTGAGTAGTTGATCCCTTCTTTATCTATGAAGCTGCGTGTTTCATTCTCCAGCTTTCGTTACCTGTTTCTATAATTTCACAATGATGAGTCAACCGATCAAGCATGGCCGTAGTCATTTTTTTATCTCCAAAGACTTGGGGCCATTCACCGAAGGTCAAGTTGGTGGTGATTACTATGGATGTCTGTTCGTAGAGTTTTGATATAAGATGAAAGAGCAGTTGACTGCCGTTTTTGGAAAAAGGCAGATAACCCAGTTCATCGAGGACCACAAGATCAAATCGAAGTAGTCTTGCTGTGATTTTGCCGGCCAATCCAATCATTTTCTCCTGCTCAAGCTCATTTGCCAGATCCACCAGGTTATAAAACTTGCACTTCCTGCCATTCCTTATGGCCTGGGCCGCTATAGTTATGGCTAAATGGGTTTTGCCCGTACCGGTGCCACCTACAAAAATCAGGTTGATATGTTCGGCTATAAAATCACCCTGATAAATAGACCTAATCTGGGCTTCATCAACACAGGCCCCGTTAAAATCAAAGCCATCGATATCTTTAAGGACAGGAAACCTGGCCTGTCCCATACGATATCGGATACTCCTTATATATCTTTCGGCAGCTTCAGCCTTGAGCAGTTCCAGGATTACCTTTTCAGGCGTTGAATGGCTCTTGCGTCCATTGGAGACAACTTCATCATAAATGGACTGCATACCCCGCAACTTTAGTTTTTCCATCTGGTCCATGATATCATTGCGCAGCATGGTATCCCTCCCTTACCAAACGTTCATAGCGGCGGCAGTCTGCTATGGGCTCTTGCTTGAGAATCAGATGGGAGGGGATACCCAAATCAGGCGTGCAATCCTGATCCTGATCCCTGTTTAAAAGATTGAGAACCACCTCTTTACTTACGGCCCTTATCTTTAGGGCCTCCTTACAGGCTTTACTTACAGCCTCAAGTCCGTAGAAAGGAACAGCATTTAGAATGGCCACAAACTGACGGTCCCAGTCGGAAAAACGGTTTTGAAGCCCATTTAGGACGCCTTCGACAGGATCGGGAAGTTGCCAGTCTTTAAAGGGGGCTCCATTACGGAGAGCCCCGGGCTTACGTTCAAGGACCGGGACATAATGCCAGGGATTAAAAATAGTCTTGTTCTTTCCAAAATGCCTATCATGCTCTCCTACGATACAACCGTTATTTACTATCACTATCCGATCGGCATATACTCTCATATAGACCGCTTTACCCACCTGGCTGCAATTAACGCTGTATCGGTTCCGGTCATAGGTTACAAGTGAGCTGGGGGTAACCCTGGCTGGACGTTGTGCATATCCATCAAAGAGAGGTGGTAGATTTATCAGATAGGGTCTCTCTTCACTGTAGACCTGCCAAACCGTCTTATCAGATATTGTTGGATGCTTACGGGTCTTTGCCCAGGTGATGCATTGTTCTCTAAGCAGCTCGTTTAGGTGTGTGAAATCCCTGGCCTTGATTCGGGGAGTGAAAAATCTCCTTCTGACCACACCTACCTGGTTTTCCACCTGACCCTTTTCCCAACCTGCAGCAGGGGTGCAGCTTACCGGTTCAAATAAATAATGGGAACACAGTTGGCTGAAGCGGCTGTTGAACTGTCTTTCCCTTCCTCCCAGGATCTTGTTAACCACTGTTTTGAGATTGTCATAGATGCCTTTACGGCAAACTCCCCCAAAAAACTCAAAGGCCCTGATATGGGCATCAAACACCATCTCCTGGGTTTCTCTGGGGTAGGCAATACAAAGGAAGTAGCGGCTGTGACATAACCTTATATGTGCAACCTTTGCCTTTACTCTGCTTCCGTCCAGATCTACCCACTCATGACTCCAGTCAAACTGAAAGGCTTCTGCAGGATCAAATACCAAAGGTATAAATACCTCCTTTGGCAAGCTCCTTTGATCCTGGCGCCATCTTTGAACATATCTCCGTACGCTGTCATAGCCACCTTCGTAGCCGTTGAGTTGCAGCTCTTCAAAAAGTATCTGGGCTGTCCTGCGCAGTTTTTTGGGCAGTTTCTCGTCTTCTTCCAGAAAGCCTTTCAGCATGTCTATAAACGGCCCCAGCTTGGGTCTTGGCTGGTTGCTTCGTTCGTACTGAAAAGATGTTTCTCCGCTCCTTATCGCCTTTTTTACTGTATTTTTGCTAAGGCGCAGATCCTTCGCTGTCTGACGTATGGATTTGCCATCTCTGAGAACAGCTAATCGTATCTTACGGATTGTTTCCACTGTGAGCATCCCTTTCCGCCTCCTTCTACCATAGTCACAGCAGAATAGAAGGCTTTCAGGGGTGGGTCAATTTTGGACGCCGATTCGCCCTATAGGTGGGTCATTTTTGCATGCCGATTCACAGAACCCGAAACATTTCTGCAAATACCTGCTACCGAAGATGTTGTTAATGTATCGATTAGGGACAAAATTTTGCCGTTGCAATCTCTTGGAACGGGAATCCACGAATTAATTATCCTCGCAGCATCTGTCACAGTATACGATGGTGTGGTTTTTTGTATTGAAGAGCCAGAGATACATTTACATCCCGAGCTGCAAAAAAAATTCATAAAATACATTCAAGATAAAACAAACAACCAGTATTTTATCGCTACTCATTCAAACGCCTTTTTTGATCTTGAAGATGTTAATATTTACCATTGCAGACTTGTAGACGACCACACAGAATGCATTCTTGCAACAACATATCTTCAAAAAAGCACTGTACTTTTGGATCTTGGCTTTAGGGCAAGCGATATCCTGCAATCAAATTATGTCATTTGGGTAGAGGGACCCTCTGATCGAATATATTTAAACCATTGGATAAAAGGCAAAGCACCCCATTTTATTGAAGGCCTTCATTACAGTATTATGTTTTATGGTGGCCGATTGCTCAGCCATCTCACCTATGACGATCCAGAGGTTGATGATTTTATCCAGCTCTGCAGATTAAATAGGAATTCCTGTATATTGATAGACAGTGATAAGAAGAAACCTCTTGGATGGCCTAACGCAACGAAAAGACGGGTCAGAGACAACTTCAAAGAAAATGGGGCAATCGCTTGGATCACTAAGGGCAGGACAATTGAAAATTACATCCCAGAAAACACGCTTAATGAAGCAGTCGAGGCAGTTCATCCAAGGTCATATAAACACATTGGGTGGTCAGAGGTTAATGATGTGACAAAGATAAAAAAGGGCAAACCCATAGATAAGGTGAGAGTCGCCAGAGAAGTTGTGAGGCGTCCCGCAGATTTTTCAACCCTTGATCTTGAGAATCAACTAAAAAAACTTGTTCAGCATATTAAAGAATCAAATGCTTAACTTTTTTTATGTCCTATAAGGATTTCTTATATGAAGAAAAACGATTTTCTGAAAACCTGAATCGTTAAATCAAATAGCCAGCCTGAAGAGTTTATTTCGCTTGCTCTTGGTGCTGGCAGGAAACCATAAACAAGAAGGGAGGTTGTTTCCTATGAAATACATATTTGTATTTTTGTTGCTCGTTGTTGTGGCGTTCAGCATTTTTTCCCAAATAAGCAGTGGATATACAATTAGTGCAAGTGTTCAATCAAATGTAATTCTGGCCTTAACGGCTATTATAGTCCTTTGGTACACTTGGGAGACCTCCCAGATTAGAAAGGCTGAACAGGAAAGCGCCCAGATAAGCAGAGATAGACTTGAGCATTCATATCGGCCGATAATTGCTTATGCTATATATCCCCATAAAAAATTTACTTACGATACTCGCTTCAAAATAAAAAATCTCTCAGAATTGCCCTTAGCTGCTCGGGTTAACTGTAATTTTACGGCAGACGGAGTACAACTCGATTTTTCTCCTTCCTATAATGGCTCTGAATATTGGAACCTTCAATACATGGAAGAAAAGACGGGGCATTTCTCGTGGCTAGATTTGCATAAAATATTAGGTCTCATTAATGAAGAGGACTTTAATGAAATTAAAAAATGTGTCACAATTGAAACAATTAGCCTGAGGGTATCTGATTACATTCAAAAAACCTTTGAAAAAGAGACCGACCCCAAAAATAAGCCAGAACTCTCAATGAATGTAGAGATTTTTTGTGAAAACGAAAGGGGATTTTCTACTTACTATTACCCTGTGCGCTATGATTATAAGTATCAGAAAAATAGCTGGGTTCCCACCCTAACCTCTGAGAATACATATTGGAATTACAGCCTCAAGCCAGATTGGGCAGAAAATAGCCCAGAACCGCAAACGACTTAAGTTAAAACATCAATCACAGAATTTGGTCCCCAAAGGGGGCCATTTTTTCTATTGAAGTCTTTCCTGCAGGTTGGATATAGGGTTGGATAAAAAAAGGGGCTATATCCTGTAAGTGATATAACCCCTTGAATTTACTGGCGGGCGATGCGCGATTCGAACGCGCGACCTCTGGTTCCGGAGACCAACGCTCTATCCAGCTGAGCTAATCGCCCGTAAAATTATGACGCTAGCAGATTCTTTTATCAAAATCAAGGATACTTGATCGAATGCGATGCCCTTGATCTCTGCTTTTTCTGGGGCGGGGTTTTCCCATGCGCACGGCGGTTTTTTTGTTGACCTTGGGGATAAATTCGCTTTTAAGCTCGATTCATGGAGATTTGGAATAGATTTCAATATCTTGACAATATAGTGGCCCTGTGCTATCTAGCGGGCAGATTTTGTTCCTTAAAACAGTTTTTTTGACGGCATATGGAGTATGTCTATGAAAACCGATGATGAGCTTTTTGACGGCAGCAAAAACGGAGAGGATGATTCTCCGGAGTTTGAATTTGAGGGCCTTTCCGATGACAAAAATTATATGGAAGATGATGTCATAGAACTTACCGATATCATTTTAGAAGATGGAGAAGAGAAAGAACCTGATGAGGCTGAAGATGACATCGCAGTACTTCTGGACGACGACATGATTGAAGAGAATCTGGACCTGGACGAAGGATATGATCTTGAGGCTGCTCCTGAAAGCGACCCAGCTGGTGAAGAGAAAGACCCCGGGGATCTTGATTTTACTGATCTTGAAAACGACCTGGCTGATACCGCCTTTGAGGACCTCGATGAGATTGAACCGAATGAGCAAGCCGCTTCTGACACGGCCTTTGAAGATGTGATTTCTCCTGTACCGGCGTTTATCAAAAGCGAGGAGGAGTCGTTTCTTGAAGATATCGAGCTTGAAGAAGACGAAGAAGACAAGATGCCCCCTGAAATACCTCTGGAGGATTTCAGCGAAACGGTTGATCCCCTGAGTGAAGAAATTGAAAAAGCTGAGCAGCTTGAGGTCCCGCAGGAGGCGGGGATTTCAGCCGTTATCCCTCAGGAGAGGCTTGAAGAGATTATAACGGCCGCGGTTGAAAGAACCGTTGAAAAGGTGGTCCGTAAAACAGTCTCCGATGTTGCTGAGAAAGTAATAAGAGAGGCTATCGATGCCCTCAAGGAGAGCATCGAGGCCGAGTCGAAATAAACTTACGGTTTAATGAACATCCTGATTCTAATCTGGTTTATATTGCAATAGATATGGGGGTTGTGAAGGATGCAACCCCCTTTTTGATTTTTCCGGGCGCGGCTTTATTGCAGTTGATGAAGCTCAATGTTACTGGTAGATTAACCGATTAAAAAATGAAATACCCGCAAAATATTTAATTTTGCCTCAAGGGGCGGAGAATTTAATGCCTGTCCCCCGCAGGGGGATTACAGAGCAAGGAGTCACTTACTTATGAACGACGAGATCATGGCCAAGGCCTATGAGCACAGCGATGCTGAAAAGAGATGGTATGAATACTGGGAGGAAAACGGTCATTTCAAGGGGGATGTGGAAGGTGAGGGCACCCCGTTTTGCATAGTCATTCCGCCTCCCAATGTAACCGGCACCCTTCACATGGGTCACGCGTTGAACAATACCCTGCAGGATGTCCTGTGCAGGTACAAGAAGATGAAGGGCTTCAACGTGCTATGGCAACCCGGCACGGATCATGCCGGTATCGCCACACAGAACGTCGTGGAAAGAGCACTGGCGGAAAAGGGTACGGACAGGCACGAAGTCGGCCGTGACAAATTCATCGAAATGGTGTGGGAGTGGAGAAAAAAATACGGAGGCCTCATCCTTAACCAGCTCAGGAGGCTTGGTTGCGCGTGTGACTGGAGCAGGGAGCGCTTTACCATGGATGAGGGTTTGTCCAGGGCCGTAAAGGAGGTATTTGTAAGGCTTTACGAAGAAGGACTCGTTTACCGCGGTGATTATATTATAAACTGGTGTCCGAGATGCCACACAGCGCTTGCCGATATCGAAGTCGAACACGAAGATCGTGACAGCTTCCTCTATTACATAAAATATCCCTTTGAAAAATGCGACGGTCACCTGATAGTGGCTACTACCAGGCCTGAGACCATGCTGGGTGATACGGCCGTGGCTGTCAATCCGGAGGATGAGCGTTACCGCGATCTTTCCGGCAAACATGTGCTTCTTCCGATATTGAACAAACCGATTCCGGTGATATATGACGGATACGTGGATGTCGGGTTCGGTACCGGTGCTCTCAAGATCACACCCGCCCATGATCTCAATGACTTTGAGATAGGAAACAGGCATGGCCTTGAAAGGATAAAGGTGTTTGACGAAGACGGGCGCATGAATGAATTTGCGGGTTCCTATACCGGACTGGACCGGTTTGAATGCAGAGAGAAGATAGTCGAGGACCTGAAGGAGTCGGGGCAGCTTGTTAAAATGGAGCTCTACCAAAACGCGGTAGGACACTGCTACCGCTGTAAGACCATGATTGAGCCTCTTCTTTCCAAACAGTGGTTCGTTAAGACTAAGCCGCTTGCCGAGGTCGCGAGCAGGGCGGTAAAGGAAGGAAATACCCGCATATTTCCGGGGAACTGGGAAGGAGTATACTTCGAGTGGATGGATAACATCAGGGACTGGTGCGTTTCCAGACAGATCTGGTGGGGTCACAGGATACCCGCCTGGTACTGCGAAAAGTGCGGAGAGGTGCATGTGGCAAAAGAGGCGCCCGTGACCTGTAAGGCCTGTAAAAGCCGGCGGCTTGTCCAGGAAACCGATGTACTCGATACCTGGTTCAGCTCGGGACTGTGGCCTTTTTCAACGCTCGGCTGGCCGGACAAGACAAAGGAACTTGATTTTTATTACCCGACATCGGTCCTGGTCACGGGTTTTGATATCCTCTTCTTCTGGGTGGCCAGGATGATGATGATGGGACTCCACTTCATGGGAAAGGTCCCGTTCAAGGAGGTTTATATCCATGCCCTGGTAAGAGACGCGGAAGGCAAAAAGATGAGCAAGTCAAAGGGCAACGTAATCGATCCTCTCGAGGTAATGGACGAATTCGGAACCGACGCGTTCCGCTTCACTCTTTCGGCGCTGGCCGCACCGGGAAGGGATATAAAGCTTTCAGAGGAAAGGATCATAGGGTACCGCCACTTCGTAAACAAGATATGGAACGCCGCGCGCTTCGTGCTCATCAATCTTGACCCTGAGCTTGTCGCTTCGGAGTCGGAAAGGTCGGGTACTCTTGAGGAAAAATGGATTCTGTCGAGGCTTGGGCGCGTGAGTGGGGAGATTTCAAAGGCGATCGATGAGTACCGGTTCAACGAGGCATCAGCCCTGTGCTACCAGTTCGTATGGCATGAACTTTGTGACTGGTATCTGGAGATGGCGAAACAGAATCTGTACGGACAGGACGAGGCACTGAAGCGCTCCGCCGCCAGGACTTCGCTTGAGGTCCTCAAGGCTTCTCTGAAACTTCTCCATCCCTTTATGCCCTTTGTGACTGAGGAGATATGGCAGAAACTGCCTGGGACCGAAGGCAGTATAATGGCCGCCAGGTTCCCTGAGGCTGACGAGTTCGTGCTCGACGAGGATGCCGAAAAGGAGATGGCTCTTCTGATGGGTGTCATTACCGGTATTCGAAATATACGGGGTGAGATGAACATACCGCCGTCCAAGAAATTGAATGTAGTAATGGATGTGCCGGACGACTCTGAGGCGGAGATCATCAAGAGAAATTCATCGCATATAAAAACACTGGCCAGGGCCGGGGAGCTTGCCGTAGAATCAGGCATGGCAAAGCCTGATGCCTCCGCAACTGCGGTTTACGGAAGGATACAGGCGCACGTGATTCTTAAGGGGTTGATCGATTTTGAAGAGGAAAAGAGAAGGCTCAATAAAGAGATAGCGAAGATTGAAAAGGAGATGTCCCTTTCACAGAAAAAGCTTGCAAACGAGGGTTTCCTGAAAAAAGCGCCCAAAGAGATAGTACGCGAGGTGAAAGCTAAGGTGGAGGCCTGGGTGTTGAAGCTGGAAAAACTTAACCAGAACCTGAAATTTTTCGAGTCGATCAATGATTGAAAACAATCCCTTTATTGAAAAGCTTATAATGACGGCCCTTGAAGAGGATGCGGCCGCAGGTGACGTGACCTCCGAGAGTATCCTTGCCCCTGACGCAAAGGGGAGGGCGGAGCTGCTGAGTCGAAGCGAGTGCGTGCTGGCCGGCATACCTGTCTTCAAAAAGGTGTTTGAGCTTGTGAGCGCAGAGACGGCATTTGAAGTGCTTTTCCCCGAGGGCGCCCTTATCGGCCCGGATGAAAGGATATGCGTGATTGAAGGACCCCTTATGCCGATCCTGAAGGCTGAAAGGACAGCGCTTAATTTCCTCCAGAGGATGAGCGGGATAGCCACTCAGACGATGCGTTACGTGCAAAAGGCGGTTCCGTACGGTGCCATGGTCCTTGATACAAGAAAGACGGTGCCCGGATTGAGGCTTCTTGACAAATATGCAGTCAAAACGGGCGGGGGCCGGAACCACAGGCTTGGTCTGTTTGACGGGATACTGATAAAGGATAACCATATAGCCGCTGCAGGTTCCATAAAACAGGCGATCGAGCTTGCAAGGGCCAATTCGCCCCACACCCTGAAGGTGGAAATAGAGGTGGTTGATATAGCTGGCGTAAGGCAGGCGCTTGAGGGGGGCGCGGACATAATAATGCTTGATAACATGGGCATTGATCAGATGAAAGAGGCGGTAATGCTTGTGGATAAAAGGGCGGTTATCGAGGCATCCGGCAACATCACGCTGGATAATATCGAAGAGGTCGCAAAAACCGGCGTTGATTTTATATCCGTGGGGGCGCTTACCCACTCAGTCAAGGCGGCGGACCTGAGTCTTGAGATCATCGGATAGGTTCACCGGAAAAGGATCCGGAAAGGAGCTTTTAGAAAATGGCAAGCCATAAGAAAATCGAGAGAAAAAGAGAGATAGAAAGAAGGCGTCGGCGCAGGAAAAAGAATCTCAAAAAGCGGGAACAGGAAAAACCTTTTAAAAAGGCGTAGTAAAAAAATCTTGTATGCCCTGGCATGCCGTCTGCTTATCTCGTGAAAGGTCAGGCTATCCTGAGGGATTATCCCACTGCCTGTAGAAATGTTTTACTGGTCCGTGTCCCTTTCCTATTTCATATCGCGCCCCGGCCCTGATGGCCTCCGTGACGTATGTCTTCGCCCTTTTGACGGCATTCGCAAGATCAAGACCCCTCGCCAGATAAGCCGCTATGGCCGAGGACAGAGTGCAGCCTGTTCCATGGGTATTGGCGGTCCGTATCCGTTCATCCTCAAGCGTCAGGAATCGTTTCTCATCCGCTATGTAGAGAAGATCGCTGCTTGATTCCCCTTCGGCAAGATGCCCTCCTTTTATAAGTGCGGCTTTGCTGTCATGTGTCGCAAGTTCCCGGGCCGCCTCCCTGATCTGGTCAAGATTGACTATATCCCTGTTTACCAGTATGGAGGCCTCGGGAAGGTTCGGGGTCACCACCGCGGCAAGGGGCATGAGATATCTTATGATGGCCTCTACCGCGTCGTCCTGAAGCAGTTTGTCTCCGCTTGTCGCGACCATGACCGGGTCGAGCACGATGTTTTGCGCGTTATATCGCCTCAGTTTAAAGGCCACCTTTTCAATCAGTTCCGCCGAGTAGAGCATGCCGATTTTTACCGCGTCCGCCCCGATATCGCTGAAGACCGCGTCCAGCTGTTTTTCCACAAATTCGGGAGGTACCGGGTGTATGCCGCTCACTCCGGTCGTGTTCTGGGCGGTCAGGGCCGTTATGACGGTCATGCCGTAGCATCCGAGGGCGGAAAAGGTCTTCAGGTCCGCCTGTATGCCAGCGCCCCCGCCCGAGTCCGAGCCTGCTATGGAAAGGGCGCGGAGGTATCTTGTTCCCATGTCAATTCTCCAAAGGCCTATTTAAATGCATCAATAAGGTTTGCTGCGGATTTTTCAGGATCAGAGGCGGAACAGATATCCGAGACAACAGCCACACAATCGGCTCCGGCTGCAACCACCCGAACCGCGTTTCGCGAATTGATTCCGCCTATGGCAACCAGTGGGTGTCTGGATATCTCCTTAATCTTTGTAATCCCTTCAAGCCCCCACTCCACCTTTGTGTCGGTCTTTGTGGGAGTGGCAAACACGGGGCTTACCCCCAGGTAGTCGACTGCAAAGTCCTGTGCCTCCATGACCTCATCCATTGATTCCACCGAAAGGCCTATTACGGCATCTGGTCCCATCAATTTTCTTGCCATCCCGTACGGCATGTCGCTCTGGCCTATATGGACGCCGTCCGCTTTTGCGGCAAGGGCCACGTCGATACGATCGTTGATTATAAGGGGGATGCCGAGGGGGTAGGTAATCCTTTTTATTTTAAGGGCAAGCTCCACAAAGTCTCTGGTGGAAATCGCCTTTTCACGCAGCTGAACCATGCCTGCGCCTCCTTTTACGGCAAGCGCGACAACCTCATCAAGCGGCCTTGAATTACACAGGTTCCGGTCGGTTACAAGATAGAGCCTGGGGAGAGGTGAATCCATTATTCAACCCTTATCCGTTCCGTGACATCCTGTTCTTCAAGTCGGTAGAGGGCGTCAAGAAACCGTGCCTGAAAGGTGCCGGGGCCTTCGGCGCCTAATGCCGCCGTTTCACCTGCCATGCCCATCACGGCCATGGCGTTGGCGGCCGCATTGAACGGATCGGGGTTTACCGCGAGAAATGCGCCTATAAGGGCCGTGGCAGTGCAGCCCATGCCGGTGACTCTTCCCATGAGAGGGTCTCCGTTAAGGACCTTTGCCGATTCATCATCACGGATAATGAAATCTACGGCACCGCTTACCACTATGACGGAGCCGAGCCGCCTTGAAAGTGCCTTTGCCACGTCAACGGCCGCCTCGGATGACTGAGTGCTGTCTACTCCCTTTGTATTGCTATCCGTTCCGGCAAGCGCGATTATCTCAGAGGCGTTTCCCCTTATGACGGCGGGAACGGCGGTCTCTATAAGCTCGTTTACCGAAGAGGTCCTGTAGCCGGTAGCACCCGCGCCGACAGGGTCGAGCACGATCGGTTTTTTGAGTTGAGACGCCTTTTCTGCCGCCTTGTGCATGGCGGATACCCAGCCGGGGCTAAGGGTGCCTATGTTTATCACAAGGGCGCCGGCGATGGAGGTCATATCCTCGACCTCTTCTAGCGCGTGGGCCATGACCGGGGACGCGCCGAGTGACAGAAGTGCATTTGCCGTGGAGTTCATTACCACGTAATTTGTTATGTTGTGGACCAGGGGCGCCAGGTCCCTGATTTTTTCGATGTCCGTCAGGATTGATTCAGATATATTTTTCATGACAAGCGAATTTACTTTTTACTCCTTTTTTTGAAATAATATACAGAATGCCAGGAGGAAAGTCCCTGCGGTGATGGTTGCGTCCGCGATATTGAAGGCGGGCCAGTGATAGCTTCCTATGTAAAAGTCCAGAAAGTCGACCACTTCGTTGAATCTCACCCGGTCTATCAGGTTTCCGACGGCCCCCCCCAATATTAAAGAAAGAGCCAGGGTGATTGCATGGCCGTGATCTTTTCTCCTCATGAACCAGTAGATCAGTAAGACTATGGTTACGATGCTTGCCGCGGCCAGCAGGTAGGGACCTATCCGGGAATCGGCCCTGTTCATGAGACCGAAGGCCATGCCACGGTTTCTTACATGCACCATCTGAAAAAAACCGTGGATGACACTAACCGATCCGTGGATCTCAATGGTCTTTATAACGGCCGCCTTTGAAATCTGATCCAGAACAACTACCGCAATAAAAGGCCATATCAGGAGGTGGTATTTTTTCTTCAATCCTCAATCAGCTCCATCTGGGCCAGGGCGGAAAGACAGCGCCGGCATATTTTAGGATGAGCGCCGTTATCGCCTACGGTGGGGTCGTGAACCCAGCAGCGCTCGCACTTGGTATCGGAACAGCTTCCGACCTTTATCTTGAGTCCCGGAACCGATTCGCTTTCTTCGCTCCCTTCAAGCCGTTCGATATCCACCAGTTCCACAGAGGATACGATAAATATCGATCTGAGCTGCTCCCTGTAGGGGGCTATCTTTTCCATGAGGGCGGGGGCAAGCCCCAGGGTCACGCTTGCATCGAGAGAGTGGCCGATCTGTTTTTCCTTCCTCGCTATTTCAAGAGCCCTGGTGACCTCTCTTCTGACCGATATTATCTCCTCCCACTTATCGGCAAGTTCGGTGTCCCTGTACTCTTCCCGGACAGGCACGAAGAGGTCCGCGTGAACGCTCAAAGGCCTGTTTTCGACCTTCATGTACTGCCAGATTTCCTCCGCCGTAAAGGCCAGGACAGGTGCCATTAGCCTTACAAGCACATCCAGGATCTCCTGCATGGCGGTTTGGGCGGATCTTCTCTGTGATGATTTGGGGGGAGAGGTGTAAAGCCTGTCCTTTATTATGTCCAGGTAGAAGGAAGACAGATCGAGCACGCAGAAGTTATGAAGGCTGTGATAGACCACATGAAAGTCGAATTTATCATAGGCGTTCAGCACCCGTTCGCTGAGCTCCTGCAGCCGGTTGAGCGCCCATCGGTCAAGCTCCTGCATGTCCCGGTACGGAACACTGTCCGTTTCAGGGTCAAAATCGCTCAGGTTTCCCAGCATGTAGCGGCAGGTGTTTCTTATCCTTCTGTATGCCTCCGTGAGCCTCTGAAGTATCTCTTTTGAAAGGCGGATATTGTCCCTGTAGTCTTCACCCGCCACCCACAGCCTCAGGATCTCCGCCCCGTACTGCTTGATCATGTCAGCTGGGGCTATGACGTTTCCCGCAGACTTATGCATGGCCTTGCCGGTGCCGTCCACCACAAAACCATGGGTCAGAACGGCCCTGTAAGGGGCCTCACCCCTGGTGCCGACAGAGCATAGAAGGGAGCTGTGAAACCAGCCTCTGTGCTGGTCGCTTCCCTCGAGATACAGATCAGCCGGGCTTTGGAGGTAGTCGCGCTTTTCCATTACGGCCGCGTAGCTGACACCCGAGTCAAACCATACATCGAGGATGTCCGTTTCTTTCTGAAAATTATCACTTCCGCAGGCGGTACATCTGGTGCCGGGAGGAAGCAGGTCCTTTTCGTTGTCTGTGAACCATATGTCCACACCCTTTTTTTCCACCTTGTCGGCTATGAAATCGATAATCTCCTGTGAGATGATCATTTCGCCGCACTCCTTGCAGAAAAACATGGTGATCGGAACACCCCAGGCCCTTTGTCTGGAGATGCACCAATCGGGTCTTTTCTCTATCATGCTGTATATACGGTCTTTGCCCCAGGATGGGAACCACCGGACCGTATCGATCGCATCAAGCGCCTTTTTCCTGAGTTCGTTTTTCTCCATGGAGATGAACCACTGCTCGGTGGATCGGAATATGACAGGTTTTTTACACCGCCAGCAGTGGGGGTATTCATGAGTGATCTTCTGCTCCTTTAAAAGGGCGCCCAGTTCATCCAGTTTGTCGATTACCGCCCTGTTTGCCTCAAACACATTCATGCCCGCAAAAAATTCCACGTCAGGCGTAAACCTGCCTTCCGCGTCAACCGGCGAGTATACGTCCAGATTATACAGCAGCCCCGTCTCATAGTCCTCTCTGCCGTGACCGGGGGCGGTATGCACGCAGCCAGTACCCGCCTCCAGGGTCACGTAAGGGGCCAGCACTATCAACGAAGGCCTGTCATATATCGGATGCCTCGCCTGCATATGCTCAAGTTCGGGGCCGTTAAATCGCTCAAGCACCTTGTATCCGGATATGCCGAAAGTATCCATGCAGACCCTCAGCAGGCCCTCGGCAAGGATCAGGATCTCGCCGGTCGGGATTTCCACCGCGACATATTCCAGAACGGGATGAAGCGCTATGGCAAGATTGGCAGGCATGGTCCAGGGCGTGGTGGTCCATATGACCACCGAAACGTCTTTCCCCTTGAGAGAAGGAAATTTGTCGCCAAGATCTGAAATCATGGGAAACTTGACAAAGATGGAAGGTGAGGAGTGATCTGCATACTCCACCTCCGCTTCGGCCAGGGCGGTCTCGCACGATATACACCAGTATATCGGCTTTTTGCTCCTCACCAGATTGCCGTTCAAGGCGAATTTTCCGAATTCCCTTACTATCGTGGCTTCATAGGGATAATTCATGGTGAGATAGGGACGGTTCCATTCACCCATAACACCGAGACGTTTGAATTCATCGCGCTGAATGTCGATGAAGCTTTCAGCATATTTTCGGCACACCCCCCTGATTTCGGCCTGGGACATGCTCTTCTTTTTTTCCCCGAGCTGCTCGTCCACCTTGTGTTCGATAGGAAGACCGTGGCAGTCCCAGCCTGGTACGTAAGGGACATCAAAGCCCGCCATCTGTCTTGATTTGACGATTATGTCCTTTAATATCTTGTTAAAGGCGGTTCCCATGTGTATGTTGCCGTTCGCATAGGGGGGGCCGTCATGCAGCATGTAAGGTTTCCTTCCATCGGAAGCCTTTCGTATCAACTGGTACAGATCGATTTCATCCCATTTTGCGAGCATCTCCGGTTCTTTCTTTACCAGATTTGCCTTCATAGGGAATTCGGTTTTCGGGAGATTCAGCGTCTGCTTGTAATCCATGAAAAGTGCCTCCATAAAAATTGACGGTCTTATCAGTTCCTGCCGCCTTCGGTGGGATCAGCTATATCAAAAAATCCTTATTTTACAAGGTTATGAATTCTTTAAACAAGAAGAAGAAAAGCTATCAAATAGCGGAGCTCAAGTCAAACCCATAATCCCCGATCCACCATCGAGGTATCATCTCACCCGCTTAAGCGGGATTGCCTTTGATTGCTCAGCCTTGCGGCGTATCATTCATACACCTCAGGCATTGTTCATCGGCGTTTGACATCCGGCACCTTGACGGTACCCAGGTGCGCCAAAACCATTGATTTTAATGCCGATACCGAATTAGAAGCTGGATTTGGGGTAATCCTCTATTGACAGGAGTATAAATAAGCAGTATTAAAAATTCTCAAAGCTGATCAGGTTCATAAGATATTTTCATCTCTTTTATATGAGGGTTTTTTTAGGGCAGGACCTGTTACAGTAAAAAAACGGAGGTTTTGTTATGCGAAAATTGAAAGGCCTTTTAACCGTCCTAAGCCTGTTTTTATTCATGGTAAGCTGCGCCCCTGCAGTCTTTCTGGCGGGCGGAGCCGCAGGCGTAGCCGGTTTCAAGTATTATCAGGGGTCGCTCCTGGTGACTTACAAGGCTCCTTTTACGAAAACCTGGGATACAACCGTAAAGGCCATGAAGGATATGAACTTCAGGGTAGAGCTTGAAGAACATGATGTAACAACCGGAAAAATTTATGCAAAAAGGGTCGATCATAAGCCCGTTACCATCAAGGTGAACTACAAATCGTCGGAAGAAACCGAGGTATCAATAAGAGTAGGATATCTGGGGGACAAGAACGCCTCCATGGCTATCAAGGAGGAAATCAGAAAGGCGCTAATAGCGGAATAGACCCTGTTTGAGCCTTTAAGTTTTTTAGCTAAAGGGGCAATCGGTGGAAAAAGGCGTGCCCGTTCATGTGCCGATACCCAGCCTTCCGATCAGATTTTCAACAAAGGACATAACATAGCCCCTTTGCCCCTCCTCACAGTACCCGGGGCAGGTACATCTCATGTTTTTGAGGCTGCGAACGAACATTTCCGCCTTTATCCACCCTTTTCCCAGCTCTAGGGCAAAGACATGGGGTTGGCATTGTTTATGCTCAGACTGCAGAGGAGACAGCAATTCGTCAGGCAAGGGGATCCAGAAGATCTTTTCAAGTGAGGAGGAAAAACCTTCTGTCTTGAGATATTCCCCGACAGTCTGCATATCCTTTTCCGATATTTCATCGATGTAATAAGATTTCATCTTTTCTCTACCTGCTGATTTTCAGGATTACCTGCAACGGGCCTCCCTGTCTTAAGAATTCTTTACTAAAAGGGATTTTACATTATGTCCAGAATAAAAGAAAAGATCCAGATAAGCGTGCCGTTTAAGATGCTCAGGGACAGGTATCTGGATCTTTTCATCAGGCAGGGCCTGAACCCTGAGATAGGCCTTGACGCCTCTTCACTGGATGAACTGGACCCGGGTGAGGCCGCTGGAATATCCAGCAGGCTTGAAAGGCATGGCTTGAGAGTCACGCTGCACGGCCCTTTTTTTGATCTTTCCCCCGGCTCCCTGGATCGGGAAATTTTAAAGGTTACCTGGATGCGTCTTGAGCAGACAGTAAGAGCGGTATCCATATTCAAGGCGGAAAATATCGTGTTTCATGCAGGTTACGATGAAAAAAGGTACGGCTTTGAAAAAGCGGAGTGGATAAAGAGAAGCATAGGTACCTGGTCCCGGCTTTGCGGCCTTTTGAAGGGTCAGGGTTGCAGACTGATGCTTGAAAACGTGTATGAGCATGATCCTCGGGAGATAAGGATGGTCCTGGAATCACTTGACAGGAACGATACAGGTTTTTGTTTTGACACGGGTCATCAGCGGGCGTTCAGCGGTATAAGCGATCGTACATGGCTGGAATCACTCGGTGCCTACCTGGACAAGGTTCATCTTCATGACAATTTCGGGGTAAAAGATGAACACCTGGCACCTGGAAAAGGAGTAATCGATTTTAAAGGGCTGTTCCTGGGCATGAGGGAAACCCGTGATGCCCCGCCGGATGTGACTCTTGAGCCTCATAAAGAGGAAGACCTCTGGCCGGGCCTGGAATACCTTGAAAAGATCTGGCCCTGGTAGATCAGGGGACAAGCGAATCCACCGTCTAATTCAAATATCGGTCTGAAGACCAATGGATTTGGACGAAGCCCCGGCTACCGGCGGGGTATGATATGTAAGGCGCCAAGGAGCAACGACTGAGACTTATACATCGCGCATTACCTCTTGATGTCTGATCAGGATGTCCCCTTTCACGTTGAACCGTTATGGGATAATGTGTTATTTAAGAAACCTTGTCGACTATAAAACACAATCTCATGCGCATTTGAACAGAGTGAAAAAAGGGAACTATTGTTTACGGAGGGTTTTTAATGGAAATAGATGATGTCATTATATCAAGATCTATTATTGAATCGTACAAGGATAAACTGCTCGATAACCTTGAGCTGGATGTCGCACTGGTCGGCGCGGGACCTGCCAACATGGTGGCAGGTTATTACCTGGGGAAGGCCGGGGTGAAGGCTGCGATATTCGAGGCCAAGCTTGCCCCTGGAGGGGGCATGTGGGGCGGCGGCATGATGTTTAACGAGATAGTGATCCAGGAAGACGCCCTCGGCATTGTCGAGGAGCTTGGAATAAAGTGCGCGGACAAGGGAAATGGTTATTTCACCATGGACAGCATCGAGGCGACTGCGACCCTGGCCTCAAGATGCGTTAAGGAGGGTACCCTGATCTTTAATCTCATCAGGGCGACGGACGTGCTTTTCAGGGAAGAAGACGGCAATACCAAGGTATCGGGCCTTGTGCTGAGCTGGTCCACAGTGGAAAAGCTGGAGCTTCCGGTTGATCCCCTGGGGATCAGGGCATCATTTGTTGTGGACGGAACAGGTCATCCGGCTGAGATATGCCGCAATGTGGCCCGGAAACTGAATGTCAGGCTCAATACCAGCACCGGTGATGTGGTGGGGGAGATGCCTCTCTGGGCAACCAGGGGAGAGCATTTTACCGTGGAAAACACGGGTGAGGTATTTCCGGGGCTCTATGTAACCGGGATGGCGGCAAACAACGCCTTCGGCGGTCCAAGGATGGGACCCATCTTCGGCGGAATGATGCGCTCAGGCAGAAAGGTGTCTGATATTATCGTGAACAGGCTTAAGGGATAAAAAATGCGGGTCCCGGCTGATATTCGGCTCTACTGTTTTTCTCCCGGCCCTTTTTTGAGAGGCCGGGATCCTCTTGACCTTGTAAAGGCGCAGATAAGGGGCGGCGCCGACGCTATTCAGTTAAGAGAAAAGGATATGGAGAAAAGGGAGCGCCTGGAACTGGGACTCAAGCTGAGACAGATAACGGGCAGGGAAGGGGTCCTTTTCATCGTGGATGACGATGTGGACCTTACCGTCATGCTTGATGCGGACGGTGTTCATCTGGGGCAGAAAGACATACCGATAGAATATGCCAGGCCGCTTCTGAAGGACAGGATCATAGGCATATCGACACATAACCTTGCACAGGCAAAAGCGGCCGTAAAGGCAGGCGCGGATTACATAGGCATTGGACCGGTTTTCGCGACAGGGACAAAAAAGGACCCGGAGCCTCTGGTTGGCCTGGAACTGATCGGCGATGTTGAAAGGATGTGCCCTGTTCCGGTAGTGGCAATAGGCGGGATAGGGCTGGACAACATCGGGTCCGTGGTTTCCACCGGGTGCAGGAGGACCGCCGTCATATCGGACATAATGATGGCGCGGGATACTGAAGCACGTTGCAGGCGACTCAAGAAGGTGCTTTCATGAACAGTATAATGAAACATCCCTTTGCAAAATCCGTTTCCGTGAACGAAAGATATGGCAGGCTTTTGGAGACGGTGAGTCCGGACGATACCCTGGGAATAATAATAAACGCCGACCCTGATGCCATGGCCAGTTCAATGGCCCTTAAGCGGCTTTTCTGGAGAAAGGTCAAAAAGGCCTTTGTCTATCATATCAACACCATTCAAAGAGCGGACAACCTTTCACTGATAAGGCTTCTCAAGATTGAACAGCAGCACATAAGATATATGAAGCCTTCGCTCATATCAAAATGGGCTATTCTTGATTCTCAACCGGATCATAGTGAGGATTTTAAGGGGCGATGCTTTGATATAATAATCGACCACCATCCTGTGCAGGAGAGCTCAAGGGCGGCTTTCGTGGACATCAGGGAGAATTTCGGGGCGCTTTCAACGGTGATGACCGAATACCTTCGCGCGGCGAAGATAAAACCGTCCCCCAGACTTGCCACGGCCCTGTTTTACGGAATCAAGACCGATACGGATAATTTCGTGAGAGGTTCCCTTTCAAACGATATGGACGCATTCAGGTATCTTTACACGTTCACCAACATGAATATCATCAAGAAGATAGAATCTTCCGAGATGACCACAAATACCCTTGCAAGCTATCGGCTTGCCATGGAGAGGCTCGAGATTGTAAAAGAAACCGCAATTGTGCATATGGGGGGTATAGACAACCCCGACAGTCTTGTGATAATAGCGGATTTTTTCATGAGACTCGCGGAGGCGACCTGGAGTTTCGCAAGCGGAGTGTACAACGGCAAGATTATAGTCATAATCAGAAACGCTGGTTTCAGGGGAGACGCAGGCAGGGCGGCGGAACGGCTCTTCGGGCATCTGGGAACAGCTGGTGGACACAAGAGCGCGGCCAGGGCGGAAATACCGATTGAAAACATGCCGCCAAAGGCCGTAGGGGATATCAAAGGATATCTCTTAAAAACGATCAGGTCGTTTAAAAAATGAGTCGTGAATTTCAGGCGCGTTTGGTGTTTTTTGTACAATTGAAATAGATCGGAAAACCAGAAGAATACCAGAGGAGGTCTACCTTGGCATCTTATACCACAAGGGCGATTGACGGAAAACTTATAGAAGATGTCAGGAGTGCCGTGGCCGAGAATGACTCCGATTCCCTCAGAAAGACCATTGATGAATTGAGGGCCGCGGATCTGGCCGACATCATAGAGCACCTTGACCCTGAAGAGAGGATGTTTATCTTCAGCCTGCTTGAGCCTGAAGGGGCGGGAGAGGTGCTTGTTGAAATGGAAGCTCCTGTCCAAGGGCGGATCTTAAAGGAACTGGATAACAGTGCAATCTCTGAAATCGTCGAGGAACTGGACTCGGACGATGCCGCGGATGTCGTGGGTGACCTTCCGGAGGAGAGGGCGAGAGAAATTATTCGCTCCCTCGGGGATGATGTTTCAGAAGAACTGGAAAAGTTGCTTCCATACCCTGAGGACACGGCCGGCGGGATAATGGCGCTCGAGTATGTGTCGGTGAGGGCCGACAGCAGTGTGAAAGAGGCCATAGAGAGTATACGTGAAAAACAGTCAGAGGTCGAAAACCTTTATTATCTCTGGGTTGTGGATGAATTTGAAAAGCTCGCAGGCGTGATATCGTTGAAGGATCTGGTCCTTGCCACTCCTGAAAGCAAGGTGAGCGGCATCATGAACCCTGAAGTCATATCGGTCGATGCCGATGCGGATCAGGAAGAGGTAATTCAACTGGTAAAGAAGTACGATCTGGTAACCATCCCGGTGGTCGATGTCCAGCACAGGCTTGTCGGAAGGATCACGCACGACGACATCATAGATGTCATCGAAGAAGAGGTGGATGAAGACATCTCCAGGATGGCGGGCGTTATCGACCAGGAAATTACCGAAGACTCCACCGTCAAGATTTCAAGGGCGAGGCTTCCATGGCTCATAGCCGGGCTCATGGGGGGAATACTGGCTGCGGCCCTGATAAATCTGTTCGAGGCGCCTCTTGAGCAGATACTGGCTCTTTCATTTTTCTTTCCGGTTATAATGGCGATGGGTGGAAACACGGGGACTCAGGCATCGACCGTGGTAGTGAGGGGGCTGGCAACCGGTGATATAGGTCTTGTGAACATAGGAAAGAGACTCTTGATGGAACTGAGGGTCGCACTCATCAACGGAGTTATCTGCGGAATAATACTTGGGGTGATTGTCGGTTTTTGGCTGTCGAGTTACGGACTCGGCATTGTTGTAGCGTTTTCATTGATATTGATTATCCTGAGTTCCGGTTTCATAGGCTCCGCAGTACCGATAGCCCTGAAAAGGCTTAATATCGACCCGGCCCTCGCAACCGGGCCTTTCGTAACCACTTCGAATGACATACTCGCCCTTTCCATCTATCTCGGTCTGGTCACTCTGTTCCTGAGATTCACGGCGTGAGGTCCCTTTTTTATGCCGACGCATATCGCAGAAGCCGGTTAATCCCCCTTTTTGCCCCAGATCCACCATCTAATTTTAGGACAGGGATGTAAATCAATGAATTTGGAAGATACCCCGGACACCGGCAAGACGGCGGGGAGCGATGCCTGAGGCGTATAAGTGATACGCCGCAAGGCTTAGGCGGAACGGCTTTCCTTGATAGTGGATCAGGGTTTTGCCTTGATCCAAGGCGGGTGTTCAGGTATATTAGTACAAACAGATTCCTTTAGATATCTAAACCCATGTAAAAGATGAAGGGAGGTAAGTGACTAATGTACAGGTTATTCCTTTTGCTGATCGCAGGATGTTTTATTTCCGGTTGTGGCACCGGCGCCCAGCTTTCCGAGTTTTATGAGCATGACACTTTGTACAAGAACTATGATCATATGAAATACAGCTGGTGCGGGTACAAAAATCCCACGGACGATAGTTATCAAAAATCAGGTAATGAAAAGTGGTGGGGAATTCCGGTCGAAGAAAAGGTGGAAAAGTAGAGGCAGGATATCTTGAAGGCATAAAGGGACGGACCTCCCGGAAGGGGGCCCGCCCCTTTTTTCTAACCCTTTATTATCCTCGGTATCATCATATGGTGCTGAGGGCATATGGATACCGGATTCTGATACGCACATCCGGCAAAAGAAGCGATATATCTTCTCAGATCGCCGAAGGATACAATTTCGTCTACAAAGCCCGATTTGGCACAGTAGACCGGCCTTGACTTGTCGTGGTATTCCTGTGCCAGTCTGTTCATCTTGTCTATGACCGGTTGGATCGGGCGGCCCGCGTCCTTTTCCTTTACCAGCCTTCGGGCAAAAGATGCGGCTGCTGCGGTCTCTCCGTGCATCACGTATATCTCGGTGGTGGGAGTTCCAAGTGTAAAGGCGTTATGATTGTTGGCGGTCGGGCCTCCCATTATGTAATGGGCGGCAGCCGTCCCCTTCCTCATCACAATGCATATCTGCGGGACGTCCGTCTGTTCGATTGAATATATAAGAGACTGGCCCAGTCCGAGAAGTTCGGCCTTTTCTGCAATATCCCCAACGTCGATGCCTGAGGTATCCTGGAACCAGACTATCGGTACCCTGTCCCGACCGCACAGGGTTACGAATTCGTTCATCTTGATAAGTCCCTGCCTGTAGAGCTTGCCGCCTATGCCGGGGTAGGGGGCGTATTCGGGATATTCGGCACCCAGAAAGCCCTGCCGGTTGCCTATGAATCCCATGAGAAAACCATCGATTTTGGCAAGCCCAGTGTAGACTTCAGGGCCGTAGTCAGGCCTGAATTCCATATGTTCACTGTCGTCAAATATCCTTGCCAGTATCTCGTCGAAGTTGTAGCTCCTCTTCTGATTAAAGGCTATCAGATAATCTATGTCTTCACCTGAGAACTTCGGCTCCTTGGGTTCTGCAACACGGAAAAATGAGGGATCATATGCCGGGCACATGTCCACATATCTCTTTAGCGCGTCAAGGACCTCCTGCTCGGTGTCGTAGACTTCCTTGAAGAAACCTGTTTCATTGTAATGAATGGGGACACTGCCTGGAGGAACCTGTTTGAAATGTCTGGTGGCCTCGATTATCTGTTCGGCACCCTCTTCGTCAAATGAACCCTTGGGGCTCATTCCGCTCACGATTCCTCCTCCTCCCACGGCAATATTGGCATCCTTATGCGCCAGAAGGATGGTGGGACTGATTCCCTGGTAGCCACCTCCCGCAGGGTTGGTGCCGTAAATTCCTGCGAGCACAGGAATCCCGCTTTTTTCAAGTTCGGCATGACGAAAAAAAGTCGTTCCATTACCCCTTCTGTTCGCATATACCTTTTCCTGCTCAGGAAGCTTGACTCCGCTGCAGTTGACCAGCCAGACAAGGGGTATATGAAGTCTCTTGGCAATGTCTGTTACCCTCAGTTGATTTTCCGACTGTCCGGCTATCCATGCTCCCGCCATCACCTTGTTGTCAAAGCCTATTACAACGGCCCACTTGCCGTTTATCCTGGCAAGACCGTCAATAACTCCGGTGGTGCCTTCCTCATTGAACATCGGGTTGTAAAGGGTGTGTAAGGGACACCATGTGCCCGGATCCACAAGGTATTCGATCCTTTCCCATATGGTCAACTGGCCTCTGCTCTTTATCTTCTCTGCAGGTATGCCCGCGTTTTTCACCGCTTCAACGGCCTTGAGGACCTCGTTTTCCACCTGCCTTATCTGGTCGACGTTTTCCTTTCCGCCCAGCCTTTGTTTGTCATTAAGCGCCTTTCCTATAGGATCCATCTTTTCAAAATATGGTTTCATTTTCTGCCTCCGATTTTTACGATTGCAGAGCGGTAAGCTCCCGGCGCCGACCGCTCTAACAACAAATTGATTTCAGGATGAAAGTTATCTGTTCGCCTTTCTTATCCCCAGCTGGTCAAGGGCGATTATCCATTTGCATATGTTGGCGGAGCCTTCCACCATATAATAGGGGGGTGCGTCACGGTAGTATCTGGCCACGGGGTATTCGGTGGAATACCCGTAAGCGCCCATTATGCGCATGGCCATCTGAGATGCCTTGACAGCTATTTCACCCGCGAGATACTTTGCATGAGCCACTTCAAGGGTGTTTCCGAGCTGGCCCTGGTCCTTCTGCCACGCGGCCTTGTAGACCATCAGCCTTGCGGATTGCGTCTCCGCCGCAACCTGGGCTATCAAGTCTTGGTTCATCTGAAAGGTGCCGATCGATTTTCCGAACTGTTCCCTTTCCTTGCAGTAATCGGTGACCACATCCAGACATGCCTGAGCCAGCCCGACCCCGCCTGCCGCGGCTGATAGGCGCGACTGGTTCAAAGAACCGAAGACTATCTTGGCGCCGTCTCCCGGGGCGCCGAGTATGTTTTCCTTGGGCACCTTGGTGTCTTCCAGGTAGATCTCCCCGGTAGGAGTGCTCCTTGTGCCGAGCTTGTCGAGATCGGTAGTGCTTATACCGTTGAAATTCTTGGGTTCAATGACAAAGGCGGAAAGTCCCCTTCCTTTTGCCTCCCTGTCGGTATATGCATAGTATATGATCGCATCTGCTGCAGAGGCGTTTGATATCCACGTCTTTGAGCCGTTTATGAGCCAGTGGTCGCCCTTGTCAACCGCCGTGGATTTGAGGCCCATGACATCGGATCCCGCGTTCGGCTCGGTAATGCCGAAGCCTCCGATATATTCGGCACTTACCAGCTTTGGTATGTATTTTTTTTTCAATTCCTCTGAGCCGTACCTGTAGATGGTATATGCGCATCCGAGTGTCTGCATGTTTATCTGCACCCTGACGGAACTGGATGCATGTGCTATTTCCTCCGTGAGTATCATCGCGGCAAGCCAGCCCATTTCGTTTCCGCCGTATTCCTCAGGGATAACCGTACCGAAGAATCCTAGCTCCGCCATAGGTTTTATGACTTCTTCATAGGGGTAGTAGTGGCTTTCATCCCATTCGTCGGCGTAGGGGGCAATCTTCTCTGCTGCAAAATCACGCGCCATCTCTCTTAACATTTGAAGTTCATCACTCAGGGCAAAATCCATTGGAACACCTCCTTTGGCAAATTAAAGAAACAGACAAAACAGCGTCTGACACAAAAACAGTCCTTTTCAATTTATCTGAGCTCATACAGGCTAAATCTATAAACGATACGTCTTGATTTGGCAACATGTAATTATATTATAGCTTTTTTTATTTTTTTTGATCTTGTATTTTGATAATCCTGACGATGTTTTGTTTCCTTTAAGAAGATAAGAGGCCTTTATTTAACCTTGAGGAAACCCCACCCTTTGGGGGAGGGCGGGGTCAGAACGTGCCCTTTGGCTGTGGATAGGTTGATTCAAGTGATTCCTATTCAAATAATGCCCCTTAAATCTATATTGAAAAGGAAATGATAATCAATCATTATAAATGCCTTTAAAAAATTTTAGATTTATCTGATTAAATGATTAATTTCATGAAAACGCTTTACCTATGACCTCATTGGCTGAATCAAGAATAGGCCTTTTGTTTCAATATATTTCACCATGCTTACTATCAGATCATTTGCCGGGGTCTTTATGCCATGTTTGGCGCCTATTGCGGCGACAGCGCCGTTTATGAAATCTATCTCGGTGGGCATGCCCCTTTCAAGGTCTGTCCTGAGGGAAGGGATATTATCCTGATCCAGATAGCGGTTGATGTCATTTACCGTTATTCCAAGATCAACCCCCTCTGCCTTTGCGACTTTTATGACCTCTTTTAATACCGCCTCTTTTGCAGGGTTCAGTACCACATCGGTTACTTCACGGTTGTTTGTCCTCAAGATGCCTGTAAATGGGTTGGCGATGCAGTTGATTGCGGCCTTCTGCCAAGATATTTTGTTGAAATCGGAAGAAATCTCTCCCTGAATTGCAGTGTCATCCAGCAATGCGCAAAAGCCTTCGGTTACCTCGGAGCGCTTCAGCCTGATCCCTCCCGGAAAATAGTGGCAGTTTCCAATGGCATTTGAGTGGGCCCCGAAAAATACCAGCCCCCTGTCTACGGCCCTTTTGAGAGATTTTTCTATTATCGCTTCGGGACCGATTCCGTTTTGAAGGGCTATTACGCCTGTTTCGGACCCGCATTTTTCCCTGAGCCATGATGTCGTTTGCTCAAGGCCGTGTATTTTACCTGTAAGAAGAACCAGGTCTTCTTTATTGAGGACAGGCACTTGGGGGGGTGTAACAGATGAAACCTGGACGGTCTGTGAGGCCTTACCGATTATTTCAAGATGAAGACCGTGCGTTTGAATCTTTTTCGCGTGCTCACTTTCTCCTACAAGGTGCGTATCTACCTTTTCCGCCATCTGAAGGCATGCCGCTATTACCGAACCCACGGCACCTGCGCCGATTATCCAGCATCTCTTGAATTTTCTCATGGCCTGTCCTTTCACAAACGGGCATCGGTTGTTGAAAAAACTTGAGGATTTGGTGAGCCTGGACTTCTATTTGAAGTTTTTACCGTGCCGCCTCAATTTTGAGCTTTTAAAGACATATCAAAAGCTGAATGAAAAATCATTATATTGAAAAAAGAGGGTTTTTTGGTACCGACTAAAGACTGCCGGAAGACAAACGGCCTTGTCAAATACGAATCGATTATATTCAAGGGCTTTTCTGTGCATCTGAAACCGGAATTGGTTTTTACCACCAGGAGATATTTGATTCATGTGCGAAGATGAGGTCGATCAATCTGTCATAATCCGCCTCCTGCTCATAAAGCGCAAAGATGGTGCTTTCATTTTCCCGGGAGATCGTCTCTATGAGCCTTTTTGTGGTCGCGTCAGGTTCTGTTTTCAGGATATGCAGGATCTTCACAAATACCTCCTAAAAGGGGATGACCAGGTCCATCTCCTTGAGCCTGTCCCCGATTTCCTCTGTGCTCATATAGGTGAAACCATGCCTTTCAGCGTTTGCCTTGACATTGGAATAATATCTTGCCTCCATGTCTTCAAACCATTCCAGATTGTCCTTTATCTTTTCAGTCATTTTCACCTCGAAATCGAGCACAAACATGTGCATATAGTAATTTTCTACTGCAAGACCGAGGGTGGATCGCGAACCCTCCCAGAGATCTTCAGCCTTTCTTATTAGAAAAGCGATATGTTTGATATCTTTCATGCCTGCGATTCTCCTAAAACGCCACGTAACGGTCGCATTCTTCGATGAGTTCGGCATTCCTTGCCTGGGTTGAGTAATCCTTTTCCTTAATACCCGGAACCGGGGCGGTAAGGCGATTGTCTTCGAAACCGACCTTGCATATGCTCATCCTGGCAAGTCCTGCCAGTTCCGGAAAGCGTGGGTGACGGGTCAGTTTGGTGCCGGTATGGGTGAAGAATATCGAAAGTCCGAGCCCTTTTTTCCTGGCGGATCTGCAAAGTCCTATTATAAGATCCATGTGCCTGTCACTGCTTACCAAAACTCCTAATGTTCCTGACATACAATAAACTCCTTTGATTGATCTGGTATCTCTTTTTTTCACTTTTTGGTTATTATGGAAAGGGAAAATTTAATGGAAGGAAATTTTTTACGGTGGTGCGTTACAGGGCAGGGCGGTCCCCCACACATAATGTGTATCAAAAAACGGGACGATTCAGATGAAACAGGATTTATTCAGGTCGATTTTACTACAAGAACGGCCGCCCCTTCGAGCGCCCGTACCAATCTTACGCTTACATCTCCCAGGACGAATTCCTCTGCCTTGGACATCCTTTTTCTTCCGATAACGACCATGTCATAATCGCCTTTTTTGAACTGATCGATAATGCCGTCTGCAATGGTTTGATAAGGCTCGGTAACCATTTGTATCTTGATATGATTGGGGTCGAATCCGTTTTCAATAAGCGTTTCAGATGCCTTGTCAAGGAGTAAACTGTACCGGGTGGGGAGCGCCTGAGTGAATTTTTTACCCATTAATTCTTCACTCGCCGACGGCTTTCTAAAAAGATGAAGCAGGGTGATTCGCCAGTCCTCGGGGCAGAAGGAAAGGCTTGAAAGATAGTCTACAACAGCGCGTGAACTTACGGAATCGGTTAATGGAACAAGTATTGAAGTTGTCAAAGAAGACCTCCTATCATTCAAAAATTGAATAGAGACACCTGTTCAGATCCTCGATAATTTCATCGGCAGTTTCATAATAGACATTAGAGCCCCTTGAAAAATGCATAAGGATGTCATTAAGCATTTTTGGAATTACGGGGTAGAGCTTTCGGAGGTTAATAAATCTGCGTCGATGAATGATCGAAAAATCCCCCGGCTCGAGCCTGTCTTTTAAATCACCATAGGTTGCAGGATCATTTAATATCGTGTGGGCGCTGTGAATCCCTTTTCCGATCGCGTTTATGAGTATGTTTCCCATACCGAAAACATCAAGGCCGAAAGGGTTTTCAAGTGTTTCGTAGTCATAGTCAAAATCTATCCAGACATAATTTCCATTGTTTTTATTAATTATTATATGATCATTTCTGATGTCTCCATGCTTAAAGCCGTTGAAATGAAGAAAGCGAATCGCCTCAAAGGATTTTATAAGATTCCCCAAAATTTGAGGAAGCATCTTCTCGAAATAACTTCCGTATGCCATTTCCAGTGAATTAACGAACAAAAAGAAATTTTGCCCCGGTACGATGTCAAGGACCCGGATTATATTGCCTTTTTCGTCCTTAAAGGGTGTTCCCTGCATGAAGTATGGATGGTCTTTAACCAGTTCAAGTATCCGGGCCTCCTTTTCGGGGTTCCTAAAGCATCGTACTCCTGCGCCGCCGAAGTTCGTCATGAATGATTCCAGGAAAGAGAGCTTTATTAATTTTTTTTCACCCGTCTCCAGGTCTATGACCCTCTTTACCCAAAATTTGGGGTCCTCCATACCGAAGCGTCTTTCCCTTTCATGGCCTGTTACGGAATAGCGCTTTTCCCCAAGTTGGATAATGTCTCCGTAGTCGATAGAAAAGATCTCCGTAGTATCGGTAATAACGCGATTTTTCACAGACTACAGACCCTCGAGCATTCGCAGGGGGAGATTTTCAAGGGCCATTTTTACCGCATCAAGAAAATTCCTCAGCCCGTTGATCTCTATGACCAGACCAAGCTGCTCGGCCAGAACTAACAGGGAATCGACATCCGATTCGTGAATAGGTGCCCCATCGGGCAGGTAGATCCTTATTATGCCGACTACTTCGGCCCGGTATTTTATCGGAACGGAGAGCATGGAGATGAGCCCCTCCTTGGCTGCAGCCTTGGGGTATTGAATCCGTGGATCATTCTGAATGTCTTCAATAAATACCGGCTCTCCCGTGCAGAAGGCGCAGTATTGCTTATCCACCATTACCGGACCTTTTTTAATATACTCGTCACTGAGGCCGTAGCTGCTTATGGGGAAGAGTTGTTTTTCCCTTTCGTCAAGGAGCATGATACTGCAACCCTTGGCCCTGAAGGTCCTGGCGGTTCCTTCAGCAAGATGATTTGTGAGCAGATTCAGGTCCTCATAGGTGGCAATGGCATGGGTGATGGCCTTAAATTCCCTCAGGTTAAACCTCCTGTCAGGTTCTTTATCCGAGTGCATGATTTGCTCTCCTTTTTGAAAAACCGTGATTACCAAAGTTGCCCGGCAGTGGACAAAATATTGAAACGGGGTGAGATTCATCAAATAGCCTATAAAATAAAAGACGCATGGTCATAAAGACTCAAATAAAAACAGGAAGAAAGATTTGTCGAGCTGATGTTTGATTCATGCGTTCCGGCAGGAGTTCGGACGCTGGTTTATTCATTCGTTAAATCGAAATCCGAAAGATAAAACAACGGAACAGTTATGAAAGATGATTCATTTATTTCATATATATCATATTGAGCTTGGACAGACAAGTTTCATATCCAGCACCTGATCAACCTGGCATTATTTGTCCCGTTTAAGCAAAATAGAGCTTGGCTCAGGTATCGAGCTGAGGCACCGTTTCGGGATGAAAACGAGCTGGCTTGCCTGGTGTGCTTGAAGTATTCCGCCTTTCTGAAAACTAGCGGAGCGAAGAGACTAAACATTTTAGGCATTTTAATCAATAGGATATGCTGCGAGGCTGAAATATTTTTTGGGATTGACAGTTCATCGGGCATGACCTAAATTGAAGCCTGCTGTGGCGCTTAAAAACGATATTTCTATTATAGATTTTCACCCGCCTCAAGAGAAGGTTAGATATGAAGGTAAAATTTTGGGGAACCAGAGGCTCCATACCTGTTCCGGGAAAAGACACGATTATCTATGGCGGAAACACAACATGTATAGAAATTACCCTTGAAAGCGGCAGAAGAATAATCATTGATGCCGGTACAGGTATAAGGTCATTGGGGGAGCACCTTGCAAATATCGGGGAAGAACTGAATATCGTTATTCTGATCACACATATCCACTGGGATCATATCATAGGGTTTCCTTTTTTTACCCCCATATTCAATCCATCCACAAAAATCGAGGTCGACGGAATACACACCTGCATGAAAGGTATCAAGCATATCTTTGACTACAGGCTGGGGGATGGTTTTTTCCCGATAAAATTCAATGATCTCAAGGCTGAAATTTCCCACCTCGACAAGCTTAGGCATGGTCCTGTTGCCATTGATGGGGCAGTTATAGACACTATCCCGCTTCAGCATCCCCAGGGAGGTTTCGGATACAGATTCAGAGAGGGTTCAAAGAGCCTCGCATTCATTACCGACAACGAATTGACTGAAGACGCATGGAAAGGCAGCCGTCCCGGAAATTTTGTCCGGTTCTGCAGGGATGTCGATCTATTGATCCATGACGCGCAGTATTCGCCTCAAGAGATCGGGGCGCGCAAAGGCTGGGGGCATTCGGATTATTCCTCGGCAGTGGATCTTGCCCTGGAATCAAACGCGGGGAAATTGCTGCTCTTTCACCACGATCCCTCAAGAAATGATGAACAGGTAGAGTCTTTCAAGGTAGAGTGCGATAGACTCGTAAATGACAAGGGTTCCGACCTGCCTGTGGATGCCGCAATTGAGGAAACGGAGTTGAAGGTCTGAGTAAAAAGGCCTTACGGCCCCTGGGAGTGATTCAAGGGTTAAGCACTCTGAGTAAAGCGAGGACAGCAGTCATGGAGCTCGACTGAAGTGTACGCCGGTCGGCCGAGGATAGAATAATCCCGATTGCAGCAAAAGCCTTTATGTCTCGGGGTGGATCTTATAATGGAAGAAATTTTTATTATCATAGAAGATGAAAGTGCGGATCAGAAAAAGACTCTGTCAGCGGGGCTGGATATCAAGATCGCAGGTAAGGCCTTTAAGGTTCCGTTTACAAAGAATTGCGGTTCTCTTGATGACTTCGAGGTTGAAATAGAGAGGATTAAAAAAGGTCTCCGTCGATTGCTGGAAAAGGCAGAGGCCTGTTTTGCCGGAAGCACTTCAAGTGAAGCGATAAATGTAACATCCGATATGACGTGTGAGCAGATCTGGTCGGTGCTTAAAGAGATAAAAAAAGAGGGTGTCTTTAAGGAGAGTTTTAACCGCCTTGATGAGGCAAAGCGTCGGGAGATGGCGGAATTCATCTTGACACGGTGCAGTGTCTTTTCAGGCAACGCATCAATCTTTTCGAGGCTGTTTGACGGCGACACGGCCCGTATGGGTTAACAGTCTGTAACAAGGTCAAGACATATCATTTTCAGCTATGCGGCTTATCGCCTCTACCACGTATTTCACCTGTTCCAGGGTGTTGAAATAGCCCATGCTGAATCTAACGGTCCCGTCCGGAAAAGTGCCGAGAGTCTCATGGGCCATCGGTGCACAGTGCAGTCCCACTCTCACCAGGATTTCATATTCACTGTCCAGGATTTTCCCCGCCTCTGATTGCGGGATTCCTTCATCCATCCATGCAAGGTTAATTGAGCCGCACCCTCTTAAATTATCATCGGTGTCAATAGGAAGAACGGTTTCAAATGTTATGGAGATGGTGGATGTCTGCAGGTCGGCCTTGAGAGGCCCGTATACCGTCACTCCCGGAAGGTCCCTGAGGCCTGAAAGGAAAGCGGCTGTAAGGGCCTTTTCATGCTCTTTTATCTCTTCTATTCCCTTATCCAGGAGGAATTTCACTCCCGCACCCAGCCCGGCAATGCCCACATTGTTCTGCGTCCCGCTTTCAAGGGCATCAGGAAGAAATTCAGGTTGTCTCAGTTCTTCAGATACACTTCCCGTGCCACCTCTCTTAATGGGGTTCAGTTTCAGCCCGTCTCTAATGTAGAGGCCTCCGGTTCCCTGAGGCCCCAGAAGACCTTTGTGGCCGGTGAAGGCAAGAAAATCCATCCCGTCCGCCTGAAAGTCGATCGGGTAACAGCCTCCTGTCTGTGCGGCATCGACAAGGATTGGGATGTCTCCGATCAAGCCTTTTACCGCCTTAACATCCTGGATAGTGCCGCATACGTTGGATGCGTGGTTTAAAACCACCAGAGCTGTCTCTTTCCTTATAAGCCTTTTTACTTCAGCCGGATCGAGAAGACCTTTGTGGTCACACCTTGCGATGGAAAGGGAAATGTGGGAGGTTTCTTCCAGGTGCTTAAGCGGCCTCATGACCGAATTGTGCTCCATGGAGGTGGTTATCACATGATTCCCGGGTTTAAGAAATCCGTAGATTACCATGTTTAAGGACTCTGTGACATTTGTCGTGAATACTATTCTCAAAGGATCGGGCAGATTAAAGAGCCTTGCCAGATTATTCCTTGCTCCCTCCACGATGTGGGATGCCTCAACAGAAAGTTTATGTCCTGATCTGCCGGGATTCGCTCCGACTTCATTCATGTAATGCACCATTGCCTCGGTTACCTCTGGAGGCTTTGGAAATGAAGTCGCAGCATTATCCATGTATATCAGCTTTTGCATAAGCCGGAAGGTATGTTAAGAGTTTTGATGGAAAGTCTATTTGAATGCAGCCAAGCATATATCAGAAAGAGGGGATTATAACAAACGGTTTCTGTCACCCCTGGTCCAACATAAAGATTTAATCTGCCATTCGACATGCTGATGGTCCTTAGTTAAACCGAAGGGCTGCTTTTCCTTGATATAAAAAATGGCTGACTTGAGGCAGGAGACAAAAAAGCGGTCAATTACATCTCAGAATTGACCGCTTTAATTCAGTCGAAGTGTCACAAAAGGACAGTATCTGATGGATCTATGTTTTCGATAATTTTGTAACACCTTGATTTCAATGGTGGAGCTGATCGGGATCGAACCGACGACCTCATGACTGCCAGTCATGCGCTCTCCCAGCTGAGCTACAGCCCCATGCGAGTACTCATAGCAAAGGAGACGTGTTTATGTCAATATGATATTGACAGATTCCAGGATTTTTTTATATACTTCCATTTTTGTATTCATGCCGGAGTGGTGAAACTGGTAGACGCGCTGGACTCAAAATCCAGTTTCCCTTGCGGAAGTGGGGGTTCGATTCCCCCCTCCGGCACCACAAAATAGATGGTACGTTCGTTCATTCGGGAAAGGATATCTCCTTTCCCATTTTTTTATCGTGCCTCAACGTGATATCTCTTCAGCCCTTTTGTCTTGAATATTTTTCATTTATCAAGTAGTTAACATGATTGGATCATCTCCAAAAGAGTTGGCCTAAATGAAGGATTCTTCGCCCTCGCTTAGCTCAGCTCAGTCCCACTTCTTCGCAGCGGGTTCCCGGTTTGGAGGGGTCAAGGGGCCGCGGGTTCGAGTGGAAAGTTTAAAGATCATTGGAAGTTAAACGTTCGGCAAAAATTGTATACACCTTGTTTGCATGTGTAAAAAGGAGCTAAACGTTTTTTTTAAAGATGGGCAATACTGTTTTACCTCCCGAATCAGAAGATCCGCTGTTTTCATGTCAAGGGATACCGCCTGAGGGTATGGGAGAAAAACGGCTATAGAGTATATGCAATTTTTCTTTATTGCATATGGTTCAGACTGTGAATCGGAAACCCGGGACATGACATCAGCTGGCCTGGGTTATTTGAAAGAAGAGCGGCTTCAGAGATTAAGAAGGGAAATAAGGGATGTCGGGGCAATGTCCAAATAAATGATCAAATCCCTGGAAAGAAAACCCTTGAAACCGGGAACCCGCCCTGAGCTGGCCGAAGGGTGGGACTGCGCGAAGCGTAAGCGAAGCAAAGAATCCTTGAATCCTTGGACCCTCTTCGACAACTATATTGGAGAAGAGCCACATGATTAAATGAAGTTATTTCATTAACGTGACGCTCCTGTCGTACTCAGATATCTGACCCTTTGCCTGACTAAAAGGTAATGGAGGCTACGAAATCGGAAAGATGGCCTCACCTGTGAAATTCTCCAGCCGGCGCTACCTTGCTTGGCAAAGTTATAAAACTGCTTCTTGCGTTGATATCTCTTTTGGTTCGTATCCGAACAACATACAGGTCCCTTTGCGCATTACTGCGAAATGCCGGAAAAAGCGGTCGAGGGGTCAGGAGGACATGCGGTCTGTGATTCATATCGTTTAGCCGGCGGATGACATTGAGATCCGTATGCTCAAGCCGAAGGGACTTCCATTATTGGAAAGGGTATCAAACCGGGCCGGTGAAGATATAGGCCTTTACACATTGAAAGCGCAAAGATTCCCTGCCTATTGATACGGTTGGCTAATTGGTTACCATCTGGAAATGGACCTTTTGCCCAATATCTGCGGCAATCCGTGCGATTGTTTGTGCGATGTGCCATGTTTTGTATCTGATTAAAATATTTTGCCATCTGCCTGCTCAAGAAAGGCTTGAGCAGTGGATCTAAAAAGGAGGACAATACCAATGGGGAAAAAAATTTTGGTTGCCTTAGATGCATCGGTCAATGCCATGCGTGCATTAGAATATGTTGCGCAGTCTTTCACCTTCGAACACGAAATCACGTTGTTCAGCGTAATACCCGATACCGCTGCTTTGTGTGAAATGACAGGATTTAATACTCCCACCCTGACTCCCTATTTTCTGAAACAACAGGGGGTATTCTGTGCGCTTGAAGACAGGAAAAAGGCTTTGGTGAAAGAGGCCATTAATAACGCCGAATCGGCTTTGATTGATGCGGGCTTTGATAAAAAAAATATCAAAAAGAAGATGGTTGTGGAAAAAAAAGGACCTGCAAGGGCCATCGTAACAGAAGCTAAGTCGGGTTATGACACGGTAGTTATGGGAAGAAGAGGTTTGTCGGCTGCAAAGGAATTCCTGCTCGGCAGTGTAACGAATAAAGTCCTGTCTTCTTTGCATGAAGTGTCCGTTATATTGGTAAGCTAGTTTTCGACCGGAAATGGCTTTTTGCCAAAATTTTGTGTCAACTCGCATCCCGCCCTACAGGAATAAGATTTTCCATATGCCAGTGTCTGCGCAATTACTTGCTTTTCTTCGTTTCTCTCAGTCCGTTCTTCGACAGGCTCTGACCGGATTCCCAATTTCTTCGTTTCACTCAGTCCCACTGTTTTGCAGCGAGTTCCCGGTTTCTTGATTTTGAACAAAAATACCTTATTTCTGACCCGAAAATTTCTCCATGACCTTCATTTTGATTTCCGGATGGGCACGAATTAGGAGTTTAGCTTTTGAAGTTCGAAATTATGATGGTTGAGAATTGATTTTAAAGCGATTAGTGATTGAATAAATGTGGAAATATGAGATAACAAAGCTTTGTTACTTAATAAATATGTTGAATTTTCAAAAAAAAGCTGTTATTATAGACTAATTTTAAATCTAATTTGTGTTACATATAAAAAGGGAGGGAAGAGATGAACAAAGGCGATTTGATTAATGAAGTGGCAAAAGTGGTTGGCAGCAAAAAGGAAGCACAGGCTGCTGTTGATTGCGTATTTTCATCTATCACAGACGCGATGAAAAAGAAAGATGCCGTTACCCTGATCGGCTTCGGCACATTCAAGGTGGATAAGAGGGATGCCAGAAAGGGGAGAAACCCTCAGACTGGTGAAGTGATAAATATCGCTGCCAAGAATGTTCCCAAATTCGTTGCTGGTAAGGCGTTAAAGGACGCTGTTAACTAGGCAAGGGTATCTCTTTGAGCAAAAACAACGGGTAAAAGGAGATAAGATATGAAGCAGATGAAAAGAAGCTTGGAAAGTCTTTCAAAGAATCTTAAGACTCTTACCAAGAAAACCGAGCAGATGATCGCATCTCTGGGAAAGATGGAGAAGGCACAGGCAAAGAAAGCCAAACCTGCGAAAGCCGCTGCAAAGAAGACTGTGGCGAAAAAAACTGTGGCAAAAAAGGCTCCGGCAAAGAAGAAACCCGCAAAAAAAGCTGCAGTAAAGAAGGCAAAGACCCCTTCAGCCACTGAGAACGTCCTTAAGATAATTAATAGAAGCAAGAAAGGTGTTGATACGGCCCAGCTTCATAAAAAGACCGGTTACAACACAAGAAAAATCTGGGATATCGTTCACAGGGCATACAAAGAGGGAAAAATAGAAAAAGTCGGCAGGGGCGCATACATAAAAAAGACCTGATAATTATCGTTGAGTTATAGGACTCTTTCCCTTCAATTCTTATCGACCGGGCCTTCTGAACTGAATAAAAGAGGGCCCAGTCGATAGATCGTAAAAGAGCGCGAAGGGACCGGAAATTGGTCTTTTTGGCCCTTCAGTTGTAGCCTCCTTCTGCGCGGGCAGCATATATGCCTTAATTGGAAAGAGAATCGTCCGGCTTTCCGCCTTTATTATAATTTAAAAAGACGTCCCCGCCAAAATATCTTCCTTGCGATTCATGAATATTCAGCCTGTATTTTTCAACTTTATTCTATTAGGGTTATCCGTGATATTTCGAGATCAGATTGAATAATTTATTTTGTGAATAAGATCGGTTTTTATCAATGACTGATGATTATGACAAATGAGGCTTGATCCGCCTGTCTGGAAAATGATATCCATATTTTCACATATGGAGTCGGCACAGAAAGAGACTCTAATTAGACTCGGTTTTTCCCGTTTTGATTCAAGACTCAGGCCCGCCAGAGAACATACAAGGTTTATGTTTAAGAGTGCCTGGTCTGATGCTGAGGGAAGGGTATTTGGATGGACGGGAATGAAATTTCGGAATTAAACAAATGGGTATTCATTTTTTCTCTAAGCAGAATCGGAATAGAAGTACCCCTTGATGTTCTTTCTGATGATTCAAGGTTCGACTGTATTATCTGAGGGGCATCTTGAGGAGATTGAGCCTGTTCGGTTGTTGCCGGATTTATCATGCCGTAATCCCGGTATTGATGGAACCTGCCGTTATCGCGTGTGTAGCGTGTTTCAGGGACATAGATCTGGTTAAACTGAAAGGAAGATAACTTCTGATGAGAACGGCGGGTCGGTTGACCTCAGGGGCTTCCAAAACAGGCGGGATTGAGGAAAACATGGAAGGGTTGTAGCGGGTGAGGAAGGTGAATTAATGGTGGAACTGGCCGATGACAGGGCAGTCGAGGTTCTCTCAGATGAGCTGAAAAGAAATTTCGGGCAGGTCATATTGGCACCATGAAAAAGGCATTGAGGGAATCTGAAGCTTAAATATAGGATGTCGGAGATCCTGGCAGAGGATTTTTGCGGCGGGGGTTGAACCGTTGATTTTCTCTCTTTTGTTAGTCAGAATTGCAAAAGAGCTTTATTATCTGTTTGTTGATCCGGTAAATGTATCAGGAGGTACTCATGTTCAGTTCGGAAGAAGAATCGAAAGATATGATTAAATTTCTTGATTCCTGGGAAAATGATCCCGAAGGTGTAAGGAAGGTGTTCGGTTTTCTCAAAGATCATCTAATGAAAGCAAAAGGAGTAAAGTTAGGTTTCAATTCAAGGCCGGGAATAACTCATTCTCTTCGGGCCGGTGCAGTTGATGACGAAGAAAGAGCACTTTTCGTAATGGTAGATGTTATAGATGATGATCCCGATAACAGATGGCTGTCAGTGTGTTTTTACGGAGACACGATCAGTGATCCCGATGAAGAGGGTGATCTTATTCCAGGTGGGCTTCTTGGAGAAGACGGTTATTGCTTTGACATATACGGATACGAAAAAGATAAACTTTCGTATATTGCGCAAAGAATTGACGAGGCATATTTGTGCCGCAGCAAAGGCGCCGGTTGATATTATTGATTTTCCCCCGAGTTAGTTGTGGAAGAGGTTCCCAAAACCCTTCAGAACCTCTGGAATCACATTTATTCAGCTGGAGACAGGCTACTTATTCTGCCTGATGAACTTCAAATGCTAATCGGAAGATGGTCCATCCCGTTATTTCCTTGTTTGAACGTCGATTACCGTGATTTCGGGAGGAGAAAGAAATCTCACGGGAGGGCCCCATGTGCCTGTACCGCGACTGACATAGATTAGGGATTCTTCCCCGATTGAATACAGCCCGTTGTGATAAGGGAAAAAAATCGAAGATATGATATCAAAAGGAAATATCTGGCCGCCATGGGTATGACCGGACAGTTGCAGGTCAAGAAGATCCGTACATCGATTGTCAACCCTGGGCCGGTGTTTGAGTAAAATCGTAAAGCGCTTTTTTGATGCACGCCTGAGCAGGTCGCATACGTTATTATCGTGTTCAAGGCCGAATCGTGATGCCGCTTCATCATCAACTCCGACGATGTCTGCAGCGGCTCCTGCGGTTGTAATTTCATTTCTTAAGACCTTGAACCCCGCCGACTCCATTATTTTGATCGATTCGTCTATTCCGTGATAAAATTCATGGTTTCCCGTGACGGAATATTTACCCATAGGGACCTTAAGACCTCGAAACATGGCCGAAATCCTTTCAATATGATCGATGCTTTTGTCACAGAAATCTCCTGTGAAAACAAGTAGATCAGGCTCAAGTTTTCTTATGATAGCGATGATCTTGCGAGCAAGCCCTTGTCCCCGGATGGCATTGAAATGTGTATCCGAGATCTGAACAATCCTCAGATAATTTTTGCATGAAGGCAGCTTTTCAGAATTCAATACCAGCCTTTCGGTCCGTATATCTTGAGCCTCAAAAGTGCCGAAGACAAGAATCAGGAAAACCGTTATCAGGGTTGCAATAAATGAAGTCGATCCGGCCGGTTTGGCCACTCGGTTACGGAAGCTTTTTTTATGACGGAGTTTGTCGTTAAGTATTCCATATAGATCAAAGAGAAGATGAAGTGAAAAAAAAAGGAAAAGAAAACCCATCCACTCATAACCTGAAAATGCCATTATGGTTATCAGGGTGTGATTTATCCTGGTTGCGCAGTAATTGATCAATATAGGGCAGAGAAGCAGCACCAGAAGCGTTATTCCTATTGCAATCCGCGTGCAGGGACCCAGTGTGACAACGGCGGTTAGCTTTTTGTAGAAATAGTAATGAAGCGCACCGTATATCAAAAGGAAAACAGAAAGAAAAAGGATGAGTCTTATCGTGATATCCATTCATGCTCCCCAAGGTGAATAGATCAGCCTTTGATTCGTAGAGCCAAAAAGGGTTATTAAAAACCGGAGAAGGATTGATACATCAGGGATATCAAAATGGCACTAAATCAGAAAGGCGTTTTCAACGCAACCGGGATAGAGAACGTTTTCAGGAATAGTCGCCTTTTGCCTGTTTATCCGGAAGGAGCAACCAGAGTATAACCGCTACGGTTAACATGCCGAAACAGAGTATCTGACCCATGGAAAATACTCCCAGAAACAAACCGATTTGGGGATCCGGCTGTCTGAAAAATTCCACGATAAAACGGAGTGATCCATATCCTGCGAAAAACACACAGACCATGCTCCCCGGTTTAGGGAGGCGGTCTCTTAGCTTCCAGAGTATTATAAAAAGAAGGACCCCTTCAAGAGCTGCTTCATATAACTGGGAAGGATGTCGCGGAGCTGCTCCTCCAAATGGAAATATCATAGCCCATGGAACCGAGCTCGGACGCCCGAACAGTTCACCGTTGATGAAGTTTCCGATCCTTCCGAATCCAAGGCCGACAGGGGCTGTAACTATAACCGCGTCAGCAGTTTTCCAGAACGGCAGGCGGTTTATTCTGCAGAAGATGTAGCCGCCCAGGACCGCGCCTATAAGGCCTCCATGAAATGACATGCCGCCATGCCATATTGCTATTATTTCCAGGGGGTTGAGCAGGTATTCCTCAAGGTTGGGAAGCTGGTAGAACAATACGTATCCGAGCCTTGCACCTATTATAAGGCCCACGGCAACATAGAAGATCAGGTTTTGAAGCCTTGTTCCCTTTAATTCGAGTTCCCTTGCCTTTGATTGTCTCGGGATCAGGAGATAAGCGGTAGCAAAGCCGATAACATACATTAGACCGTACCAGCGCAGTTTTAGCGGGCCTATTTCGATGATACTGGGACCTATGTCGGGAAATTGGAGCATGGGAAATGGCTGTAACACAGAAAGGGCCATCTCGTCAACAAGACTTGTCCTCTCCTGACCTGCTATCAGGAGGTAATGCGCGGGCCGTATGAGTCATACGCCTCACTCGTCGCTTTCCGGCACCTTGTCTCCAGCATCTTACCGGCGTTCGGGGCTAATTCAAGATCCCGAGTAATAACTGATTATGACTGATTTAGCTGGCGGATTTGGGTCGTCATTGCAGCCTTAAAATGAGATTCATGAATGCCGGACCGGTCCTCATGGTCGCTCCGTTTCTTGACTTTATGCATGCTATCTGTTATCCAAATTTTGCCTTCTCTTAATTCACCTAAAAACAGGCCACGGATGATTATAAATCTTGAACATTTCATCGAACTGGTTCAGAGGGAACCCTGGACAAAAGCCGGCTGCACGGATGAGCAGTTCTGGGAACGCCTTGCCGAATGGATAGAAGAGCATATGGTCGCCGGTTTCTTGAGGCATATGACCAGACAGGTCGATGAAATCGTTGAGATTGATCCGGACCTTTCCGAAAGACAAATCCTCAGAAATGCAACTCAATATATGGTGGAATTCCTCAACGCCCATCATGCCTCTGTGCGTATATATGATCCACATACCTCTCAGATGCTCAGCTTCGGGTCTTTTCCTCATGAAGAAGAGACGCGTGAGAAGCTTATCCCTCTTGAGAACAGCATAGCCGGTGAGGTCGTTAAGACCCGCAGCCCTTATCTGGTTCCTGATATCCTGGATGAGGAGCGGTACCATAACAAGGAGGTCATATACAGAAAGGGCGTACGGTCTCTTATCGCAGTACCCTTTGAGATCCCCAGATTCTTTTCCAGTGATAGAGATCTGGTAGGGGTTATTCAGATATATTTTTCGGAAAGAGGAAGAAAATTTTCATCACTGGAGGTAGATGCGGCAAAGCTTATGGCCAAGAGGCTAAGCTTTGTAATTGCCCGGAAAAAAATTCTCTCCATGCAGAAAGCAAGGGAGAAGAGGAAGGTTATCGTCCAGCGGATATTCCGAACCATGGGAACCAGGGGCGGAATAAAGATGAAGGAGGTATTTGACAGTATCATACCTGAGTTGGCGGATATCGTCGATCTTCAGAGCTGTGCACTGTTTTCCGTATCAAAGGACCAGGAAAAGCTCATTCTGGAGGCCTCATACCCTGAAACCACCGGCCACCACGCAACAGGAAACAGTTTTCCCATAAGTGACGAGCCGGCGTTCGGGGTTCTGCTAAATCTGTCGGAATACAGCGGGGATTCAACCTACGAGATAGTAACTCCCTTTCATATACTGGTGCTCGATCCTCAGAAAAGCGATCTTATATCTAATAAAATCAAAGGATTCGCCGCTAATAAAAATATCAATTCCATCCTCTATATTCCGCTTTCACTGGAAGGGGAAACAAGCCATGTAATGACGTTCGATGCCCTTGATCAGAGAAAGAGATACAGTGACGATGAGATAGATACATTCCTGTTCCTGGGCAGGGAACTCCTAAAGGCAAAACGCATGGAGCGGCTGGACGATGCGCTGCATGATTTTAAAAATCCGGCTATTGCCACGGCGGGATTTGCCAGAAGGCTCAAGAAGCTGCTGGAGCAGGAGGATTACGAGTCCTCCAGGGAACAAATACGGCGATACGCGGATATCCTGCTTCAAGAGACGAGCCGTCTTCAGGAACTGGCATTGAGTATTTACCAGGTGGGTGACGAGCAGATTCTGGAGCTTACGGAGGTGCTTAGGAGGCGTTTTGAAATAAACAGGGAGGCAATAAAGGAACAGCTGAAACAAAATGTGAGCCTGAAAGAGGGTCCTTTTGACCACAACCTCAAGGTCAAAGGCTATGTAATGCACCTGGAAAGGGTTTTCGATAATCTATTGAACAATGCCACCAAGGCGATCCCGATCAGGGGGGGGCGTCTGTCTGTGCGAACGTATAGGGACGGCCGATGGACCTGTGCAGAGATAACCAATACAGGACACATAAGTGAAGATGATCGATTGCGAATAATGGAAGGTGAAGGCGATGGCAGGGGCCTTTATATAACTCACCGTATAATGAAACTTTTAAAGGGGCGGATAGACATTAAAAGTGATAAAAAAACAACGACATTTGTCGTAAGACTTCCTGGTGTTGACGACACTGAATAGCAGTTATGAGAGCGTGCCTTAATATTAGCAGTTTGTTATGAAGAGACAATCCCCCCTTCCGCATTTTTCCCATACGTTGTCTCCATGCATATCCGTTGAAATCTTTTCTAAGACATATACATTGAAAAGACCGCCATAGGGATTTAGATTAATACCTCCTTTATGAGCCATGAGGGCCTATGAGCCAGAGCTGCATTGACGGCCCTATTTTCAGAGAGCCGGGGGGGTTCGTTAATTATAAAGATTCGGAAAGGATTTAATATGAACTCCATTAAAAAACCGGTCGGTAAGGTGGAATCAGGTGCAAGGGAAGGTACTGAAATCAAAAATTGCTCCGGGTCATTTAGAATTGACCCTTCAGAGATTGCATTTGATGTCGATGGTGTAGTTGCGGATACGTTTCGCGCATTCATAGAAATTGCCTTTAAGGATTATGGTTTGAGAATACATTATGACGATATCAATGAATACGAATTCTGGAAGGATACGGGTCTTGATGAAAACTCAACCAATGATATCATAAGCAGGATTCTGGATCAGCCTCTTGAAGCGGATATAAGGCCGGTAACCGGTTCTGTCGATGTATTAACCAGGTTGGCCGATAACGGGAATCTGCTTTTTGTGACTGCAAGATCGGACCGGGATTCAATATTGAACTGGATCTGGCATTATATGCCTTTGGCCAGGCGGGATTCAATCATCCTGGTAGCCGCCGGAAGACATGAGGACAAACTACCGATCCTTCTAAAACGAGGCATGAAATATTTCGTGGAAGACCGACTTGAAACCTGCTATCTCATGGAGAGTTCACCTGTGACACCCATAGTATTCGATCAGCCGTGGAATCGCAGTGTCCACCCCTTTGCGTCGGTAAATGGCTGGGAAGAGCTGTCTGACATGATCGACTGGAAGAAGCCATGGAAAACCGGGTGTCATGAGCATGTATGATGTCGGATGACGTCTTGATGGTGTCCAGGGGAAAAAGGAAGGCTTTGACATCGATATATCTTGGAGGTAATATCAGGCTGTTTTTGGTATTTGGCGCAAAAAATGAAGTGTGCTTATGGATTTTTGTGCCTTAAATGCAGCAAGCCTTTTGAAAAGATCTGTTCTGCCGGATCAAAATACCCGGCTCTGACATAATTGGCATTTTTCTCCGAAGGCCATAGCCATCCGGTGTGAAAAGAGCAGGGTTTCAGAGGGCCTTTTTTATCCCGCGGTTTTTGTGCTGTCAGGGATTGAAAGTCTTTTTTTATCATATAAGGAGGTAGCCGCCTTGAAATGTCCATTTTGTGAGAAAGAACTGCCTGGAGCCAAATGCCCGTATTGCGGTGCTGTCGGTCCTGAGGAGGCAAACTATTGTATCGATTGCGGCCGGCTTATGCGGGGCGATAAGGATGAATCCGATTTTGAAGATGCCTCTTCGGGTACGGATGAGGATTCCTTTGATTTTGAAAACAGGGTCCTGTGCCCGGATGGTACCTGCACAGGCATTATAGTCAATGGAAAATGTACGGAATGTGGTAAGCCTTATAAGGGCTGAAATGATTCCATGCAATAGTAGCTGGTTGAGGTCGGATTATGTATGAAATTAAGATAGTTTCCCAGTTTGCTGCTGCACATCAGCTGAGAAATTATTGCGGAGGGTGCGAAAAGCTTCATGGCCATAACTGGAAGGTGGAGGTCCGGGTTACAGGAAAAATGCTTGATGATGACGGATTGCTTATCGATTTCAGGAAATTAAAGGATAAGACCAAAAACATCCTGGATGAGCTTGACCATGAATTCCTGAATGATCTGGATTATTTTGAAAAAATAAACCCTTCCTCTGAAAACATAGCCCGACTAATCTTTGAAAAACTTTCAAAGGATTTGAACGAAAAAGGTATCAGCATCAGCAGGGTGTCTGCATGGGAATCAGATACCTCTTGTGCCACATATTTCGAATCGTGACGGAAAATGCAACTGTCCTTGGGGTTTTTCAAACCTCCAACCCTTCCCCAGAACAGATAACGAGGGATCAATTATGAAAATTGCCGCCTTTATCCCGGCAAGGTATGGCTCAACCCGTTTCCCCGGTAAACCTCTCGCTCTTATAGCTGGAAAGCCTATGATCCAGCATGTGTACGAACACTCTGCGGCATGCCGTGAATTGTCGGATGTCTATGTGGCCACCGATGATGAGCGAATCCTCGAGTGCGTGGAGGGTTTTGGCGGGAAGGCCGTTATGACCTCCGATGCCCACCGTTCAGGAACCGATCGCATAAGTGAAGCGGCAAAAAGTATGGGCCTTGATGCCGACGATATAGTCGTAAACATACAGGGAGATCAACCGACATTTCCTCCCGATATACTGTCCCAGCTGGTAGGGCCTTTAATTGCGGATCCTTCCATACCGATGAGTACCCTGATGTACCGAATAAGGGATAAAGAAAATATCCGGAATCCAAACCATGTAAAGGTGGTTACCGATAAGGATGGCTTTGCTCTTTATTTTTCCCGTTTTCCGATCCCGTTTTGCCGTGACGAGGGTTCGGAAGGGCGATACTTTAAGCATCTGGGTTTTTATGGGTTCAGGATGTCGTTTCTGGTTGAATTTACCGGGATGCCGGAAGGCCTGCTTGAGTCCATTGAAAGGCTGGAACAGCTGAGGGCCTTGGAAAATGGTTTCAGGATAAAGGTCGTGGAGTCCTTTTTTGACTCAATAGAGGTGGATGTCCCCAAGGACATCGATCTGGTGGAGGGGGACCTTCACCTGAGAAGCCCTTATCGATACGCAAATACTGATGGCGATTTATCGACCTGTTAGTTTTGAAAAGGGGAGCGATATGTCATATTCAGGATTTATGACGGGAATGATCGATGAAGTTTCTTTTTTTGAATAAATCAGTCCTCTTCATTAGGCTTAATAAAGGGCTTTAACTAGTTTCCATCCAGAAATGGATCATTTCTGGATGTTGCCTTCAGCCGTCAGCTATCAGTAAGTAGCCAGCAAGTTGATATCTCAAGTGTTTTACTGACTGCTGAGAGCTGATTGTTGATAGCATGAGTGCGTAAATCTTGATTTTATCGACCCCTAACTACTCATCCCTTTAATTTTCTGAAACAGCAGCTGCGCTATGTCTTTTACCAGGTTTTGATCGGCTTCAGGGATCATCTTTGCAAGTGGTATGATTTTGTTTTCATCCATTTTTGTGCTTTTTGCAATGGCGAAGGTTTCGACCTCTTCCCCTGGTATGGATGATCCGCAGGCAGTGATCGATCCCACAAAAACAGCATCCAGAAAAAGAGGGATCAAAACTTTCAACATGCCCGCTTCACAGGCATCAATGATGGGTTCCCCGGTGGTTTTGGCTTGGTGTGTCATATACTGCTGTGTCTGGCTGCAAATAAATGACAGCGATTCATTATTGCTGCGGATTTTGGAGCAGAGAGGATTCCGCTCACCGCTGGCTTGGAGCACGACATTCTTTTCGTCGACAAGGGCTGCCGGCATTCCTGATTTTTCACAGATATCATCCAATATCTTCTGCCAGTATGTTCTGGATTTTATATCATAGACACTCATTGGATCTGATAGCCTCCCTGCTGCCACAGTTTATTATATAAGACCTGGTTTTGTTTTGAAAGTCAGGTCGGGGTGGGGCGGTGCTGCCTCAGGGGAAAACGAGTAGCCCAAGCAATGTCACATAGGCCCCATTGCCTGGGGATTTAACAAAAATCCCGCCACATAAAGGCGGGATTTCATTTTAGAGGAACTTTTTTAGTCGGTATTAGAGTCCAACCTCTTTAAGGTCGGGTCCCAGATATTCACGCTCGTTTTCACCCAGAATTCCCATGGCCAGGCAAATAAGAGTCCACAGGTGGACGGTATGGTATTTGCCTTTAAAATGATCGGCAAGATCATGAATCTGGGCATGACAGTTATGGCAGGCAGCAATACAATAATCTGCGCCTGTAGCCACTATCTGGTCAAATTTTACCTTTCCATACTGGTGACGTGCTTCAACGAAACCGGATTGGAGATATCCGCCGCCTCCTCCGCAACAATAGTTGTTTGATTTGTTAGGGGTCATGTCAATAAAATTTTCTTCACCGACAACGGATTTAACGACATACCGTAAATCATCCGCTACCGGGTCGCCAAAGCTTTTTCGGACTATCTGACATGGATCCTGAACCGTAAACTTGATTTTCAGATCCTTGTTCCAGTCTGAATTGACCTTCAGCTTCCCCTCTCTAATCCATTTTGCATAATATTGGTAAATGCTGGCAATTTCCAGATCGGTCTTGATTCCAAATTTTTTCAGTCCTTCCAGGACTGAGAAAGTTACGTGGCCTCATTCGGTATTGAGATAAACCTTGCACCCAAGATGTTCGGCCTGGTTGATGCTCGTACGGACAACATGTTCCCATGAATCATCATCGGCAAGAAACATGCAATAATTTTCTCCTGCCCACCCCTTGCTGCCATAGGTCCAGTCCGCCTCAGCAATGTGGAGGATCTTCCAAAGCGGGACCAATTCATCCGGTTCAGTCACCGGTTCCCTGGAATTCTGATTGAGGAAAAAATAGGCCCCCTCTTTATCTATCGGTGCTTGGAGTGTCTCAAAGCCCGGTTGGGTGTCTCTTACTTCCTCTGCAACATCTTCTATAACAAACACAAAGTCCTCAGGGGCAGCTCCCATTGCACTGCAACTGTCGTTCCTGAGGGCCATATCGCATGAACCGAGTATCCCTTTGGGTCGTTTTTCACGCGGCCATGCCTGCCGGGCAAGATAAACCATCCGGGGAATATCGACCTTCATAGGACAGGCATAGACGCAACGCTGGCACTGGCTGCACATCCACACCCATGGTGTGGTAGTAACCTCATCATCGAGTCCGAGAACTATCATCCTGACAAATTTTCTTGGATCCATGTTCTCAAGTCCGGTAGCCGGGCAACCGCTGGCACATGCACCACAAGTGAGGCAGAGGTTCAGATTTCCTTCAGGCAAGATTTCATTGACTTTTTTTCTGAATTCACCTTTAAGCTCGCTGATTTCAAGAGCTTTATCGTCCATAGGCACTCCTCCTTTAATTCATTATCTCTAACATGAAGAATTTATTTGGAATTTTAAAGAAATGGCTTTTTGTGATTGCGTTTCGATTCTATTAGCCTCTTTTTCTGTAAAAGTCAATTGGTAAAATTTGAAAAATTCTGAGTGCAGGCGCGAGGTTGGTGGTAATTATGTCTGGTTTCAACAAGTTAATACTGGGTCGACTCTACCTCCTGCAAATTGCCGACTATCGGCTTGAATCGTTTCAAAAAGGCCGGGCAAAAGGCATTGCCGCATGTGATTCAGATCCTTTTCGCTTGGCACAAAGCCCACCTGATGGTTTATGCGATTTTTCTGTTTCCATCCCAATTCTATTAAGGGTAATATACCTTTTCGGCCTGAAGAATGAACAATTTTTTGCGGGATCAAAAAATAGGAGAGCCCGGTTCTGAAAGGTTCGAGCCTAGTGAAGCCTGGAAAATCAGGGATCAGGGGTAGTCGGCTGTGAAATGAAAGCGGAATCCTGATCTGATCTGATCTGAAATACAAAATATAAAGGAAATCGCGGTTACTCATAAGAAATAAAACCGGTATTTATCAATTGAAGATCCCTTATCACGAAGATAGCATATGGAAGTTCAAACACACCTTCCCTCTTGCATCAAGACTTGCCGGGGAGATGAATATAAGCCCTCTCCAGGCCTTGTTGATGACGAACAGGGGTATATTGAACCCTTCTCAGGCAAGCGATTTTATGAATCCAAGACTGTCCCGCCTACTCGATCCAATGCTCTTAAAAGGAATGGAAGAGGCCCTCAACATGATATCAGGGTCAATGGATGAAGGCATCCCTATTACCATATACGGAGATTATGATGCAGATGGAATCAGTTCCACAGCCCTGATGGTACATTTTTTTTCCAGGCTTGGAGTAGATATCTCCTATTATATCCCTCACAGGCTGAAAGAGGGTTATGGTTTAAACAAAGAGGCAATAAAAAAAATAGCAAAAAGGGGTGGCGGGCTCATAATTACTGTTGACTGCGGCATATCAGGTAAAAGCGAGGTCTCTTTTGCCAGGTCCCTGGGACTGAGGGTGGTAGTCACGGATCATCATGAATGTGAAAATGTATCCATACCCGATTGTCCCTGCATCAATCCAAAACAGGAGGGATGTCCTTTTCCTTTCAAGGATCTGGCCGGGGTCGGAGTGGCTTTTTTCCTTGCTGTGGCCCTGAGGGCCAGATTGAGGAAGAGAGGGTGGTTCAAGATCAAACAAGAGCCGGACTTAAGGATGTTCCTGGACCTGGTAGCTCTCGGTACGATTGCCGATTCTGTTTCTTTGAGCGATCAAAACAGGATACTTGTATCGAACGGATTGATGGTAATGTCCGGTTCGACCAGCCCCGGACTGGAAGCCATGAAATCCCTCTCCGGGTTGGCGGGAAATGAGGTAAGCAGCGAAGACGTGGCATTCAAGATTGCCCCCAGAATAAATGCCCCTGGTCGAATAGACAATCCCCGACTTGTAATGAGCCTACTGACCGCACGGACTTATGACGATGCCAGGCGATATGCCCTTGAAATGGAAAAGGCCAACAACCATAGAAAGGCCATAGAAAAGGATATGCTGGAGAGTATAGAGGAGCGTATTCTGCTTGATGGGACGTTGATTTCCGGCAAGATAATCCTGATGAAAGGAAAGGAATGGCACAGGGGCGTTTTAGGCATTGTCGCATCAAGGCTTGTATCAAAATACAACAGGCCCTCATTTGTTTCAAGTGAGATTAACGGTGATAACTATGGATCCGCACGCAGCATAGAAGGCTTTGATATCTTTGCAATGATGAATAGAATGAGAGCGGTCTTCAGCTCTTTCGGAGGCCACGAAGCCGCGGCAGGTTTTTCGATGAAAAGGGAGATCTACCCCGCCTTTGAAAAAGGCATGCATGAGCTTGCAGAAGAACTGCTTACCAGGGACAAGCTTTTAAGGAGTTTTATAATAGATGCGGAAGTCGGGCCAAAAGATATAACCAGTGAGTGCATAAGTGTCATGAAGCCTCTTGAACCGTATGGCGCTGGAAATCCTCGTCCGTTGTTTCTTACAAAATCACTGGAGGTTGAAAAGCCCAGAGTGATTTGCGAGGAGCATCTGAAATTTAAGGCCAGGGCCGGGTCTTTTTGTTTTGATGTAATCGGATTCGGAATGGGTCACAGAGAGTTAAAAGAGGGATCAAGGGTCGATATCCTTCACATCCCTGAGATCAACACCTGGAATGGATGTAAAAATATTCAGCTAAAGATGGCGGATTTCAGGAGATCCGAGCCCTAGTCCTTGAATATGTCTGCTGCAAGTTCTATATCTTCAGGGCAGAATACGAATAGTGATTTTTTACTGCCTGCGAGGGCCGAGCCGTATACATAATTTATATTTATATCCTCTTCTCCGAATTTCCGCGCCATTTTTGCAAGGGTCCCCGGTTTGTTGTCTATCTCAAGGGCTATGACAGGCATTATATCGAATAAATATTCTTCCCTGTAAAGCAGGTTTATCGCCTTGTCGGTATTTTCCACAAGAAGGCGAATAAGCGCATAATCTGCCGAGTCCTTCTGCATTGAGCCGTAACTTGCGGCGGATGCGACCCTTTTGAGCGATTTTCCCCTGGCCTTGAAAAGACCCTTTACATATTCTGAGACATCCTGAATGGTCAGGGCGTCGATATTTATGCCTTCGCTTGCGAGGAGAGAGGACAGTTTGCCCAGTTCGCCCGGTGCATTTTTTAAGAAAAGCGATATCTCGGTCCTGACCATAATAATTCTTCCTATCCCCGGGGTTCTCTTTAGATCATTCTAGTCAAGCCAATCTGAGGTTTCTCCCTTGTACCCTTTCAGATATCTAAGGAATTCCGAGTTTGTCGAGAGTATGAGGGAGCTGTCTCCACCCATTGTTTCCTTGTAGGTGTCAAGGGTCTTCAAAAAGGAATAGAACTCAGGATCCTTGCTGTAGGCCTTGGAATAAATAAGCGTGGCCTGTCCATCCGCCTTTCCCTTTGTTTCCTGCGCGATCCTGTATGCCTCGGAGGTGATCTTCTTGAGCTCCCTTTCCAGGTTACCCTCTATCTTTCGTGCCTCCCCCTGACCCTCGGACCGGAATTTTTCCGCGATCTGTTTCCTCTCTGCGATCATCCTGGCATAAACCGACTTTCTTACCTGTTCCACATAATTAAGACGTTTAATTTTGACATCAACCAGTTCGATACCGAAATCCTTCAATTTGGGCCGGGCCTGTTTGAGTATCCCCTTTATTATTTCTCTTCGTCCGGCTGTTATGTCACGGATGACTCTTACATCCTGCTGCTTGTTGTCCATGCCTATTTCATATGTGTCAAGTTTTCGGTTGGACATGCGAACGGTCTCGATAAGTGGGTAGGAAGTGATAAAATTCCTGACCGCCGGATCTATTATGTCATCCAGCCTGGCAAGGGCTCCGACGACGTTGTTAACAGTCTGAAAAAAGGCCAGGGGATCGACTACCTTCCAGCGGGCAAAGGTGTCCACATATATGAACGTCTTGTCCAGAGTGGGAACCTGACCCGGGTCACCGTCCCATTCGAGCAGATTTTTGGGAAAGTAGTTTGCCTGCTGGATCATAGGGACCTTAAAATAAAGGCCCGGTTCGGTCTTGGCATCTCCTATGGCCTTTCCAAATTGGGTTATGACTACCTGTTCCGTTTCATCCACGATATAGGCGGCTGAAAAGACGGCAATGAGTACGATTGCTATGGGAATAATTAGCACCTTAAGTTTCATTTTTGGCCTCCAGCCTTATCCCCCATGTTTAAAAGGGGGAGAAAGTTCTTCTGATCGGCATCAACAATATATTTGCTTCCGAGCTTGGGAAATATTTCCATCAAGGCCTCAAGATAGAGACGCCTTCTTGTCACATCCTTTGCCTTGACGTATTCCTCGTAAAGGGCGACAAACCTGGCAGCATCTCCCTTGGCCCGGTTCACACGGTCAAGGGCATAACCCTCTGCGGATCGGATGGTCTTTTCCGCATCACCTTTTGCAGCCGGTATTATCTTATTGTACTGCTCTTTTGCCTGGTATATCACCTTTTCCTTTTCCTGTGTGGCCTGGTTGACTTCATTGAAGGAGGGCTGTACAGGTTCAGGCACGTTTGTCTTTTTCATCTCGATAGTGCTTATTCTTATGCCTGTTTCCGCTTCATCAAGCTCCTTTTGAAGGAATTCCTTTGCAGCGTCGGCTATCTCTTCTCTTTTGCTTATGACTTCATTTATGCTCCGGTCACCCACAACAAGACGCATGCTGGATTCGGCCAGATCTCTCAGGGTCGAGCGAACGTTTTTTACCTTAAAAAGGTATTTGTACGGGTCGTTTATCCTGTACTGTACTATCCAGGGCACTACCGCCACGTTCAGATCTCCTGTAAGCATCAGGGCTTCGCTCTGGTAGGTTGTGCCGGCGGCATATCTGGAAGTTACGCCCGCCTGCAGGGTCCTGAAACCGAACTCTTCTTTGAATACATACCTGACCTTTACCTTGCTTACCCTTTCAACGCCCCTAGGGAATTTGAAATTTAGGCCTGGCTGCGATGTCCTTGCGTATTTGCCGAATCGTTGAACCACACCCACTTCATCCACCGCTACAGTATAAAAACAGCTTGAACCGATAAAAAACAGTAGCAGGATTATGACTATGATGGGCGCACCACCCGGTATCTTGAGCTTTGATCCCTTTATTTTTTCAAAGACATCATCCATCCGGGGGGGACCACCCGATTCTCCCCCTGATGGGCCTTTGGGGCCTTTCCTTTGCTGCTGCAGTTTATCCCAGTCCCACGCCATAATCTTTACTCCGTTTTAATTTATAGTTGTCCTCTTAAGGAAATGAAAAAAAATTCGCCTTATGCGAATCACTCAGTTTGATATGATATCCCACATATACCGAAAGCACGTCGAAGCTCTCTAATTTTCATAAAGGCTTTAACACGTTACCCTTTAAAGATATATATAAAAACGCTCAACGTCAAGCATATTGCTTGCCGCTGACCCACAGTCTGGAAGAGATTCGGCGCGTACAGGCAATATCGCCTGCCGCTCCGCTGCGCCTTGCATCAGGCATCCTGATGGTGGATCAGGTTCGTTTCTGCCTCGTTGACTTTGCCTTGGCTGAAAGTTAGGATATCGGGGTAATATACGAAAAAGCCGGTTATGAAATCATGTTGCATAAATCCTTGCACCCGGCCGTTAAACCAAAAAGGGGAAGAACCGGACAAAATTATGTCAAAGGACGAAAAATCTCTAACTGCTCTCAAGGATGTGCTATCCAGCCTCTTTTCCAGCGGTGAACTGCCTTTTAATCCTGAGGATGCGAAGATCTGGAAGATCTGGGAAGAGGTAGTCGGAGTCGGAATCTCAAAACATGCCAGGCCGTCATGGATAAAGGATGGGATACTCAGGGTCAACGTCTCAGACCCGATATGGTGTCAGGAACTTCAATATTCGGAAAACGAGATAAGGCAGAGACTCAACCGGCAACTGGGCAGGAATGCGGTAGTGAGCATAGAATTCAGATTAGGCCTCAGGTATGGAGCAACTGATTGAAAATCAGATTGAATAATCACCCTGACCAATCAAAGGCGGACTGACGGAAAGGCCGGGGTTGCCGCCTGCCAGGGCTTCAACCAGTAAAAGTTTTGCCCCTGTTTCCAGGCTCGGATAGACCAGCTGGATCCTTTTTGGTTCAAGATTGAGACTTCTCATCCTGGAGAAGAGATCAACAATCCTCTCTGCCGGGTATATCATGGCAAACCTTCCCCTTTTTCTGAGAAGATTTCTTGCGTTTTTCAAGATGTCTTCCAGGGAAGCTAGTATCTCATGCCTGGCAATGGCCCTTTCTGCATCAGGATTGATTCGCCCGCTGTTGAACCTTCTATAGGGCGGATTGCAGATTACAAGGTCTGCCATACCATCCTTGAGGGGGGATTGTTTTATATCCCCCATAATTATTTTCATTTTTTCTTCAAATCCGTTTATGGCGGCATTTCTGAGGGCCTGACCGCAGAGATTTTTCTGTATTTCAAGCCCGTAGCACTTTTCGGCGATTCCTTTATGAAGAATGAGCAATAGGATTATGCCGCAGCCCGTGCCAAGGTCAACCACCATGTCCCCCTTTTTCAGGGTTACAAATTCGGAAAGCAATATGGCATCAATTGAAAACCTGTATCCATACCTGGATTGAATCAGCTTGAGTCGGCCGTCCTTGAACAGATCAAGTGATTCTTCAGGCATCAGTAAATTTTCATGGGATCTGAATGGTTTCATTTGGATCAATTTTGTTGAACACAAGGCCTGATAATATTTTGGGATAAAAGAAGGTGGATTTCCTCGGCATTACCAGAGAATTATCGGCGATTTCTTTAACATGATCGATTTTTGTGGGATTCAAAAGAAAGGACATCTCATAATCCCCTGAAAAGACCTGATCAAGGGTCTTTTCGGTACTGCTCAGATAATGAAATATCTCCTCATTATCAAGGTCGTCTTTCTGAAAACCGAGGCTTTTCTGTAAAATAAGTCTGGACAGGACAAGGACATCAAGCTTTTTTTGCGATGGATGAAGATCCTCCCCCATGTCATCGCTGCCCCCTTTTTTAAGGGTCATGAGGTAACAGTCCTTATAATCGGCATGAACAAAGGCAATGACAGTATCGCTTTTACCGGCCTGCTCTAACCTGACCTTTAGGAAACGGCTTTTGACCGGAAGTTCTGAATCGGGAAGCTCAAGCTTTTCTATGTTGAACCAGCCTTCAGCTTTCTTCAAAAAGGCTGTGAGGTCAAAATTTTGAGCCCTTTTTATGAGTCTGTGCGAGGGCAGTATGGTGAGCCCCTTATCGTTCATATTGGACAGATACGTCATCACGAATTCATAGGACCTTTGAGGGTCAAGCCTTCCATGTCTTGACCGCATTATATTTCTGTAATTTCTGGCGGTTTCATATCTGTGGTGACCATCAGCAATAAAGATTGACTTTTCTGCCATGGCCTCTGTGACAAGCTTGAAGATATCAGGCCTTCTCAATATCCACATCCTGTGGCTGGTGCCGTCTTGAGTGTCGAAATCAATTTGAGGCTGAAAATCAAGTGCCTTTTTGCATTCGCTCATAACGATATCCTGACTGTCTTCATACAGTCCGAATATCTGGCTGACCTGCGCTTCACATGCCCTCATCAACTTTAGCCGATCGTCCTTGTGCGCTGAAAAGGTCTTCTCATGGGGGAGTATGACGCCGGAATCGGGATCTTCTATCCGAGCCAGTGCTATGATACCCCATCTGGTACGCTTTGGTAATCCGTCTCCGGGATCATAACTGAGAGAGGTGATATATAGGCAGGGCTCATTTGATCTGATAAGAATGCCGGCTGATTCCCAGCGCCTGAAAAAATCGGCTGACCGGGTGTAGCGGTTATCCCAGTCCGAATCGCCTGTTTTTTTCTTTGCAAGTATAAGCCTTATTACATTATAAGGATCCAGTTGATAAAATGATTCCTGTTCTTCCGAAGATATCACATCATAAGGCGGGGCAACCATTTTTGAGAAATCGTTTCTGATATAGTAATTGTATGTTAATCCCTTAAACGGGGCTATTATCGCCATATTTCTCTGCTTCGACCTCCATGGTTTAATATAAAATTTTATATATTCTTTTAAATTTAATTGTTCTGTCAAGAAATTTCACCCCTTTAAGTTTAATAACCTTTTGGGTTTTATGTCCGTCAGATCGATTTGTGACAAAAAGGGGCTGCGGTTCAACGGTGCCGAAGATATATCGAAACGGGGCCTGTTGGTGAAGAAAAAGAATAAAGGGGAAAGAGATGAAAGACAAAGTGCCTGACCTTATAGTGGAAGGTGATATCGTGCTGACCATGGTGGATGGTCAGGAACCGATAAGTAACGGAAGGGTGTGTGTCTGTGACGGAATAATAACAGAGGTGGCTGATAGGCAAAAGGATGGCAATGAATCCTTTACGCGTGAACCGGAGGCAATAGGCGGTAGCCGCACACTTGTAATGCCGGGGCTTATAAACGGTCACACCCATGCCGCCATGTCTATTTTCAGGGGTTTGGCCGATGATTTCCCACTGAAGACCTGGCTTTTTGAAAAGATCTTTCCGGCTGAGGCCCGTTATGTAAACGAAAACAGCGTTTACTGGGGGGGTATGCTTTCCTGTCTGGAGATGATGGCCTCAGGAACGACCTGTATCGCTGACGGATATTTTTATCAGGATGCGACTGTCAAAGCGATCTGTGACTCAGGTATGAGAGGTATAATTTCACAGGGGGTGATAGATCTTCCTGCGCCGGGTGTTGAAGATCCAAGGGAAAATCTTCTAAAGGCGGAAGAATTCATATCAAGGTGGTCAGGTTTTTCAGACATGATTCTTCCTTCACTTTTCTGCCACAGCCCTGTGACATGCTCTAAAAAGACGCTTACAGGCAGTGCCGAGATAGCTGCCGATTACGGTGTGCCTCTCATGATGCATCTTTCAGAGACAGCCCAGGAGGTAGATGAGATACTTAAGTCAACAGGGTTACGACCGGTTCATTATCTGGCTGAGCTGGGGGTACTGGACCAAAACCTGATAGCTGTCCATGCCGTGCATCTTGATGAAGGGGAGATTTTGCGGATAAGAGAAAACGGCGTGGCTGTTGTGCATGTCCCGGAGAGCAATATGAAATTATGTTCAGGTATAGCCAGGGTCCATGACATGATTGAGGCCGGAATAAAGGTAGGCTTGGGCACGGATGGACCCGCCTCTAATAATGATCTTGACCTCCTAGTTGAAATGGATACCGCAGCGAAACTTGGCAAGGTGTTTTCAGGTGACCCGACCAGGATGGATGCGAGAAGCGTTTTAAGGATGGCAACGGTAGAGGGTGCCTCGGTTCTGGGTCTGGATAATGAGATAGGCACTCTTGAGGCAGGGAAGAAGGCCGATATTATCACTATTGATCTGGATTCTCCGAATCTGTGCCCTTTTTATGACCCTTATTCCGCGATTGTCTATTCAGCGTGCGGCAGCAATGTTAGTAATGTAATAATAGACGGAAAGACAGTGATGCGGAACAGAAAATTCAGTTATATTGAAAAGTGTGAGGTAATAAACCAAGTGATTGAAATAGCACGTGAAATTGAATCGAATTCCTTTTGATAGGCAAAAGTATTTGCCATTGTGAATATAAACTGCTATCTACTTTCCCATAAAATATTGCGACCTCATCGGCGTACCTCCCTCAAATGTCATATCAGGAGGCATGTCTTCCACGGAAAAGGAGACCTGTAAGGGTGAGGTTGTGAAGGGTTCAGTGTCTTATGGTGTTGTTGAATCTCCCGGGTGCCCCTGCCTGATCTATTTTTTTTGAGACGAATACCGGGGAATCGGTCCCGCAGTGCGCGTCCCCACAGAAAAAGATCAGCGGGATTTTGATAGGGTATTGAGATAATTCATGAACACCGACGCTTATGTATAGAGCCATTAAGTATCACAATACAATCTTTTGAATCTTATGCCACGCCGGAAACGCCCTAATGGCATGTGTCCGGTGTGGTATTTTTTAAACAGCAAGGGGCTTAGCCGCCCCTTTGTTATGTCGGAGGTGTCTTGAGGAAATGAAAAAGAGAAAGAAGATAAGTCTTTCTATTACTTTTATAGGGCTGGTTGTGGTTTTAGGAGCCCTTGCCTGGTTTTTTACGGGAGTCTTTGAAGGGAAGGAACCGGATGTTTCCATTAAACCGATGCCCGAATTCTTTTCAAAGAACCAGAAATTCATGGTTTCAGCCGTTGATAGGCAGAGGGGGCTGCGCAAGGTGAAGGTAGTGGCCAAGCAGGCTGGAAGAGAAATCACATTATTAAAAAAGGAATTTACATATAAGGGGTTACTTAATCGCGACGGTGTTCAGAGTTTTCAAAAAGAATTTCTGTTAGATACCTCAAAGGTGAAACTGGCCCAGGGCAGGGTCGATATCGAGATTGAAGTGAGGGATTTTTCGAGAAGAAACGGTGGGGACGGGAATCTTGCTCTGCTTCAACACAAGTTGATAGTCGATACTATATCCCCCTCAATAAGGGCTGTCAGTAAGATGCACTACCTCAACAGAGGAGGAACAGGTCTTGTAGTATATCAGAGCTCTTCCGATGCCGTTGAAAGTGGGGTGTATCTAAACGACATGTTTTTCAAAGGGTTTCCCTCTGATAAAGGATCAGAAGGCGGGTTGCATGTCTGCTATTTCGGCATACCTCAGAATCTGGAAAGAGACCCCAAATTGTACCTATGGGCAAAGGACAGGGCCGGGAATATCTCCCAATCAGGTTTCTATTATAAGATAAAGGATAAGCGTTTCCCCGAAAAGAGGATGAAAATCAGCGACAGTTTTATAGAAAAGGTCCTGCCCTGTTTTTCCTCTCATAAATTTAAAAAAGATGCCAGCAATGTCGAAAAATTTCTTGAGATCAATAGAAATATAAGAAAAGAAAACAATACGACCTATTACGGTCTCAGAAATAAGACGGATACTCGCAGACTCTGGGAAGGCACGTGGGTAAGGCTCAAGAATGCCGCCACCATGGCAGGTTTCGGGGATATAAGAAACTATTACTACAAAGGGAAAAAGATCGATGAGCAGATCCATCTGGGTGTAGATCTGGCATCACTTGCAAATTCAGAGGTCCAGGCCGCTAACAGCGGAAAGGTGCTTTTTGCAGGCAAACTCGGTATATACGGGAACACTGTGGTAATCGATCACGGCCAGGGAATCGCATCTGTTTACGGTCACTTGAGCGCTGTTAACGTGTCTGAGGGAGACACAATCTCAAGAGGTGATATGCTGGGCCTGACAGGTGACACGGGTCTGGCAGGGGGTGACCACCTCCACTTCGGGATTATGGTGGGCGGAGTATTTGTCAATCCGATAGAATTCTGGGACAGCCACTGGATCAAGGATAATATCACCAGAAAACTTGCGATGCTTGAGAAGTAGCTCTGCCATAACATATCCTTGACTTGGGTTTTTATTAGTCATAAAATTTTAGGATAAACATCAGGCGCTCGATCTGAGCTTAATAGGGAACCCCGTGAGAATCGGGGACGGGCCCGCCTCTGTTACCTCTCTCTTTTAGATGTTTAAAGGGGAACCTCGAAGGCAATTGAGAGTCACTGTCTTGTTGCGAGACGGGAAGGCAGCCTCTGAGGGGGGGAAGTCAGAAGACCTGCCTGAATGTTGGATTTAGGCCTGCGAGGAAATAGGTCTTGCCCATGGTCTTGGTGAAAAAGGGATATCCCGGATCGATTAATTTTGATCCGGGTTTTTTTATTCCATTATTAAGACCCGGTTTTGAAGGACATGCAGGGGAGGCGTTGCCTTAATGGATCGGGATAAGTGCCTGAAACCGTGAAATTGCTTGCTTACGAAAAGGGAAATTATTTCATGGTGTTAGATGTTCTGAAGCCCTGCATCGCAGCCTTTTTCCTTTCAGGGGCAGACCGATGCCCCGGCTCCTTTCCGGCAGGGGGCTTGCATATTGACCGTATCCAGGAAGAGACTTCAATATGAACGGATCCGAAAGGCTGTTTGTCATAATTTTCATCTCTGTCTTCATATGCTCGGTGTGTATCTGCCGCATGGACTGTAACGCCTCTGAGGGCTCAAAAACGCCCTGCAGGGTGGTGTCAATGGCACCCCACATTACAGAGACGATATTCGCCCTTGGCTGCGGTGGCAGGATCGTAGGAGTAACCGATTTCTGTGTATACCCCAAAGAGGCTATGGGTCTGCCGAAACTGGGCGGTGCGATAAATCCTAATCTGGAGAGGCTTGCATCTCTCAGGCCTGATCTGGTGGTTGTTCAGGGGAAAAATGAAAGACTCATCAGATTCTGCAATAAACGGCGGGTGCCGGTGCTTAATCTTGAAATGGAAGACATCGAGAGCATATACGATGGAATAGGTAGGCTGGGAAAGGCGCTCAACTGTTCTCAAAACGCAAATACCCTCTGTGGGTCAATACGAAAAGGTCTTGAGGAGGTAAGAGAATCGGTGGCGGGTCTGCCGAGAAAAGAGGTCTTTTTATGTCTCGGCCGTATGTCTGAGGATTTTACCAATATATTTACCGTAGGCGGTAGCAGCTTTATTTCAGAGATATTACATATCGCAGGGGGAAGAAATATCTTTTCCAGTATTAACCAACGGTACCCTGAAATATCCAAGGAGAGCATAATCAAAAAGGCTCCTGAAATAATAATCGAGACACGTGTGGGAGAAGATTTGTCAAATTGCGAGAAAGAGGAAATCAGTAAAGAGTGGAAGAGACTCACATCATTAAAGGCGGCCTCGCAGGGCAGGGTTTACGTTTTTACCGAAAATTTTTTACTTATGCCGGGTCCGAGGGTCGTCAAGGCCGCTCGCTTGCTGGCAGAGGCGATTCATCAGGGGGCTCAGGATGGCAGGTGAACTTATTTCAATATGCGATGTAACCTTCAATTATGATTTTAACGGCTGGGGGCTTCTTCCCTGTTCTTTTTCACTCCGGCGGGGAGAGGTAGTAGGTATAATCGGTCCCAACGGTTCAGGAAAAAGCACTCTCCTTAAGATAGCGGCCGGGGTGCTTGAACCGCTCAATGGCAAGGTCATTATCAAGGGAAGGGAAATATCTTCACTCAAGAGGCGGGATCTGGCAAGACTGATGGGTTATCTGCCCCAGAACGCGGAGAGCCATAACGATTACACCGTAGAAGAAGTTGTTGCCTTCGGTCGGTTTCCCTATCTGACAGGGGCCGGTTTTCTCAGACACTCCGATCTTGAAATCATCAGCAGATGCATGGAAAAGACGGGGATAGCGGATTATGGAAGGCGTCCTCTCAAGAGGCTTTCAGGGGGCGAGGTTCAACGGGTACTCCTGGCCTCGGTGCTTGCACAGGAACCTGAACTCCTGCTTCTTGATGAGCCTACAAGCGCCCTTGACCTGAATCACCAGGTAAAGTTTTTCAGGTTATTGTCAAGGCTCGCATCAAGCGGAATAGGAGCGGCCGTAGTGACCCATGATCTGAATCTGGCTTCCCTGTTCAGTGATCGCATAATTATGCTCAGACATGGCGAAATAGCATGCCAGGGCACACCTGATGAAGTACTTACAGAGTATGCGCTGAAAAAGACCTATGGTGAGGAAATAGAAATAGCCAGGCACCCGGCTAACGGCCGTCCTGTAGTATTTCCCGGTATTGAATGCAGATAATACGGATGGATTAGCCGGACTATGCTGACGCAAAAAAAATTTATTTTTATCCTTTCATGGTACTCAGCCATTTCGATCGGCGTTTTGATTGCCGCGCCTTTCTTCGGCAGTGAAAACCTGTCTTGGAACAATGTCTCCGGGTCTATCCTGTCAGGACAAACCAATGTAGACAGCGACATCTTTTTTTCTCTTCGGCTTCCCAGGGTTATCACATCATTTATAGTAGGGGGCATACTGTCTGTCGCAGGAAGTGCCCTCCAGGTAGTCCTCAGAAACCCTCTGGCAGAGCCCTTTATTCTGGGGATAGCGGGAAGCGGAGCAGTTGGGGCCGTGATAGCGATATCGATCCCCGGGCTACTTATACATCTCGGGGCCTTTTCTTCTGTCCAGTTTCTGAGTCTTACCGGATCCATGCTCTGTGTTTTGATCATTTACTGGCTGGCGGTGAATAAACCCGACTTTTCAATGACAAACATCCTCCTGTCAGGGGTCACGATCAATATATTCTGTGGAGCGATGATACTGCTGGTGCGTTACATGGCGGACCCGGGTCATCTTGTTGCGATGGATAGATGGATGATGGGCGGCCTTGATGTGGTGGGGTATGGGGAGGTTTTTACCCTGCTGCCGCTTGTATTGCCAGGTTTGATATTGCTTTTTTTAAAATGTAACACCTTAAATCAGCTTGCCTTTGGGGAAGAAATGGCAACAGGCCATGGAGTAAATGTCGCCTCGGTGCAGAGGCATGTGTTTCTTGGCTCCGGGCTTGCTACTGCCGGGGCCGTTAGTATAGCAGGACCGATAGGTTTTGTGGGGCTAATAATACCGCATGCCGTTAGACGAATCTCGGGTGTGGACAATCGAGTTGTGCTTCCATCATCCTTTTTGCTGGGAGGAGCCTTCCTGACTGTCTGCGACCTGGTTGCCAGGACGATTGTCGCGCCGACTGAAATGCCTGTGGGGATAATAACCGCCATAGTAGGAGGCCCTCTATTCCTGAGAATACTGCTGAAGGGTGAAAGTATGAGAGGCGAATGACCACGATGGCCCCTGGTTACCTCCAGGAAGCAGCATGTAGAAACTGTCTAATACTTGCTTCGGTGCCCGGAGTGGATGGGCTAACCCCCCCGGCAGTGTTGATCGGTTCCTGGTTTATGCTAATCCGGCAAAGGGCATTTGCGGATGAAATCCGATCAATGACAGCAGGTTCAGCTATTTTATTCAGAAAAGGGAAAGTGAGAGTAGGGCAAGATTGCCCAGGACATGTATGGTTATCGGAACCATGATGTCCTGCTCCAGTTCATAGGCAAGAGCAAACAGCAGACCTCCCGCAATCTGAGGCAGGGGAACCCCCGATAAGTATGCATGTGCGCTCACAAAAGCAAGGGTTGAACCCAAAAGGGCGTAAATGATACCCCAGCGCCTAAAAAAGCCGTAGATTATCCCCCTGAAAAGGATCTCTTCCGCGATCGGTCCTATAAATCCTGCCGCTATGAAAAACATTACGGTCCGGTGCGGGTAATCAGGGATATTTGTCCTGACAAGGAGCAATGGATCTATTTCCAGAAGCCGGAGGGCCAGAAAGACCAGCAGGGTTGCAAGTCCGAAAAAAAAAGACCAGACAAGGCCCCTCTTGATCCCTTTTTTCCATTTTTTGGGATAAAGGCGGACGGATTCGAGCCCTTTTCCTGTTAGACGGACCAGAAACAGGAGCATAAGAGACTGACTGAATCTGGCAATGCATGTTATGACAATGGCGGGCCAGGGTGCAACAGGGATTAAAAGGCCGGCGATGATTTCAACCGTTGCGACCGTGGCTGTTGCCGTTAAAAGGGTAAAGGTATTTATCCTGACCGGTTCATTCATGGTCTTGTAGAAATGCCACTGAGCCTCCCGGTTATCAGACCTCTTGAATTTTTTCCAATATGATAATATCCGGACGCGCATCCCGATTTTCTCTCCTCCCCTTTACCGGCACCAAGGGCTCTGCGAGCCGGTATCTATCGGCTGGGAAGAATGCCTATTTATCATCATGAAAATCCAGGGGGCCAGTCTCACGGATACCTTCCCCGCCAGCCTTTCTCCACGGTCTTTCAAAACCGAACTGCCCATCGCACCAGCTGGTTGCGAGGTTAAGTCTGCTTTCAAAGATGCGACGAAATTCCTTTAGATCCTTATCTTTTGTATCAGGGGGTATTATCACAGGTTCGGCATAGAAAATGACAACCCGGCTGAACGGCTTGGGCACTATATACCTGTCCCATGAATTGAAGGTCCAACAGCGATCCGCTCCCCAGACGACAGGGATAAGAGGAACGGATGCATCCCTTGCAAGTACCACTGAACCTGTTTTGGCAACCCGGGGCGGGCCCTGAGGTCCGTCTGCAAGCATTCCACCTATCTCACCGTTTCTTATCCTCTTTATCATTTCCTTGAGTGCCTGTGATCCACCCCTTGTGGATGAGCCTCTGACATTTTTGAACCCGACCCATTTGGCTATCGTGGCTGCGTATTCGCCGTCCCTGCTCTGGCTGATCATTATGGTAACACGCCTTGAGCCGAAATAATGGAAGTGGTAGGACATCCTCTGGTGCCAGGTTGCGTAAACCGCACCTCCGCCTGTTTTTCGAATAATATCCGCGGCCTTTTCCTCTCCTTCCACCTTTATTACCCGGCAGGTAAGCATAAGTGCCTTGATCAGTAAGGCTGCCAAAGGAGAAATCAGGTGGAGCAGAATATGGTCGTACCAGCGAAGCTGGGATCTGTTTTTATCTCTATTGTCCATTTTATTTGTCCTTCGAGATATTAAAGTATCCAGGCCCGGAAGGCAAGGTCGTGGTTTGTGCCTGATCGGCAATAAAAACATTGTTCTGGGCTGTATGGCCTAGCAGGGTGTTGCTTCTCTTAATCGCTTGATCCGAGACATGTCAAGTGTTATAGAGATACCCAACTCCACTATTTAATTCAGGTATCGGCATGAGGGCCAAGGGATTCGGGACTGAATTAATAAGTGGCGATACAGGGGCAGTAGCCTGATTTTACAGAGCAAGAGAAAAAGGAGAAGATTCATGGAAAAGAGAAGCAACTTGATGACTAGCGGACCTGAAAGGGCTCCGCACCGTTCACTTTTGAGGGCTGATGGTTTTACTGATTGGGAAATGGAAAGGCCGATAATAGGCATAGCAAATTCCTTTACAGAGATTATACCGGGTCATATGAACCTGGACAAACTTGTGGAGGCGGTAAAAGCAGGTGTGTACGCGGCAGGGGGTACGCCCATGGTCTTCAACACCATCGGCGTATGTGACGGGATCGCCATGAATCACAAAGGAATGAAATTTTCTCTCCCCAGCAGGGAATTGATTGCCGATTCCATTGAGATAATGGCGGAGGCCCATCCATTTGACGGGCTGGTCCTCCTTTCCTCCTGCGATAAGATAATCCCGGGGATGTTGAACGCTGCTGCCAGCATGAATATACCCTCGATTTTTGTCTCCGGAGGGCCGATGCTTCCTGGAAAAGTCTCAGGCAGAGAGATCGGCGTGGACAAGATATTCGAGGCGGTAGGAAGTTTCAAGAGCGGAAAAATAGACGCTGATGAGCTTTACGAAATAGAGCTGCGTGGGTGTCCGGGGGCAGGTTCCTGTTCAGGGATGTTTACAGCCAACACGATGAGCAACCTTTCAGAGGCGCTCGGCATGGCCCTGCCGTTTAACGGGAGCGCTCCTGCGGTTTATTCGGAAAGGATATGGCTTGCAAAACAGACGGGCTACAGGGCGGTCGAACTGGTTAAGGAGGGCCTAAGGCCGAGGGATATCCTCACCAGGGAAACCTTCAACAACGCGATTGCAACCGATATGGCGCTGGGAGGATCAACAAACACAGCTCTTCATATACCCGCGCTTGCCTATTATGCCGGGATAGACCTGACTCTCAAGGATTTCGGCGAAATAACAGAAAAGGTGCCTCACCTTACGTCCCTGGCGCCGGCAGGCCCTCATCATGTAGTGGACCTTTATCATGCGGGCGGTATTCCTGCGATCCTTTCCGAGTTAAGGAAAAGCGGTCTCATTGATGACCGGCAGCTGACGGTCTACGGTAAAAACGTGGGAGAGATGCTGGACGAGATAAAGGCGGGAATAAAGGATGAATCAATCATCAGGCCTGTTGACAGACCGGTGCACAAGACCGGTGGGCTTGCGGTTTTGACCGGGAATATCGCGCCGGGCGGTGCAATAGTCAAGCAGGCCGCTGTTTCCGAGGAGATGCTGAAACACTCAGGCCCTGCCAGGGTCTTTTGCTCTGAGGAGGCGGCATGCGGGGCCATACTGAGTGGAGACATTCGAAAGGGAGACGTCGTGGTAATTCTGTACGAGGGGCCGAAGGGGGGGCCGGGTATGCAGGAGATGCTTTCTCCCACCTCGGCGCTGGCGGGAATGGGTATGGACAAATATGTAGCCCTCATAACGGACGGCAGATTTTCGGGTGCCTCCCGGGGTGCCGCAATAGGTCATATTTCTCCTGAAGCGGCTGCAAAGGGGCCGATAGGTGCAATAAGAGAAGGGGATGTGATAGACATCAACATCCCTGAAAAGAGCCTTAATCTGAGGCTTTCTGAAGAGGAAATAAAGGAGCGGCTGGACAGCCTTCCACCCTTTGAGCCGAAGGTGAAGACCGGGTATCTGGCAAGATATGCAATGGTAGTTTCAAGCGCTGACAAAGGTGCGGTGTTTCCTCGTTAGGGTCTGAATAGTAAAACCCATGCTCCTGCCTCCTTGATCCGTGCGTGACCTTTGCGGTCAAAGGCAGGTCCAGGATCGAGGAAGGGAGCTTGGGAACCGGAGCAGACTCTCAAAACGGGCCGCAATAATTCATGATACTGGCCCTCGGCTCTCTTGCTGCTGCATGCAGGAGACCGGAGGCGCGGGAGGAGTCCGCGAAACCTTAAGGGATGGAAGTCCATGGGCATCCCGAATGGCGGATCAGATCCTGATAGCGGTTCAGCAGGAAAAACGGCTTGACAAAAACAGTACGCTGTGCTTGATAGCATTATGGCCCTGCAGTATGGCGGACTTGGAAGACCTCTTTGTTTTTGGTCTTTTTTTAGGCGTATATTTATATCATCAGTGATATAACGGTCATATGGTGAGTAACGATGACGGCATTCAGGACTCAACCTGATGGTTCGTTTTTCATCACTTTTATTGACAAGCGAGGTTGTTGATGTCTCTTATCAGGGCATCGTATTTCAGGATAATCACCAATTGAGAGTTGAAAAATAATAAGGAGGATAAGAAAATGAAAAGGATTGGACTGTTAGCCAAATGGATTTTTTGTTTGAGCCTGTTTGTCGTGTTGCCGCTGTCTCCAATGGTCGCAGGTGCTGAACCGCAAGGAGATGTCGTAATCTTTCATGCCGGCAGTTTGACCGTGCCCTTTGCCAAGATGGAAAAAGTTTTTGAGGCGAAATATCCCAAGGTTGACATACTGCGTGAGGCTGGCGGGAGCACCAAAATGGCCAGAATGATATCTGAACTCAACAAGCCGGCGGATATCATGGCATCTGCGGATTACAAGGTCATAGATAAGGCTCTTATTCCTGCAAAAGCGGCATGGAACATAAGGTTCGCAACAAATCAGCTCGTGCTCTGCTACACGGATAAGAGTAAATTCGCATCCGAGGTGAATGCGGACAACTGGTACGATATCCTTGAAAGAAAGGGCGTTATCTGGGGGCATTCCGATCCAAACCTTGACCCGTGCGGATATAGAAGCCTGATGGTCCTTCAGCTTGCCGAGAAACATTACGCAAAGGCGGGCCTTTATGACAGGCTTATCGCAAACAGGCCGAAAAAAAATATAAGACCCAAGTCTGTGGAACTGGTTTCTCTTCTCAAGACCGGCAACATGGATTACGCCTGGGAATATCTGTCAGTGGCGGTGCAGCACGGACTCAAGTATCTGCTGCTTCCGGACGAAATAAATCTGGGCAATTACAAGATGGATGCCTTCTATAAAAAAGCGGAGGTGAAGGTGACAGGCAAAAAGCCGGGGACCTGGATCACAAGAAAAGGAAAATCGTGTACCTATGGTATAACCATGATAAAAAATTCCAAAAACCCTGAGGCCGCTGAGGCATTCCTTGCATACCTGCTTGATCCTGAAGGAGGATTAAAGGTTCTCAAGGATATGGGACAACCTCCCTTTATACCTTGCAGGGTGTCAAGTGAGAAGATAAAGACGGATCTGCCCGGATCCATCAAAGGGCTTGTTGAAGTCAAAAACTAGTCCTTTATAAAGAATGCATAATCCCCCGGGCAGTTGAACCCCTTTTTTTCCGCCCGGGGGTATTATAAAGAAAACAAACTCAACGTATATGGAATGAAAAAAAAGATAGGGAAAGATCCCTGGTTTTTTATCACACTTTTTTGCAGCGTCACTGTTGTAACCTTTATCCTTTTTCCTCTTATAGAGATGGTTACCCAGCCGTCGCTGCAGGATTTAAAGGACACAGCCGGCGACACGGATGTCTTGAGGTCAATATGGCTTAGTATCTACACCTCCGGACTTGCGGCAGTCATCTCTTTTATAATAGGAACCCCCTTCGCTTATCTGCTCGCGCGAAAGAATTTTTTCGGCAAAAAGGTCGTCGAAAGCATAATAGACCTTCCCATAATGATTCCCCATCCGGTTGTAGGAATAGCAATCCTCGGCCTTGCCGGAAAGAACCACTGGCTTGGTCAATTCATGCAGAGTATAGGTATCCATATAATGGGTACTGTCACAGGAATTGTTACGGTGCTGACATTCGTGGGTCTGCCCTTTTATGTAAACACCGTTAAGACTGGGTTTGAGGCGATCCCCGTGCGCCTTGAAAATGTCTCCAGAAGCCTGGGCGCGTCAATGTCCGGGACCTTTCTGAGGGTCACCTTCCCTCTGGCCTGGCGTTCCATGCTGGTCGGAATGATCATGTGTTGTGCCCGCGCGATCAGTGAATTCGGCGCGGTCGTTATCGTGGCCTACCATCCAATGATCGCCCCTGTAATGATCTATGAGAGGTTCACCGCCTATGGGTTGAGATATTCACAGCCGGTTGCTGTCTGGCTTATATTTGTCTGTCTAGCCCTGTTTATATTGTTGAGGATCGTTTCCCCGGTCAAGGAGAAAAGCGGTGATTGAAATAGAGAACCTGCGTCTGGATTTTTCCTCATTCTGTCTCGATGATATATGCCTCGATGTAAAGGAGAGTGAGTTTTTTATCCTTCTTGGGCCCACAGGTGCGGGAAAGACCCTGATACTTGAGGCCATCACCGGGACCGGCCCTGTTCATGGAGGTACAATAAGGGTCGGTGGAAGAGATATTACCAGCCTGCCGCCTGAAAAAAGGGGAATCGGAATCGTCTATCAGGATTATGCCTTGTTTCCACACCTCTCTGTAATGGAAAACATTACATACGGCCTGAGATATCATAGTAATAGCAGCACCGATTCAAGGAGATGGGTTGAAGAACTAATGATGAAGCTTGGCATAAGGCACATTGCTGATCGTTCAATAACCCATTTGAGCGGGGGAGAAAAACAGCGAATAGCCCTTGCAAGGGCCCTGTCGGTACATCCCTCGGTCCTGCTGCTTGATGAACCCCTTTCAGCTCTTGATCCCAATTTCAGGGCAGAAATTCGAGAGGTCCTAAAGAAACTCCACAAAGAGATGGGTATAACATTTCTCATGGTGACACACGATTTTTCCGAGGCCCTTTTCCTGGGGGAGAGAACCGCAATACTGAATCATGGAAAGATCGAACAGATGGGGTCTGTGAAAGATGTGTTTTCCAGGCCAAAGACACCATTTGTGGCTGAGTTCGTGGGCATGAAAAACGTCCTTCCCGCTGTTTTCGAAGGAACCAGTGCAAGGGTAGGTGATCTGGTTTTCGATATAGGCAACATGAAAAATGAAGGCAGGTCTTTCATCGCAATAAGGGCCGAGGATATCCTCATAAGAAAGGAGAGGATAGCTGAAGGGGATACAAATGTGTTCGCATGCCGCATCATGAACGTGGCTGATCTGGGGGTCCTGCAGGAAGTGTCTATCAAGTGCGGAAGCACGATTTTTACGGCGATCCTGAGCAAGGGGGATCTGTTATACCTGGATCTTTCCGAGAGCAGAGATGTCTATATGGCCGTGAGGAATTCTGCGATACACCTGCTATAGGCCGTGTAAATGCCGAAACCTCAAACCATGGCAGTTACCTGTCGGTCGCCTTCATGCCCTTCATATCATTTGTGCGCGGGGCTGTTTAACCGAGCTTATTTGCCGAATGGGCACCTGGGGTAACGGCATGTCTTGCAGTTAAGGCAGAGTCCTCCATGCGCCAATTCAGCGAGATCCTGCCTCGTGATCATCTCTCCGGCAAGGACCCTCGGCAGTATGAGATCAAGCACCGTGGCCTTGTAGTAAAGCGCGCAGGCCGGGACGCCAAGCACAGGAACTTTACCTATACGGCCGTAAAGGAACATTGCACCAGGAAGCACGGAGGTGCCGTAAACGATATCTTCGGCTCCTGCATCGGCAATCGCAAGACGGCTTACATCATCCGGATCAACACTCATTCCCCCTGCAACCAGTATGATCTGTGCACCTGCCGTGAGAAGGGTCTTTATATGGCTGGATATGCGCGATCTGTCGTCAGGTGAGAAAAGCGGGCGTTCAATCTCACAGCCGAAAAAGGAAAGCTTCTTTTTCAGTATGGGAGCGAATTTGTCATCGATAAGTCCGCTGAATACCTCGTTTCCTGTTATAATGAGTCCCGCTTTAAGGGCATCAAAGGGTTTTACGGAAAATATCCCACCGCAAGAATCTGCAATATGGACCGCACTGTTGAGCGTATCCTTATCAATAATTAGGGGGATGGCCCTGGTGGCTGCGACCGTGTCTCCCTTTTCAACGACCACATTGTTGTGCCTAGCTGCACAGCAGATTTCGGGGATCAGGCAAAGCCTGGTAAGGGCCTTGATATCAACCTTGAGAAGTCCACGGTGCTCCGCCTTGAGACCTATCTTTCCTTCTGCGGGTCGGCCGTTGAATATAACTCCTGTGCCGGATAGTGCCTTGGCAAGCATAAGGGCCGCATCGTCTTCATGGACCTCCCCTTCATCTATCTTTAGGACAAAAAGGTGCTCCTTTCCCAATCTTTTGAGGTGAGCGATATCCTCTTGACCGACGACATGTCCTTTCCTGAATGAGGGGCCTTTGAACTGCCCGGCCCTTATTTCGGTTATGTCGTGAGCAAGCACGGTTCCGCAGGCGCTGTCAACGGGTATGATCTGAGCGGAGGATTTGTATTTGTTGGTCATTTATCGGGTTCCTTCCTTAGTTGATTAGTTGAATCAGCCGTAGTCCGTTTGCCGCTTCTTGCGCCCCAGGTGCATCGAAAATATCAGTTTAAAAAGACACTATTTATTATTTACAAAGGGTTCGGCATCCTCGTGGAGCCATGAGAGGCGGGCATCAATCGTTTCGATCTTGAATCGAATGGAAAGCCTTACAAAAGGATCCATGTGGCCTTGAAGATCATGCTCAAGCCTTTTTTTTGAAACCCCAAGGAGACTGATCTGAGAGTCGACAAGGGGCTTCGCACCCGGGATGCCGAGATTTTTGAAAAAGAACAGTTTCGCTAGAAATTCAATCCTCAGATCCCTTACATGCCTGTTGGGTGAATGGAGCCAGTCCATAAAACGCCTTCTCCCTTCCGTCTTAAGGGAGAATACCCTCTTTGAAGGCCTGCTTGGCTGCTCCTGCCTTATGGAATCAAGAAGGCCTTCGGTTTCAAGACGCTTAAGGATCGTATAGAGCTGGCTGGGTGCTATATGCCAGATCGAATTGAGATTGTCCTTGATAAATTTCAGTATCTCATATCCATGTTTGGGGCCTGAAAACATGGAACCCAAAACAGCATATTCCGTTGATGGCTTTGTCTTCATATCTCGACCTTATTTATATTTATTGGAATATTCCAAATTGGAATAATAAATCAAGAAAAAAATAAACAGAGAAGACATCAGGTATGGGAAATGCGAATCTCCCAGGGATAACACCATATTCGGCGTATCCTCCGTTTTCATCTTTTCCGGTGGCCTTGAATCCTTTACACAGGCTGCCTTCTCTTTTTTTTGGAAGGGGAACCGGGATTTGTTCCATTTTGAGCGGGGCTTGATTGTCCGCCAGGTTGCAGATCCCCTGAGTATAATGGCCTTCATTTCAATAACTCTCCGCCGGAGGGTCTCAGCTCAGATAAGACAAGGCGTCTGGGAGCGGCAGGTCCTTACCGTCTTTGGTCTCACCATAGTTGCCCTTCGCTAGCAGTTTCAGGTCGTCAAGTGCCCTCTTGTCTCCCTGGAAACGAACCGTCCTGAGCCCCTTGGTCATCACGTATCCTCCGGCACTGAGGAGCCACAGGACACTGCCCGCATCAAAGACCTGGTCTTCAACTATCATTTTTACGTTTGCTCCGTAATGCTGTACCACCTTGGCCACCTTTGTCGAAGGTCTCGCATGGAAACCGAGATCCATCGGTACCGGAAGTTCATATGTTACTATCTCAACCAGAGCGTGAACAAAGGTCTCGGCGAAAACTTTTCCCTCAGTTGAAAGCCTGACCAGGTAAAAGAGCACAAAATTAAAAAGAAACTTAAGTATCTCGGCTGGCGGCACTATCTTTTCAAGCTTTTTCATGACCGGTGAGGAAATGAACAGATGACGTTCATAATAGTGGCTCAGGATCGTGCCGATCTTTGCCAGATTCATCTGACAGGAGATTATGTTGCGCAGGCTTTTGAGCAGGGGAAATTCCTTTTCAATGAGGTGATTGAATATATATGTATCGTACTGAGACTGGAGATTGTGGAGCTGGGCCCCTAATTGTCTCAGGTCCTGTTCATCAATTTTCTCAGGAAGATATGTTTCAAGATTCCCCGATTCAACCGATGCAAAATCCCGGTAGAGTGCAATCCCTTCCACCATTTCAACGAACCTGTGGGCGAATTTCTTTGCCATATCGGTGGTGTCTGAGGCGTCGAATTCTTCGATATTGTGAGGCAATATAATCTCGCTGGGCATTTTAACGCCTTGCGACAGGGCAGGGGCCTTTTTTGATACCTTCAGTTTAAGGCGCCTGTTTTCATCCTTAAGTTTTTTGAAACTGCCTTCAATGATTTTTTTAAAAAGTTCCGATATATCATTGGATTGACTCCAGAAGGGGTCTCTATTATCTGGAAAGATCTTTCCCGGGCAGTTGTTTTTCATCAATTCCTCAAGTTGAAAGGAGGCCTTGCTGAAATTTTTTATGGTTGCGGTCAGTTCTCTGAAATAGATCCAGTCGCGGTTGTTTTTGGCGCTGTATAGGTCAAGCAGGTGTTCCGTATCTGAAGACTGCTTTATTGCCGCAGCCAAAAAGCCCATGTTACGGAGCAGCTTGGAAGACTCGTCCCGTTTCTCCGTCAACAGATCGGAAAGAGAAAGGAGGGGATCTGCAAAGGGTTTGATAATTTGACGGAAATCCTCCTCCGAGATCACCTTCGGTTCATCGATGATCCGAGAAGAAAATTCTTCTGTTTTCATAATGGAGTTCCTTTCGATGTAAGCTCCAAAAATAGTCCCTTGATGTGAGTGCCGGTCCGGATTTCAGTGCGAAACCGTGATCATCCTTCACTTCGATGTCTTTAAAGGTGTCAGTATCCCTTTCAGCTCGCCCCGGGCTCACCGGTCCCCGCATAGCAAGTCTGACCCCGGTAGGCACGGCCCTTTCAGACGGGATTGTGTGCTGTGCCTTCAGGGCCCAACGGTATGCGCGGGAGTACCAATTACAACCAGATACAGTAGCCGCAGGGGATCTTTGATGTCAAGGATCGCGGATGCCTCCTTGTCATAAAATGCGCCTATTCCACAGCAGCCCAGCCCGGCGCTTTCTGCAGCCAGATACAGCTTTTGACCCTTTCTTCCGGCCTCCAGCATGGCATATCGGTAAGCCCTGCCGCCCCATGTCTTATCCATGAGTTCAAGGTCAGCCAGAAAGAGTATGTGGACAGAAGCCCTGTTAACCCATAATTGCCCAAGACAGACATTTGCCATGCCCTCAATGAATCTTCCAGCCTTTACCAATCCGATCCTGCCGGATGCACCATCAATGATATAAAAGCCTGGATCAAAACCCTCCGCCTTTTCAATAAGGGCACCGGTAATTAAGGGTGTCGTCTTCCGGTTCAGTGAGTCGGGCTCACCAGGGGAGGGCTCGCAAAGAGAGGCTAGAACCGAATCCAGCTGCTCGGATTTCAGAGCGGCTCTAATGAAATTTCTTCTGGAGCGGCGTCTTAAAGTGCTTTCCGTAAAACCGGGCCTGTCAGTCCATTGTTTGTCTCTTCTGATGGTCTGCCAGGAGGTTGCCCGGATAATCAATTCATTTGGTCCCCTGTCTGTTACGGCATGTCTGTATGCTGAAAAACCCTTCTTATGGGCCTCCCTTATGATGGGGTAGTCGTTTTCAAATGAAGCAGATTTGCTTGAATTTTTTATGGATTCGGGCAGATCGGGAAGGACTTCCATTTTTCTATGAGCAGTTGATCCCTTGGGACCCGGAACAAGGCATACGGCAAGACAGGCCTCTAGGTCCTGGTTAACTCCCAGCAGGTTGTTAATGAATGGGTCGTCAAAGTCATAAGTAAGGAAAAAGGGTGCTCCCAATGCCTTTAAAGCCATGACGGTTTGTTCAATAAGATGTCCTGTATCCAGAAGGTTATAGCGGTACGCCCTTTCCCTGTATTTCCAAGCGCTCCTGAAAAATATAGCGGAAAAAAAGAATATAAAAAAAGGGGATGTGTCCTCACCGATGCCGGAAAGGGCGTTTATCGTAGCGGAGATGTTTCCCGTCCTGAGAGGGATCAGACTGTGATCGGCGGCGGAGAAATAGTAGAGCCCGTCTGCCAATCCTTTTACTCGGTGTGATGAAATATAGATCTCAGAGGGGTAAAGACCACCTGCTGAGGCAACCGTTCGAAAGTAAAGATAGTCATCGCCATGCTGGGCCCTGGCGGTTATGCCATATGAAAGATGGAGAATGTCTGATAGATCAAGGATGTTTGCTTTTTCCAGAGGCACTGTTTTCCCGGGGTATTTGAGAAGATCTGAAAAATCTGTGTCAGGAAGACCGACAGGCCTTGGCATTTCTATCCGCTTTTGCCCCGGATATTGCTTGAACGGGCGGGGGCGATTTTTCCAGTCAAGCCGATGTCCATGCATTTTATCACGGTCATAACTGCTCTGATAATGATATTCTTTCAGATTTTTGAGCATTTTTCCCATGAAAGCCCCTTTTTCAGAAGGGCATTGGATGAAATTTCAGATAGGGCTGCTCCGATGAGATGAAACCCCGTGAAAGAAGGCTCTAAAAAAAGATATAACGGAAAGTGGTTGCACCATCAAGGGGAAAAGGCGAAAATATGAGTCCTGCGACAATGAATTACCCCATGTCATATCAATGGGGTATCAATCAGGGGCGTCATATTCTATTCAAGGGGTGTATTTGACTTTTGTGCGGCCTTGGCGGAATTAGATGCAGGGCCTTTTGGCGGACAGATATCCTGGAGATTTTAATGGGGGTTAAATGGGTTATAAGACGATAGAATCGCAAAAGGTGGAAGAGGGGATAGAGATGCTGTGCCTCAATAGGCCCAGGAGGTACAACTCAGTAAATCACCTGATGATGGAAGAACTTGAGGTCTTCTGGGCGGAAAAAAAGAACGATCTCAAGACCAATGTGATAATCTTGAAGGGAAACGGAAAAAGGGGGTTTTGCGCGGGGCTTGACATGAAGGAGTCGGTAAAAACCTTTGACCGTATGACTACTGATGAATTCTACCGGTTTCAGTCGAGACTTGCGAGGCTTACCCTTGCAATGAGAAGGGCTCCTCAGCCGATTATATGCTCTGTTCACGGGGCTGCGGCGGGACTTGGTTTCAGCTTCGCCCTTGCTTCGGATATCAGGATTGTTACAGGTGATGCCCGGTTTTCAGCGGCCTACATAAATATCGGACTTGGAGGGGCTGATATGGCCTGCAGCTATTTTCTGCCCAGGCTTATCGGAGCGGGCAGGGCATATGAATTCATGCTTACCGGAGACTCCATGACGGCTCAACAGGCCTTTGAACTGGGTCTCGTCAGCCGGATGGTTGAGCGGGACGATCTTATAGACAATTCGGTTGAGATGGCAAAACAGATAAACAGCAAGAATTCAATGGGGGTAAGGCTTACCAAGGAGGCAATAAACATGAACCTGGACTCGGGTGGCCTGGAGCAGGCACTTAATCTTGAAGACAGGAACCAGAGCCTGCTTGTGGCCAGGGCCATGCTGGGTGAGGGAGAAAAAAGTAGCAGATATTTCTAGCTCCCTGTCCCCTTTAATTAATGTGGATGCCCCTTCCTTATGATATCCGCGATGAGATCTCCCATCTGCCCGGTTCCCACCGGTTCCATACCTTCAGAGGCGATGTCGGCAGTTCTTATCCCTTTTTCCAGCGCCTGTTCGACCGCGCCTTCAACCGCGTTTGCCGCTTCGATTCTGCCCAGGCTGTACCTCAGGAGCATGGCTGCCGAGAGTATCTGGGCGAGCGGATTGGCGATTCCTTTGCCCGCTATATCGGGGGCTGATCCGCCTGCAGGCTCGTAGAGCCCGAAGCTTTTCTCATTTATGCTTGCCGAAGGCAGCAGCCCGAGCGATCCTGTCAGCATGGCGCTTTCATCTGAAATAATATCCCCGAACATGTTTCCGCATAAAAGGACATCAAATTCGTGCGGGTTCCTTACCAGCTGCATGGTGGCATTGTCTATATAGATATGATTAAGCTCAACGTCTTCATATTCTACTGCCACTTCACTTACCACCTGCCTCCAGAAGACCATGGTGGCAAGGACATTGGCCTTGTCGACAGAGGTAACCTTTTTCCGCCTTTTTCGGGCGATATCAAAGGCCATTCTAGCGATCCTCTCTATTTCATACCGCTTATAAGTCATAGTGTCATAGGCCTTCTCATCCGCACCGCTTCCGTCTCTTCCCTTTGGTGATCCGAAGTAGATGCCTCCGGTATTTTCCCTGATGCAGAGGATGTCAAAGCCGTCGCCTACAATATCGCTTTTGAGGGGGCTGGCATCTTTCAAGGGTCTGAAGATCTTGGCCGGCCTCATATTGCAAAAGAGGCCGAAGTGTTTTCTCAAGGGAAGAAGCGCCCCCCTTTCAGGCTGCTTTTCGGGAGGAAGTTTTTCCCACTTGGGGCCGCCGACAGATCCGAAGAGCACCGCCTTGCTTTGCTCGCACAGTGATAAAGTGGATTGAGGCAGGGCCTCGCCATGCCTGTCTATGGCACATCCTCCCACATCAGCATATCCATATTCCAGGTTGAAGGAAAATATGTCCTGAACGACATCAAGGACCTTTATCGCCTCTTTCATTACCTCAGGTCCGATACCGTCGCCTGGTAGAATCGCTATCTTATCCATTAATAGACTCCATAGATGACTGGGTTTAAAGATGCAGACTTATTTGGTTTCCATCCAGAAGTGGCTCTTTATCAAAATCCCGTTTAGCAGTATAGTCAATGCATATTTTTAACATTTGAGACAAAAGGTATCCAAATAACCCTACCGGGACCTCCAGGTCAAGCTAAAAATTGGAGGTTGTAAAAGGTTTCATCTTTTAAGGTGAAATGTTTATACAATAGTGGTGACTGAGTCATTCATAGATGATAGAAGTAACGGAAAGAGGTGAACAGGTGTGTTCAAAAGCGATTCTCATCCAAGGAGGGCTTATGACCTATAAGAACATAATTTACAGAGAAGAGGGCAGGATAGGGTTCTTGACCCTTAACAGGCCTGAAACAAGAAATGCCTTGTCCCTTGAAATGCTTGATGAAATTCACAGGTGCCTGCGGGACGGGGGAAATGAAAAAAGGGTTAAGGTTATAATCATAAAGGGCAGTGGTCCGAGTTTCTGCGCCGGTCATGACATGAAGGAGATCTTGAACAAGGGGATTGATAATATAAGGGAGCTGTTTGGAAGGTGCATATTGCTGATGAGCCTTATGCATGATATACCGCAACCCGTTATCTGTCAGGTCCACGGTATCGCTACCGCAGCCGGATGTCAGCTTGTGGCCGCCTCCGATCTGGCGATCGCTGAGGAGGGTGCAAGGTTCGCGACTCCAGGGGTAAAAATAGGACTTTTCTGTACAACGCCCTCCGTGCCTCTCAGCCGAGCGGTTGGTAGAAAACGGGCAATGGAAATGCTTTTGACCGGCAGATTTATCGATGCAGACGAGGCGCTTGAGTTCGGACTGGTTAACAGAGTGGTGCCCCTGAATAATCTGGATAAAGAGGCCGCTGCTCTGGCGGAAGAGATATCCGGTTACAGCCTTGAAACCCTTGGGCTCGGGAAGCGGGGATTTTACAGACAGATAGAAATGCAGGAGCATAATGCATACATGTATGCAAGTGAACTTATATCGGCAAATGCCCTCATGGATGATGCAGTCGAAGGAATGAGCGCCTTTTTTGAAAAAAGGGATCCTGTATGGAGTGAAAAATGACTATAAGAGGATTACTCTTTGATCTGGACGGGACCCTTACCAAGCCAGGCGCCCTTGACTTTCCCGCTATAAAGAAAACACTGGGCTGCCCGATTGATAGGCCTATCCTTGAATTTCTGGATGAACAGCCTCCGAGCAATAGAGTTAAACTGATGGGGGTGTTGGATGAGATTGAAGAAAAGGCGGCCGAATTATCAGTTCCGAACGTCGGGGCCAAGGAGTGCCTTTATTTTTTCAGGGAAAAAGGTTATGTCTTGGGCATTATAACCAGAAACAGCGAAAAGGCGGTTATGACGACGCTAAGAAGGTTTGAAGGAATAGATATCTCTTTTTTCAAGGCCGTCATAACGCGTGATTCTTCATTGCCCAAACCTCATCCTGAGGGCGTTGTAGAGGCAGCGGGTCAGATGGGGCTTATGACTGAACATCTGATGGTAGTGGGTGACTTCAGGTTTGATGTTATGGCAGGAAAGGAGGCGGGAGCCAAGACGGTTCTTGTAACAAACGGTGGTCCCCCGGTTATGCAGAAAGGGGATCCGGAGCCGGATTTCGTAATCAAGAGGCTGGCTGAGATAAAAGATCTGCCGGCTGATTGGAGATAACGGGCTGAGGCATGGGCCCTCCCCCGGTTTGTAAGTGCCATGATGCTCTTTTACTTTTCGGTTTCAGAGCAGGATGAAACATGACTTAATATTTACGATTGACACTAAATAATATATTCCCTAAGATTCTTTCGCCGTGAGAACAATTTACCAATAGCACAGGGAATTAGAAGTAACATCTTCATATTATTAATATATTAAATGCCATTCAGATGCACCTGCATCGGATAAGGTTACTGGAGGGGAGTATGAGACAGGAGATATCGGAGATTATTTCTAAGGCGGACATGAAAGGCTGGAAAAGGATCCAAGTTGAGTTCGGGGATGATTGCCTGGATATATCAGTCCCCCCTCAGTGTGAGAGTCTCAAGATGAAACCTATGCCAAGCAAGGCCGGTTCGAAGGAGCAGATATCGGAGGCGCTTAATAATCCGATAGGTTCGCCTACACTACCGGAAATCATCCGATCAAAGGGAAAACCGTTGGATGAGTTAACCGTATGCGTGACTGTGTCTGATATAACAAGGCCGGTTCCATACAAAGGAGAAAACGGCGTGCTTCTTCCCCTTTTTGAAATCATAGAGGGGGCCGGGGTAAAGAGGGATAACATCGTTATAGTTATAGGAAACGGGATGCACCGTCCCAGCACCCTGGAAGAGAGGCTGTTCATGTACGGGCCTGAGGTTGTGGATAATTACCGCATCGTTGATCATGACTGTGAAGATATGTCCACCATGGTGCTTGCCGCTCACACAACAAGGGACACCGAGGTATATCTCAACAGGATATTCCATGCTTCGGATGTAAAGATCGTCACCGGACTAGTCGAAAGTCATTTCATGACCGGGATATCAGGGGGCAGAAAGGCGGTATGCCCGGCCCTGGTTAATACGAAGACTATTGAAAAATTTCACGGTGTGGAGTTTCTTGAACACCCCAACGCTACAAACCTGATTCTGGAGGGAAATCCATGCCACGAGGAGGCCGTAGAGGTGGCCAAGACTGTGGGGGTTGATTTTATGATCAGCAGCACCCTGGATCATAAACTCAAGATCACAGGCGTATACGGGGGTGATCTGTTCGATGCCCATATGGAGGCATTTAAGGCGATGAACGAATTTGTGAAAATTCCTATAAGAGAGTCTTACGATATCGTCCTGACTCATGCCGGGTATGTCGGCAGGGACCATTACCAGAGTGTAAAGGCAGCGGTTGGTGCAATTCCAGCTGTCAAGGAAAAGGGTTTCATTATCATGGCCGCCAACAATGTCGATGTAAGACCGATCGGTTCCCAGGAATACCTCACTCTCCTTCATTTGTTCAAGATCCTGGGACCTGACAGATACATCTCGATCCTGCAGCATCCTGACTGGATATTCACCAAGGATCAGTGGGAGCCTGAAATGTGGGGTAAGCCTATAAGAAAGGTGGGGGAAGAAGGCCTCATATATTGTGCTCCCCAGCTTGCTGAAGAGGACTACAAAATAATCCCGGGCGTAAGCGGATATGAGATGCTGGATGAAGATCAGGAATTTGCCTCTGAAAAGGAAAAGGCTGAGGCAATGTTTCAGAATGCCGTTATTTATGCGGTAAATAACCCTAAATTTGAAGGAAAAGAACCCACGGTAGCATTTGTAGAAGAAGGGCCTTATGGGGTTCCGATGCTGGACTAATAGTTTTGTTATCTGAAAACATTCTGAATAAATAAAAAACCCCGTTTAAATTGATCGGGGTTTTTTATTCATTTAGCGAGATCGCGGTTCTCCGATGCCGGGGCACTTCACTTATCAGTCGGCCTTTACGAGAAGCATCTGGCCCGGATAAATCCTGCTTCTGGGGGTCAGCCTGTTGAGGCGCAGGAATTCGGAAAGGTTCATCTGGTGTCTCCTGGCAATTACATAAGGTGAATCGCCCCTTTTTACCCTGTATTGAGTGGATGCTATCTCTTTTGAAACCTGCGACTCCCGGGAGATTATAAGTGCCTGCCCGATGCTGAGATTTGATGAACCGAGATGGTTGAATGCCTGAATAGTCTGTGTGGTAGTTCCGAAGCGTCTGGCTATTTTCCAGAGGGAATCTCCCTTTCTAACAACATACAAAGAGGTGTTGTCCTTGCCCCTTTTAAGTGATGGACGTGTGACGGTTGAGGCATAGGCCTTTTTTGTGGGAACCTTCAGACTCCAGCCGACCTTTATGTAATTTCTGCTCTTAAGGCCGTTTATATTCATGATTGCCCTGACGCTGGTGCCGTACCTGCATGCTATGGTTGACAGGGTTTCGCCCTTCCTTACCCGGTGTCTGACTTGGGAGGGCACCGGTGGAGTCCAGGTGGGGATCTCATCCATCTTTGCAAGAAGGATGTCACCCTTTCCTTTCGGGATGTTTAGGGTGTAAGGCCTTCCGGGGGTCGAATATCGCCTGAGCTCGGCATTGAGTTCCTTCAATGTGTCATATGAGACGTCCACGTGTTTGGCCACTGTCTTTAGGTGTACCTGCCTGTCTATGGTAACCTTGTCCGCAACAATCTCATCATCAACCGGAGGCAGTTCAAAGCCATGGGCCTTCGGGTCGTTCAGAATGTGCAGTACGGCAAGAAATTTGGGCACATAAAAGGCCGTTTCCGAAGGAAGTTTGGTGTAGAGGTCCCAGAAATTGTCAAGATAATTTACCTTTTGTGTTTTTATCTTCCTCAGTACGGTGCCTTCACCGCAGTTATAGGCCGCAAGTACCGTGGCCCAGTCTCCGAAGATCTGGTGAAGCTCTTTCAGGTAATCTATTGCGGCCTTTGTGGATTTTTCCGGATCCATCCTTTCATCTACCCATGTGTCTCTTTTCAGACCGAATTTATATCCTGTGGAGGCGATAAACTGCCATAGTCCAAGTGCCCTTGCCCTTGAAAGCGCTCTTACCTTGAACCCGCTTTCAATAAGTGGCAACCAGGAAAGTTCTTCAGGAAGGCCTGCTTCCTTTAATGCCCTTACAATAGCAGGCCGGTATCTGCCTGATCTCTTGTAGGCGTACATGAAGAATTTCTTCTCTCTGCCTTTAAGCAGATCGAGCGCACTTTGCACGTGATTGTTCATTACCAGTGGAATGGCCTTGTGACAGCCGTTTGCAACCGTGAACCTGGATGCATAGACCTCAATGATTCTCTTGGCAATGGTGACGCGAAGGTCTTCCCTCTGCTGGAGCAGCTCAGGGTTGTGGTCGGGTTTCACTTTCAATATGAGGGAGTAGGCCTGATCGAGTGAGTCGATTGAGTTTTCCAGATCACCCTGCCCCCAGTAATCATATGATGCCTGACAGAATTCAAGCGCAGAATCTAGCATCTCCTGGTCGGATTTGCTCTGCTCGGACATATCCGTCGGTTCATCTACCGTTTCGGCCTCGTCATGGCCGTTACCGGAGAGCCGGTTCTCTGAAGCTGGTTTTCCAGGTTGAGGTGCCTTTTTTTCAGCGGATTGGACAGGGGTTTTACCGGCCTTTTCGTCCTGCGGACTGTGGACCGATTGCCAGGCCTTTGATGCCTTATCTTCAGTTTCCCGGGGCGCGTTTATGTTCTCCGGAGCTTCTTTCGTGTAAGTGCTGCCTGTGGACTTCTTGACATAAGCATCCTGGGAAACACAGCCGAAAGTGAAGGCTAAAATTGCAAAAAAAAGGGATGAAGTGAGAAAGGGGAAGGTATAAGGGGATTTCATTTTACTCCGGTTAAATTAATTTAATTACTGTTTAAGATGAAAAATAACGGTAAAAACAGGGCGAAGGAAAAATAAATAAATTCTGTTTTTTCTTCTTCTTTTGGATTGCAAGGAGTATAGAGAATGCATCCTGTGAGGTCAAGCAGATATGTGTTACCCTGAACCACTATCAAGAGGTAATGAGCGACGTATAGGTGCCCGTCCTCGGTGATCGCTCCTTGGTGCCTTATCTCTTTATCTTGCCGGTGTCCGGGGATTCGCCCAAATCCATTTATCTTAAGGCCCATATCTGAATCAGACGGTGAATTTGGGCCTTACAGAAGGGGCGGGATTGAGTAAAGGGGCTTGCCAGGGCCCTAATCGGATGTCAAAGGTGTCTCTTGCCTTATCGATTCAATAAGTGAGAGAAGGTCCTCCCGACTGTTAATCGCAGGCTCATCTATCGCCTTGTCCATGAGCTGTTCCAGTATCTTACCGACTGCCGGGCCGGGTCCTATTCCAAGGATATCCATGACGTCATTTCCATCAATCGCAAGGTCTCTCATATGTAAGGACAGAGGTTTTCTCAAAAGATCATATATCCTGCTTCTTAAATGGTTGAGCATCGAAAGACCATCCGATTGTTTGCCGTGAGCAAGGACATCGGCCTCCCTCAATTTGAGGAGAGGTTGTATGTTTTCCCGGCCTACCCGCTTTATAAGCCTTCTAACGGCACTGTCACTCCATGAGGGATTATAATCGATCATATGATTTGATACCAGAATGCCGACCTTTTCTGTCAGGGATACATTGAACCTGAGGCGGCGCATTATACTAACGGCCATCACGGCACCCGCCTTTTCATGCCCGTGGAAGGTACGCCTTTCTCCCCTATGTTTTATCACGACCGGTTTTGCAAGATCGTGAAACAGGGCCGTCAGTCTTATAGTAAGATCAGCCTCGGTTCTGTCTATGGTATCAAGTGTGTGTCCGAATACACTGTAACTGTGATAATCGTTTTGAGCCACACCCACGCATTCCATAAGTTCCGGAAGGAAGTGCTTTAACAGCCCTGTTTCAGCGGCAAGGCGGAATCCCTGAGACGGCCTTACAGTGAGAAGAAGCCTGGTAAGTTCATCCCTGATCCGTTCCCTTGAGACCGTGTCTAAAAGCGGGGAGTTTTCTGAAATAGAGGCAAGTGTGTATGGTTCAGGATGAAAATCAAGCTCAGAGCAGAGCCGGATCGCCCTTAAAAGGCGGATCGGATCTTCTTCGAAACGATCAGACGGCATTCCCACGGCCCTTATGATACTTCTTTTGAGGTCTCTTTGTCCGCCCTGGTGATCGATGACCCTATCACCCCTGATATCAAAGGCCATTGCGTTTACGGTAAAGTCCCGTAATTCGAGGTCGTTTCTTATGGTTTTCGCTGAACCTCTGAAGGTTGTTGTCTCACATCTGTTATTTGAGCCAAGAAGGGTAACAGTGCCATGTTTCATGGTGAATCTTCTCAGATCAGGAAAAAGGAGCTCCATCTCCCGGGTCGAGGCGGAGGTGGCAATATCCCAGTCCTTTATCGGGATTGATAGAATCGCATTTCTGACCGCGCCGCCCACAATAAAGGCCTCATGCCCGGCAGCATGGAGCCTTGTCAAAAGAGATATTACAAAACCGTTTTTTTTCAACTGCTCTAACATTTCCACCGCGGCCGGGCCCGCATCCTGAAAGGCCTGCGGGCGGAATTGAGTCTATAAAAGCTGTCAGGTTGCGTAACTGTGCAGGCCTGCCAGATAATTGACCCCAAAATAGGTAAACAGCACACAGGAAAAACCGATTATACAGAGTATGGCGATTTTTTTACCGGTCCAGCCCCTTACCAGCCGTGTGTGAAGAACAGAGGCATATACCAGCCAGGTTATGAGAGACCATGTCTCCTTGGGGTCCCAGCTCCAGTAACTTCCCCATGCGGTGTGCGCCCAGACCGAACCGGTGATTATTCCGAGTGTAAGCATCAGAAAACCGATAACCACAATCTGATAATTGAGTTCATCCAGAATGTCGGTATCCGGTATCAGCCTGAGAAATATATTTTGAGCCTTCGGCCTGAAGGATTTTTTCAGAAAATAAATAACACTCAGGGCGAAAGAGAGCCCAAACGCGGCGTAGCCGAAAAAACAGGTTATAACATGGCTTATCAGCCAGTTGCTCTTAAGAGCCGGGATCAGGGGCTGAATCTGGCTGCTTATATTGGGAGAAAAAGACGCGTATGCTATGGAAAGGAAGGCCATAGGGAGGACAAACGCTCCCAAAGTCTTGTTTTTCGTTCGCCATTCCACGAGCAGGTAAAGGAAGAGGATGGTCCAGGCAAAGAAAATCAGGGATTCATACAGGTTCGAAAAGGGGGCATGCCCAATCCCCATCCGGTACGATTCAATCCACCTCAGGCCTATGGCAAGACTATGTGCCGTAAGGCCGCAGTAGGATACCATCGTGGCAATGCGTCCGGGAAGTTCCCTGCCCATTACCAGCATTATAAGATAGGCCACAAAGGCCCCGAAATAGATGAATGTTATGTAGCTAAGTACTGCGGAGCTTGTCATTGTCTGTGTTCCTTGGCGTCTAGATTTTCTTTCAGGTTTGTCGTGAATTGAGTGATTTCTCTTCCCAGTCCCACCGGATTCTTATTGGATCTTCCCGCAACCCTTATGAGTGTGCCGTTATCGTCCCTTTTGACACTTACCCAGATCCTTCTGTGAGAGGTGAAATAGGTTATGAAAAATCCGGCAAGCATGATGACACAGCCAGCCCACACAACCGGTACTCCAGGGTCTTTGTTTGCCTGAAGGCCTGTATAATATCTGCTCTCGACCGATTTAAGGACAAAGGTATAGGGAGCGAAAGCCGAGGCATTGAATCTTTTTGAAAGAAGCATGGGTGAGGGTAAGGCCTCTTTCATCTTTTCAGGGGAATGAAAAATCCAGAATTTGGTCTTTACGCCTTTATCGGGGGTAATAGATATCAAGGCTGCAGGCCCTGTATGCATGAAATCCGTTCTTATATCCACTACCTGAAATGTCCCTTCTTTCAGGGGCAGTGAATTGGTTTTTGTCATCTCGGTATTGATCTGAAGAATCTCTTCCCTGCTCTCGGAGTTCAATATGCTCAGCATCACATTCCCGGAAGGTACCTTGCCGTAGCTGGCCTGATAAAATGTAACCCCACCGAATTTTACCGGATGGTTGACCTTGACGATCCTGTCTTCTATTTCATTTTTCCCGGTTATGAATCTGAGCTCTGCTCTGTATTCCTTTGGTGCGCCGTTTTCATAGAAATCAACATGGAATTTTTCGCAACCCACCTTGAAGCCAAGCTTCAGGGGGCTGCGCTCCTTTTTGAGCGTTACCGTGTCTACCTGGGTGCCTTCCAGTATGTTCACATATGCCTCGAATCCCAAAAAGGAGCCTGTCATACCTCCCAAAAGGATGGCCAGGACGCTCAAATGAACCAGATAAACCCCGAAGTAGGAATAGCGGCCTTTTTCAGCGGAAATGACATAATCACCGTCCCTTTTGATGTCCTGAAATTTCCTGAAACGGGCCTTTATCAATGATTTCACAATGTCGGTGTCTTTGACCTCATTGCTGTTGACAATAAAGCTCTGCTCAGGGGGAATATCCTTGAACGGGGCCTTCCTGTCAGGGTCGGGGCTTGTCTTGAACAACCTCCATGAGGATGGAAACCGGTCTATGGAGCATACAATGAGATTCAATACAAGGGATATGAGGATCAGCCTGAACCAGAGGGCGTGATACATATCAAAAAGGCCGAGGTTGCTTAACAACCTGAATGCCTCGGGGCTCAGTTCCCTTGCAAACTCCATGGCACCCTGACCTCTTTGAGGGATAACGGTTCCAATAATGGATGAGGCGGCCAGGATGATCAGCAGCAGAATGGTAAGTTTGACGGACCGCAGAAGGTTCCAGAGCGGATAAAACATCGTTTTGTTAAAGGATTTCATATCATCGTCAATATTTGATTCATTCAGTTAACAAAAATGGTCCTTCTCCGGTTCAGATCGGAGAAGAGGGGCCAAGTATCCAAAGTTCAGGGCATATGCTTAACACGGATAAGGGGTAACTTCAATTCCAATACGTCAAAATATGTCCCGGCGTCTGAAATTAATGAGCGCCGTTTGTTTGGGTTCCTGAACAGGAGCAAATCGGAGTTCTGCGCGTGCAATGGTTTAGGTGGAAAATGGCCTTGAAACCTGCTTTACATATTGTAAAAATTATTGACACAAAATGTGCGGTTATCCTTTTTGATTACGTCTTTTAAAAAAATAAATAAAGCATTAAAATCAACCATATATGCCAAATAAGAAAAGGAATGCTTTTTTGGTATGGAGGTTGCATTTTAGTTGATAAAGCCTCTCAGCTGCTTAACAACCAGGACCCCAAAATTTTCCTGAGCTGATGTTGAATCGATTGTTGTCTCTGATTCTGATTGCATTTTTTCCAAATTGCTTTTTCTTTCTACAGTTCTTCTTCCTATTCAATCTGTTTCGGGGGTCCTGGTTAAAATATGCATTTTCCTAAAATTGTCCAGAATTTCAGAACAAATCGGTTTAGGGCGGCAATGAATCAAAAAGCTCTAAAGACAATTGCCCTGCCGTCTGCCTGTTCAGACAATAGATATCTCAAAAAAGCGCAAAGAGATGTGCATGCAATATTGAGAACAGGAAGTTCCCTTTCCGGTCATTGAAAAATGGAAAATAGATATTACAGAGCACTAAAGAGGACCATCCTTCTCAGTATGATCCTGGTGCCTCTTGTCCCTTTTATAACGATATTGGGCATAGGATACTACTATTTCACCTCTTCCCTGGAAACCGGCACCATTTCAAATCTCAAGCGAATCGTCGAAGATCACAGACAGATGATCACCTCCTTTCTCGATGAGAGAAGGGCCGATTTAGAGTTTGTCGGAGATTCATACGATTATGAAACCCTGAAGAACCCGGAGGAACTGAATCAAATCTTCTATAATCTGGAGATGACTTCCAGGGCCTTTGTCGACCTGGGCATATTTGACGAGGCGGGCGTTCATATTTCCTACAAAGGCCCCTACGAAAGCATGCTGACGGGAAAGGTATATGCATCGGCCGACTGGTTCAAGGAGGTGATGAGGCGGGGTTATTACATAAGTGATGTCTTCCTGGGTTACCGGGGTGTGCCGCACTTTATAATCGCCATAAGGAGATCTTACAATTCCGAGACATGGATCATAAGGGCTACCATAGACACGCTCACATTCAATAACCTGGTCAAAAGGGTTCGTGTGGGTAAGACCGGAGAGGCCTATATCGTAAACAAAGAAGGCGTACTCCAGACCGATCGACGCTCGGCCGGTGAGCTGATGGAGAAAATTTCGGATAAGATCAGGTACCCCTCAAGCGAAAATGCCATAAATACCTATTTGAGCAGGGATGAGGAAGGAACCGATCACCTTTATGCTACTACATGGATGAAACAAAAAAGGTGGCTCCTTGTTGTCAGGCAGGAAAAGGCGGATGCCTTCAGTGCCCTCAACGCGGCAGTTTATCCGACCGTGTTGATTACCCTAATATTCGGAGGCGCCATCCTGGGCGTTGCCTTTTATCTGAGCAGCAGAGTCATAAGACGCATGGAGCGGATCGACTCGGAGAAAGAACAGCTGGGGGAGCAGTTAATCAGGGCGAGCAGGCTGGCAGAACTGGGCGAGATGGCGGCGGGCTTTGCCCATGAAATCAATAATCCCCTTCAGATAATAAAAAGTGAATATTCCTTGATTGAGATCCTTGTTTCGGAGATTAAGGAGTCCGGCTGTTCGGAACCGGCCGATTCTTTCAAGGAACTGGATGATTCATTAAGTCAGATCGATCTGCAGGTGAACCGCTGCGCAGAGATCACCCAGAGTATATTGAAGTTCGGCAGGCATGCCGAGCCGACATACGAAGATCTTGATCTCGGTGTCTTTCTGCCTGAAGTAATCTCTATGATCTCAAAAAAGGCCAGTGTGCACGGAATAGAAATCAGTCAGGACTTGGCTGGCCGACTTCCATGTATAAAGGGCGACCCCGCTCAGTTGCAGCAGGTTATGGTAAATCTTTTCAACAATGCCATTGACGCAGTCATGGAAAGGCACGGTTCATCAGGCGGTCAGATCAGGCTCGGCGCCGCCATCAAGGATAATGAAGAGGTCGAGATATCTCTGAGCGACAATGGCACCGGCATAAGTGATGAAAACCGGAAAAGGATATTTACGCCCTTTTTTACGACAAAGCCGGTGGGTAAGGGAACAGGCCTGGGCCTTTCGGTATGTTACGGCATTGTAGATAATATGGGAGGTGTCATGGAGGTCTCAAGCAGGAAAGGGCATGGCACTACATTCTTGATAAGGCTTCCGGGTAAAGCGCAATAACCTGTCTTACACAAATAGATAAAGGCGAGCAGGGGGAAAAGGGGATGGAAAATATGAAGATGATGCTGGTTGATGATGAGGAACGATTCCTGATTACGACGGAAAAATTGCTGAAGAAAAAGGGCTATGACGTCCTGACGGCAGTGAGCGGTGCCGATGCGCTTGAGAACCTTAACAAGCGTTCGATTCATGTGGTTATCCTGGACGTCAAGATGCCCGGTATGGACGGGATAACCACCTTGAAGGAGATCAAACGGTTGTTTCCGCTGGTTGAGGTGATAATGCTTACCGGTCACGGTACTGTCGAATCTGCGGTTGACGGCCTGAAATCAGGGGCTACCGATTATCTCACAAAACCTGCCGACATAGATGAACTTATAACAAAGGCTGAAGAGGCCTTTGAAAAACGTCAGTTGCTGGAAAGAAAGATAAGAATGGCACAGACAAGGAGTTTTATGAAATCACCGAGAGAAATTATCAAAAAGGCCGGGGAGCCGGACGGAGAATAGGATATGAAAAAACAATGCGGTTCGACTGCCAGAAAAGGGGTCTTCAGATATACGAAAGAGTTTGAAAGGAGGTTTTTTTTCTATGCCACCATAGCAATGTTCCTGCTTTACGGAATTACGCAACTGTTGGGAGAATGACGGCTTTGTATCTTTACCGGCCTGTCTTTCGGAATATTTTGCACGATATCTGTATTTTCTTGTTACTCGTGACGGCAGAGATTCAATAAGCGGAGGAAATGATGACAGGAGTCAATAAAAAGGAGAAGGCTACAGGTTATGACAAGTATATAAACTGGAGGCTCTTCTCAATACCTTTGGGATTGTTGATTATTCTACTCATGATTCCGACCCCCAAGAGCATGCTGGATGTGGGAGTGGAATATGTAATGGGCCCCAAGTATGTTCAGGAGTTCTTTGCCGAAGAACTCTTTGAAAAATCAACCGATGATATTTCTCAGTGGCAGATCCAGATGGTCAGGATGATGGAGATAAGCGTCCAGAAATCCGCCTTTGAATATAACTCATTTTTAAAAAGAAATCCGAAATGGTGCAAAACCAACGAAATACCCTGTACAAGGGCGCACCTTGAAAAGGTTTACAGCTTTGCAAAGGAGATAGGGCCGGAGAGATTTCAAGGGCTCATGAAAAAAGGCTATGAATTGAGGACAACCGATCTTGGCATCGACGGCCTCAAGGAGAAAGAAAAGGAAAAGGCCTATAAGGCAGGCTTCCATGTAAAGGTGGCGGTGGGCATAGTATTATTCGTGGTGTTATGTTTCGTATCCGAGGCCATGCCCCTTCCGATGGTTGCCTTCTGTATCGGTATCATAGCCATGCTGAGCGGGATAGTTACAAGAAAGACCATTGCGGGGCTATACTGGTCGGATGCCACATGGTTTATCATGGGCAGCCTCATGTTTGCAACCGCCTTTGTCAAGACAGGTGTGGACAAACGCATCAGTATGATGATGTTCGGAAAAATGAAGAACCCCGATATCAAGCGCATCACACTTATCATAATAATTGTCATATCCCCCCTGACCATGTTCATGTCGGATCATGCGCTGGCCGCGATGTTCCTGCCCATAGGTATATTACTTTACACGACATCGACTGCCGCTTACGGCCGTGATGACCCGGAACTGGCAAAGATGCTCATGATTACCATTGCCATGGCCTGTAACCTAGGAGGCTCCCTGTCACCGTCAGGGGCGGCCAGAAATATAATAATGATGAGTTATGCCGAGGATATGTTCGGTATCTCAATGGGATTCGGGGAGTGGTGCCTCTATTGTATGCCCCTCCTGCTGTTCGTAGTCCCGATCACCTGGTTCGTTATCAACTGGCGTTTCAAGCCGCGTATCAGAAGCCTTGGCGATGCCCTGGCAGTGGTCAAGGAGGAGGTCAACCGGGTAGGCGGCAAGTGGACCAGAGAGCAGAAGATTGCGGTAGCCATCTTTGTGGTAATGCTCTTTTGCTGGGTTACCGAAAAGAATCTTATCCTGAAACTGACAGGTATACGCTTCGGTATAGGCGTAATCGCCGTTATGGGTGCCATTGCCTATGTGCTTGCGGGTGTTGTCAACTGGCGGGATTACCAGACAAAGGTCGATTGGGGAGTCGTGTGGCTCTATGCAGGCGCGATTATTTTCGGCCGTGTGCTTGTAAAGACCGGAGGGGCTTACTGGATTGCACGCTCTCTGGTGGAATTGACCGTACCCCTGGGCCTGGGAGAGGGCCTGGGGCTTTTGCTTACAGGCAATGTGATCACGGGCCTTTTGACCCAACTCATGGCCGACGGGCCTGCCTGCGCCGCAGTAGGTCCGGTAACTCTGGCAATGGCAGGTATCGTTCACCCAGGCACGTCAATGATCCCGTTCATGGCAATGGGTACTGCGATTGCGTCTTCATTTGCCTACTGCCTTGTCATCGGAACGCCACCGAATGCCATTGTCTATGCCAGCGGTTATCTGGAATCAAAAGACTATCTGAGGGTGGGTGTTATATTGTGGTTGACCAACATGGCGGTATTGACCCTGATTGCCTCAACATACTGGAGATGGCTGGGATGGAGCGGCCTTCCGGCATATTAGGCGGATTAGACAGGTCGTATTAAATGGTGTGAAGGCAAATAACACAGGGAGGCCCTTAAGAAATGGAAACGGCTATGTATGCGGATCATGGAGATAAGCGCACTTACGGATACGTTCGGTTTGTCCGGTTCATACCCAGGCTGCTGATGGCACCGGGAGATTTCTTTGAAAGCCCGGATTCAACAGGGGGATACGGATCTTCCCTTGTATTCCTCTTTTCAATGAGCCTTGTCTACGCCATGGCCGCGAGTCTCTTTGTGGCGGAAAGCAGGTTGATCTTTGGTCTTGTTTTCTTTTTAAATGCCTTTGTCACCCCTTTTATTCTGGCCTCTATCCTCTATCTTTTGTCCCTGCTGAGCCATCGAGGGGTTTATACATTCAGCGGAATTTTTTCGATAACCGCCTATGCCAGCGTGACGTTGCTTTTTTCCTGGATTCCAGGGATTGCCATGATAACCGGGGTCTGGAAGTTTTGTCTGGTTGGTGTCGGTATGGCAAGGCAGGGGGGGATAGGAGGCCTGAAGGCGGCGCTGCATGTCTTTGCCGCAGCGACGATAATGCTTCTGTTTATTCAGTTGTTCAAACCGCTTATGATTCAATAGCAAGTCTTTAAGTCGCATAAAGAAAAAGGAGGCCGTAAGGATGAACGAAAAAATAAGGGTACTCATGGTGGATGATGAGGAACAGTTTCGAGAAACCACCAAAAAACTCCTTAATAGAAGAGGATTCGAGACGATCCTGGCCGGTAGCGCGGAGCAGGCGCTTGAAAAATTGAAGGAAGGGGCCAACGTCATAATAATGGATATAAAGATGCCCGGGATGGATGGGCATGAGGCACTTGAAAAGATCAAAAAGAGATCGCCGGAGGTTCCGGTTATCATGCTCACGGGTCATGGCGCAGAGTCTTCGGCAAAGGAGGCCCTTGCCCAGGGTGCCTTTGATTATCTTTCAAAGCCCTGTGACATGGAGCTTCTTGCAACAAAGATTTCAGAGGCCTACAGGCTTGGCTTTAAAAAGGGATCGATGAAGGAACAGAACATCCTAAACGCCATGATACCCTTGGAGGAATATACCAGCCTGGATGAGGATAAAACGGTCCTGGACGCGCTTGTCAGGTTGAGGGAGTCCTTTGCCTCCAAGATGTCTACAAGTAAGATAATGGAGACCGGCCACAGATCGATACTGGTATTAAACAAGGACGGGAACCTGAAGGGTATCCTGGCGATAAGGGACCTGCTTGAAGCAATCATGCCGGCCTACCTGAGCGCGCCTAAACCTTCCATGGCGGATTCCATCCAATATTCTCCAATGTTCTGGAAGGGTATGTTCTCTATCCAGGTAAAGGAGCTTGGAAAAAAGAAGATAACGGAGATTATGTCTCCCCCGCCCCTTGGGATAGCCGGGGACTCCAATCTTATGGAAGCGGCATATCTCATGGTATGCAAAAATGTGCGGCGTCTGGCGGTGTTTAAGGCGGACAGACTGGTCGGTCTGATAAGGGAGCAGGATCTGTTTTTTGCGATGAATGAGATACTGAAATAGCGTATATCCTGGAAGGCCATTGTTGCGGTCGGCACTATCGTCAGCCGGGGCAGGCTGCCTGCAAAGGCGGTTAAGAAACAAATCAATTAGCTTAAACCTGAATGCCGACATCTGAGCACCCGATCCTGAAACCCATTCAGGGTTGGACGCCGGGATAATCTTCGAGCGAGATATTGCCATATGGGCCAGAGGGAAAATATATGGTCTCAAGAAGTAAAAAGGGGGCGGGGAAAAGAAAGACGGATGAGCGCCGTGAAGAGATGTTCAGGAATTTCTTCAATAATGCCCAGGTAGGTTTTCTGAGGACCACGATTGATCATGGAAGGATACTCGAGGCCAATTACAGGCTGGCGGAGATGCTCGGCTATGACAGCAGGAAAGAGCTCCTGACGGAGTATATCTTCTCAGAGCACTATCTTGAAACGGGCGCAAGAGAACGGATGGTTGGAAAGGCGCTGAGGACAGGCGAGATAAAAAATGTAGAGGCAAGGCTTACACGAAGAGACAATACCATAATCTGGGTCCGTTATACCGGGAGGATATATCCGGATAAGGGGTACATAGAGGCCGTCATAGTTGATATCACAGAGGAGAAGATCGCGGGTGAGGCCCTGAGACAGAGCGAGGAAACGGCCAGGGCCCTGTTAAACGCGACCAATGAAAAGGCGGCCCTGTTGGATCGCCGGAAAAATATACTTTCAATAAACAGGACATGGGCGCAATCCTTGGGAAGGCCTTCCGAAGAACTTATAGGTCTTTGTGCCGATGAAAACCTTTTTCCCGTTTTAGGTTCCTCAGCAAAAGTAATGTTTGAAGCCGTGCTTACCGCAAAGATGTCTTCCAGGTTCGTTAATAATAATGACGGCAGGGTATTTGACAACCAGCTCTATCCCATATTCGACGCCGAGGGCGATGTGGCACGGGTGGCGCTTTTTTCGCGGGACATAACGGGTCAGAAACAGGCGGAAAAGGCCCTTCATTGCTCAAATGAGATATTGTTTAAGGAACATATGAAAAGGAAGCAATTGTCCAGGGACCTTATAAATCTGCTTGAGAAAGACCGACAGCTCGTGGCCATGGAACTCCACGATCAGATAGGTCAGTCCGTGACCACCCTGAAGATGGACCTTGAGATGATCCTTGAAGACATCGGTATTGAAAAGACCCCCTTGCGAATACGGACCGAGTCTGCGATGGAAAAGGCATTACATACCATAAGGGATATAAAGGAGATCGCCGCGGGCCTCAGGCCCAGGCTGCTGGACGATTTGGGCCTTGTTCCGGCGGTTAATGAATTGTGCGACGCAATGAGGCGCCGGGGGTCGGTGAATGTACGTTTCTTTACCAAAAATATCCCCAAGATGATTGATCCTGAAAGTGAACTGGCCGTTTACCGTATTACCCAGGAGGCGCTTAACAATGTAATGAAGCATTCCGGAGCAGATGAAGTCTTTGTAAATCTGATCAGAAAAGACAATTATATCCTGACCAGTGTAGAGGATAACGGGAATGGTTTTGAACTTGAAGAGGACAAGGGTGCCGGGGCCGATGGTAAAAAAACATTGGGGCTTTTGATAATGGAGGAAAGGGCGGTGCAGCTTTCGGGCAGATTTTCCGTGGAATCGAGCCTCGGGAAAGGCACGCACCTTTGGGCGGAGATCCCGGTATAAAGAGGTGTGATCTTTTTTACCGGCGAAAGGACGTCCGGTTGGGGGAAAGCATTGTCAAAAGCGCAGGTATCGTCTGTTTTGTAACGAGTCATGGCGGAGGGAAGGTGAATTGGGCGGGAAAAAGGTCTTAATTGCCGATGATCACAGGGTGGTAATTGAAGGAATAAAGGCCGCATTGAGTGGCGAGACTCAATTCCAGGTGGTGGGAGAGGCCACAAGCGGTGTGCAGGCGATGATGTATGTAAGGTCGCTTAGACCGGATATCGTTATAACCGATATATCCATGCCTGATATGAACGGCATTGCGATTGCCATGCAGATAAAAAAGATCGAACCTAATATCCGTATAATCGTCTTTACCATGCATTCGGACCGGGAGTACGTAATCGATCTGTTTCAGACCGGTATCAGTTCGTACGTGCTCAAGGAAGACCCCATGACGGAACTCATCTTTGCCATAAAGGCCGCGATGCATGGAGGTGTCTATTTAAGTGAAAAGGTCCATGCGATCCTGCAGGACCATATCAGGGAACTTGCCGAGGGGAAGAAGGATCTGCTGGAGAGCCTCAGCATAAGAGAGAGGGAGGTTTTCCTCCTCCTGGCCGAAGGTCTTGCGATTAAGGATATCAGCGAGAAGCTCTGTATCTCGAGTAAGACCGTTGAATCCCACAAATATAATATCATGGAAAAGATGAACGTAGGATCAATCATAGAGCTTACAAAGATCGCAATCAGAAAAAACCTGATAAAAATCTGAGATATCTTAAATAAAAAGGCTTAAGCATAAGTCTAACATCCTGAATATATGAGCTAAAATCTTATTGACTCTCATGTTTTACCGGAGCGATTCAAACGTTCCGACCGGTAAAACTCCCTACCTGAAAAACAGGATTGTCCTGATAGACATCCTCGGTTTCTTAATATCTAATTATAATCACTGAAGCCTGATTGCAGGCATGTCCAAGAGCATGTCCGAGAATATGCCTGTTTATCGCTGTCAGGTTTTTCATGTTACGGACCGGATGGCCGGGATCCGGGGAAACATACATCCGGATCATTCAATACTGATTGACAGCCATAAATAATTAAGGGGTGATTTCCCAACTGCATCTCAAATTAAAACAGGGGGATTGAAATGGCCGAACAAACTACGAACAGGATGGAATCGGTATATGCGGAAAAGCGGATATTTGAACCACCTCAGGATTTTGTGGCCAAGTCGCGGGTAAAGACTATGAAAGAGTATGAGGTCCTTTACAGGAAGTCTATCGAAGATCCTGAAGGATTCTGGGGTGAGATGGCGCAAGAAAATCTCGACTGGTTTGTCAAATGGGACGGTCCTGTTGAACAGTACAGTTTCAGGGATGACATCTTTCTGCGATATTTTGCAGGGGGCAAGCTTAATGCCTGTTATAACTGCCTTGACCGCCACCTTGGGGGATGGAGAAAAAACAAGGCCGCTCTTATTTTTCAGGGTGAGCCTCTGGAAGATTCACGCACTTATACGTATCAGGAGCTTCACCGGGAGGTCTGCAAGTTTGCCAATGTGCTCAAAGGGCTTGGAGTAAAAAAAGGTGACCGCGTGTCCATTTATCTGCCAATGATCCCTGAGTTGTCGATCTCCATGCTCGCATGCGCCCGCATCGGCGCTATCCATAGTGTGGTGTTCGGCGGATTCAGCGCTGATGCCCTGAAGGACAGGATACTGGACTGCAAGGCGGAAACGATAATCACCTGCAACTACGGGTACCGTTCAGGCAGGGTCCTCGACACAAAAAAGAACGCGGACACAGCGCTTAAGGCTTGTCCAGGTGTGAAGAACTGCGTTGTGGTAAGGAGGATCGACAAGGATACTGAAATGGTATCAGGCCGGGATTACTGGTGGGATGAGCTTATGAAAGGCGCCTCACACAAATGTGAAGTGGAACCGATGGATTCCGAGGATCCTCTTTTTATCCTGTACACCAGCGGCAGCACCGGAAAACCTAAAGGAGTACTTCACACAACGGCCGGGTACCTGCTTTTCACAATGCTTACCGTGAAATATGTCTTTGATTTAAGAGATGAAGATGTGTACTGGTGCACGGCGGATATCGGCTGGGTTACTGGCCACAGCTATATCGTATATGGGCCGCTAGCCCTGGGGGCAACCTCTTTGATGTTTGAAGGGGTTCCCAACTATCCTGAGCCGGACCGTTTCTGGGAGGTGGTCGAGCGTTACAGTGTAAATGTATTTTATACGGCACCGACCGCAATCCGCGCGATAATGCGAAACGGCGATGAGTGGGTCAACAAAAGGGACCTGAGCAGTCTCAGGCTCCTTGCCAGCGTTGGTGAGCCGATCAATCCCGAGGCATGGATGTGGTATTACAAGGTTGTCGGGAAGGAAAGGTGTCCCATTGTGGATACCTGGTGGCAGACCGAGACGGGGGGGCACCTGATCGCGTCACTTCCAGGGGCAATGCCTATGAAGCCGGGATCGGCGACGGTGCCGTTTTTCGGTGTTGAACCGGTGATTTTGAGGCAGGACGGTACCGAATGCGATGTTAATGAGGGAGGCCATTTGTGCATAAAAAAACCGTGGCCGGGATTTATGCGTACGGTTTACGGCGACCCTGAACGATTCAAGAAGCAGTATTTTGAAGACTATCCCGGGTACTATTTTTCAGGGGATGGAGCCAGAAAAGACGAGGATGGTTATTTCTGGCTCATGGGCCGGGTGGATGATGTCATAAATGTTTCGGGTCACAGGATGGGAACCGCCGAGGTAGAAAGCGCGCTCGTGGCCCATGCCGCCGTAGCGGAGTCCGCGGTGGTGGGATTTCCTCATGAGATAAAGGGGCAGGGGATTTATGCCTTTGTGACCCTTAAGAATGGCTATGAGCCCAGCGATGAGCTGAAAAAGAAACTTGTCGCTCATGTGAGAAAGGAGATAGGTCCGATCGCCTCTCCCGACAAACTGCATTTTACCGAGGCGCTTCCAAAGACGAGAAGCGGCAAGATCATGAGGAGAATTCTTAGAAAGATAGCGGAAGGTCATATCGACGAACTGGGTGATACCTCCACTCTTGCGGATCCGGATGTAGTGGAAAGTCTGGTATCAGGAAGACAGTAGAGGCTCAAGGAAGGCGGTTTTAATCAATATCCCGGCTTCTCACTAAAACCGGAGGGCCGGGATAATCAGCTCGATCTGAACTTGAGAAAAATCATATGAAAATGAGAGCAGTCCGCTTCTGTACCTATCTCATCAGGAGGTGAACTAATGGCCCAATCAGATTCGCTGTCAAATCCTGCCCCGCTGGGGCTTATGGGATTCGGAATGACCACCGTGCTTCTCAATATCCACAATGCCGGTTTCTATCCCCTTGATACCATGATACTCGCAATGGGGATATTCTATGGAGGCTTTGCACAGATAATCGCCGGTGTAATGGAATTCAGAAAAGGAAATACCTTCGGTACGACGGCCTTTTGTTCGTTCGGCCTTTTCTGGATGACACTCGTATTCCTGCTGGTTTTCGCTAATCTGGGATGGTGGGAGGTCAAACAGAGCAACGTATCTTTCAGCTGGTATCTGTTCATGTGGGGGCTTTTCACATTTTGCATGTTTATCGGTACCTTGAAACTCAACAGGGCGCTTCAAACGATATTCCTTTCTCTGTCCCTGCTTTTCTGGCTGCTTGCCCTTCACCACATCACCGGCAGCAGGGTCATAGGGATCCTTGCCGGATGGGAAGGGATCTTCTGCGGTTTTTCCGCCATCTATGCAGCTGTGGCGCAGGTACTAAACGAGGTATATGGCAGGACGATGCTGCCCCTGGGCGTGAGGGTCTGAATGCAGATGAGTCCCGGTAAAATCTATAGATCGTAAAACGGAAAGATTTCCTTTTTTATGAATTCGACCACCCTCCGGGCTTCCCTGAAAGCGACTTCCTTGACTTCACCTTCGCTCTGGTATGGGTGGTCGTAAAGGCTTCCGACCTCCATCTCCGGTCCGAACATCATGCCTCCCACAAGCCCTGCAAATTCGTCCTTGGGAACCACCCTGTTGAGAATGGACCATGCGAGCGTCCAGCACCTGGCAGTCCTGTAGAGATCATACCCCCCCCCTCCCAGTCCGAGAATCCTGGGGCATATATCTATTATACCTTTCAGCGCGCTCTGGTAACCGTTATTGGTAAGTTTGAGGTGAGTAAGCGGGTCGGAGACGAGGGTGTCGGCCCCCAGAAGGACAAAGATCATGTCGGGTGAAAAGGATCTGATAAGGGGATAAACCGCTTCTTCACATACATAGGAATAGACCTCGTCGTCCGTGCCCGGTTCAAGCGGTATGTTTACGTTATACCCTCTACCTTTTCCCGTCCCTGTCTCCGTTTCAAACCCTGACCATGGGTAAAGCTCTCTGCCGGTTTCATGCAGGGACATGAACAGGACTCTTGGATCACCGTAAAAGGCCTCCTGGACCCCATTTCCATGATGGGCGTCAAAATCAAGATATACTATCCTCTGCTCTTTTCTTGTCTTAAGTAAAAACATTATTGAGGTTACAATATCATTGATGTAGCAGAAACCCTCTGCATTATCGGGCATGGCGTGATGGAATCCCCCGAGAGGATTGAACCCGACAAGGGCGTCGCCGTTCATGATATCGTTTGCGGCCCTGCATGTTCCTCCTGCAGCCATAAGAGACCACTCATATATCCTTGGCAGCACTGGGTTGTCTGCGGTACCCAGCCCCCTCTCAAGCATCTCAAGCCTTATATTGCCTCTGCTCGCATCTTCAAGCAGGGAGAGATATTTTGATCCGTGAAAGAGTCCTAATAGGTCGGGATTGAGTGGCTCAGGCTCTATGATCTTCATCCAGGGGTAATTCATGACCCCATACCTGGTGCAAAGATCAAAGGTTTTTGTGGCCCTCTCAGGTTTAAAAGGATGGTCAGGACCGAAATCAAACCAGCCCATTTCTTCCGAATAGATAAATACAGATCCGGTTCTTCGGACATCCACCTGCTCCAATGCCGATACCCCCTTTACCGCCTTTTGCTGTACAGGCTGTTTCCGCTTACCCGTTCATTTTATGGTGGATGCTCACTGTCTCATTGATTGTGCTATAAACAGAACTGATTATTATTTATGATAAATTTTAATGCATGCAAGATTAACAGAGGGCTATATTAGAGGTCAATAGAAAATATCGTTTCTTATTGGTTGATATTTGCATAAATTCTTTCTTTTGACATAATTCGGGAAATCGTTTAATGAAAATAGAAAGGGAGCGGACCAAAGATGGCATGGATAAATAGAATAAGCCGAAGTTCCTTGTCTGATAAGCTGGGTATCTACAGGATCCTGCTTCCCCCGTCCCTTTACCGCCGGTTTTCGATCGATCCGGTGAGCCTCCGCGATATAACAGGGGAAAAGGTGGTCAGATTCTTTTCTCCCCACGGAGACAGTACCTGCCTGGTAGAAATCTCCCTTAAGGCGATGGAAGATCCTTTATATTCAATACAGATTTCAGATACCTCGGATATTACCCGGATCGACTGGGATTTCCTTATCGTAAATGATCCTGGATCAGAAAGGTATAATACAAATGTGGACGAGGAGGGGAGGGACACCATGTTCGGATGGGCTTCCAGGAACATTGCTGAAGAGCAAAGGGCGATGGAACAGGGGCTCTGCCCCGGCCAGACCAGAAAGGGATTGAGGATCACCGGCGAGGTCATAAACGTATTGGAATCGTTCTGCAGAATGTTCGACATCAAGAGCATCAGGCTTGAGGCCTTATTCTACCACAATGCCATTGTCTATGAAAGATATGGATTCGGTTATTTGAGCGGCTACCCCCAGATGATGAAGATCAACGAATTGTTTCAGCCGGGTGGAAAACTCCACAACAGGCTTGATGGGGGATCTCCTTTCAGGATGCCCCAATTTGCCCAAACCGTGAGAGGGAGGAGTTGGGCCATCCATGATCAGATCCTTGAACAGTTGGAAGATGAAGTCCTGGAAGATGGTTGGGTGTCACCTGTGATGTATCGCATGGTTGATAAGCCCAGAGCGATGGTAACCTTTCCCGATCCGGTATTCTGATTTCGGTATTTAAGATAAAGCTTTGCATAAGGGTCCGCATGTGTTTTAATAACAGGTGTTTTACAAAAGGTTCAACTGCCCTGTCTAGGGCGGAATTGCGCTTAAAACAGACTCTTTAATCGGCAGCGGGATTTTCCCCTTGATGAAATGATTATTCCCCCCCTCCGCAACTGGAGAATTAGAGCAAAAGTGATAAGTGTGACCATCCTTGTGGTCCTGCTTCCACTCCTTTGCGTCGCCCATCTATCCATGAACCGCTTCGGCAAGGCCCTGAGGCGTACTTCGGAAGAAAACCTCGAGCATCTGGTAAGAAATATCTATTCCATGTGTAAGATTCAGCAGGAGATGATTCAAAAAAAGGTAATCTCCGACCTCAATGTCGCAAAAGAACTCTTATCTCTCCGCGGCAGTGAAATTCAGATAGATATTAATGAAATGGTCAGCTTCAATGCGGTGAATCAGTTTTCCAAGAAGTCCCATAAGGTTATGGTGCCGGCCTGGAATCTGGGCGGTCTGAAGATTACGAAAAGCGATGCATTTGTCGACGAGGTACAGAGACTTGTCGGAGGAACATGCACCGTATTTCAGCGGATAGAAGATGATTGTCTTCTGAGAATATCGACAAATGTAATAGACAAGGAGGGTAAAAGAGGGATCGGAACCTATATCCCCCGAGAAAGTCCTGTGGCAAGAGCAATCGTGAAAGGGTATCCTTACCGTGGAAGGGCGTTTGTCGTGGATGACTGGTATATAGCGGCTTATGAACCGATCAAAAACAGCAAGGGGGAAGTCATAGGTGCCCTTTACGTGGGAGTTAAGGAGCAGAGCGCTCACTCGCTCAAAGAAGAGATAAAGCAGATACGGGTGGGTGAGACAGGCTATGTGTACATAATGGACAGCAAGGGCATCCTGAAGGTCCACCCGGCCAAAGAGGGCGATTCCATCCTTGAATCGAGGGATTCTTCAGGCTTTGAATATATCAAGGCGGTTGTAGAGGATTCCAGGTCGCTCCTTGACGGTGAAGTGGGTACGATAAGGTATCCATGGGTAAATCCTGAACTGGGTGAAAAAGGGGCGAGACAGAAGATAAACAAATATACCTATTTCAGACCATGGGACTGGATAATCGCCGCAGGCACATACGAAGAGGAGATCTATCACTCCCTCTATGAAACGGAGCAGTTTATCTTTCTCGTAGGCATGGCCTCTCTGGTCCTTGTTGTGCTTTTGACCGTGACGGTCTCCAAGGTCCTTACAGGACCGATACAGGATTTGACCGAAGTAACCACCAGGATGGCTGGTGGAGATCTTTCCCTGCGTGTCAAGGTTCGAAGTGAGGATGAGATAGGGATGCTGGGCAGGTCTTTCAACAGGATGATCTCCCAGATTCAGCATTATACGTCGGATCTTGAAAGGATTGTCGAGGACAGGACCCAGGAGCTGAAGGAATCAAGGGAAAAATACAGGGACCTTTCCCGTTTCCTCAACAGCATCCTGGACAGCGCCACCGAATATGCCATAATAGCCTTGGACTTTTATGGAAAGATAATCGAATTCAACAAGGGTGCTGAAAAGATCTATGGGTGGAAAAAGGAGGAACTTCTCGGAAAAGAAAATATTGCTATAACCATCCTGCCTGAAGAGGTCGCGCGCGGAGTTCAGGCAGAGATGTCGGCAAGCACCAGGCACGAGGGGTTATGCGAGCAGGAAATGGTCAGGGTGAGAAAGGATGGTGAATATTTCCCCGCTCATACGACCATTACAGCCATAAAGGACCGTACAGGCAAGACTACCGGATTTGTAGAGATAGACAGGGACCTTACTCAGCGGAAGGGTCTTGAAAGGGAGTTGAGAGAGACCAAGGAATTCCTGGAAAATATAATGGAAAGCTCTGTGGACGGGATCGTGACCGCCGATCTAAAGGGAAATATCACATATATGAATCGGGCAATGGAAGAGATACTCGGTTTCAGCCGCAAGGAGGTCCTGGGCAGGCATGTATCGTATATCTATACAAGGGGCATGGATGAGGCAAGGGATATAGTGACCTATCTGAAGGCTGCCGAGAGGGCTGAGAATTATGAAATGCAGGTCAATAAAAAGGACGGCGGCATCGTTTCCATATTGACATCCCTTTTCCAGTTGAGAGATGAAGACAACCAGCTGATAGGTACTGCGGGAATATTCAAGGATATTACCGAAAAGACCATACTTGAACAAAAATTAAAGGCTGCGCAGGTCAGGCTTTTTGAGGCCTCGAGGATGAGGGCGCTTGGAGAGCTTGTCGCAGGAGTCGCCCATGAACTGAACAACCCTCTGATGGCGTCAAAGACCATCCTTTATGTAATATTGAAAAACAGCCTCCTTGAATCCGGCGACCGAGAAAGGCTTGAGCTGATAAAGGAGTGCAATGACCGCATAGAAAAGATAGTTGAACACCTCAGGGAGTTTTCAAGACAGACAAAGCCGTTATTTCAGGAACTGGATATTAATGTGCCGGTAGAAAAGGCGCTTCTTATAACAGGGCAGCAGTTGATAAATCACAGCATCTCGGTGGTAAAAGACCTTTCCGGTGACCTGCCTGTAATAATGGCGGATTCGAATCAGCTTGAACAGGTATTCCTGAACCTCATTTCAAACGCAAGGGATGCGATGGATGAAATAAAAGGGGAAAGGGGGCTTAACATAAGGAGTTACTCGATAAAAGAGGATGATGCCACATTGATAGCGGTTTCTTTCAAAGATACCGGAATCGGAATTGACAAAGAGAATTTTCATAAGTTGTTCGAACCGTTTTTCAGCACCAAACCTGTCGGAAAGGGTACCGGTCTGGGGCTGTCGCTGTGTTACGGTATCATTGAGGCTCATGGCGGCAGAATCGAGATAAAGAGCCGGAAAGGCAAGGGTACGGAGGTTATAGTCATTATTCCGGCCAAAAGAGAAGAAAAGGAGTATTAAGATGGCAAAAAGCATATTGATTGTTGATGACGATGAAATGGTCCTCATGGCCCTTGATGAACTACTGAAGCCGGAGGGTTATGATGTCCAGACCGTGAAGAGTGGAGTCGAGGCGTTGGAAAAGCTGCAGAAGAAGGGATACGATCTTTTGATGCTGGATATAATAATGCCGGAGATGGATGGATTTGAGCTATGCAGAAGAATAAGGGAAAAGGATGAGTGCGGAGATACTCCGATTGTTTTCCTTACGGCCAAAAGCAGGGAAGAGGACAGGGCACTCGGTCTGGATGTGGGCGCAAACCTCTTCCTTTCAAAACCGATTTCTCCTGAAAAGCTCCTTTCAATAATAACAGATACGATAGGTTGAACGGGAAGGTCGTTCTCCGGTTTAGATTGGAGATTCTTTACCCTGTCTGATGAACTTCAAACGATCGGGAGGTGCAGGAGATTTTCAAAGGCTTCTGTTTTATCCAGAAGTTCAATAAAATGATCCAGCTTTGATTCGTCCTTTGCAGACAGAGATGATGAGGTTTTATCGAGGAGGTTAAGTGCTGAAAATGTATCGTTATTTGCAAGAATCAGAGGTATGGCGTTTTTCTCCGCCAGGTCGGATATCTTTTGGGCCGGTTTTATCCCCCCTGTAATTACAATCCCGGCAATGGGGCGAGTGACATGGCTGTTGCCAACGCCGAGAGCCTTATCGTGCGGGCCCAGCAGTATGATTTTGTTATAGACCCTTTTGAAAATGCGCAGTTCGTCTGAAAGGTCGGATGATCCCACGGTCATGCCTGTGACAGGCCCTTCCAGTTTTCCTTTTCCGGACAATATCTCACCTGCCAGACGCCTTCTTATCTCTTCAACGGAAAGAAGTGACAGGGCCGCCTTCTCCGGCACGACCGCCGTGACCGGAAGACCTTTGGCCTTGAGAAGAGGTGCCATTTTTTCCTCCACCTCTCTCATGTCCGCTTCCGGTACCCTGTTGATCAATATGCCGCTGGTCCTCTCCAGCATTGAACAAACGGAAAATATTGAGTAAAGGGAGCTTGAGACACTGTAATATCTGTTGACAAGGATGAAGTCGGCATTGAGCCTATTGACTATCGATATGTCGTTCACATTATTCATGTTTTTATCGAAAAAAATATGCGAACAACCCATGACAAGGATAATGTCTTTTTCAACAGACAGCTCATGAGCCACAGCCTCTATCCGTTCAAGGATCTTTTGAGGTTCTTTGATATCGTCTTCAACGAAAGGGTGGGGACATAGAGTATCAAGGGGGACATCAAGGTTGAGGAAGTCTTTGAACAGGATGGCGTCCCGATCCACCCATCGGCCGTCGATTTTCACCCGGTTGGAACCAAAGGGCTTTAAAAAGCCCACCGAGGCACCTTTTTGCGTGAATCTTTTTGCAAGGGCCCAGGTAAAAAGGCTCTGGCCCGCATTGTCCCCTGTGGAGCCGACAAAAAGAAAGGACATGCCCTGGAGTTACCTCCTGCTTAAGGTCTTTTTGACTCTTTTATCTAATTTGAACCGATTTCCTGTATCATTATATTGGCTTGAAATTGAAACATCAAAGGGTTTTTTAAGAAGGAGAGGCCATTTACAGATAGGATTGAAGAAAAGGGGCAGCGTGAGCCCAGGTGCACAAAATCCTTTTATCTTCGTGCCTATTTGAATTAGACGGTGGATTCGGGGTGCGGATCGGATATAAAATTGATATCTACTATTGAAAGATATGGCGAATCCCTGTATGGTTCATGACGATCGAACTGTATCGGCATCTCTCCGGATTCTTTTATCAGGTAAAATGATATGCCCGGAAGCGCGCGACAAAATGAGGACGATCCGGAACAACCGGCGGATTCGGGGAAGCCTTTTGAAGCTGCTGGGTCCGGTTGAAATCATAAACATTGCAAGGAGAAGTGTATGCTTGATCTTAAATTCGCCAGATCCAATCTGGATGGCATCAAAAATATGGTAAAAAACAGAAACTACGATTTGGATCTCTCGGGATTTGAGTCTCTGGACAAACAGAGGCGTGACGGGCTTTCCTTTCTTGAGGATCTGCGGCATCGAAGAAACAAGGTGAACGAACAGATCGCCTCAATGAAAAAGTCGGGCCAGGACGCCTCTTCTGTAATCTCTGAAATGAAGGAGGTCTCATCCCTGATCAAGGAAAAGGAGAAAGAACTGTCTCAATGTATTGCCGAGCTTGAAAGTCTCTTGATGATTATACCCAATATGCCTGATGATTCGGTTCCGGTCGGAAAGGGGGATGAAGATAATCCCGTGATACGGACCTGGGGGGAGATCAGGGAGATGAATTTCGAGCCGCTGCCTCACTGGGAGATCGGTGAAAATCTGGGGATCCTTGATTTTTCCTGTGCAGCAAAACTTGCAGGGGCAAGATTTGCATTATACCGAGGGATGGGAGCAAAACTTGAGAGGGCTCTTATTAATTTCATGCTTGATTTGCATACCGGGGAACATGGCTATCTTGAGGTTCTTCCCCCGTTTCTTGTGAATTCGGCATCCATGACCGGAACAGGTCAACTTCCCAAGTTCAAGGAAGACCTTTTCAAGATAGACGGATGGGACCTTTTTCTGATCCCTACAGCAGAGGTTCCCGTAACGAACATCCACAGGGAAGAGATCCTTTCAGATGATGACCTGCCTTTATACTATGTGGCATACACCCCGTGCTTCAGATCAGAGGCCGGGTCTTACGGAAAGGATACTAGAGGTCTTATAAGACAACACCAGTTTAATAAGGTGGAACTGGTCAAGTTTTGTAATCCTGAGTCCTCCTACGAAGAGCTGGAACGGCTTACCGGTAATGCTGAACAGGTATTGAAACGTCTCTGTCTACCCTACCGTGTCGTAACCCTTTGTACCGGTGATTTGGGGTTTTCTTCGGCAAAGACCTATGACCTTGAGGTCTGGTTGCCGGGGCAGGGGCTGTACAGAGAGATATCTTCCTGCAGCAACTTTGTCGATTTTCAGGCAAGGCGGGCGGGAATCCGTTTTAAGAAAAAGGGCGGCAAGGGAACCGAATTGGTTCACACCATTAACGGATCCGGGCTTGCGGTGGGCAGGACCTTGGTCGCGATACTTGAAAACTACCAGCAGCCTGACGGAACCGTTGAAATCCCCGAAGCATTGAGACCTTATATGGGCGGTATCGATTATATTCGGCCCGGTACAAGATGATAGGAAAAGAGATACATTCATATGCCGGCTGGCGGGATTACCAGAGAAGGATCAAGAGGAATGATAGGAAAAAAGACCTCTTAAAGAGGTTGCCGTTTTTGCTGCTTGTTTCCGCGGGAGGATTTATCCTTCTCTGCATTTTTTATATCTCCGGATTGTGGATCTCAGGTCACCTGAAGGAAGAGCCTTCCATAAAAGATGAACCAAAAAGTGACCGGAGACACTCTGCCGGGGAACTTTCCCGCGCCCACATAGTAGCTGCGCTCAAAGAATCGGGGCTGGCAGGACATGGTCCATGGGAAAAGATCGGAATCCGGATCGGGGGCAGAAAGCTAAATCTAGAGACCACAATAAATCCTAAGCTTCAGAACTACATAAACGGCCTTTTGGCTCGATCCAAAACTCATAAAGCGGCAGTGGTCGTCATAAGGCCGGAAGACGGCCGGATCCTTGCAATGGCCGATTATGACGAGACAGGACTGGGCAATGGCGTATACCTGCAGTCGAAATTTCCGGCGGCCAGCCTTTTCAAGATCATTGCCGCCGCAGCAGCGCTTGAGTCTGCCGGTTTCACTCCTGAAAAAAAGATCGCATATGCGGGCAGAAAGCATACCCTTTATAAGAGTCAGCTCAAAAAAAGCCCCGGAAGATATGCGACAACCACGAGCCTCAGAAATGCGTTTGCTTCATCCATTAACCCGGTATTCGGGAGACTGGGGACCTACCATCTCGGAAAAGACTTGATGGGTGATTATGCGCAACGCTTTTTATTTAACAAGACAATCGATTTTGAACTTCAGATCGGTGTCAGTACCGTTTCAGTCCCGGAAGATGAATTCGGGCTCGCAGAGATTGCATCAGGATTTAACAAGAAGACATTGATAAGCCCTATTCATGCCGCGCTTTTGGCCTCGGCGGTAGCTAACCGGGGTGTGATGATGCGGCCATGGTTCATTAAGGATGCCAGTGAAGACTCGGGCAATACCGTTTACAGGGGTTCCCCCAAAGCGCTTGGCAGGGTAATGAAGGAAAAAACCGCCGCTCAGATGAGGGTCCTCATGAATGGCACCGTGATTTACGGCACGTGCAGGAAGTCCCTTAAGAGACTTTTAAGAAAAAAATTGTTCAGAAAGGTTGAATTGGGCGCTAAAACCGGAACAATCAACGATATGGACGACAGATACAAGTATGACTGGTTGAGCGCCTATGCACTCCCGGAGAAAGGAAAAGACGGTATCTGTATCTCGGTTCTGGGGGTTCATGGAAAGACACTGGGAGTAAGGGCGAACGAACTTGGAAGGGCGATAATCCATTACCATTTTGCTTCATGACCCGGAGAGCACCCCTTTGTTTTATAACCAGGTTCATTTGGGATCCTGGAAAGACTTGATTTTTAACAGGACAGGAGCATGAATTATGTGCGGTATAGTATGCTACATAGGCTACAAGCAGGCAAAACCGATTCTTATAGAGGGATTGAAACAGCTCGAATACAGGGGATACGATTCGGCGGGACTGGCCATACAGGGAGAAGAAGGGATAGCTTGTGAAAAGGCCACCGGAAAGATATCCGCCCTGGAAGGCAAGATAAACGGTATCGAGATGAAAGGAACGGTTGGTATAGCGCATACCAGATGGGCAACCCACGGGGAGCCCACGGTGGAAAACGCACACCCGCAGATTGACTCTGATAAAAAGGTTTTTGTCATACATAACGGAATCGTTGAAAACTACCTGTCCATAAAAAAACGGCTTGCAAAAGAAGGTATACGGTTTGCGTCCGACACGGACACGGAGGTCCTCGCACATCTGATAGGCCTCAATTTCGAAGGTGATTTGAGCGGGGCCGTAAGAAAGGCGATTTCTCAGGTGGAGGGGACATTCGGTATGGCCGTTCTTCATGCCGACGCTCCCGGTGAGATCGTAGTGGCAAGGAGAGGAAGCCCCCTGATCCTGGGCATAAGCCCCGAGGGTAACCTCGCCGCTTCCGACGTGTCCGCAATGGTGCGACATACGAATCAGGTCGTTCACCTTCAGGACAACGAAATTGCCCATATTACGAAGGATGATTTCTCAATCTCAACGGCTCAGGCAAAACCTATACAGCGGATAGCCGAAACAGTGGAATGGAAGGCTGATGATGCGGAATTGAACGGTTTCCCCCATTTCATGCTCAAGGAGATATATGAACAGCCTGAAACGATAAACAACGCAATGAGAGGCAGATTGGAGCCGGGAGAGGGGGTTCCGAGGCTTGGAGGGATAGAGCCTGCCTGGGATATGCTCAAGAAGTGCAGACATATCGTGATCGTGGCCTGCGGGACTTCCTATTACGCCGGATGCGTGGGCAGGTGTATGTTTGAAAAGCTTACGGAGATCGATGTGGAGGTCGAGCTGGCGTCTGAGTTTCGATACAGGAAACTTAATTTTCCTCCCAACACCTTTATAATCGCTCTCAGCCAGTCGGGTGAAACGGCTGATACCCTTGCAGCCATAAGGGAGGCAAAAAGAAAAGGAGCGAGTCTGCTGGGTATAGTCAATGTGGTCGGAAGCTCCATTTCAAGAGAGACAGCGGCTGGTATCTATAATCATGCCGGCCCAGAAATCGGTGTGGCTTCCACAAAGATCTTTACATCGCAGCTCGTTATTCTGACCTTGCTGGCCCTGCTTCTTGGAAGACATCAGAGCCTTTCTCTGACAGAGGGGATAGAGGCGATCAGGTCTCTTCAGAAACTTCCCGAGCTTGCGAGGGATGTGCTTTCTCAGGCCAATCATATAGAGGCTGTGGCGGAAAAATATTATAATCGGAGAAACTGGCTCTTTATCGGCAGGAAATTCAACTATCCGATTGCACTCGAGGGAGCGCTGAAGCTCAAGGAGGTATCATACATACATGCCGAAGGGTATGCTTCAGGCGAAATGAAACATGGTCCGATCGCACTCATCAATCCTGAAATGCCTACCGTGGCGATCGTGCCGAGGGACGACATGTACGAAAAGATGATAAGCAACATAAACGAGATAAAGAGCAGGAAAGGGCCTGTTGTCGCTATCGTTACCAAGGGGGATGATAAGATCAGGGATATAGCCGATGACGTTATAGAGATACCAGCCACGCTCGATTTTTTGAATCCCATCCTGGCGGTGATACCATGTCAGCTGCTTGCCTATTATTGTGCAAGTTTCCTGGGAAGGGACATCGATAAGCCGAGAAATTTGGCAAAGAGTGTGACAGTGGAGTAAGACAGCGCCCGTTTTTGTCGACCAGGCTTACTGGGTCGGGTCTTGCATAATGAAATAAATACGGATTGAGCATCTCCGGGGCGGTCGGATAATCGGGATTTCCTTTTTGCGCCGTGCAGCACGTCAGGATTCAAAATGCCGGGTGAACCCCGGTGGGAAAAAGTGGAAATTCGCTCCGGTGTCCCTGAATCGCTTTTAGGTTGCTGAATCGGGGCAAGAGCCGTATCTATTCCATCTATGGATGAAACTTATGTCAGCATCCAGAAAGAACTTTAACGCCGGTCTGATAAAAAGAAGTAGCCGGGTTTTTAACATCACCAGATATCTCGGAAGGGTGATCCTCTTTTTTTTCTTTCATCTGGAAATAAGGGGGATAGATAATCTGCCTACAAGGGATGGCTTTGTCCTGCTGCCCAAACATCAGCGGTGGGAAGACATTCCATTGATGAGTCTGGCCACGCCCCGGTCCCTCTATTATATCGCAAAACATGAATTGTTTTCAAATCCCTTTACCATGTGGTTTATAAGCTCTCTTGGCGGAATACCTCTCAACAGAAAGAATCCTCTGGCGACCAGACGTTTTCTTAAAGCGGTTTTGAATTGCCTGTCCGAGGGAGAGGGGCTCGTCCTTTTTCCCGAAGGTACTTATTACAAGAGGTGCATGGGGCCGGGAAAAGTGGGAATGGTAAGATTGATCCTTTCCCATATTGCACCTCCCTTTATTCCCGTGGGTGTGAGGTATGTCAAAGGATGGTTGAGAACATCGGTGAGAATAAACTTCGGCAGGCCCCTTTACCTGAATGAAGATGAGACGCCTGATTTCTTTCTTGAAAGGATAATGAAATCGATAGCCGAACTATCAGGCCTGGCGGAAAACAACGGATAAAAGACAACGCGGGGGGCAGGGCGGATGCATGAGATGGATACGGTTCACCGGATAATCGATGGATACGCAGACGAGGTAATAAGGCTGCAGTAGGTCTTGCCTACTTGCCGGCGCTGGGACCGCCTAACGGCGGGAGCGGAGAGCATGAAAAGACCGAGTATGTCAGTGATTGGTCAACAGTGTCAGATACCGCCCTCAGCCGAATGAATTCTGCCTCATATCAAACGTCTTGACCGATGTCAAGATCCCTGCCCATATCTATATGGGCAGGGATAAGACACGATAATGGCGCAGAAAGAGAAAATTAATCAAAAGATGATAACACTTTAAGATGATCGGAATAGATTATGCAGAAAAGACTTCTTGTCACCGGTGCCGCCGGTTTTATAGGATCCAATTTCGTCCGTTACGTACTCGAGCAGAAGAAACAATGGAGTATCGTTAGTTTTGACTGCCTGACCTATGCTGGTAATCCGGCCAATTTTGAGGACCTTTCGCCTGAACTGTCCAGTCGTCACAGACTGATCAGGGGCGATATAAGGGATGAAAAACCGCTTGATCACCTGTTCCGGGAGGAAATCTTTGACGGGGTCGTTCATCTTGCTGCGGAATCGCACGTTGACAGGTCTATTTATGAACCTGACCGGTTTGTAGAGACGAACGTGCTCGGGACCTTCCGCATGCTTGAATCGTCCAGGAGGGCCTGGGAGAACGGGAAGGTGGGAGAAGGCTTCCGGTTTCTCCATGTATCGACTGACGAAGTGTACGGAAGTCTTGGTCAAGACGGCTATTTCACGGAAAAGACCCCTTATGATCCCTCAAGTCCTTATTCCGCCTCAAAGGCCGCATCAGATCATTTTGTGCGGGCCTATAACAGGACCTACGGCCTTCCGGCTGTCATAACCAATTGCTCCAACAACTATGGTCCCTATCAGTTCCCGGAAAAACTGATCCCCTTGATGATACTCAATATACTGGAAGAAAAACCTCTGCCGGTTTACGGGGACGGCAGCAATGTCAGAGACTGGCTGTACGTGGTTGATCACTGCGATGCGCTTCTCAGGGTGTTTGAGCTGGCAGAGCCCGGCCAGACCTATAATATCGGAGGGAATGAAGAAAGAACGAATCTTGAGATAGTACATACCCTGTGCGACGTAATGGACAGACGGCTTGGAAGGACAGGGGAGCATTCCGGCAGGAGGCTGATTCGATTTGTCGCGGACAGACCGGGGCATGATAAACGTTATGCCATAGATGCCTCAAAGATAAGTGAAGAGCTTGCCTGGCGACCGAAAAACGAATTCAAGACGGCCATGGAGGCAACGGTCGATTGGTACCTGGACCACATGGAGTGGGTTGAATCTATCCGATCAGGCGATTATCTGAAATGGATGGAGAAAAATTACGGTGAAAGGGGATGAACCTTCCGGGGCCGGACTATTTTATAACGACCGCGGGGATATCAAAGTGTCTTTGAAGGGAGCCTGCCGCCTTCCGGACCTGTTTTTGGGGTAGCAGGCCCGTTACCGTGGCGATTGAGCAGCACAGCCCCATCAGATCGCTACCTGAATCCTCAATGGATAGAAATATCTCACTTGCTATGCCGTAGCGGTCACCGAAATGAGGTCCTGTCATTGAAAACACCGATACCGGCACACTTGAAGTAATCTGATTCAGACAGGACATGTCCTTGAACATCCGCCGGTAATTATGATCCGGTCCCGGGAGGCAGAGAAAGACCTTCCAGCCCTCCTTTTTCTCAAAAGGGCTTGATATAAAGAAGGGAATGCCGATTTCTTCCCGTGCCAGCCTTTCCAGGAGAAGGCAGAACTGATGAACCCGACCCCGGTAAAGGTCGAGTCTGAACAGGACCTGATTCTCATGCAGATCGAGGCTGTAGACCTTGGGTTTTTTTTCCTGATAGGATGCAACGACCTCTTTAAATAGCCGCTCCTTTCCCTTTTGGGCCAGTTTCCAGTCCTCCGGTGTCCTGTAGGTGCTGAAGTCGAAGGAACTGAAAAGGGCCTTAGTAACCGTTTCAATTAAACTCTCTTTGACGACCACGGATATTGATGAACTCGATTGTGCGATTGAGGCGGGTTGGATCGATTTGTCGACAAGCAGTCTTATGAGTTCCGCAGTTATTTCGGGATTGCTTTTGTGGGGAAAAAGGGAAAGGATCGAACTCCTGTTGCTTTTTTGATTCGCGACCCCAACTATTTTTTCCACTTTGGCGGATAGAGACCGTGCCTGGGCAGCATCGACCACTGCGTCCAGGTTCCAGCAATGCCCCCGGTAAGCGCAGTTAAGGAATGAAATGTTTATTTTCTCTTTTGCCATGAGGTGGGAGAATTTCGCAGCAGCAGCCTTTTGTCCCGCAGACGCCCTGAACGAAATCCAGCCCACCTGTTTCAAGATCTTGAATCCGCCGAGTCTTGTATTGAGGGTCATCAGGTGCCTGATATTTAATCAAAGCAGATTGCTTACAACGGCCCACATGCCTTCAGTATCAATAGGTTTTGCGATGTAATCGTCGGCCTCCGTGGACATGCCGTCCGCGTGTGTATAGGTGGTCGTAGGGACCGCCTCACCCACGGCGGTCAACAGCACAATAGGGATATTCCTGGTCTGTTCATCCGCCTTTAACTCCGAGCAGAGCACATAACCGTCCTTTCTGGGCATCATTACGTCTAAGACTATCAGGTCGGGGCGTCTCTCCTTTATAGATTGCTCGGCTTCAACCCCGTCATATGCGCGGCCTACTTCACAATCTTTACTCTCCAGCATCATGGCAACTGTTTCAACGAGATCAGGGTCATCATCAACTACGAGTATATATTTCCTGGACATAATGTAACCTCCTGTAAATGAATATCAGCTAGTTGCAACGATTTACCCCATAAAATTTATTATAACAATTTTGAAAACTAAATTCAGCTAAATAATTGACTTTTACTGTTGAAAATGAGTGAGAAAATCAGAGCAAGGAGGTCCAAAGGGCCCCTGCTATATTATCCGGCCTCGGGTCTCGGATAAAGCCCCCCTTTTTCAACTATCTCCGGGACCATCTCCTCCCATTCTATGGCCATTATGTGAAAGCCGCTCACCCCCTCTACCTCTTTCAGCCTTTGGATCGACTCCACGCATATCTTTATTCCTTCCCGGGCCTGTTCTTCTTTCGGCACGCCGCTCATCCTTTTTACGACCTCCTCCGGCACATCCATGCCAGGCACCCTGTTTCTCATATACTTGGCCATACCGGCGGACTTCAGGGGGGTGAGTCCCGCCAGTATGAAGACCTTTTTGTGAAGCCCCCTGTCTCTTGCCTGTTTCATCCACTCCTCGAAGCGATCAAGGTTGTAGATACACTGGGTCTGTATGAACTCGACGCCAGCTGCGACCTTTTTGGCAAGCCTGGGGACCCTTATTTCAAAAGGGTCTGCAAAGGGATTGGCGGCGGCACCTATGAACATCTTAGGTGGCCTGTTGATGTCGTCTCCGCCCAAAAATTTTCCTTCATCTCTCATCTGTTTTACCGTCTGGATCAGGTGAATGGAATCAAGGTCAAATACGTTCTGAGCTTTCGGGTTGTCCCCGAATTGCTGGTGATCTCCCGACAGGCATAATATGTTGTGTATGTCAAAAGAGGATGCCCCCAGTATATCGCTTTGAAGTGCTATTCGATTCCTGTCGCGGGTAACCATCTGAAGGACCGGTTCAACCCCCTTCAACTTGAGATGAATGCAGGCTGCCAGACTGCAGAGCCTTGTCACCGAGGTCTGATTATCCGTGATGTTTATCGCATCCACATGGGCCTTTATCATATCCGCCTTTTTTGTAATCGCCTCCGGATCGCTGCCCCTGGGCGGACCGCATTCAGAGGTGACTGCGAGGTGGCCTTGGGTGAGAATCTTTTCAAGTCTGCTGGGTGTGCCGCTCATAGTATTACATCCTCCCTGACGACTTTTCTCGGACCGCCCGCCCTTTCACAGGACCAGTCCTTTATCGGAATTATCTTTTCATAATCCTCAAGCCGGCCCAGTTCCTTGAGCCTTTCGATAATAAGCTGCCATGCACAGTCGAGTTCCTTGTTGATTTCGCATTTTCCTTTTGTGGATCCGCCGCACGGGCCGTTGAGCAGCCTCTTGGCGCATCTGGATATAGGGCAGATCCCGGCTGTCCGGCCCAGGATGCAGTCTCCGCATCCCTGGCAGCGCTCGGTCCACAATCCCCTCTGTTCCGTCACCCCGATGAAAGAGGTGTTTACTCCCGGAAATACCGGCAGGGAAGGGTATGTCTCGGCCATGAACTGTACTCCGGCACCGCATGCAAGGGACAGGATCGCGTCATACCTGTCTGCACGGTCCCTCAGCTCTTCCAGGAATTCACGGTCACATTGGCGCTCAAAGGTTATCTCATCAATTTTGACCTCTTTGCCCTGGTTCATGAAATACATTCTGAGGGCGGAAGCGATCACCCCCACCTCCTTTTTCCCTCCGGCCTCACACACTGTCACACATTCGTTGCATCCGGCCACAAGGATTGAGCTGAATGGCTCCACCTGCTCGATGATTTCCTCTATCGGCTTTTTTCCCGCGACTATCATGAAGGGTTACCTCGCTTTTTTGGATTGTAAATCCTACGCCGCCCTATCCGTGTTTACCCTCTTGACCGGATTCGGACCCAGCTCTTTCACCTTCTGCGTCATTTCAGTTGCAATCTCCGCGAACCTCGGTCCTTCCCCTGATGAGAGATTGAACATCTGTACCCGTTCCCCGCCTATTCCTATGCTGTCCAGGATCTTTTTCGCCTGCCTGACCCTCAGTTTCGCCCTCAGGTTTCCGTTTTCAAAGCGGCAGTCTCCTTCCAGACAGCCTACCACATAGACACCGTCTGCACCCTTTTCAAAGGCCCTCAGTATATGGATCAGGTCGACCTTGCCGGTACAGGGAACCCTTATTATCCTGATTGAGCCTGGGTAATGAATGCGCATCGAACCTGCCAGGTCCGCGGCGGTGTAACCTCAGAAATTGCAGCAGAATGCCACTATTATCGGTTCGTTATCCTTCATCAGATGACTCCTTCGAACAGTGCGTCCAGTTTGCTCATAATCTGATCGTCCCGGTACCATCTCAGTTCTATTGCCTTTGCAGGACATTCCGCAGCACATATGCCGCATCCGTGACACAGGGCCTCGTCTATTTCGCTTACCCCCTCCTGGTTTATCCTGGGCACCCCGTAAGGACAGGACCTTACGCATATGAGGCATGAGGCGCACATGTCCGGATCTACCTTCGCGGTCACGGCGGAAAGCACTATCTCCGGCTGTGATAAGAAGGTCGCGGCCCTTGATGCGGCAGCCTTTGCCTGGGTAATCGATTCGGATATCAGTTTCGGACTGTGTGCTGTCCCGCATATGAATATGCCTTCATTTGCCAGATCCACCGGACGAAGCTTCGCATGGGCCTCAATAAAGTATCCTTCTCCGTTCCTGGGCAATTTCATTATCGAGGCCAGCTCCCGGGTGTTTTCAGGTACCATGCCGGCGCTCAATACCAGCAGATCGGCATTGATCCTTAAGTCCATATCTATTATATGGTCCCTGAAGGTGACCGACAGTCCTTCTTCACCCTGTTCGACAAGGGGAGGGCGCTCCTCTGAAAAGCGGACAAATATTATACCCCTCTGTCTTGCCTCGGAATAGTATCTCTCCATCATGCCGTAGGTGCGCATGTCACGATAAAGTATGTACACGTTGGTTTGAGGGTTGAGTTCCTTTATTAGGATCGCGTTTTTTACGGCGCTTTGACAGCACACACGGGAACATATTGGGTTTTCCCTGTTCCTTGATCCGACGCACTGGATCATTACCACGTTTTTGAGATCATCAGCCCCTTTCAGGTCGAGCCTCTGCCCCAGTTCTATCTGGGTTAGGACATGAGGGTCCTGACCGTAAAAATACTCCGTGGGCCGGTATTCTTTTGCGCCCGTGGCCAGTATGGCCACTCCATGGTCAATCTTGCGTTCATACATGCCTGGGCCTACAATTACCTCTGTGGTAAAGTTGCCCTTGAATCCGGTGAAGCCGACGATAAGGGATCCAAGCAGCACCTGAATCCTTTCATGGCTGCTCACTTTTTCGATCGTCTCAAGAAGGTATCTTTGAATGTCTTTACCTTCAATAGTCCTGATTAGCTCTGATGACAGTCCCCCCAGCCCGACCTCCTTTTCGACAAGAACGACGTCAAAGCCCTGATCGGCAAGCCCCAGGGCGCTGTTCATCCCGGATACGCCTCCACCTATCACCAGTGCCCGTTTGTTGATGGGTATCCGTTTTTCCTTAAGAGGTTTGAGAAGCCCCGCCCGTGCCACGGCCATCCTGACAAGATCTTTCGCCTTTTCCGTGGCCGCTTCCGGATCGTTTGCATGCACCCATGAGTCCTGATCCCTTATGTTGGCCATCTCGAAAAGGTATTTATTGAGGCCGCAGGCCTGCAGGGTCTCCTGAAAAAGCGCCTCGTGCGTCCTTGGAGAACATGAGGCAACCACTACCCGGTTGAGGCCCTTTTTCCTTATAACCTCTCTTATCTTGTCCTGTGTATCCTGAGAGCAGGTAAATAGATTGTGATCGGCAAAGGTCACAAAAGGCAGGCGTGCGGCATAGGCCGTCACCGTCGGCACATCCACCACCCCTGCTATGTTTATTCCGCAGTTACAGACAAAGACCCCTATCCTAGGCTCTTCCAGAGACACGTCCTTTTCGGCCGGAACGTGAAAATCTTTTGCGTCCTTGCCCCTTGAATCGGACAGAATGGTGGAAACAGAACAGGCCGCGGCGCTTGCCTCTGTAACGGAGGCGGGGATATCCTTGGGGCCCTGAAAGACTCCGGCCAGAAAAATACCCGGCCTTGAGCTTTCAACCGGATCAAGGGGAGATGATTTTGCGAAGCCGTATGAGTCGGTTTCCACCCCTATACGCCCTGCAAGCTCTATTACGGATGGGGGTATCTCTAGCCCCACCGACAGGACGACCATGTTAAAGGTCTCGGTGAGCAGCTGTCCCAGCTCATCCGAGTATGTTATGGAAAGATCCCCGGATTCCCTTATCTCATCTATGGTATGGATCCTTGATTTGATAAATTTTATTCCCGCTTCATCCCTGGCCCTGAGAAGATATCTTTCATAATCCTTTCCAAATGTCCTCATATCCATGTTGAAGATCTTGCATTCCAGCCGGCCCTGGCAGTGCTCTTTGGCTATCATGGCCTCTTTGATGGCATACATGCAGCATACGGAGGAGCAGTATCCCTTGTCGCATCGATTCGTGTCTCTTGAGCCCACACACTGGATCCAGGCGATTTTTTGAGGCGCCTCCCTGTCAAGCGGCCTCATCAGGTTGCCTCTATATGGCCCTGAGGCGCTCAGAATCCTTTCGAACTCCTCGCTTGTAACAACGTTAGCGTGCCTGCCGTAGCCATATATGTCCAGCCCGGAAGGATCAAACCCCTTGCTTCCGGGACATAGAATCAAGGCGCCCACGTCAAGGATCGAGGTCCTCGCCCTGTCTTCATAGTTGATGGCTCCTGCAATGCACATCTTTTCGCAGAGACCGCAGCCGATGCATGACTCATCGTCTATTGCGAATGCAAGCGGAATTGCCTGAGGATATTCCATATAGGTTGCATTCCTGCGGTCAAGGCCGAGATTGTAGAGATTTTGAACGGATATGGGACAATACTTGGCGCATTCCCCGCAACCGGTACATTTTTCCGTGTCGACATACCTCGGGCGGTTAAGGAGGGCGACTGAAAAATCTCCAGGCTCACCGCTTATGGATTCTATTGAGCTGTTGGTGATTATGTTTATGTTCAGGTGCCGGCCGACCTCGACCAGTTTGGGCGAGATTATTCACATGGCGCAGTCGTTGGTAGGGAAGGTCTTGTCCAGCCTGGCCATCATTCCTCCTATGCTTGATGAGTTCTCCACCAGATGAACATAGTAGCCGGAACTAGCCAGGTCCAGGGCCGCCTGCATACCGGTTATCCCTGCACCGACGACCATGACCGAACCGCTTGGAGCCTTACCTGATGCCGTCATGAAAACACCTCGCCTTTTTTGATTATCAGAGTCTGGCCTCATCAAGGATCAGGGGCAGCCTGTCCTCCCACCCCATGGTTGATATCATGACTCCTGCCATTCCTTTTTCCTTAAATTTTACAATAAGATCAGCAGTAATCTTAATGCATTGCTTTAGTTTATCAGGCGATTTTTGAATGTCTCTTATTAGGTCTGAGGGGATGGAGATGTTCTTTATATTCCTGTCGATATAGCGGGCCATTCCCGCTGATTTCAACAAGAGGACCGTTGGGATGACCGAGATGCTCATTCCTGCTATTCTCCTTGCAAACTGATTAAAGCGGTGCATGTCGAATACGGGAGTTGTGATAACAAATTCAACACCTTGATCTATCATCTTCTCAAGGTTCTCAAGTTCTATGTCCAGGGCCCCGCCCATAGCGCCCGCATTTATCGTGGCGCCTATTGAGAAGCGCGGGGTGCTGTTCAGTTCTATCCCGGCCATATCCTTTCCTTTTCTAAGACCGGCCATGGTTTCAATAAGCTGCATGAGATCAACGTCATATACCGATCTTGCCTGGGGTTGATCTCCGAATCTTATATCCTCGCCGTTAACCGCCATCATATCTGATACGCCGAGGGCGGAAGCGGCCAGCAGATCGGCCTGCAGGGCCAGTCTGTTTCTGTCGCGGCAGGAGGCCTGGAACACGGCATTAAAGCCGTGTCTTGCCAGAAACGCGCATCCGCCCAGGGAACTGGCCTTGACAACCGCATTTGCCATCTCAGGAATTACAAGGGCGTCAAGCCGCCCCTTGACGTGATTGGCGTTACGTAAAAGGCCCGAAAAATTAGGACCTTTAGGTGGTTCAAATTCTCCTAGAAGAACATATTTTCCAGCTTCGATCTTTTCACTGATAGACATTCGGTCGACCTCCTGAGTCAACAGGATTGCCTCTTGATGGCGTTGGAAATTGCCATTTCCAGTTCCTGGATTCCAAAGGACTTTATGTGGTAGTAGAAAATACCCTGCTGACGTATATCGCTTTCAAGCTGAGGCGTGTTTACGTCGGCGCAGATTATGATGGGGAGTTGTTCTTCTATCCCCTTGATTATGGATATGAATCCGCAGTCCTGTTCAAGAAGGGATGAATCAAGGATTAGTGCATCAAATCTCTGAGCCTGGAGGCAGAGTATTGTCTCTTTAAGCGATTTCGCCCTCACGCTGCTGAGACCTGTCTCACTCAGAAACCGGTCCAGTTCGCTTGAGATTCCCTCAACAGGTTCCGCGATTAATATCGATTCTGAAATGCCCATGGTCGACTGCTTTCCCCCAATCGGACGGGTCGATTACGGCGGATCGTAAAGACAACACGGCAAAATATCGTTTGTTGTCACATGTCCAGGTTCCAGGTTCAGTCCGGAAATTTGCCGATGCCTGTAATCCGGTTTCCGGATGGACATCTAATCAGGATTGGAAATAACATGTTAAGAGATTACACAGCAATATTCGTACCTTTGAATTATGGCTCATGAAAGATCCGATTTATTTTGGGCGGTGAAAGGCATTTTAACCAAAAAGAGGTGAATATCCCCTTGAAATATTTGTTGACCCGGCTTGAGAGAAAACCGGAAGGGATATGGTCCAGCCGGCATAACAGGCCATGGCAGGAAATTTTCGGGGCAATTTGTAACGGTGCCTTAACTATGTTTTGGCATAACTGCCTGAAAAATAAAGAGAAATTATCACAGGCGATAAAATATCTCAAATGTGACAATATTACTCGTAGCACTGGCGGTTTTGCACCTCAGTAGAGGTCGTATTTTTTGATCTTGAGGCCAAGGGTCTTGCGGTTGATGCCGAGCACCTGTGCCGCTTTTGCCTTTTTCCCTTTTGTCCTTCTCAGCACGAAACGTATATATTTTTTTTCAAGCTCTTCCAGGCTGAAAGGTTCTTCCGAATACATCTGAAATTCGCCCATGCGTTGAGATATGAAGGAGGGAAGATCACTCGGGCGTATTATGTCGGTGTCTTCAAGTATGAGTATCCTCTCGATCGTATGTTCCAGCTCCCTTACATTACCGGGCCAGGAATACTCCATCAGTATCTCCATTGCGTCGGGAGTTATTTCAGGCTTGGGGCGCTTTATCTTGCGGCTGAATCTGTTGAGGAAATGTTGAGTAAGGATCGGGATATCCGCCTTCCTCTGTCTTAAGGGGGGCAGATGAATCGGGACAACGCTGATACGGTAAAAGAGGTCTTCTCTGAAATCACCTGTTTGAATCGACTGTTCAAGGTTTTTATTGGATGCGGAAATTATTCGGATATCCAGTCTTATCCTCTTGTGGCCTCCCACCTTCATGAATTCCCTTTCCTGAACCACCCTCAGGAGTTTTGCCTGGATATTGAGGCTCAGGTTGGATATCTCGTCAAAAAAGAATGTGCCCTGGTTGGCAAGTTCAAAAAAGCCATGCTTGGTATTATGAGCCCCTGTAAATGAACCCTTTACATGACCGAACAGCTCGCTTTCAAGAAGGCTTTCCACAAGTGAGGAGCAGTCAACCGCAACGAATTCCCTGTTTTTTCTGAGACTGTTGACATGTATGGCCCTTGCTACCAGTTCCTTTCCGGTACCGCTCTCACCCGTGATAAGTACCGTGCTGTCAGTGGGAGCCACCTTCAATATCTTTTCATAAAGATCTGCCATTGGGCGACTTTCGCCGATAATGAGGTTCCTTTTGGAGTCGATCGGCACTGCGTGCGGGCTTTTTCCCCGGATCGCATCGGGTCGCTCCGGGGTGAGGCCCTTGGCAAGGGCCGCATCCAGATCATCGAGCCGGAACGGTTTGACAAGGTAGTCAAGGGCGCCGAGCCTGACGCACCGAACGGCCGAGTCAATGCTGGGATAACCGGTTATCATGATAACCGGGGTTTTGGGATAACTGGAGCGGATTATTTTTAAAAGGCTTATTCCGTCCATGTCCGGCATTCGGATATCGAGCAGAATGAGGTCAAACGGGGCGCCTTTCAGCAGATCCACTGCATCGTGGCCGCTTTTAGCGGTCTTCACCATCATGCCCTTGTTTTGAAGTGCCCTGCTTATCGCCTTTCTGACAACGGATTCATCGTCAATAACCAGAACCTGTCTGTCTTGCATATCGTGCGTCATTGATCGACCGTTTCAGCTGTTAAGGGCAGAAGAATCTTAAATGAGGTCCCCTTGTTGATGACACTTTCCACTTCTATCTTCCCATGGTGGGCCTCGACTATGCCCTTTACGATCGAGAGCCCGAGACCCGTACCTATTACCTGGCGTGTACTTGGGTGTTTTACTCGGTAAAACTGATCGAAAATCTTGGGAAGTTCTTCCACCGGTATTCCGATGCCGGTGTCCTCGACCATTATCTGCACGTACCCGGCGTGTCCTTTGGCCGAGACTCGTATTTCACCACCTCCCGGGGAGTAGTTGACGGCATTACTGAGAAGATTGGTGAACAGCTCCTCCATGTTCTTTGGATCCGCCTGGATAGGCCGTATGTCGCCGCACTCAAGGATTATCTTTATTTGCTTTTCTGCGGCATGCTGTTCCATGAGGGAAATCGTGTTTTCCATGATTGAGAGCAGATCGGTCGGCACCCTGTGCTGCACGACCTTTCCCGCCTCGATCCTGGCGACATCAAGCAGGTCGTTTATCAGTTCCAGCAATACATCGATCTTTTTTATACCCCTTTCCACATAGTCTTTCTGCTTCAGACCCAGTTCCCCGGCCAGGCCCTCGCATAGTACGCTGTTGAGCTGCCTTATCGATACCAGAGGGCTTCTGAGTTCATGTGCAACCATGTTGACAAAGTTCGTCTTCATCAAATCGAGCTGTTTGAAGGCCGTAATGTCCTCAAGTACGGTGACCGCGCCTACCACACTCAAAAAGACATGCCGGTCAACCCCGAAAGCGGGCGCCGAAATCGCCCTCAGGATGTTTGACCCCACCCGAATCTCCTGGGCGATAAACTCACTCTGGCCGGTTTCGCCGTTTTGAATCTGTCTTATAGTCTCTATGAGAGACTTGCTGTCAATTATCTTGCTTATAGGAACGGGTGTCCTGGTTTGTTCCGGGATTTCCATCAGCCTCATGAGCGCCGGATTGTGAAGGACCACCTCAAGATTGCGATTGGTTACCATTACTCCGTTTGCCATGCAGTTGATGATCGTCCTGAGGCGACTCTTTTCTAGTGTGATGTCATATAGATTCTTTATGTTTTCCTCTTCAAAGAGCCTTGCCCTCTGTTCAAGGCGTTTTTTTTCGGCAGCCCTGTTTATGGTAAGAAGAAACTGGTCGACCTCAAAGGGCTTTGTTATGAAATCATAGGCCCCGTTTTTCATGCATTCAACCGCCGTATCAACCGTTCCGTGTCCCGTTATTATTATGACCGGGATATGGGGGTGGCTGTTCCGGACTATGCCCAGTAACTCTTCTCCTCCCATGACAGGCATCTTAAGGTCAAGGAGCATGATATCCACGCGGGCTTTTGAAAGTATCTCCAGGGCCACCCGTCCGTTTTCAGCGGTATCAACGGAAAAGCCTCTTCCAGTCAAAAGGCGGCGGCATCCTTCCCTAATCGACCTTTCATCATCTACCACCAGTACGGCTGTCTTTTCATTCATGGTCCTTCCATCCCTATAAATACCTCTTCATCGGCAAACGGCTCCATGTATTCCCTCGGTATCTCGATCACAAAGGTAGTGCCTCCTTCTGGCGGGCATTGCGCGGAAATAGTTCCGCCATGAAGCTTGATGATGTTCTGAGATATGCTCAGGCCCAGACCTGTTCCCTTTCCAGTGGGTTTGGTCGTAAAGAATATGTCGAAGATCTTGTCTCTGACCCGGACAGGTATGCCGGGACCGGTGTCTGCGACCAGTACCCTGAAGGAACCCTTTTCATGATTGTACGAGGCGTGAATGTCAAGCCTCCCCTTGCCATGCATGGCATCGGCCGCATTTATGAAAAGATTTGTAAAGACCTGTTGAAGCTGTCCCATGTCCCCGACTATGTCGGGCATGTCGCCGTCAATGTCGGTTGTTACGTCTATGTCGTGAAAAATGGCCTGATTTATGAGCAGGTCCATGCACTTGGTTATAAGCTTTTTCAGGCTGAAGGATGAAACCTTTCCAACCGAATGACGACTGAACTCCAGAAGTTCGGAGACTATCTTCTTGCACCTCAGGGTCTGATCGATTATCTCCTGTATATCGCTCATGTGCTGCTGGTTATGGACCAGATTTTCCTTCAAAAGTTCCGCGTATAAAAGGATTCCTGAAAGTGGGTTGTTTATTTCATGGGCGACTCCTGCCGCCATCTTTCCCACTGAGGCGATCTTTTCGGATTGCACCAGTTGGAGGTGGGCCTCTTCAAGGTCCTTGCGCATCTTCAGGACTTCACGCATGTCGGTGAACACACCGACACTTCCCACCTCCTTTCCATCTATGGTTATGACGGAGGCGGAGAGGGTAACCGGAATTTCTTCCCCCTGTTTTGTTGTTACGGACATGGATATGGGGTTAAGTTTGCCTACGGGTCCATGCCTGGAACTGCGCATCTTTTTCATGTTTTCCCTGGCCACGTCGATGTCATAGAAATAACTTACGTGACCTTTTGCGGTTATCTCCTCCGCCGTATATCCGGTAAGCCTTTCCATGCCCTCGTTGAAAAGAAGGACATAACCTCTGGTATCAACCACTACTATTCCGTCTACCGTGCTCTGAATGACATTCTGCAGAAATACGTTCGATTTCTGGGCGTCTTTCTCAAGCTTTATCCTCTTCGTGACATCCCTTGAGGCCTCAAGGAGCTGGGTGATTTTCCCGGTATCATCCAGTATGGCCGATGCGGTGATCACATCGAAACGCTGCTCACCCTTTTCATCCCGGTATTCGTGTATGGAGCTTACGATCTCACCCTTCTCCTTTACCTCTTTTAGGTAGCAGGTCATGCCGCTTTGCCAGCAGGGTCTTTTGAGTCCGTACCTTACCTGGTAGCAATATTTGCCTATGGCCTCTTCCCAGGTAAGATTTTTCTCCCTGAGAAAGGTATGGTTGACCATGCTTATGGTCATATCCCTGTTAACTACCATTACGCGATAGGGAAGGGAATCAAGGACGGTTTGGGTCTTTTCCTTTCTCTTCATGCAGATATCCATGGATATCCTGTCAAGTAGTTTGTCCGGGGATTCACTGAATATGGAAGAAAATATGAGGTGAGCCAGGCTGTGGTCTATGAAAGATATATTATCAGGTTTGGTTCCGTATATCTCTTTCGCGACCGGATCGGAACCGGTCAATTCCACGATCAGATTCAGGCCTTTAATCTGAAATAATCGCCTATAATCCGTAAAAACCGATAAACCGGATTTTTCGGCAAATGCGTAACCCGGTGCATCCTTTTGCCGGTCGGCTATTGCGATCAGTTCCATGTTTAATCTGGAAAATCCGTCCGGGTAAAGGTTCTGCAGGAGCAGGGCGCACTCCTTTCCACCGCCGACGATTGCAAAACAGATGGTCGGCTTGTGGATGTTCACTTCCGAGGCAGGGAAAGTCGCCGCGCGGGTCCCGCCGTCTTTGGCCTTTTTATTCATGGCATCACAGAGGATAAGCCTTTTGGACGATCATGGTGATCGTCGTTTTGTGAGCTTCGTCAACCGGTCGCCAAACGTGCGCTAACCTTTTGTTCCATGTCTCTTGTAATTATCCTTATCGCGATGCTTTCACGCAGGGGACCGGAGCCGTTCCAGCCTTTTTTGAGTGCTTCTTCCTTTTTCCCCTTGAATTGTTCAAGGCTTGCGGCCATCTGTTCCCAGGCAAAAAGCTTTTGCACTATATGCCGCTCAGCGGAATTAAGGTCCTTTTCAGTATCAAAAGATCTGCCGTTTTTGGTCTTTATGATCATAAGACAGGCGCCCTTATATGCGTCAAAAACTTTTTTCAGATAAAACATGGTGAGCAAAAGGTGACAAGCATATACACGTATATCAGAAAGGATTAATAAAAAAAAGCCCTTTTGGGTAATTCTTACCCGCGAGGAGATTGCCGGGTTCCGGTTTTACCCCCTCATCGCGTAAGGATTCCCTAAAGGACTTTTGTAGTTTACTGTCGTGAAAATACAAAAAAAACGGTCTTCTGGCAAACTCTACTGAGGCCTTGGCAGCATACCCGCCCTTTCGGCGATTTCAGGTACCCGGTGCTCCCATTCTATGGCCATCAGGTGAACCCCTGCTATTCCTTCCATCTCCTTGAACTCATTTATCTGCTCTATGGCGAATTGTATTCCCTCCTCCGCCACTTTACCCTTTCCAGCCCCCTGAAGCCTTTTTATGAGAGAAGAGGGCACGTCCATGCCTGGTACCTGTTTTGCCATATAACGGGCCATACCTACGCTTTTCATGGGGGTGACACCGGCAAGTATGAAGCACTTCTCATGAAGCCCCATGTCAACGACCCTTTTCATGAATTCCCTGAATTTGTCCATATTGTATATGCACTGGGTCTGAACAAAATCGGCACCGGCGGCGATCTTTTTTGCCAGCCTGTATACCCGGAAATCAAAGGGTTCGGCAAATGGATTGGATGCGGCCCCGATAAAGATCTTGGGCGGCACGTCTATATCCTGACCGTTTAGAAATTTACCTTCATCTCTCATGGTCTTGGCAGTATGAATAAGCTGCATGGAATCGATATCAAAGACGTTTTTGGCGTCAGGATGGTTACCGAACTTTTGATGGTCTCCGGAAAGGCAGAGCATGTTTTTTATGCCGTGAGAGTATATGCCGAGTATGTCGCTTTGAATGGCAAGCCTGTTTCTGTCCCGGCACACCATCTGAAAATTGGGTTCAATCCCTTCATTCAGTATCAAAAGGGACGCAGCCCAGCTGGACATGCGGACGACCGCGGTCTGATTGTCGGTTATATTGACCGAATCAACACAGCCTTTCAGGTGAGAGGCCTTTTCCCTGAGGTGCTCCACATTGGCGCCTTGAGGCGGACCACACTCACCTGTGAATGCGAAATGACCAGCCCTTAAAACCTTTTCCAGGTTGCTTCCAGATTTAACCTCGCTCATTTCACCAGTTCCTCCCTGACCATACGCCTAGGTCCTCCGTCACGTGCAGTGGTCCAGCTCTTGGGTGGAACGAATTCGATCAAATCGTCAAGCCGACCCTGCTCCGTCATTTTTCTCACAATTATGTCCCAGACGCAGTCTACATCATCGGAAATTTCACACTTTCCATTATTGGACCCTCCGCAGGGACCGTTCAAAAGACTCTTCGAACACCTGGCAATGGGACAGATACCGCCGAAAAGGTGTACAACGCATTGCCCGCATCCTGCGCACCTTTCCGCCCACACTCCATGTTCCACGGCCCCCCCCATGAACTTGGTGTTCACACCGGGAAATACCCTGACGGAAAGGTAACGTTCTGAAAGGAATTGCGGGCCGACACCACACGCCATTGAAACGACGGCATCATAGCCTTCGATTACAGGATCAAGCTCCTCGATATATTCCGGATCGCACTGCCTCTCCAAGGTCCTTTCTTCTATCTCAAATGCATGTCCCGCTTTCTTACCGGCTATCCTGAGCGCGGAGGCGAGGATTGCAACCTCTTTTGCGCCTCCGACATTGCAGACTGTGACGCACCCTTTACAGCCTACCACAAGTATCCTGTGGAATTGCTGTACCATGTCGAGGATTTCCTTTATAGGTTTTGACTCAGCAACGATCATTATGATTACCTCGCAAAATGTCTTGGGTTTATTTGGCTGGGCTTGGCCCTAGATCCCTGATTTTTTCAACCATCTCATGTGCGACTTCAACGAATCTCTGTCCCTGTGCTGCCGAGAGATTGAAGACGTCTATCCTGTCCGGTTCGATATCCAGCTCTTCCAGGATTTTTTTTACGCTTTCAACCCTTTTAGCCGCCTTGGTGATTCCATTGACATACCGGCAGCTGTCCTCCTGACAGCCGGCGACATAGACTCCGTCCGCACCGTTTTCAAAGGGTTTCAGAAGATGGAGGATTTCTATACGGCCCGTACACGGAACCTGGACAATCTTAACATTGGGCGGCATTGTCTTTGACATGCCGTGGGCTATCTCCGCTGCGGAAGAGGCACAGTTTGAACAGCAGAAGGCGACTATCTTAGGTGTGAAATCGTTCATGGAAAATTCTCCTTGTTTGTTTGGCTCGGCAACACCTGCCGCCGTAACGGAATCGACCCTGAGACATTAAAGACCATGGAAACGGGATCCCTGATCCCCGAATCGGCGGATAAATCTCATGATGACGCCGTCAGGAAAGAGGAGGCCTCAACCAGCATATCATCGCTGCATGTGGACATGACTATCGCCTTTCCGGGGCACTCCGCGACACACATGCCGCATCCCTGGCAAAGTCCGGGATCTATATATGCCGCGCCCGTGCTATGGTCGATAACAGGCACCTGAAAGGGGCAGGTCCTTACACAGGTGCAGCAGACCGCGCATTTTTCAGGATTAACCTCTGCGACCGCCCCGCCTACCTGGACCGTGTCCCTGGATAGGATCTCGAGAGCGCAGGCCGCGGCTGCCTTTGCCTGTCCTATGCTGCTGAGAGTGTCCTTGGGATAGTGCGCGAGCCCGGCCGTGTAGATTCCCGGAACGGTCGTGCTTTGAGGTTTCAGCTTTTCAGGTGATTCCGCGAAAAATCCGTTTGAATCAAGGTCGACCTTAAAGATATCAGAAATCCGGTTGTTGTTCGAACCGACTATCGCCGTCTGAAGCGAAATAAAGTCTGCTTCCAGGGTAATCTGTCTCTGCAGTATAGGATCAAAGACCGTAACCTTTAGCCCTTTATCCCCAAGCGCCTCAACTTCCGGCTTTGAGTCCATGTCATAGCGTATGAATATCACGCCCTTTTCCCTGGCCTGTTTGTACAGGTTCTCCCTTTCACCGAACGTGCGCATCTCTCTGTAGAGGATGAAGATCTTCATGGAGGGATTATTTGTCTTAAGGTCTATCGCAGCCCTGACGGCAAAGGTGCAGCAGAAGTTACTGCAGTGAGGACAATCCGGCTGTCTTGATCCCACGCACTGTATGAATACCGCGCTTGAGGCGTTTTCAAAGGGGGAAGGGTCCTCAATCATCCGGGCGCTTAATTCCTGCCAGGTAAAGACCCTGTCATGCTCTCCGTAGAGGTATTCTTCAGGCCTCTTTGTCTCTCCTCCGGGGGCCAGGATTATGGCTCCGTTTGAAAGGCCCTTTTCCTTTCCGTTTTGTATGACGGTAGTTGCGAAGTTGCCCGCGAAGCCCCTGTTTTGAGTGACCTCGGTTCCGGTCATTATGGTGATATTTTTATCCTTACGGGCCGAGGAGATAAGGTCCTTCAGATACCCCTGTACATCAAAGCCCTGCCAGGTGTTTCTTACATGGAGGCCGTGCCCTCCGAGTTCCTTCTCCTTTTCTATGACCGTTACCTGGTAACCTTCCAGAGAGAGGGCACGCGCGCTTTCAAGGCCTGCAATACCTCCTCCCACGACAAGGGCGCTTTTTGAAACGGCGATTTCCCTTAAAGATGGAGGGGAGATAAGTGAAACCCTGGATGCGCCCATGCGGAGGCGGTCCTCGATCTGGGTGGATATCGTGTCATCTCCTATCGCCCTGAGATCAACCGTCTCATAGAGATAGGGGTTGATCCCGGCAAGCCTCAAGGCCTCCCTGACAAGACCTTCATGGACAACCGGGGTGCAGCTCGCAAAGACAAGCCTGTTGGCTCCGCATTTTGTTATTCCCTGTGAGATCGCATCCAGTAAGTCTCCTTCTGCCTGTGAGACCGCGACGACCCCCGGAAGGGCCTTTGCACATTCCGCGATTTTTTCCGCGAACTTGGGGTCCATTCCCGGGCAGAGATTGTATGACACGAATATAGATGCCTCCTGATCATCCAGTTCCCTTATCTCCGGGTAAGAGGCCGGGGCGCTGAACGGCTCAGGGGCAAGAACCGATATGATTTCGGAGACCGCTGCATTTGACTGGATAATCGATTCGGAGATGTCTGCCGGGCCTTCGATTCCTCCACTCACGAATATCCCCGGTATGTTTGTGGATACCGGCATAAAGGGCGTTGTGGCTATGTACTGACTTTCCTTGAGCTCTATTCCGCATTTTTTTGCAAGGTTAACTGCGGTCGAAGATGGTCTTAAACCGACGGACAGCACTACCATGTCGAAGTTTTCAATATGAAGCTCTTCACTTTCATCCGCGTAGGTTATGGCCAGATCGTCACTTCCGGGGACGGTATCAACCGTGTGAACCCTGCTTCGAATCAGATTGACACCTCTTTGAACGGCATTGTTGAGGTAATCTTCAAATCCCTTTCCTTGCGCCCTCATATCCATGTAAAATATACTTGTGTCTATATCCTCATCCTGGTCTTTGGTGGTCATAGCCTCTTTGAGTGCGTGCATGCAGCATACGGTTGAACAGTATGGCGCGTCACACTGGTTGACCTCTCTTGAGCCCACGCATTGAAGCCATGCGATCTTTTCAGGATTTTTGCCGTCGGACGGCCTTTTGAGCAGGCCGCTGTTGGGGCCGAGCGGTTTCTGAAGCTGCTCATATTCAACACTGGTAATCACGTTAGGCAGACGGCCGTAGGCATAGGTGTCATAGCGCGAGGGTTCAAAGGTCTCTATGCCGGCGGCTAGGAGGATGGCACCCGCATCCACGGTTTCCTGCCGGCCGTCCGAATCAAGCACTGCCTTGAAATTTCCTGTCTCCCCGGAAATATCCCGGATGCTTGTATTGAGGTGTATCCTGATATTGGGGTCTTGTCGGCAGGCGGCGATTCTGGGATCCAGCCTGCAGCATGCGCATATTGGATAGATGCGGTGAAGGCTCGGGATCATACCGCCAAGGGAGGCGGACTGCTCGATCAGGTGGACGCCGTATCCTGCGTTTGCGAGTGAAAGGGCCGCTTGCATCCCTGCAATACCACCCCCCATAACTATTACTGAACCTTTTGCTTTACCTTGGGTCATGAGCTGATTCTCCTGCGGAAGAAAAATTTATAGTGATAGGGGTAATGCGTTCGGATCTATTTCGAACATCGGGGGGAAAGGCCCTGAAACAAGTCGGAAATGATTTGATGGAATAATCTGGGGCGTCTTTCCCTAGGTTTAATTATGTGCTGTTACATGCCACAGGGAAAGGTTTTGTGTCAAGGAAAATGTGGAATATTTCATGTCCCTGCCACATGTGCAGGTGAACGAAAAGTTACCATCCGATCAAGACACGCTCAGGTTTAGGTTGATTTTTATCCTGAAAGGCCCTTTTAGTGATTCATATTTATCGTCAGTCGGATGTCTCCTTTAGTCAAAAACCATTTACAGTAAAGGTCATCATGAAACCTGAATGCTCAGGGCCGACAGGGTGTGGTTGGGGGCGATCATCGGCCCGGGGATGGACACACCCGGATCGGGGGCGTACCTGTGCCGGTCTCAGAAGGGATATTAACGCACGATAAGGGCGTATTTGAAATCTTGCCAATCATGCCTCATTTTGTTAAGGATTAAATAAGAAATCCATATTTGTGAAAAAACGTCCCCTTGTTTTTGAAAAGGGCGGTTTCAGGGGTTGCTCCGGCAGGTTTTTATTGCGACATAAAAAAATAAAAGCGGGCTTTTTCGCCCTTTTGAGGAGACCGGGTCCATGCCGATATTCGAATTTGAGTGCCTTGGGTGTAACAGGCGGTTTCAGGTGCTTGTCATGAAAGACGAGGAGCTTGAATCGCTTAAATGCCCCGGATGCGACGGGACAAGATTTAAAAGGCTCATCTCCAGGGTCTCATATCATCAGTCTGAAAATGACAGGCTGGAAGGTTATGACCCTGCTGCCAGACAGAGTGAAGGCTTCTACGGTGACACCCGCAACATAGGGCTTAACGCAAAAAAGAGGGCGAGACAGATGGGAGTTGATCTGGGAAGCGGTTTTGAAAATAAACTTGAAGGGCTGAGAACTGATCCGGGCAGTGTGTTGAAAGAAGATTCCTAGGGGCATTCCTGTGTCCGGTTTTACTGCTATCTAAAAGGAAATATTATGTCAGCAGAAGGTGATGTGGTTTTAATATATTATCAGAACAGTCCTGCCTTGTTTGCCAGAATAGAGGACATTGAGGCGGACTATAAAAAAGACTGGTATCATGTTACGCTCCTTTTTCTCACCATACCGACTCAAACGGCTACATGGATCTTAAGGGATGAATACATAGATGGTGCCGAGTTTACCATGGGTGGGCGCACGGTAAGGCTGGAAAAGGTTAAGCGGGCCGAGCCGCCGATATCTCCTGACGGCACCGGTCAAAAGGACAAGGGCGGAGACAGAGGGGGAAGGGTTATCCCTTTCAAGAAATCGTGACCAGGCACCTGGGGGCATTATAGATGGTGGCCTTTGAAAGATTTGTCATAAGAGCTGTTCTGTCTTGCCTTTTCGGGCTGCTTATTTCAAGATTCTTCTTCAGTGAGTTTTCCCTGTTAAAGGTGGCAGGGCTTGCATCTGTACTTCTGGGATTTGCATATATCCTGGAATATCTGAAAAAAAGAAAATGATCCGGGCCGGTCTGAGCATGAGATTCGTCTTTTTGAGTCAAAATTTTAATTGATTTGGAGGATTTGATGGAAGATCGCAGACATGTTTACGCATTTGAAGACGGCGACGCCATGAACAAAAAGCTCCTTGGGGGCAAGGGAGCCAATCTTTGCGGCATGACCCAGATAGGCCTGCCTGTACCTCCCGGTTTTGTAATAACCACGGAGTCCTGTCTCGACTATCTCGGAAGGAAGAAAAAAGAACTTGACAAGGGCTCGATGGATGAGATCAACGCTTCGATGAAAGAGCTTGAAAACAAGACCGGAAAGGGCTTCGGTTCGCCTGAAAACCCCCTTCTTGTATCGGTAAGATCGGGGGCGGCCATTTCCATGCCGGGAATGATGGACACGATCCTTAATCTCGGTCTGAATGACACAACAGTAAAGGGCTTTATAGAACTCACGGATAACAAACGGTTTGTCTATGACATCTACCGCCGCCTGATACAACTTTTCAGTTCCATTGCCCTGGGCCTGCCTGATGCTAAATTTGACAGGATATTCAATGAGATAAAAAAGAAAAACAAGGCGGATAACGATGCCCAGCTGGATGCCGGGGCCTTTGAGGAGGCGTGCCGGCTTTTCCTTGATCTGGTAAAAAAGGAGACGGGAAAGCCCTTTCCTCAAGACCCGTATGTTCAGCTCAAACTGGCCGTGCAGGCCGTCTTTGATTCCTGGATGGGAAAAAGGGCTGTGGATTACAGAAAGCAGTTCAAGATCACGTCCAAGATGGCCAGCGGCACCGCGGTCAATATATGCACCATGGTGTTCGGAAACATGGGCAATGACAGCGCAACCGGTGTGGCATTTACAAGAAACCCAGGCACCGGAGAAAACAGGCTGTACGGCGAATATATGGTGAATGCCCAGGGTGAGGATGTGGTAGCGGGTATCAGGACCCCCGAACCGATATCCAAGCTGAGACGGCAGATGCCGGCCGCTTACCGGGAACTTGAGGCCCTGAGGCATACGCTTGAGGATTATTACTGCGAGGTTCAGGATTTTGAGTTTACCATAGAAAAGGGCAAGCTCTACTGCCTTCAGACCAGAAACGCCAAGATGAATGCGGCGGCCTTCATAAAGACCTCCATCGACATGGTAAATGAAGGTCTTATCTCGGAGCGGGAGGCGATATTGAGGATCCAGCCCGATATGCTGGAGCAGTTGCTTCATCCCAGGCTTGATCCCGAATCAAAGGCCGAAGTGCTTGCGCAGGGCCTTTCCGCCTCCCCAGGGGCAGCCTCCGGGAAGATGGTCTTTGACGCCGACAGGGCCGCCCTGAAGGGAAAACTGGGTGAAAAGGTGATACTGGTGCGGGAGGAGACAAAGCCGGAGGATATCCATGGTTTTTTTGCGGCTCAGGGGATCCTCACGAGCCGGGGAGGGAAGACGTCACATGCCGCGGTTGTTGCCAGGAGCATGGGAAAACCGTGCGTCTCAGGTTGTGAGGATATCGTCATAGACGATCTCTCAAGAGAGGCGGTGATCTCAGGGGTCACATTCAGGGAAGGCGACACGATTACCATTGACGGGACGACTGGAAATGTCTTCAAGGGAAAGGTCGCCACCATAGAACCGGAATTTGTCGAAGATCTGCTGGTGCTTCTTGAGTGGGCCGACGACATAGCCGACATAAAGGTAATGGCAAACGCGGACACGCCGGAGGCAGCGGAAAAGGCAAAGAAATACGGCGCCATGGGTATCGGACTGTGCAGGACTGAAAGGATGTTCAACGACATTAAACGGCTGCCCATTGTACAGGAAATGATATTGGCCGACACGACGCAAGAAAGAGAAGCGGTTCTTGAAAGGCTGCTTCCTTTCCAGAGGGAGGACTTTAAGGAGATATTCAGAATCCTGAACGGTTACCCGGTTACGATCAGGCTCCTGGATCCTCCGATACATGAATTTCTGCCATCCGCAGAAGAGATTGTCCATGAGATAGGGCACCTGAAGGAAATGAGAAAGACCGTGATAGGCATGGCTGATCTGCCTGACACGTTAAAGATGATGGATCCGGAGCTGCATCAGAGGTATGCCCACAATCTGGAGATGATTACCCACGGCCTTGAGGAACTCAAGAACAAGCATCTTGCCCATACCCTTATCGAGGAAAAAGAAAACATGCTTCACAAGGTGAAGACTCTTTCCGAGACCAATCCGATGCTTGGGCACAGGGGGGTAAGACTGGGAATTACCTATCCTGAGATCTATTCCATGCAGATAAGGGCGGTGCTCGAGGCGGCAGCGGAATATATACAGGAGGGCGGTCGCGTTCGCCCAGAGATAATGATCCCTCAGGTATGCACTCTCGAGGAACTGAATTGGGTGCATAGGTATGTGAAAAAGATACATAAAGAGGTGGAAAAAAAGTTTGAAATAAAAGTGCCCTTTGAGTTCGGAACCATGGTGGAGGTGGTCAGGGCGTGCATGCGGGCGGGAAGGATAGCGGAACTGGCGGAATTCATTTCCTTCGGTACAAACGACCTGACTCAGGCCACTTTTTCCTTTTCAAGAGAAGATGCGGAAAACAAATTCCTGCCCCTCTACAATGAAAGGGGTGTGCTGCAGCACAATCCGTTTGACTATCTCGATATAAAAGGGGTGGGCCGTTTGATGATGATAACCATAGAGTGGGCCAGAAAGACCAGGCCTGAAATGAAGATCGGTATATGCGGGGAGCAGGGAGGCCACCCGGACGCCATAAGATTCTGTCACCATGTTAAGATGTCTTATGTGTCCTGTTCACCTCTGCGTGTACCTATCGCAAGGCTGGCCGCGGCGCACGCAAAGCTGACGGAAGAAGAATATGTGCTGATTTAAAAAAGCCGTGCGCCTTGAACCCGGTCTTCAAGGCGCACGGAATATTCAGTCCTTATAGTTGGATAACTCATATATCCTTTTGCCTATTTGATGAATCTTTTCCATGGGGATCCCGGGGTCATTTGTATCCGGGGACTGTACCATAATCTCTTTTTTGAAAAACTTGATCGCATTTTTAAAGGTCAGCTGTGATACGGATTCGATATGCTGGATTATGCCCAGCTTATGAAACCTCAGACCCAGGTATTTCATCTGTTTGAGGCTGTCTTCAGGCACCACCTTTCCCTGCTTTCCTGACAGATAGGAACGCGTGGTGATCCAGTATGATTCGAGAAACGTCCTGGCAAGCTCGGCCCAGATCGGAAGCTGATCAAAGCCTAGCCTGGTCATTCTGAAGCCCTTTTTTGCCTCATTCCATTCGATATAATCCTCATCCAGAAAGAAACGGTTTATTTCATCGAGCTCCTCAGCCGGATCTTTTTCTTCATTGTAGATGAATTCATATTTGAAAAGTGTTTTCATGAACAGGTAATCAGACAGGATATCATCGGCCGGCTTGATTTCATCGGTACCCTTGAGAAGGGATACGGCCACAAAGGAGTGGCCTATGAAGTTGTGTATTATACTGTTTTTATAGTATTCCAGATCCGGCTTTTTGTCATCGTCCACATAGTAAAAGGTCCCGCTTTCTTCGACCTCCTCCAGGTGATTTACCACCTTTCTGCCGATCAGGTGCGTGAGGGAATCGGAAATGGCCTGATCAAAATCGAGAAGGCTGGTGGCTGTGGGAACCCCATACATGTCCAGAAATTTATACAGTATGCGGGAGGTCTCTATCAGCTCCTCTCTTTGAAAACCCCTTCTGTGTTTTGTAAGTATCGCGGTGGCGGTTATGGAAAGCGGCGTTGCAAGGGTTACGCTGTTGATCGATCTTATGAGGTGAAGGGCCAGGGGCCGGTGGGTTTCTTCTCCCAAATCGCGGTGTTGGGCAAGATACTGCCTTAAAGAGACAGGGGCCGCGAATCGGATATATATCTTTCCATACTTGCGCTTGAGAAAATGTCTGGCCCTTACTACCTGCATGAAATTTTCCTTTTCTTTTTTCCCGCCTCCGATCTCTCTCAGATATTCCTTTTCTTCAATAATGCGGTCATAGCTAATGGATGAAGGCACAAAGATGAGATCGTCGCAATATCCCTCTTTGTAGGCCTCAAGCAGTATGGAGAGAAAGCCTATCTTGGGAAGTATAAGCTTTCCGCTCCTGCTTCTGCCTCCCTCGATGAAAAATTCGAGCGGATGGCCCTCCTTTAGAAGGGCCTTGACATATCTTTTAAAGACCGTGGCATAGAGCCTCGCGCCCCTGAAGGTCCTGCGGATAAAAAAGGCCCCCGATTTTCTGAATATATTTCCCATGGGCCAGAAGGCAAGGTTCTTTCCCGCCGCGACCCTCGGCACATGCATATGATAATGGAAAAGGACATAGTTGAGCACAAGGTAATCTATGTGACTTTTGTGTGAAGGTATGTAGACCACCGAACCTTTCCTGGCCTGTTCCCTTACCATCGCCAGTTCATCCGGTTCGAATTCTATCCCCTGGAACATCTTTTTCCATAGCCAGGTAAGCATGTAATGGGCAAACTGCACATAGGTGATGTTGAAATCGGCGGCTATTTCCTCGAAATATTCCTCGGCCTTCTTTCTTTGATACCTGGGGCCTTTCTTTTTCCCGATTGCGCTCTCCTCTATCGCCTTTACCACATCACGGTCCTTTAATACCGTCTCCTTGAACTGCTGCAAAGACTTCATGACAGGGCCCAGTACGACCCTTTTCTGCCTGTCAATGCCCTCTATGAGAAGCTGCCTTAGGTCGGTTGCGATATCCTCCAGGGGACGGTCGGGGTCCTGGGATTCCAGGTACTCCTTCATGTTGACCGGTGTGCCGAAATCGATGAACGCACGTCGGTTGTATCTGAAAAAAAGCCCTATCTTCCTGATGAAACCGGGGTTGTCCTTGAATCCGAAAAAGATGTCCATGATGTTTGGATGGGCCTTCTCCGGGGTGCTTCTGTAAAGAATTATCTGCGGGACAAGGAATATGGGCCGCTTCATCTCCTGCTGGGTCTCAAGGAGAAAATGAAGGTAACCCTTTTCCTCCTTGATATAGTGCCTTGAAAATTCCTTCGGGTCTATGAGTGTTAACAGGGCCGTGTCTCCCTGTTTTATCGCCTCTTTTATAAATCCGGTCTTGAGCGGGGACGGGAATCGGCCATGTTTCAGAAGATAGGAGATCTGTGAACTCAATACACTGAAAAGCTGGGACAAGGGGAGTATCATCGACATGTTCATGTCAAATGCGATTTTCGGATATGGCAGACGGCTTCGCCTGAACTTGAAATGATAGAGGAGGTAGTCGAGGCCCCCCCTGTATTTGATGGAATAGACCACGGTTCCTTGCCTGTGCATCTCTCTGAGGGATGACTTCATGCTCTCTTCAAAACTTACCCGCCTGAAGAGCCTGTAAAGGAGCCAGTTCAGAAAGAACCCGGGTTTATGATCTACAACACAGGTGAAAAGGGGCTTTTTGGGGTCTTTTCCCATAAGATGTCAACCTTGATGTATTAGTAAGAGTCAAAATGCAGACGGCATGGTGAAAGGTTCCAGATGCCGTGAACCTCCGTTACCGTGATCAATACCTTTCAGCGCCGGAGTTAAGGGCGGCGGTTCGAGGCGCGTTCGTCAACTTTAGTGGAAAGGTAGTACATAATCCGATATTGTATCAATTAAATTTTTCAGGTGGCAAGAGCCAAATTAATTTTCTTTAGACCAGCGGTGTTGACAAAAGAGAGTCTATGTTTAAGAATGAAACATAAAGATATAAGGCCTAGGAGATTTTATAACCAATGGAGGAAAACATGTATCGACCGATGGTTATATCAGGGTTGACAATGGACCCGATAACTAACAGCCCTATCGTCATACTCAAGGAAGTCGACGGTGAAAAGACCCTGCCCATATGGATAGGATTGCTTGAGGCTACCGCGATTGCCAGTGAGCTGGAGGGGATTAAATTTTCCAGGCCTATGACCCATGACCTTTTTAAGGATGTAATGGAAATGGTCGATCTGAAGGTACAGAAGATCGAGGTCTGCGATCTCAAGAACAATACCTATTACGCGCTTATCCATTTCAAGCAGGGCAACAAGATAATGACCGTGGACGCCCGTCCGAGTGACGCTCTGGCCTTGTCTCTAAGGGTAAAGGCCCCGATTTTCGTGGCAGAAGAGGTCATAAAGAATTCCAGCCAGATAGACCTGAAGGCCGAACCTCAGGATAAATCGGAAAAAGGCAAAAAGTGGCAGGAGATCCTGGAGAGCCTCAATCCAGAGGATTTCGGCAAGTACAAGATGTAGCAACCAGCCGGATATACGAGAAAAATATACCTTCCCCGAATCACGGTTTAAACCAGAAACCGCCCCATGTTCAACCGGCAGCAAAAACAGATCCCTATCTTATTTTATTATGGAAAACCCGGCTTTTCAAGCCGGGCCTGAAAAGAACGGCTATGCCTGCGTCGGGGAGACCCGGGGGCTTTGCTCAAAATGCTGCACACGGTCTTGTGAATACGTTTAACCGTTGTTAATATATCAGGATATCGTCAATCCGGAAACGGCCTGTTTCTTGATGGCGCCGGCAGGTTTCAGCAGAAAGCCGAAACATTCGTGCCTGGTCCGATTTGCCTAAAGCCGAAGGCCGGGTGTCTGTATCTCGATGTTAAAACAGGGGAAATTAAAGGCATGGGAAAGATAAGGGGAAGGCATGTATTCAATATATTAGGCTTGTCCATAGTCGCCCTGTGGATAGTGCTTCTGGGCGTACTGATCCAGAAGACCGGGTTCAGCCGGCCCCCCGATGCTCCTCGGCTTGAGGCAGGGGAGTCCCTGCCGGAGATATCTTCAGAAAGAGAGTGGATGGAGATATATCTGAAGGGTAAAAAGGTGGGATATTCAATGAGTCAGGCCACGGCACTTGAAAAGGACTATCTGATTCAGGAGGAGATATTTTTGAAGCTGAACCTCATGGGGCAGACGAACAATCTCAGGACCGTGACAAGATCAGTGGTTGATAGGGGTTTTCGAGTCAAGAATTTCCGTTTCACGGTAAGCTCCGGGGTGGTCGATTTTCTGGTATCTGGAAGTGTCGGGTCGGAGGCGCTTGATATCGAGATCGGCCGGGGGGAAAGGAGCAGAAAGGTCAGTATCCCCGTGGATGAGCCTCCTATGCTGGCCGCCGGAATCGGGTATTTCCTAAGGGGGGAAAAGATACTTCTGGGACGCCGGTTCCTGTTTCCGATTTTTGATCCCTCCACCATGTCAAACAGGAAAATGGAGATAAGGGTTGCGGCAAAAGAACAGGTCGTTATCAACCGCATCGGGTACGATGCCTTCAGGCTTGAAAGCAATCTGTACGGTCAGGCCGTGACGTTCTGGGTCGATAAACAGGGCCGGGTACTTAAAGAGGAGGGGTTTATGGGGCTTACCCTTGTGAGATCAAGCGGCGCAAGTGCCCCCTTTGACATAGACAAGCGTGGAGGAGATGATTTCTACGAGCTGGCCGCCGTAGGATTGAAAGGAAGGCTCAGGAGTGCGGAGAAGACAAGTTTTCTCAGGCTTGAAGTGGAAGGGGCGGATAGTGCAGATTTTGATCCGATCATGCTGAACCGCGGAAGACAGGTCTATAAGGGGGGGATACTTGAGATAAGAAAAGAGGAGATCCCGGCTGCGGCTTCTTTCAGGATACCGTTTGAGGGGCATGAAGACGGTATGAAGCGGTTCCTTGCCCCTGAGATGAACATGGAGAGCGATGATCCGCTTGTGGTCAAAAAGGCTTTGGAGATAGCTGGAAAATCAGATGATCCGATAACCGTATCGTCAAGGCTGATGAAATGGGTCCACGCCAACATGGAAAAAAGACCTCTTGTATCGGTACCGAGCGCCTCAGATGTCATACGGACAATGACAGGGGACTGCAACGAACATGCGGTTCTCTTGGGTGCCCTTTTAAGGGCCGCGGGGATCCCGTCCCGGCTTTGTGTGGGAATCGTGTATGCAAGGGAAAAATTTTTCTATCACGCGTGGAACGAGTGTTATGTGGGTGCATGGATTTCAATGGACGCCACCATGAACCAGATGCCCGCGGACGCGACTCATATAAAACTGATCCAAGGCGGGCTGGAAGAACATGCAAAGCTGATCGGGGTTATAGGCAAGCTTTCTTTAAAGGTAGTCGAATACGGTTATTGAATCGACAACATCCCTGTGTAAAAGAAAGGGTTTTCTTTTGCCCTGAAAGATCGGGCGCATTGACTGCGGGGTTCATATGGAAATGATACGGTTGAAAAAACTCTCAAAGGACTTCAAGGGCCTCAGGGCTGTTGACGGGATAGATCTTGACATAAAAAAGGGGACCATCTTCGGGTTTCTTGGTCCCAACGGGGCGGGAAAGACCACCACGATCAAGATGATGGCTGGGGTCTTGATGCCGAGTGAGGGAAGGATAATAATAAACGGGATGGATCTGGCCGAAATGCCTTCACAGGTCAAAAGATGTGTCGGTTTTATCCCTGACAGGCCCTTTGTGTATGAAAAACTCACTGGTCTTGATTTCCTTCATTTTATCGCCGGGCTATATGGAGTAAACAACTCCTTTATAGAAGAAAGGATCGGCCTGCTGCTTGACACATTCGATCTTACCGGCTGGAAAAACGAGCTTGTGGAAGGCTATTCTCACGGAATGAAGCAGAGGCTCGTGATGTGCTCGGCCCTGATACACCGCCCTGATCTGCTCATAGTGGATGAACCGATGGTCGGGCTTGACCCCAGAGGCGCAAGGCTTGTCAAGGATATCTTCAGACAGGAGGCGGGGAAGGGAACCACGATCTTCATGTCGACTCACTCACTCGAGGTGGCTGAGGAGGTATGCGACGACATCGCCATTATCCGGAAAGGAAAGATAATCGCCAGGGGAAGTGCCGGGGACCTGAAAAGACAGGCGGGGGAAGAGGGAAATCTGGAGGCTATCTTCCTGAAACTGACCGAAGGATGAGGTATTGCTCATGAAAGATCTCCTTCTTCTTATTAGACCCGGATTCATGTCTTTTATCAACAGGCTCAGGTTCTCAGGAAGGACAAAAAACAGACGCGTGCTGTTCATGGGCCTTCTCGGATCCGGGTTTTGCGGCCTGAGCTTCCTTCTTTCCTGCCGTGTGCTGATATATTTTCAGTCTGTTGAAGATATCGGGAATCTGCTGGCAAGGCATCTTCTGGGCATGGTTTTTCTGGTCTTTTTTTCTCTCCTCCTATTCAGCCACATTATAACGGCGCTTTCAAATCTCTATCTTTCAAAAGACCTTGAACTGTGCCATTCAACGCCTGTGGGCCTTCAGGAACTTTTCGTCTCCCGTTCCATTTACACATTCATGGACAGCTCCTGGATGCTCATTATTTTCGGCCTGCCGATCCTTCTGGCCTACGGCTATGTGTACAGGCCGGGGCCGGGATTTTATTTTGCGCTTTTTCACATGAGCCTGGCAATGGCCTTGATCGCCGGATCCATCGGCATTTTCATTACGATGCTTCTGGTGTATATATTCCCTGCCCGAAGGACAAGAGACCTGATTCTGCTTCTTTCCGTAATAATGATTATAGCGCTCTATTTCATGTTCCGATTCATGAGGCCTGAAAGGCTCGTGAACCCTGAATCCTTTTTTACCGTCATGCAGTACATGGATGCGCTCAAGGCCCCCCAGTCACCCTATCTTCCCAGCCAATGGATAACCGAGACCCTCTGGGGCGCGCTCATGCCCTCTTCGGAAAAAGGGCACGTCTTTGAGATCCTTCTCATGTGGACTACGGCCGCCTCCCTCCTGGTAATAGATATCTGGGTCGCAGGCGCGGTCTATTTTCAGGGTTTTTCAAAATCCCAGGAGGCAAAAAGCAGGATGGCGGGTTCCGGAAGGCTCCTGGATATCGCGGCAGGCCTTATAAAAAAGCCCTTCAGTCAGGATGTGGGGGCCGTGCTGGAGAAGGATGTAAGGACCTTTTTCAGGGACAATACCCAGTGGTCTCAACTCCTTCTGCTGGTGGCCCTGGTAGTCGTTTATCTCTATAACTTCAGCGTGTTGCCTATTGAAAAGAGTTTTTTCAGGGTCGATTTTTTGCAGAACCTTCTCGGGTTTCTCAATATGGGGCTGGCAGGGCTAGTGCTTTCAGCCATATCGGCCCGTTTCATATTTACGGCGGTGAGTGCGGAAGGGGAGTCTTACTGGATAATCCAGGCATCTCCCATTGGGCTCAAGCGCTACCTGTGGGGGAAATTTTTCTTCTTTGTCTTCCCTGTAATGATATTGATGGAGTTTTTGATCGTGTGCACCAATTACCTGCTTGAGGTAACCGGATTCATGATGATCCTTTCATCCGTTACCATGTTTTTCGCGGTCTTCGCAATAACGGCCATGGGTGTCGGGCTTGGCGCGGTCTACCCCCGTTTCAGGCACGAGAACATTTCACAGGTGTCTACCAGTTTCGGCGGCCTTGTGTATATGATGTTAAGCGCCCTTTATATAGTCGCACTGATAGTGCTTGAGGCAGGCCCCGTGTACGTGCTCTTTATGTCCCGGTTTAATGACGCAGCCATATCCTCCTGGCGCTGGATATACATAATCGCATCCTTTACGGCCGCGTTCGCGCTCACGGTACTTGCGGTGGTAAAATCGATGAATCACGGTCTAAGAGCGCTCAGGGACTATGAATAAACCTACTTAGCAAACACCTTTTTAAGCAGATCAGTGACGCGGGCCGCAGGATTCTGCCGGATCTTTTTTTCCTCCTCCGCCAGCATCAGAAACAGCCCGTCCAGCGCGCCGTCCGTCACATATTTATCCAGGTCAAAGCTTAGAGAATCGGTAAAGGGTATGGTCCTGACCTTCGCGTCAAGTTCCTGATACCTTTTTGTTACACCCACCGAGGACATTACGTCATGAACGATTGGTTTAAACTTCTCGAACAATCCGGAGTGGGTCTTGTCCTTGAAATATAGGGTCGCCTCATTTTCCCTGCCGTCAAGGATCTTTCGCGCGTCTGAAAAAGACATCCCCTTTATGGTATCCCAGAACATGGCCTTGGCCTCGGGTGCGGCCTTTTCGGCAGCCCTGTTCATGCTCAGCTCGAATGCGTCGATCTTGGGGCCGTAACCGACGCCCCTCAGTATTTTTTCAACCTTTTTAACCGCGTCGGGAAGAGGTATCTTTATCCTGGGGTTATTGTAATAACCGTCGGCCTTTGAAACAAATGCCACTGCGTTTTCCGAGCCTATTTGAAGGGCCTCCTTAAGACCGTCAATAATGGTGCCTTCGGAAAGAGCTCCCTGGCCCCCCATAAATTTTTCCTTGGCCCCCTTGAGGATATCGCCGAACCCGGCTGAGGCTGAAAAGGGGACGCTTAATGAAACCAAAGCGGCAAGCATTACCGCTGCAAGACATCTTTTGGATTGCATGGTTTCCTCCCGGAATCAGATAGTAAGCGAGGAAGGCGCAAGCGCCTTCCTCGAAGGATGAGGAGTCGTTAAAGCGGACTTTTAGTAGATGGGTGACAGCTGGACCCTTCTGTTTTGGGCCCGACCCTGTTCGGTTGAATTATCCGCCATCGGCCTGGTAAGACCGTAACCCACCGATGTAAGCCTTGCCTTATCAATGCCCTTCTGCGCCAGGTAGTCCACTACCGATTCGGCCCTTTTCTGAGACAGGCCCTGGTTGTAGGCCTTGGTCCCGACATTATCGGTATGCCCCTGCACTTCCAGTTTAAGGGAGGGGTTCTTGTTGAGGACTTCTACGATATCATCCAGTCCGGGATAGAAGCTCGGCTTGATATCCCATTTGGCGGTATCGAAATTCACCCCTTCGATTACCCAGCAGCCCATCTCGTTTACCTTGGCACCCTTGTATGTTCCCGGGCACTTGTCACGGCTGTCCCATACGCCGTCACCGTCGGAGTCAAGAGGACATCCTTTTTCATCCACCTTTATTCCCATTGGTGTGCCAGGGCAGGCATCCAGGTAGTCATAAACGCCGTCACCGTCGGAGTCCGGGGGACATCCGTTTTTATCCACCCTCACCCCTTTCGGGGTCCCGGGGCACCTGTCCTTCGGGTCCATGACACCGTCGCCGTCCCTGTCACCGGATGCGGCAAAAAATACGTTTTTGACAAAGTCGGCCATTCCCTTTCCGCAGGCGATCTCATCGGCGGTGGTGAAATACCCGCATTGGCCCGCCTTTGATATCTTTCGCATGACCTGTCTGCCGTCCCAGTTATCACCTATAAGTACCGTAAAGATGCACAGGCGGGTGCCGTATTTCTGTTTCAGGGCCTCTGCCGAGGCAACAGGTGTTCCGGTCATATCCAGACCATCGCTTATCACGATCAGTGCCATGTCGCCTTTTCCTTGGGTCAGGTCCTTTCCCGCTTCGTCCAAGGCCATGCAAAGAGGGCTTGGTCCGGCCGCCTTAAGGTCTTTCACCGCGCCCTTGAACGCGGCCATATCAAACTGGGCTAGTTCAAGTTCAAGAGTGGTCTTCGGAGAAAACGTAAGGCTATTTCCGAATGTCCTTATGCCTGAAAGGACCTCTATCCTGGGGATGGTGGCCGCCATTCTGGCAACTATCTCTTTTGCTATGTCAATCTTGGCAATACCGGAATATGCGTTACTCATGGAGGCTGATGAATCAAAGATTACCATGAAGGTGTCGATTATCTGAGAATATTCTCCTGATTCGACCTTCGGGTTTAGATCTACAGGGTCAAATGAAAGCATCTCGGCTTTTGCCGTTAGGTTGTGGGTTGAGAACAGTGAAAACAATAATGCCGCAATAAAAAATATTACACCTTTTGAAATTCCTCGTGTCATCATCACACCTCCTGAAAAATTTTGGAATATTACTTAATATAAGTATTAAATCGGAGAATGGAACAAATAGCGGCAAAAAAAACGGCTAATAGATGAAAAAATGGGATAACAGCCAACAATTTCAACTGAAAAGCATATGTAATCCTAATGGATTTTCAATGCCGGTAATGCGTGGATTTTTGCCTTAAAATTTGGAGCCGAAACGATAATGAGCCGGGATTACGGATTACCACCCGGCATCGGCAAAACCACAGGCTCAAGGGCGAATATCTATTCTTGACTCTCAAAGATCTACCTATTAAACTGCTTGTCACCTTAAACATCCATGAAGTGTCTTTTCTGTTCGCAGCGGACATTGCCTTGGATACGGCTTGTGCCTGGGTGGCGGAATTGGTAGACGCAAGGGACTTAAAATCCCTCGGTACTTAGTACCGTACGAGTTCGATTCTCGTCCTAGGCACCAGAAAATTCAATAGGTTAACCGGTATTAACGGTTAACCTATTTCTGTTTGGTTCAGGTTAAGTTCAAAATTGTTCCTCCAGAGTCCTTGGTTTTTCTGTTTATATTTGAATCGATTTCAGATGCCGTTCAATTCGCACATAATCAAAATGAAAAAACCTTTCCCCTTATTGAACGGGTACCTTTCACCGCCCTTAAAATATTTAACAGATGTAATTCTCCTGGGGCGGGAAATGGGTCGTATCCCTGGTACAGCCCTGCCGGCAAAATATCAGGGCTTCTTTTCCATAATGCCCTTAGGCAGCTCTTTGGCCGGAAGTTCCTCACTTTGCAGATCCTTGGCAGGTAAAGAAGCTTCAGGGGTTTTCATCCCTCCAAGCTTTTCTTTGAATTCCGATATCTTGGCTTTTAATTTTTCAAGCAATTCCTTGAGGCGGCTGTTTTCAGTTGTAAGGCCTTTTACCTTTTCAGTAAGGCTGGCGGCTTTTTCCTTAAGGGCTGCGAGCTTGTCCTTCATGCCTGTGTCTTCTGTTACCGGCTTTTCAACGGCCACCGGTTTTTTTTCTTCGTTTTTGAGCTCCTTTGCGGCGGTCATTAGTTGAGCCTTGGCCTCACTCAGCTCTTTATCCATCTCTGTAATCCTGGCATTGGCCTGAGCCAGGTCCGATTTGGCCTTGTTCAGCTCGGAGACTGTTTTCTCATGCTCCTCTTTGCTGACCCCGCAGCCTGAAAGGGCTACTGAAATGCCTATAGCCATGGTCAGCATAATAAAGCGTTTAAATTTTTTCATGACGCACCTCCTTTTTTTGAGGTTGAAAAATTCCCCTGTTTTCTATTAAGCTGTAATAAAAGAACCTCCTCTGCTTTTCCGGTTTTGAATTTTGAGGGGCCTGTAAATCTCCATCTGAAAATGTTCCCATGGTTGCGTATGTATTTCTTATGCCATGTTTTGCAGCCCTGTTAACCGCGGCTTACCACAGGTCGCACCGGCATAGTGGTCCTTTAAGGAGAAAGTTCGAGCTTGAAAATCGCCTCGGTTCCTTTATCAGAAGAGCTGTCGTGGATGATTGTATCGGAATCGATTAAAAGTATGCTGCTTACGCGCGGCCCGGCTTACTCCCTGAGCCTCAACTTCAGATGACCTTCCTCCACCTTTATGTCTTCAACCCCGTCTGAAAAGGCCTTCCAGAAACCTTTGTCAGCGCCGAATTCCTGAACCAGATCCACGTTCTTAATGCCTCCCAGCCAGGCGTTCGGAAGGGGCACTCCCATTATGGTGATGCCCTTGAGCATGATCAGGGGCTTGCCCTTATCAAAGGAAAAAACCACTCCCGCCCTCACGCGGAGGGTCTTGCCTCCAAATATTGGAAAATCCTCATCCAAAGGTAATATGAGCTTTGCGCTTATAAGATCCTCGGACAGGTCGATGGCAAGTTTTCCGGCAAGATCCGTGTTATTGGCAAGAAGGGCGTTGAGCTCCCTCTCAGTGAAACTGATCTGTCTTTTGGCGCCTTTTTCGCTGTAGGGCTCAGGGGTAAGTGAGACACTCGAATCGGAAGACTCTTTTCGGGATGATTTTCCACTGGTCCGGTTTTGAGCTGAATCGGCTCCTGTTGCCATTGAATCAAGGTGTTCAAGTTTCGAGCTTAAGACCTGCTCCTCGCGCGGATTGAGGCGTACGGGCTTAAACTCTGACGGGAAAAGATAGAACTTTAAGACCAGTATGGTTATGCCTGAGGTAATAACGGTGAAGATCAATAACAGGCCCAGAACCTGCAGGACGCCTAATCGTTTTTTACACTTTTTTGAATCAATACTGTGGTTTTTTTCCTCCACGGCTATCTCTCCACCAGGCCTGAAGCGCGATTTAACTGCCGTATGCCGGGTCTTTTTAAAGATGCCCTGCAGGTCTTATTATAGAGAACCTGATCGTGAAAGCCAAGTCTGGAAAAAACTTTACCTTATCAAGGGCCTAAAGGTCCCTGGAAACCGTCCCTGGGTGGCGTTCCAGGTACCTGTGCCGGATCGGATGTGATTTACCCGTTTTTTTAGGAAATCAAGGTCCGGATTATTTTCCACTGTCTTGCCGGCTGGTCGCCTTGGGCCATAAAAATATCTGAATATGATTCTTTCTTTATTGACTAGGTTTTGCTATGAAAATGTTTGTAAATTTTAATCTTTTATGAATATGCTCATTTTTTGCACGATTTTGTATTTAAGCTCTATTTCCCTGCGCACCTTTTTCCGACTCACACTGGCGGAATATGCAAAAGAACAGGCCTGCCACAAAAGCCAGATTCACAGGATGCCTCTTAAGGCTCGCAGCAGAGAACGCCCCCGGCACAACACTGGAGTTCAACCCTCCCGCTACATTTGAACCGATAACCGACATCATTACGGGGCGTTGGCCCCTTTAATTTCGCCTCTTACCGGTGCATAGCCTCGCCTACGGCCGGATTTCTGGTGCATGTGGATATGAGGGTATCCCCAAAGGATGGATAGGAGACAGCAGCAGGGCTTTTTAAAGAAAAGTAAAGATGAGGTCATCCTTTATGCTGTGCCTCATTACCGTACCGATCTGATCCTGCGCAAGATCAATCTCCGCAGGTACGATGATCGTGATTTTGTCAGCACCAATTTGATTGAGACTTATGAGCGCATCATGGCATTTGTGGCAAAACACCTGCCTGATCCTTTTTATCTGGAAGGTGACATGCGTATTAGTATCCGCGACACCATTTTACGGGAAGTGGCATCGAATATTTTGATTCACCGTGAATACACGAACCTTTTTCCGGCCAAACTCATCCTTGAGCGCGGGCAGGTTCGTACTGAAAACAGTGACAAGTCACACGGTTTCGGCCTCATCAATCCGGAAACCTTTTCGCCCTTTCCCAAAAACCCGGTGATTGCTCTCTTTTTCCGGGAAATCGGGCGGGCGGATGAACTCGGTTCAGGTGTGCGGAGGCTGATGAAATACGGCAAAGCCTATGGCGGTAGTGATCCTGAACTGCTGGCGGGCGATGTTTTTCGGATTGTCATCAAAACGCCGGAATTTGAAAAAGCTAAGGATACTCCAATATCCCTGGAAGTCACGGGTGAAGTCAAAAGGCTTCTAAATGCCTGTCGAAGCGAATTGAGCCGGAGACAACTGCAGGATGCCCTGGGACTAAAAGGGGAAGAAAACTTCCGCAACCTTTACCTGGAGCCGGCAATGAAATCTGGTTTAGTCGAAATGACCATTCCGCACAAACCCACTAGCCGTTTGCAGAAGTACAGGCTGACCTCAGCCGGAAAACACTTGATGGAGTCAATAAAGAAATAGTCAAAGGATAAAAATCGAACTGAAAACAGGGTTGCATCCATGAGCACGGACACACGGCGAGAAATTGAAATAGCCCTTAAGGCCTTTATTGTTGAGGTGTACGGCCGGATCACAGGCGTCTGACACGGATATGAGGGTATCCACAAAGAATAGATAGGTAAATCGCCATGGGTAATATCATAGGGGGAACAAGTAGAGGCGCTTCTTGAAGGAATGACAAACGGAGGCAAAAAATGCAAAATCATAGGCTTTAATTAATCCGGGTAAACCCCCGGCTTTGCCGGGGAGACACGCAAAGTTTGACAGTTACGGGAAAATACGAAAGCCTACCCGATTGTGAACCGCTCAAAAATCACTTTCAAGGAGGCTTACGATGAACGATATTCAGAGCTTAAGCCACACAGAATGGGATTGCAAGTATCATCTGGTATGGATACCGAAGTATCGGAAGGAGACGCTTTACGGGCAATTGCGCAAGCATCTGGGAGAGGTTGTACATGAGCTTGCATCCCATAAGGAGAGCAAGATTCATGAGGGTCATATGAAGGGCGACCATCTTCATATGCTGATATCGCGCCAAAATATGCAGTCTCCCAGGTTGTAGGTTATATCAGGGTAAAAGCGCTATCCATATTGCGCGTCAGAATATGGGAAAGCGAAAAAACTTTAGCGGTCAACACTTCTGGGCGAGGGGATATTACGTTTCAACAGCCGGGCGCGATGAAGAGGTGATCCGGCAGTATATCAAAAAACACCGAGAAATAGATAAGAAGCTCGACCAATTAGGGCTGTTTCAATCTTAGCCACCTTTAGGTGGTCCGGAACTAACCGCTTTGAGCGGTTCACAAAATCAAGCCTCCGGCTTTGCTGGATGTAATGACTAAGGGTACGGAGTTATAAGGGGAGATATGGACAACCTGATTTGCATATTCTGCGGAGGAGAAGCGGAGCTTACAGGGCGGTGATGCAGCGCAAGAGTGGTCTGCAGGTCGTGCGGAATGGAAGCAAAGCCGGATGATTACCGGGACCAGATCGAGGACTGGTTCGATCGGGTATGCGATATATGTGAAGAAGAGCAGGGCGGATCAAAATGAAATCAGCGGGACACAGGAGTGCACTTACAATCAGTAGATTAATATAAATGTAATAAAATTGATTATTTGTAGTCTATTTTGAATGTAAAGCATCAATTACAGCCTGCGGGTTCCGGGATGCGATTCGAAGCAATGCCTTTGCAGGGCCTTCCGGCTTTCTTCTTCCCTGTTCCCAGTTCTGGAGAGTACGGACGCTTACCCCAATCATCAGGGCAAATTCATTCTGCGAGACATTAAGCTTCTCCCTTACAGCCCTGATATCCGGTGCGTCAATTTCAAAAATGCGGCTTGGTTCTTTTTCCCCTGCCATTATTTGGCCGGCTTCTTTTATACTTGAAACCAGTTTTTCGAAATTTTCATTTTTCATCCTAAAAACTCCTTTACCAATTCATGCAGAACCCTAAGCTGTTCTGGTGTGAGATCTTCCTGTTCGCTTTTTTTATAAGGAAAGTTAATTAAGATACTGTCAGGTGAAATCCAATAGTAAATAATCCTGATTGAGCCGCTCTTCCCTTTACCCGGAAGGCTCCAGCGTACTTTTCTGAGGCCTCCGCTTCCCTTTATCAGGGCTCCTGCATCCGGCCTTCCGATGCCGCCCCCGGGTGAACCAGAAACCTAGGGTTCCGACACCTGGATCACCACGTTAGGCTGCTCAGCCTTTCCATGTTTGACCTGTATCAGGGCGTCCTCAAGGTCCTTAAAGGGGACCACGACCGTGGCGATATCAAGGTCCAGGTCTTCCACCAGATGTAGGAATTCCTCCGCGTCCACGCGGTTGAGGTTGTAGAGGGTCTGGATTGAGCGGCCCCAGAGGTTTTCACTGTAATTGTCGATGGTGATGGGAGAGGAGCTCACCGGGGCCAGGACAACCGTGCCGCCCCTTTCCACCTGGGCCAGGGCCGGTTCGACCAGGTTGCCGGCAGGCGGAAAGACGATGGCTGCCTGCAGGGGCTCAGGCATGGCTTCCTTGGAGGCGTCCGCGGCCCAGAGAGCCCCCTCCTTTTTGGCCCGTTCGATGTTCTTGGGCGAGCGGGTGCTGACCAGGACTTCCATCCCGAGGGATTGAGCCGCCTTGAGTACAAAGTAGGCCGTGGGGCCGAAGCCGTAGAGGCCCAGCCTGTCCCCTTTGACGGCCCCGGTCAACTTTAAGGCCGCGTACCCGGCGATTCCGGGGCAGAGGAGCGGGGCGATCTCCCTCGGATCCAGGGACGGATGCCCCAGGGGCAGGGCATAGCGCTCGGGGATGGTCATGTATTCCGCGTACCCGCCGTTTTGGTGCCAGCCTGTGGCCTCGAAACGGGGACAGTAGTTTTCCTGCCGGGACATGCAGTACCTGCAGGTCCCGCAGGAACGGTAGAGCCAGTAAACCCCGGCCCGGTCTCCCTTCTGAAACCGTTGGACCCGTTTTCCGACGGCATCCACCACCCCCACGACCTGGTGGCCGAGGACAAGGGGGGATTTCTTGAGGGCCAGGTCTCCTTCGGCGATGTGGATATCGGTCCTGCATACTCCGCAGACCAGGGTCTTGATGCGGATCTCATCGTCTCCGGGATCGGGCGTGGGGATCTCCTCAAGCGTGAGCGGTCTTTCCTCGATCGCGGCTTGCTCTCTTAGCACCCATGCCTTCATGCCCGTTGTCCTCCTTTGTATGCTGGTCGCACCCGCGGCCGGATGCAGCCCCCCCGGCGTTGGAATTCTCCTGTTGTGTGCGGAGTATAGGTAATTGCGGCCCGCGTGTCAAACGACCGGGACGCCCCGCGGTCGGGTGGATCGGATGCTTTGGGATCTATGCAAAAAAAAGGCGCACCTATGCTTTTATTCTTTTTTTGGGAGGACATGAGGGACGTCGTTGACTTCGATGCCTTATGAATCGTGTATATAGAATCTGAATGAGTATGATGAGAAGATTGGTATAAAAGAAGATGAAAAAGCTATAAGAGGGGATATGGACAGGCTCATAATGGCTGAGGATTTTGAACGGTGAGGGTCTTGAAAGGGCTTGCGCGTTAGACCTGTTCTTGATAATCTTGAATTATTCCTTTAAGAGGCCATTGATAATGTCCGCCTACGCAGTGGGCTATCTCAAAAGGGGAATAAGCTGAAAGAGTATGTCGCCCGCGAACAGGTGGGCGAGCCTGAAGATCGGACCCACAAGGAGCTTGGCGATGATTCCGGTGTGCGCGAAATTGTCCAGCATCACGATCCCTATTATGAATATTGCGCCGTAGCGTCCCATCTGCCTGTATCTCAGGGCGATTTTCTGCGGCAGGATGTTTTCAAGCACATGCGAGCCGTCAAGGGGCGGAATCGGAACAAGGTTGAAGAGCCCAAGGCCTATGTTCATTAGGATCAGCCATAAAAGGGCCTTGAGATATACCTCAAAGGGAAAGGGAAAAAAACGCAGGCACAGGCCTGCCAGAAGTGCCGCCGAGAGGTTGGCAAAAGGACCGCTTAAGGACATCAAGATGATGCCCTTTCTCGGTTCCCTGAAATACCTGGGGTTTACCGGAACCGGTTTTGCCCAGCCGAAGCTGAACAGAAACAGACAGATTGCCCCTATCGGGTCGATATGGGGAATGGGATTGAGCGTAAGCCGTCCCATGTTTTTCGCGGTGGGATCCCCCAGCCAGAGGGCCGCCCTTCCGTGGGCGTATTCATGGATGGTTATGGCAAAAAGCAGGACCGGAATCTTTACTATCAGGGCCGATATATCAAAGTGCATTATAGATGTCTCTTTTCAGTCTTTTTTTTAAATAAACTACCCTGTGCGCATTTAAGCCACAGGGTAATGGATCGATTAATATCAGTAAATACCGGATGCTTCAACCAAAATTCTTTACCTGTCAGGCAGCCGGTCATTACCGGAAATTTTACGGAAGTTTTAAGGAGGTATGAAAGTGGAAACCAGAAGGGCCGATTTGGCAGGCGCGTGGTACCCGGGAAGAGAATCGGAGTGCCGCAGGCAGATAGAGGAGTTCATGCAGAAGGGCATCCCCTGTCCCCCGGAGGGTGGAAGCGCTGTCGGAGGTATAGTCCCTCACGCGGGCTGGGTGTTTTCGGGAAGGATAGCATGCTCTGTCATAAGGTGCCTTAAAGGGGATGAAGATCCCGACACATGCGTAATCTTCGGCAGGCACCTTCCTCCATCCGGCAACAGATATATCATGACCTCGGGTGCGTGGGAGACCCCGCTGGGGTCTATTGAGATCGACAGTGAGCTTGCCGCTGGGATCGAGTCGGAGTATGAATTTGTCGTTGAGACCGGATCACGCTATGAGCAGGACAACACGATTGAGCTTCAACTGCCTTTTATAAAGTATTTTTTCCCTGAAACGAGGATCCTGCCGATAGGTGTTCCGCCTTCATTGACCAGCCTTGATCTGGCTGCGAGGGTGGCGGGGATAGGCACTTCACTCGGCAGAAGAATGATCGTTATCGGTTCAACCGATCTTACCCACTACGGCATGAATTACGGATTTACGCCTAAGGGGTCGGGAAAAGAGGCGCTCAAATGGGTAAGAGAGGAAAACGACAGGAAAGCCGTGGAGCTCATGGTGAATATGGATGCCAGGGGGATTGTCCTGGAATCCCTTAAAAGCCGTAACGCCTGCTGCGGCGGTGCCGCGGGAGCAGCCGTGGAGGCGGCCCATACCCTGGGAGCGGTACAGGGAGAAGAGCTGGTATATGCCACAAGTTATGATGTAAGGCCTGATTCAAGCTTCGTGGGCTATGCCGGGCTCCTGTTTTACTCCTGATGATCTAACCGGCCTGTTGGGCAGTGATGAGTGCCCGTTCTTTAATTTTTGGATGAACACTAGATAAATAGAATTAAATTTTGTATAATAAATTTTTTTCAACGCAATTATTTAAAAAGCGTTCAACTAGGTGATATTTGAGCATTTTATTGCTGTAACATCCATTCCCCCTCTGCTTGAGTATGAGTGTGTTTTCCGGATTGAAACTATCCGGTCGACCGGCTGATTTGGAGATCCTGTATAATTATGATGCTGTTTCGAAGATCAATACACAAAAATCTAGTAAAAATATTAAAAAAAATGACCAGTACCAGCGCTGAAAAGATGACAGGACAGGAAGATAAACAGGCGGCCGGAAGAGGAGGAAAAAGGCGCGAGAGGATAAAGCTGGACCTTCTCATTCATGATTTCAAAGTCCCTCTTGCGGTAATAGAGGCGGGAATCACTTCCCTTTTCAGAAGGCCTGAAAAATACGGGCCATTGACAGACAAACAGGAAAAGGTGCTTGTCAGGGCACTGAGAAATATAAAGGTAATTCAGACTCTGGTAAGTGACGCCCTTGAACTGGGAAGATCCAGGGAGGGTATAATAAACAGGTCGAAAGTCACGGTCTCCGATCTCATAGAGCAGTCACTCGTGGAGATATTCGATCTGGCGGACGGGGCCACGTCCGAAAAGATAAAAGCGTGCACCGGCATAGGGGTTCTCAGGGAGAATCTGGAGGTCAAGGGTATAAGGCTCAATGTGACCGATGAGCTCTGGTGCAGGCAGTTCAAGCTCGATGAGGCAAAACTGAAACAGATCCTCAGGAATCTGCTTACCAATGCCCTGAAATATAAAAAGACTCTGGTTGAGCTTGGAATCGAGCAGTATCCCGGATCCCTGCTTTTTTATGTGAAGGATGACGGTGAAGGTATACCGGAATTTTATCACAAGAAGATATTCGAAAGCTATTTTCAGATGGACGCCTGCGATACCTATACCGTAAGGGGGCACGGGCTGGGCCTTGCCGGGGTCATGGTCCTGGTGGAGGACATGGATTGCAGCCTTTCCCTTGAAAGTGATCAGGGAAAGGGCGCAAAATTTATCGTAAGGATTCCTTTATCTGAAGATGTCTGTGAGATTGTGGAATAAAGAAGGGATTACATCATCTTTTCGATTTCATCCTTTGAAACCCGGTAGCTCTTGTCAAATTCTTCCCAGAACTCACTGTCCTGTTCTTTCCATCCCGCACCGAATTTCTTGTCAAAAAAGGGCTTCAACCTGTCAAACCATTTTACCTGCTTCTCAGGCCCTTTTCCCCTGGCCGCTATTATATCTTCAACAAAGGTGTCGATCTCGGCAATCTTGTCTTTGGGCACATAGGAGTGTGCCCCGCCTTTTATCGATTTTACCAGGTTTTCAGGGTTAAGGGCATGGGCGGTAAGCATTATGGCCGGGATACCCTTTTCATTGGCAAGCTTGAGCAGGTCATATCCTCTGACACCCATGATATCCAGGATTGCAACGTCATACTTGTATTTATTCAGGAATTTTTGGGCTGTCTCGAAATTAGGGGCCGTATCAATGGAGCACATGTCGAGTATCTCTTCAAGGGTCTCCAAGATATCCGGTTCATCGTCAACTATAAGGATTTTTTTGCCTTCAAGCATTTCATCCATGTTAAATCCTCCCCTGGGATGTTTGGATATGAATTTGGCCGGAAAAAATCTTTTATACCATGTTGGTCTGAGTCGATGAATCCTCGCAGTAAAGGATATTACTCCGGCAGATATTTGTAGTCAATATCTAAAAGCATCCTATAGTTAATGAACATATGATTTCATTAATTATTATGATTTTTACCAACTCAATTCAAACTTGATATAAAGTAAATTTTATTGACAATCAAAGACGCTTTACTTAACGTTTCAATAACGTGAGCAAGGTGAAAGATAAACCTGACAGACTAAAGCAAGTCCGGGCATTGCCTTGTGCCTCAAAGAGGTTTGGTTGTCGCGGGGAAAAAATAATATCTGAACTTGGAGGAATGTCATAATGGATTTTGCAGAAAAGGCGAGGATCCGGATAGAACACTGGGTAAGTCACAATGAACACCATCAGGAAGAATACGAGATGTTCGCCGAACAGCTGGAGCAGTCTGGAAAAGCTGAAAGCGCGGGGCAGATCAGGGAGATGGTAAGGCTCACCGCTGAGAGTACCGAATGCCTCCGCAAGGCGCTTGCCTGTCTTGAAGATTGATGAATATGAACAACAGGGATTAACTGTTTTTTGGCGAGGGGGATCAAGATGTGTGAGGCTCATGCATTTATGTTAAGGGATGGAAAGGAAGAAAAGATCCTTGAAAGCGTGGATCTCGTTGAATTCAAGGAGGATCATATCCTGCTTACCAGCATATTCGGAGAGCAGAAATCGCTTAACGCGAAATTCAGGCTGTACAACAACAGCGAGGGGAAGATCCTGTTTGAACCGGCCTGATCAGGCGCTGCCTTTCTTTTTGACGCGACGTTGTCTTACATGCCCGGAGATCTGAAATGGGATGGGAAAAACTGATTTACCGGGCCGCGGACGCCATTTTAAATTCCAGGTTGTCCGTGGCTCTGACAGGAGCAGGCATATCGGTTGAATCGGGGATTCCGGATTTTAGAAGTGCCGGCGGTCTATGGTCAAGGTTCGACCCGGCCGAATATGCCACCATAAAAGCCTTTCGCGAAAATCCCGAGAAGGTCTGGAACATGCTCAGGGAACTTGAGACGATAGTATCCGGGGCCAAGCCGAACGGCGCTCATAAGGGTATGGGAGAGCTTGAACGGATGGGGTATCTGGATTGCGTCATTACACAGAATGTGGATAACCTGCATCAGGCAGGAGGTTCAAAAAACGTCATAGAATACCACGGGAACTCAAGGAACCTTTCCTGTCTGCGCTGCGGCAGAAGTTACAAGGGAAACGAGAGAAGGGGCGCCGATCCTCCAAGATGCGAATGTGACATGGTTCTCAAGCCGGATGTGATATTCTTCGGGGAGGCCATTTCCCAGGAGGCGATGGACCGGTCTTTCAGGCTGGCTTCTTCATGCCAGGCGGTACTGGTAGTGGGGACCTCTGCGGTGGTGTACCCGGCAAACAGTATCCCTTCCATAGCCAAGAAGAACGGGGCAAAGATTATAGAGATCAACACCGAGAGGACCCATCTCACGGACAGTGTCACGGATATCTTTCTTCAGGGTCAGGCGGGGACAGTGATAACCAGGCTTGTAGAGGAAATAAAGAAAAGAGACAGCGATAAGAGGCTCGATTCCTGATCAACTCTCACCTCGGCTTCATAAAATCCCTTATATCAAGTACCTTGTCATGGCCCGGGTCATCTTCCTTCATATGCGCCCATGATCCGCCCACCTTTTCTTTTCTCAGCCTGGCGATCATATCCTGGAGGTCCCCGTTATTGTCGATTATTTCCTGAATCTTTTCCTTTAATTCCTTCCAAAGTGTGTTTAATTCCGTCAGGTCCAGATCAAATCCGAAGAAACCGGAGAGAAAAGAGCCGAGATGGGAGAGTATGCCGTAATGGGTCGTTCCCTGAAGGTAATAGGGGCAGTGGCACCAGATGCTTGCGCATTCAAATCCTTTCCATTCCCCCTCCGACTGGACGATCGTGTGTATGGAGCAGGGGCCTTCATAGGAAATTGGAAGGATCCCTTTTTCCTTGAGCCTGAGCGAGAGCTCCTCATTGGAGCTGACCGCTGACATTATCCTGTCGTTGTGAAGGACATTATCATACATGCTGCCTATGGTGACGATCGTCCTTATCCCCATCTGCCCGCAAAGTGATAAGAGCGCTTCGGTAAAGTGAAACCATCTCAATGCGGGCTCCTGAGCCTTGAGTATGACGATATTGTTAGGGGTGGAGTCGGCGAAATACAATTCACCCAAGCCATGACTTATTGAGGTCAGGGCGCCGTCGTTTATTCGCACGACCGGGCGCTCTTCAATATAACGGCAGTAAAGATCCGTGTTTAACCTGGCGAATTTAACCGCGCCAAGCCCTTTTATGAGATAATCCATCATGGAGCTTGAGATCTCGAGGGCGTTTCCCCATCCGGTGAACCCGGCTACCAGGACCCTGGCGTTCGATTCAGGCCGGTTTTCAATTATTATTCCTTTATTTTCCATAGAAACTATTTGACACCCTTGAAATGCAATGTCAAGAGGCCTTATTTATCATTGACAAAGATGAAAAAAGGTATAAATTAACAAAACTTTTACCATGCAGAGGCGAAAAGGTTTTATCTTGACGCATGGCAGCGCCTTAAGGCGCTTATATTTTATGGAGGCTATATAAGGTAGTGCTTGACAATATACTTGACAAGGCATTTTTGGAGCAGGCCTGCAAGGAGATTATTGAAACGATCCTTTTCTGTCTGCCCAACGCCTACAAGGGAACAGTATACCTGATAGGAAGTCCCCCCAAGCTTACGGCTACAAGGATCACTTCCGGAATAATAAGCTCCGACAGGGAGACTATTTCCTGGGGCCTTCCCGAGGACTCGGAGTACAATCCGCCCGGCAAGCCATGGCTTCAATACAGGGATGAAACAGGCCGGGCACTCGAGGCCATGGCATGGTGCGTTGAAAAGCAGAGAAGCTGGACCGCCGAAAACCCTGAAAACGACCAGCGAAGCGTGAAACTCCAGCTAGAAGGTATTCAGAATGATACCCATCACATGGAGCCGGTTCTGATAAGAAAAGAGGATCTGTATAAGGGCAGTAAGAATGAGATCAGGTACCCCCAGGTCGTCCAGGGCGGCACGATATGGCAGGACAGTGAATATCTGGTAGCAGCCGTCATAAAGATACACTTTCAGGAAAAAAGCATCAGGATAGGGGGGCCTGCGACAAAGGTCATAAAACGCCTTTCAAGGACCCTGGGCACGGAACTGCTCTCCTACGAACTGAGACAGGAATCGTTGGATGCCATGGAGCATCTGGCAGAAGACAGGCTTAACTCATGTAACATACTGGCGGACGCGCTCAGAAACACCATAACCAAATCGGGCCTCATCCTTTCTCTCATAAAGCTGGAGCTGGGCTTTCTGAGACGCCAGTGGGAAAAGGAACTGCTCAAGGAGATTGGTAAAAAGGGGATAAAGCAGCTGGCAGTGGAAAATCTGAACAGCCTCCTGTCCAGGGTGGACGGGAAAGCAGGTGAACTGGCAAAGGAGCTGGTCGAGCTTCAGGAAAGATTCCTTGAATTCTCTCTTCCTCCTGAAAGGGGAGAGAACTGGATCCGGATGAAGATAGAAAAGAGGTGGATGAGATTACTCGAAAGGGCAGCTCTTGAAGACTCTGTCAGGCAGGAGATAAAAGACAACCTCGAACAGCTTAAGAGGTCCCTTTATCAAGGAAAAGACCCTGATAATCTCAATGCCTACGGCGCCATGTCCGATTCGCTCAAACAGGAATGGGTGGATCTGATATACAACGACAGGGATCAACTGGATTCAAATTATCTGAACAGACTCCTTCAGATACTCGAAGAACCCTCTTTGAAACTGCCCTTCAAGGAAAAGTCCAAAAAGAGCATCTTGCAGCTCAAGACCATGAGGGATATCATGGATGATATGGAGAAAAGGACGAACAGGGTTCTCAGAGAGGTACTAAACGGGAAAAACAACGGCAAAAGTTCCGGATAACGACTGATAAGATCGATAGAAAACATTCCCCTGAATCATTGGCCCCTTGGGTCTTTGAATCCTCCTCTCCAACCCGATTTGAAAGAAATATTTTTTGTTTACTTCCATTCAATATATATTATAGATTCATTCAAAAGCGCCTGTAGCTCAGCTGGATAGAGCAGCGGACTTCTAATCCGCAGGCCGGGGGTCCGAGTCCTCCCAGGCGCACCAGTAAAATTAAAGTAAATCAAGGATTTAAGCGGTAATAACAAATTCGTTTAAATCCTTCTTTGTTTTTGTGTGAGAATCTGTGTGAGACTTTTTGGAAACCTGACCAAAAATCTCCATTGCCTTCCTTTCTGAATCTCCGATGGTGTGAAGATAGATCTCGGTTGTCTTACGATTTTCATGACCAAGGATTTTCTGAATCGATCCAATAGGGATATTGTTATTGTCCAAGACCGAAGCCCCGGAATGTCTCAGGGGATGAAACCTGAAGTAGGGAACCTTTGCCGCCTTGCAAAGGGTCTTCATGAATTTCCTTCGATCCTGATACGGATCATAAAATCATAACCTTCTCTAATGCTGGCATATATAGCAAATATCACACCACTGGCTACCTGACATCCCAAGACAAAACATGTCCCTTTTGGCTAATAAAAAAGACAGCGCCTAGTCAGATATACAAAATTTTTCAGTTGAAATATTGGTGTATCGATAAGCTCCCTCAACCTGAATAGGTGCGCAACTCACTCAAAAATATTGTTTTTTTTCATCAAGCTGATAAACTGGCTAATAAAAATCATACTTTTCTTTGTTGGTTCAGATATACAAGCCCCTGTGTAGGTCTAACAACCATTTGGATATATTACTACCTGCAGATACCATTTCTATTGTAAAGACTTGAAGAATCAAGATTAACACATCAAGTAAAGCTGCAATTTTAACCCCAGGAATTGATAATCGTCTTTGTCAGAAACTACAGGTTTTTTAGAGAGGAGCTGATTGACGAGAGCGAATCTCGTCCCTACTTCACTACGACCGAAAAGGTAATTTAATACATTATTTAAAATCGAAAAGTTACAGGGCTTTCATACAAAAGGAACGGGACGATGCCAATTAATAGGGACAAAGCTTGTCACAAGCTCTTATTTTTAAGCCTTTTCATTGTCTTATTGGCTTTATTATATCCCAGGACCCTACCTGCAAGATCCGGTGATTTGATTCTGACAATTGGCGTCTATGAAAATGCACCAAAGGTTTTTATCTCCGAATCCGGTAAACCAGCAGGCATTTTTATTGATATCATCGAATACATTGCAGAAAAGGAAGGTTGGCGTCTGCGATATCTTTTAGGCACTTGGGGTGAAGGATTGGACCGGCTGGAAAAAGGGCAAATTGATCTTATGCCCGATGTGGCCTATACAGGGGATCGTGAAAAGATATTTGACTTTCACAAAGTGCCGGTATTGTCCTCCTGGTTTCAGGTGTATGCTCGTAAAGGAAGCGGGATCAGATCTATATTGGATCTTGGCGGAAAACGAATTGCCGTACTGGAGCGTTCAGTTCAGCACGATGCGTTTGTCCGACTCTCTGCCGGCTTTGGATTAAGTACCACCATCATTCCCCTGCCGGATTACCAAGCCATTTTTGACATCGTTGCCAGGGGTGGGGCCGACGCTGCTATCACTAATCGTTTCTATGGAACGATGCACGCGAAAAAACTCGGCCTTGAAGATACGGCCGTGATTTTTCATCCTTCCGACCTTTTTTTCGCCGCGCCCAAAGGTGTTAATAAAAAACTATTAGACGCTATTGACATTAACCTTATAAAGCTGAAAAGAGACACAGAGTCGATATACTACCAGTCCCTGAAACGATGGATCTCCGAGAAGGTCCCATTCAAGTTGCCGAATTGGGTTAAGGCCACGGGTCTTGTCCTTGTTGTCGTATTGCTTATGAGCCTGTTGGGAAGCATGGTTTTGAAGCGGCAGGTGAATATGCGTACTCGGGATCTTCAGAAGACGAACCTTTTCCTGCATGCAAGTGAACAAAAATACCGTGAACTGGTGATGCTGGCCAACAGTATCATCATGCGTTGGTCGCGCGACGGGCAAATCATTTTCCTGAATGAATTCGGTCAGAAGTTTTTCGGCTATACTGAGGAAGAGATTCTTGACAGAAATGTGGTTGGGACCATAGTTCCGGATAAAGAGAGTACAGGCAGGGATTTACATTTGCTAATGGAAGAGATTTTAGCTAACCCCCAAAAGTACGAGCGTAATATAAATCAGAATGTGCGCCGAAATGGAGAACGGGTCTGGATCGACTGGACAAACAAGGTGATGCTCGATGAGCAGGGCCAAATAAAAGAGATCTTAAGCATCGGTTCCGACATAACCGATCGCATACTATCTGAAGAGCAGATTCGTAAGCTTAATGATGAATTGCGTCGGAATGCGGAGGTGCTGGAGCAACGCGTTGCGGAGCGCACCGCAGAGCTGGTAATTGCCAAGGATCAGGCCGAATCCGCCAATCGGGTAAAAAGCGCCTTTCTCGCCAGTATGTCGCATGAACTGCGTACGCCTCTCAACTCCATTATCGGTTTTACCGGTATCATTATCAGTGAGCTTGCAGGACCTTTAAATTTGGAGCAGAAAAAACAGTTGAAGATGGTTCGAGGCAGTTCCAGGCACCTGCTGAATCTGATCAATGACGTGCTGGACATTTCAAAGATTGAGGCGGGAGAACTGGAGATTTCCTCTGAGAAATTCAGTATGCGAAATGCCGTTAACCAGGTTGCTGAATCGCTTATCCCGTTCGTGGAAAAGAAGGAGCTGAATATGACCGTGGAGATCGCACCGGAGGTCGAAGTTATCTACGGTGATGAACGCCGCATTCGGCAGGTGCTGATCAACTTGGCCAATAATGCCATCAAGTTTACCGAAGAAGGAGGGGTGAAGATTAGCTGCCGCAGATGCGATTCCAGCATAGAAGTTGAGATCGAAGACAGCGGAATCGGCATCAAAAATGAGGAGATTGACAGGCTTTTCAAACCGTTTAAGCAACTTGATACCGGGATTTCCCGGAAATATGAAGGAACAGGCCTTGGGCTATCCATCTGCAAAAGGATCCTTGAAATAATGGGCGGCCATATTCGAGTGAAAAGTCAATTTGGTAAAGGCAGTACCTTTACCGTCATATTGCCGTTGAACCGGGAGGGAAAAGATGACGAAAAAGAAAATCCTGATCATTGAGGATAATGAGCAGAACCTTTATCTGACGACGTTTTTACTGGAAAAACAGGGTTTCGATGTAGTCCAGGCCCGGACCGGGCTGCAGGGACTGGAGCTCGCCGTATCCCAAAAACCGGACTTGATCCTTCTCGATATCCAGTTGCCGGTGATGAACGGGTATGAAGTGGCTGGGCGGCTGAAGCAGGATGTGGAAACCAGATCCATTCCAATCGTATCGGTTACCTCTTATGCAATGGCTGGGGACCGGGAAGCTATTTTGGCCGCGGGCTGTGAAGGATACATTGAAAAGCCCATAGATCCTGACAGCTTTGTCGCACAGGTAAAAAGTTTTCTGCCCGGACAGGAGAGAGGAGGCGTTGTATGAGCAAAATTCTTATCGTTGAAGACAATGCCGAGAGCCGTTACCTGCTGAAACAATTGCTGGAATCAAGCGGTCATAAGATTATGGCTGCTGAAAACGGGGAGGAGGCACTGCGGCTTGCCCGTGAGGACCAGCCCGAGGTCATCATTTCCGATATAATGATGCCGGTAATGAATGGTTTCAGACTCTGTCGCGAAATAAAGGGAGACGCTGAACTGAGGGCTATTCCCTTTATCTTTTATACTGCCACCTTCGTCGAAAAGGACGACGAGAGACTGGCCATGAGTCTGGGAGCCTCCCGTTTTATCATAAAACCCACGGAGGGGGAGCGATTCATACAGATCCTTGATGAAGTGCTTAAGGAACACCAGCGGGGAACCCTGCCGGTTCCTGAGGAGCCTCTCAGGAGTGAAGATCTGCTTCTGGAGATGTATGATAATAGCATTGCCCGCAAGCTGGCGGAAACCGTGGAAGAACTCTTAACTGAAAAGAAGGCGCTGATTAAATCGGAAAAGAGGCTTAAAGAGGCCCAGGAACTGGCCTATCTGGGTCACTGGGAACTCGACCTTAAAAGCAAGTCCCTGGAATGGTCTGATGAACTGTACCGTATTTTGGGATTAAAGCCGCATGGTTTTGATCCCTCTTACGAGGCGTTTCTGGAGGCTGTGCATCCGGACGACAGGGATTATGTTGCAACGTCCCACAGGGAGTCACTGGCGAAAAAGAGCAAATCCGATATCGAATATCGTGTATTGCTCAAGGACGGGACGGTCAAATATTTGCATGAAAGAACCCAAAGCATCTATGATGATGACGGAATGCCGGCCTTAATGATGGGCACAGTGCAGGATATCACCGAACGCAGATTGGCCGAAGAGACACTGCATAAGTCGGAAGAACTCTATCGTGCCCTGTTTGAAAGCAGCCCGGATGTTGTCTTTATTCTTGCAACAGATGGGACCTTCTCATCACTTAACAAGGCATTCGAAACGGTCACCGGCTGGTCGAGGGCTAAGTGGCTTGGTAGAGCCTTTACGGACATCATCCATCCCGAGGACTTGCATCTGGCGATGCAGGCATTTCAGGGTGTCTTGCAGGGTAAAACGCCGCCGATCTTTGAATTGCGCATTCTTTCCAAATCAGGCGGGCATATTGTAGCTCAATTTACGGCAACGCTCCGGATGCAGGATGGAAACGAATTGGATATACTGGGTATTGGCAGAGATATCACTGAGCTGAAGCAATCGCATAAAAAGATCAAGATAAACGAAATTCGATTCAAAGAGTTGTTTAACAATATAAACAGCGCCGTGGCTGTGTACGAGGCTGTGGACGGTGGCAGAGATTTCATATTCAGGGACTTCAACACGGCGGGAGAAAGGATGGAAAAAATTCGCCGGGAGGATGTGATCGGGCGGCGGGTCTCCGAGGTGTTTCCCGGTGTCAGGGATTTCGGCCTGCTAAATGTTTTTCAAAGGGTGTGGAAGACTGGCGTGCCTGAAGAGTTTCCAATAACTTTCTATCACGACAACCGGATCAAGGGCTGGCGCGAAAATCATATTTACAAATTGCCTTCAGGAGAGGTCGTGGCCGTGTACGATGATATCACCGAGCGCAAGGAGGCGGAGAAGGCATTAAGGGAGGCCTATGATACCATCAACAAAAGCTCATCCGTGGCCTTTACCTGGAAGAATGAGGAAGGATGGCCGGTTGAGTTTGTTTCTGAAAATGTCGCGAAGCTCTTTGGGTATACGGCTGAAGAATTCATTAAGGGGAAACTGACCTATAAAGAGCGTATCCATCCTGAAGACCTTGAAAGAGTGAATGCAGAGGTAGAGGCATTTAGCGGCAAGGCGGAAACGCTCGATTTTGTCCACGAACCGTATCGCATCATTGCAAGGGACGGTTCTGAAAAAATCGTCGATGACTGGACTTTTATGGTCCGGGATGATGACGGACACATCACTCATTTCAGGGGTATAGTTGAAGACATCACCGGGCGGAAGATAGCGGAACAGGCGCTGAGGTGGTCAGAACTCGAATTGTCCATCCGGAACCGAATCAACCAAATCTTCCTCACCATTCCCGATAAGGAGATGTATGGAGAGGTCCTCAATGTCATTTTGGAGACCATGCATAGCCGATATGGAATCTTCGGTTATATAAACGAGAATAGCGAATTGGTCTGTCCCTCCATGACCAGAGATGTCTGGGACAGGTGCCAGATTAAAGAAAAGGATATTGTGTTTCCGCAGGAGAAATGGGGCGGCATCTGGGGCCGGGCCATGGCCGAGAAAAAAACAATCTGTTCCAATAACACCTTAACCATTCCTGAGGGGCATATCCAGATCACCCGCGCTCTGGATGTTCCTATCATCTATAAAGGGGTATTAATCGGCAATTTGGTTGTCGGTAACAAAGAGACGGATTATGATAAAAGAGACATAAAACTTTTGGAAGATATTGCTGATAACATAGCACCTGTTCTTGATTCGAGATTAAAGGCGGTAAAGGAGCAAAAGATAAAAAAGCAACTGGAGGCCCAGTTCCATCATGCACAGAGGATAGAGGCCATAGGAATACTGGCGGGCGGGGTGGCCCATGACTTTAATAACCTGCTCACAGCGATTATCGGGAACGCCCAGTTCGCCTTGGATACTCTGCCCAAGGACGATCCCACTAGGGAGGATGTTGAAGAGATTGAGAAGGCCGGGCAGAGGGGTGCGCGTCTGACCCGGCAGCTCCTGGCATTCAGCCGCAGGGAAACGCGCCATATCGAGATCCTGGACCTCAATAAACTCATTCTGGATCTGGATAAGCTCTTAAGGCGTTTGATCAGAGAGAATATCGATATGCGGACCACCTTGGCGTCGGACCTGTGGGAGGTGGAGGCGGACCCAGGGCAGATGGAACAGGTGATCATGAACCTAGTGGTAAATGCCAGGGACGTCATGCTAGATGGTGGAAAGCTGACAATTGAGACTGCCAATGTGGAGCTTGACGGGAGATATGTTCAATACCACGGGATAGAGGGATCTAGGGGGCCTTACGTGATGCTGTCGGTAACGGACACGGGACTCGGTATGGATGAGGAAACCAAGGCCAGGATATTCGAGCCGTTTTTTACAACTAAGGAAAGGGGTACAGGAACAGGGCTGGGGCTTTCCACGGTATATGGAATAGTGAAGCAGAGCGGAGGATATATCTGGGCATACAGCGAACCAGGGATGGGGACGGCGATGAAGGTCTATCTTCCCAGGGCAAAGGGCGTTCAGGCGAAGGTGAAGAAAAAAAAGGCATCTGAGAAGGCAGCAGCCGGCGGCGAAGTTGTGCTGGTGGTGGAAGACGAAGTATCCCTTCGGAGGTTGGCCGTCAGGTCCCTTCAAAGGGCGGGATACCAAGTCCTTGAGGCCGGAGCCGGTGAAGAGGCACTCCAGGTGAGTGAGGGATTCGAAGGGGAGATCCATCTACTGCTTACCGATGTAGTGATGCCGGGCATGGGGGGTAAGGAACTGGCGGAAAGAATGGCCTCACTTCGTCCGCAGACCAAGGTGCTTTACATGTCAGGCTACCCGGATGGTTCCCTTTCCCATAACGAAATCCTCAAATCGCCTATAGATCTCGTTAACAAGCCCTTCACGCCTGATTCTTTGTGCCGCAAGGTGAGTGAGGCACTCAACAGATAGGCTGAAGGTGAAAGACCTGTCCGCAACCGCTGGATCGGCAATTGAGTATGTATATCGGAAAGAGGAAACTCGGAAATGGCCCATATTCTGATAGTGGACGATGAAGAACAGATCCGGCGAATGCTGAACCGGATCCTTGAAAGGAACGGATTCGCTTGTAGCCTTTCCGCAGATGCCGCAGAAGCCCGAAAATATCTTGCAAGGCAAAGCATTGATTTGGTCCTTTGCGATGTAAACATGCCCGGGGAGTCCGGCATTGAACTGGCACGATATATCGAGTCGAAGTATGAGAATACGGCGGTCATTATGGTTACGGGTGTGGATGATCCCAAGGTTGCAGACGGGGCTATAAGCGCCGGCGTCTATGGTTACCTCATCAAGCCTCTTGATGTTAATGAGGTGGTTATCAATATCCATAATGCCCTGAAGCGTCGGGATCTTGAAGTGGTCACCAGGAGTTACAGCCGGGACCTGGAAGTGTTGGTGGAAGAGCGTACTGCCAGTTTGAGAAAGGCCATGGAAGGGATTATTAGGGCAATGAGCCTGACAGTAGAGTCAAGGGATCCCTATACATCCGGCCATCAGGAGCGGGTGGGTGTCCTTTCCGGAGCAATTGCAGAGGAGATGGGGCTTTCAGGAGATCGGATACAGGGAATTCGTTTTGCCGGTCTAATCCATGATCTGGGCAAGATATCGGTTCCAGCGGAGATACTCAGCAAGCCCACCCGTCTCACCGATATTGAATTCGGCCTTATAAAAATTCATCCCCAGGTCGGTTACGATATCCTAAAAGAGATTGAATTCCCCTGGCCAATCGCTGACGCCGTGCACCAGCATCATGAGAGAATGAACGGGTCAGGCTATCCTCAGGGCCTTTCAGAAAATGACATCATACTTGAAGCAAGGATTATAGCCGTAGCCGATGTTATAGAGGCCATGGCCTTTCATCGACCTTACAGAGCGGCCATAGGGATTGACAAGGCCTTGGATGAGATTTCAAAGAATAAGGGGGTTTTTTATGATCCTGATGTAGCGGATGCCTGTTTGAAGTTATTCAGAGAGAAAAAGTTCACTTTTTAGTAAATGGGCGGGAAATGGTTAAGAGAGCCTTGGTTGTAGGCAACGATTTTTTTCTTTGTGGAATTTCTTTCTGAGATACTTGAAAAGAGACATAATGATGTCCTTAAAGCCTATGATGGCAAGGAATGCATACCTAAACTGGATGCGATAGATCCTGTCGATATTCTTTTTGTAGATTTAATTATGCCCAAAATAGATGGTCGGAAAGTGATGGAATTTATCCGAGATAAATTTCCAAACGATCCTTTTCCAATTGTTGCTGTCTCAGGCATTATTATTGAGCAACGTGATGAAATAGAAGAAACAGGCGCTGATCACTATCTGGCGCTCATCCATAAATCAAGATATATGGACTCACGCTATCAGCAATCAGCTCTCAGCAGTCAGTAAAACACTTGAGATATCAATTTATTGGCTACTTGCTGATAGCTGACAGCTGAAGGCAACATCCAGAAATGGATCATTTCTAGATGGGAACTATCTAGCAAAGGGTCCCATGGAACAAATGGAAATTCGTATAGGTGAATTGCTGAAAGAATTAGAAAAGCAGTCTTTTTCCCCAAAAACCGACAAATCAATTCTAGAAGCAGGGAAAACATATCCTAAGCAAATAGCAAGTGAATTAACCGCACGATCCAGAGGGGAAAGATAATCGCCGCGGTCATCGGAATAAATGATTACAGAAATGCGCGGGATCTCAAATACGCCCTCAATGACGCAAATGAATTCAGGGGATATCTTAAATACAATCTGGCCTTATCGGGTAAGGATATTTTTTTCTGTCTGATCATGAAGAGACCAAAGACAGCATTCAAAGCCTTCTCGGCACCCGGATAAAGCGAAAGACAGCCGCAGAGGATGCGGTCTTTATATTTTTTGCCGGTCACGGCGAGGTGGAAACGGATCCCACAAATATGGACGGTGATGGATTCGAGAAATACCCTCTTGCCCATGAGGCGGACCTGAATGACCTTTACACAACAGTGATATCCATGGATGAGATCAAAAAGATCTTTCAGCGCATCCGTGTCGAGCGTCTCATATTTATAGCGGATACCTGTTACAGCGGGGCGAGTGGGGGAAGGACAATCCTTTCCAGCAAGACCCGAGCAAGTCTTTCAGACAGTTTCTATGAGAGGATCACCAGAGGAAAGGCGCGCGTCAGCATAGCCTCCTGTTCGGCTAATGAGGTCAGTAAAGAGGATGACAAACTGAAACATGGCGTTTTTACATATTACCTCATAGAAGGGCTCAGGGGCAGGGCGGATTATGATAAAGACGGCCTCATAACCGTTGAGGAGATATTCGGGTATCTTTCCAAGACGGTTCCAAATGCCTCCAGGCAGGATCAGCATCCGATCAAAAAAGGGGTTACGGAAGGGGAATTCATAATAGGTATCAAAAAATAGAGACCGTGAAAAACGCCTTCAGCGGACGCTGGTTTAGCCGTTATAAACAGAAAAATCCCACCTTCCTGTGACCCGACACATGTCTGTTCCTATATACAAGAAGGAAACAATCGAACCTATATTATTGGGATCCCTAACGGAACAGATATTATGCAGCCTGGGGCCCAGGGGATTTTCATTGAAATGCCTTTTCCAAATGATGTTAAACGGTTGTTTTTTTTGTGTTTTACATCTTTTAGGAAATCTGGTATTTCTCAGGTCTACTCATCCGTAACCATCCCCTGTTTTCCGTATTAAGATGTTAGGTGCCCTTTTTCAGGAGTCAAAATAGATGGCAGACAATGAAAAGAAGATAAAAACCAGGATCTTGAGGTTTGTCTGGGGTATTGTCCCGTGGCTTATGGTTCTTGCCGTGGTAGGCTTTGTGGTATCCATGGGAGGACGGATTAATCATGAAAAGGCGCGGATTGAAAAAGAGAAGGCCGCGGCCATGAAAAAGGAGATCCCGCCTGTAAGGGTTATCACCCTGACCCTTAAAGAGAAGACGGTGAAGGACAGAATCGAGTTGCCGGCCGTAATTGAACCCTGGGATGATTTGTGGGTAAAGGCTGAGGTGCCGGGCCAGGTCACCCATATACTGGCCGATGAGGGGATAAGGGTAAAAAAAGGACGGGTGCTCATAAGACTCGACGATCGGGACTATATCGCAAGGCTTAACAGGATAGAGGCCAATTACGACCTGGCCAGGCTTGAATATAAGCGTATGGAAAAACTTACAAGTCAGAAAATAACATCAGCCAGCAGACTGGATGAGGTAGAGGCGAGACTCAAGGATCTTGTCGCGCAGAGAAAAGAGGCACAGCTTGCGCTTGAAAGAACCAGGATTACCTCTCCTATAAGCGGCAGGGTAAATGAGATCCCCGCCAAGCTGGGCGACTTTCTGGATAAAGGCCAGGAGGTGGCGCATATACTAATGTTTGACAAAGTCAAGGTGACGGCAGGGGTGCCTGAAAGCGATGTGGCCGCCGTGTTGGATCTGAATCAGGCGGAGGTGATAATAGACGCGCTCGACAGAAAGAGGGTTACAGGTAAAAAGGTGTTCCTTTCAAGCCAGCCGCGAAGTCTTTCAAGGCTCTATGACCTTGAGCTTGAGGTAGCAAATCCGGAAGGCAGGATACTGCCCGGAATGTTCGCAAGGGTATTTCTGATAAAGTCGGTTTATGAAAAGGCGCTGAGCGTGCCTCTCTATGCCGTGATAACTCATGATGAGGAGCAGTTCGTCTTTATCGAAGAGGAGGGGGTGGCGAAAAAGAGATTGGTCAAGATAGGCGTGCTTTTCGGGTGGCAGGTCATGATAGAGTCAGGGCTTGAGCCTGGGGAGCGGGTTATCGCGGTAGGCCACCGGATGGTCGATGACGGACAGCCGGTGGAGGTGATGAAGAATATTACGGATCCGAAAGAGATCTTTGAGTCATGATAATATCTGATACGGCAGTCAAAAAAAGGACCAGCGTAGTGATCATGGCGCTTGTCATCGCAGTATTCGGTTTTTTGGCATACAACGCCATGCCCAGGGAGTCCGATCCGGACATAACCATCCCTTACATTTTCGTAATGACAAACTACGAGGGGGTGGCGCCCGAGGATATAGAACAGTCCATAACAGTGCCGATCGAAAAGAAGCTGAAGGGTCTTGAAGGTGTAAAGAAAATAACATCATCGAGCACCGAGGGCATGAGTTCGATCGTCATAGAGTTTGTCGCCGGCACCGACATAGATGATGTCCTCACCAAAACCAAGGACAAAGTCGATCTGGCAAAGCCTGATCTGCCCGCCGATCTGGAAGATGATCCCGAGGTGTTCGAGATAAATGTCTCTGAACTTCCGATAGTGGTATTTTCGCTTTCAGGTACCGTGGGCCTTGTCAGATTGAAGGGGCTCGCCGATGACCTGGAAGAAGACTTCGAGGCCATACCGGGCGTGCTTGAAGTGGACGTGACAGGGGGGCTTGAAAGGGAGATAAGGGTGGAGCCTTTTCCTGAAAAGCTTGCCTATTACGGGCTTCCCATAACAAGCCTTCAGAAGGTGATAGCCGAGGAGAACCAGAATGTGTCGGGCGGCGGCATCCGCATGGGGGACGGGCGTTTTCAGCTGAGGGTGCCGGGCGAGTTTTCAAGCCCTAATGAGATATACGGACTGGTCGTGGGGAACCACAAGGGCCGGCCCGTATACCTGAAGGATGTGGCAAGGGTGGTGGACGGGTTCAAGGACGAGGCGGGACGGGCGCGTTTGAACGGGACTCAGGCGGTAAATATCCAGGTAAAGAAGAGGGCGGGGGAAAACGTCCTCAAGATAAGCGATGAGATAGACCGTTTAATCGAAGAGCGAAGTGTCACGTGGCCTGCCGGGACCAGGATCACCAAACTTATGGATCGGGCCAAGGACATAAGGATGATGGTGGCGGACCTGGAAAACAATATCATAACGGGACTCCTGCTGGTTATAATCGTCCTTTTTTTTGTCATGGGGGTAAGAAACGCGGTACTGGTGAGTCTGGCGATCCCGTTTTCCATGTTTATCTCCTTTATGATCCTGCACGGATTAGGAATAACCCTCAACATGGTTGTGCTTTTTTCCCTTACCCTTTCTCTGGGAATGCTTGTCGATAATGCCATAGTAATAATCGAAAACATATTCCGTTATATGGAGCAGGGCGTGCCGCGGCTTCGTGCAGCCATGAAGGCGACCGGAGAGGTGGCCCAGCCGGTTGCGGCTTCAACTCTTACAACCGTGGCTGCCTTTTTCCCGCTCCTTTTCTGGCCCGGTATCATGGGCGAGTTCATGCGCTATCTGCCGCTGACTGTCATTATCACGCTTTCCTCGTCCCTTTTTGTGGCGCTTGTGATAAACCCTGCGCTTGCGGCCATATTCATGCGGCTGCCCAGCTCAAGGCCTTCCAGAAAACATGCAAGCGCCGAGGAGATGGAACTTGCGGGTGAAGCGCCTATTGCCGTGAAGGGTCCCATCTTAAAGGGGTACCGCAGTTTGCTCAGAAGCGCGCTCAACAACCGTCTTGCGGTTATCCTGATATCCTTCCTTATCCTGGTTGCCATGGCAATGGTGTGGCTTTACGAGATAGGCCTTGAAAAGCCGATAGAGTTTTTCCCCAGTATCGAGCCTAATGCCGTTTATGTGAATCTGGATATGCCGGAAGGAGCCGACCTGGAATATTCGGACAGACTGGCAAGACAGGTGGAGCTTGCGATCTGCAAAGGAGGGCCTGAGTACGGCCTTGATAATCCGGATGCCGATCCTGTCGAGTGTTTTTCAAAAAATGACGAGGCCAGGGTACACACCCTGGCGCACGGACAGAGGTATGAAGGTCCGACCGATATGGCCGATATAAAATATGTTTATGCAAAGACTGTAGCAGTGATAGGCGGGCAGTCCGCATTCGAAAGCAATTCGCCGAATCATGTCGGAATACAGTTCCATGACATGAAAGACAGGGTGAAACCGTCTCCCGAGAGCGTGGATGAGATAAGGAAAAGGATCAGGAGTATCCCGGGAGCCGAAATAAGCATCTCCGAGCAGGAGGAAGGCCCCCCAACGGGCGCACCCATCAATATCGAGATCTCGGGGGAAAATTTCAACATCCTCGGCAGGATCTCAAAGGATGTAAAAAAGATCCTCGAGAAGATCCCCTTTGTCAGGGACATACGGGACGATTACGTGGCAGGCGCACCGACCGTAAAGGTGCGCGTGGACCGCAGGCGGGCGGCACTTCTGGGACTTTCAACCGATATGATAGGATTCGCGCTCAAGGTGGCATTTAACGGGATACAGGTGTCCACATACAGGGAGGCGGATGAGGAATACGACATAACGGTCCAGCTTCCCGAATCGGACAGAAAGGTTACGGATATACTTAGGGAACTTCTCATACCTACCAATGAAGGGCTTGTTCCGCTTACCACCGTGGCAAGGTTTGAGGTGACGGGCGGGCTGGGAGAGGTAAACCGGATAAACCATGAAAGGGTGGTAACGGTGGAGGCAAGCGTTGATGAGAAGCATATCCCCGGGCCTGTGGCCCGTGCCCAGGCGGAGAAGCTTCTCGCACAATATCCGCATCCCCCCGGATACAGGATGCGTTTTACGGGCGAGTTCGAGTTTCAGGAAGAATCACAGGCCTTTCTCACCAAGGCCTTCGGCGCGGCCCTGTTCCTGATAGTGCTTGTGCTTGTAACCCAGTTTAATTCCGTAACCCAGCCTCTCATTATTATGACGTCGGTCATACTGTCTCTTGGAGGTGTCTTCCTCGGGCTTTCTTTTATGGAACAGCCCTTCGGGATAATAATGACAGGTGTGGGTGTGATTTCTCTTGCCGGGGTTGTGGTAAATAACGCTATAGTCCTAATAGATTACACGAACAGGCTTCATATGAGGGGGCTTGATTTCAAGGAGGCCATAATCGCGGCCGGGTGCACGAGACTCAGGCCCGTGATACTCACCGCAATTACCACCATACTTGGGCTTCTTCCGATGGTGACCGGCATCTCCTACAACTTTCACGATATGGAGATCTCCTGGGTAAGTGAGTCGACACAGTGGTGGAGCTCCATGGCAAGCGCGGTCATATTCGGGCTCGCCCTTGCCACCATCCTGACCCTGGTGGTCGTTCCGACTCTCTACTCCATGGTATATACCACCTCCAGGGCGGCCGAGAGGAGCGTGAAGGGGATCAGAAGGCTTTACTGGGCCCCTTTTTACCGCATAACAGGAACGACCCCTGAAAAAGAGGAATAAGGAGTGGCTTATGGATGAAAAAAGGGCGTTTTTAACCGAAAGGGCCGCGATCATCGGGGGGCCCTACTCACAGGCGGTCATACACAAGGGTATTGTGTATGTTTCGGGGCAGGGAGCGATCGATCCCTGCACCAACCGGCTCAGCCTGGGAACCATCGAGGAGGAGGCGGGGCTTGCCATTGAAAACATGAAGATAATCCTGGAGGACGCGGGCTCATCTCTTGAAAAGGTTCTTCAGGTAACGGTTTATCTGATAAATATGAAGGAATATGTGAGGTTTAACAATGTTTACAAAAGATATTTCAAAGGGGTACTTCCCGCCAGGACGTGCATTGAGGCGGCCGGGCTGCCGCTCGGCATACGGCTTGAAATGGACGCAATAGCTTATACCTAGCATATAAAAGGGGACAAGGATTCAAGGGGTGCGGGATCCAAGTGAAAAGGCCTATAAGAAACCCTCAGGTGCCAAGACCTGTTATATGGTCCATCTTTTCAAGCAGTCTGTCGTATAACCTGGCCCTTATCCCCCTCCAGCGCTCCAGAAAACCCTTTTCCAGTATCCCCTTGCTCACAGCCAGATATTTCAGCTTTTCAATCAGCAGGTGACCTTTAACCCCCTGTCTGCAGGCGTTGGTGCATGACTGACATGAAAGGCATATCCAGAGGGACGGGGAACTGAGAAGTTCGTTTTCCATTCCGAGTGCCGCCATGCGGAATATGAAAAGAGGATCAAAGGCCTTTCTAAGAGATGAAATCGGGCAGGCATTACTGCACTCACTGCATGTCAGGCAGGAAAGCAGGCTGGATGAAAGACCGAAATAATCCGCAGCCTCGTTTCTGAAATGAGGAGTCCCGGAAGATTCCTTTTGCACTAACAGTGGGTCCCGGTTATGGATTACCGGCTGATCGGTCCAGTGATCGAAGTCCCCGGCTATGGGTGCCGGGTCTTCTCCTTTTATGCATAGATACGCCGCATGCCAGAGGGCCCTTGGAAAACGGTATACAAGCCTTTCCAACTGTTGCACGGAGCCTTTATCGATTATGCCGCTGCTGAAAGCCTCTTTTCTCAGTGAAGAGATCAATTGAGAGGGGTTTGCGTTCATGGGACAGAGGGCGCTGCAGCGGTCGCAGGAAAGACAGTACCAGAGTTCCGGCAGCCGCAGGACCTGATCATGCATGCCCATATTGGCCATCCTTACTATGACCGCCGGCTGGAGGCGTGTCTTGCCTGAGCCTATATTTATCGGGCAGACCGATACGCAAGTCTTGCAGGCATAACATGAGTAGGTGTTTCCGGTATCAGTGCAGGCGGGTGTTTTCGTGCTATCGGTGACTAGGTCGAATTTTTCCATATCTCTTACCCTCCTTGGTATCGGCAGGCTAATAAAAGTAAAAGGGCCATATAAAATCGATTCCGTTATTATATGTCAAATCTGAGCCGGGAGCCATGAAAATATAAGGGCCTTTTTTATCCATTCAACCTTTCAGAGCATACGGTTTATTTCATCCGCCATTTTAATGAGCCGCTTTTCGGAAACCGGGTAAGGGGTCCTTAACTCCTGCGCGAAGATCGAGACCTTCAGCTCCTCGATCATCCAGCGAAAGGATTTGACCGCACTCCTTTTTCCCTCCGAGGCATGCTCTGAAATGCCGTCTTGCATTCCCCTTAAGACAGATATGAAAGGGGTTATCTTAATTGCCTTGTTTTTGTCTTTTTCAAGATCGTTTACGGCCCGCTCGGCCCTTATGGATATGGCCCTTGTATAACGGGGAATCTGCGCGAGCCTTTCAGGCAGATATTTTTCAGGAAAGCGCTTCGGAACAAGCTCTTCAAGTTCATCGCGAAGCTGAGAGCAAAGAAGGAGCGCGGGATTGTTTTTTCTGTTTGATTTTTCAAGTGAATAAAGGCACCCCCTGGTATCCGCATACGCGCTCACCACGTCTATCGAGGCGTCAAGGAGCTCTTTTGCCTCCGTCAAAAGCAGGGGGGAAATCTTTTGCGCGTGTAAATCGAATTCATCCCGGCTCCTGAAATCCTTTTTAAAGAGGCGGCTCGTGAGACTTACGAGAAGGGAGGCCTCAAGGTCCTTTTTGCCTCCCAGAATTTCACATGGCTCATTTATATTTGCGGGGAAGACAAGTATCCTTTTAATGAATTTGATTTCCTTTCTGAAATGGATCTCAAAGAGCCTTCCCATTCCTTCCCTGTGGGTTGTTTCCGCCTTGTTTCTATCTGAAAAAAGCCTTATTGAAAGGGCGTCACCTTCAGGGGTGAGGGCGGGGTAGGCGGCAAGTGATGAGTCGATGTCTATCCTCTCCGGCAGGGCGTCAAAATCCCATTTCGTGATGCCGGAGATTTCAAGCTTTTCCACGGCCGCCTTCCACGAGTCGAGTTCTTCGGGCCTGCCTCCGAATCCCTTTGTCGAAAGAATGCGTGAATCCCGGGCCGAGGTTATCTCCTTCCCCTTATGATCTATTATGGAAACCCTCATCTTGAGGTGTTCGGGCAGGCCTTTGTCAGGCCATTGTTCAGGCGGGATGTCCGTGCCGAATCTGTTATATATAAACCTGCTCAAGGCAATCTTAAGAGGTATGTCCTGCTTTTCCATCTCCGACAGGATTATGTCCACGCTCCTGGATACGGGCACGAGTCTGCGCCTGTACCGCTTGGGGAGCCCCTTTATAAGGGCGGTCACCTTTTCTCTGAAAAGCCCGGGGACCGTCCATTCGAGTTTGTCAGGCGGCACCTGGGACGCGAGACTTGAAGGGATGTTTATGGTTACCCCGTCTTCTTCAGCGCCCGGCGCGAATCTGTAGGTAAAACTGAATCTTGCCTTGCCGATCTTCAGATGATCCGGGTACTGATCAAGTTCGGAATCTTCAGGATAGGCCGTGACAAGGTCCTTTTCGCTCATCCTGAGGAATGCGTCGTCACCTGTCTTCCTGATAAGGGCGGCCAGGGATCTTGAGCTGTAGATCCTGCCAAGCCGCTCCTCGTAAAATCGAGCCATCCTGTCTTCATCCGCAAGTATGTTTCTGCGCCTGACCTTGGCCTCCATTTCCGTTATCCTGTTTACGAGCTCCAGGTTGTGTTTTAGAAACGGGAAATTTCCCTTGATGTTTCCGGATACAAGGGCCTGTTCCATGAAGATTCCGGCTGATTTTTCCGGGTCTATCGGGCCGTAGGATACAGGTCTTTTTTCGATAATAATAAGACCGTAAAGGCTTACCTGTTCAGATGCCACCACCTCGCCCCTGCTTTTCTCCCAGTGGGGATCGGAATAGCTGTACCTGCAAAGGCCTTTTCCGAGCGCTTCCAGCCAGCCGGGGTCTATCCGGGCGGCGGTCCTGGCGAAAAGCCTGGACGTCTTGACCATTTCCGCCGCCACTATCCAGGCAGGCGGTTTCTTGAAAAGGCCTGACCCGGGAAACAGCATCACTTCCCTGCCTTTTGCCGCGCCGTATATATACTTCTCCTTTTTGAGAGCGATATTGGAGAGAAACCCGCTCAGGATCGTCTTGTGAACCCCCTGGTAAAGGGCCTCAGGCGTGCCGTTTATGGTTGAATCGGGGTTTATGCCCTGCTCCTTAAGTATGGAGATTATCTGATCATGGATATCGCGCCACTCTTTTATCCTTGCAAAAGAGAGAAAATGCTCCCTGCAGAACCTCCTCATCCTGTTCTGGGTCCTGAGTTTTTTCAGCGATGCGTGGTAGCTGTTCCAGATATTCAGGAGGCTCATGAAATCGGAGGTATGATCCGTGAAGACCTCATGCGCCCTGTCCGCTTCACCTGCCGCTTCAAGCGGCCGCTCTCTCGGGTCCTGTATGCTGAGGGCCGAGGCTATCACTGCCGCCTCTTTTATGCAGCCCTCTTTTTGAGCCTCTATCATCATCCTGGATATTTTAGGGTCAAGAGGCATGCGTGCCATGGATTTTCCCTTTTCAGTGAGGAGGTAACGATTACCCGCTTTTTCAAGTGCGCCCAGCTCCATGAGAAGGTCGAATCCGTCTTTTACGCTCCTGCCTCCGGGTTTGTCTATGAAAGGAAACGAGGCGATATCTCCCAGCTTTAGAGAGATCATGCGAAGTATGACCTCGGCAAGATTCGCCCTGAGTATCTCGGGAGGGGTGAATTCGATCCTTGACAGGTAATCCTCCTCTGAATAGAGCCTTATGCATTTTCCCTTTTCCACCCTTCCGCATCTGCCTTTTCTCTGATCAGCGCTGCTTATCGATATCGGGCTTATCGGAAGGCTGGTAGTCCTGGTTCTCGGGGTATATCTGGAAATCCTGGCAAGTCCGGTATCGATAACATACCTTATGCCCGGCACGGTCAGGGATGTCTCCGCAACATTTGTGGCAACGATTATCTTCTGTCCGGCAAAGGATGAAAAGATCCTTTTCTGCCTTGAGGCTGGAAGTCTTGCAAAGAGCGGGAGGATAAGGGTTTCCGTATATTTTCTTCCCTTGAGCCGCTCACACGTCTCGAGGATATCCCGCTCGGTCGGCATGAAGATGAGGATTCCGCCGAACAGGCTCTCTTTCCTCACCTTTTCAACCGCCTCTAATGCCCTGTCGACATATGTGAGCTCTTCAGAATCCCCTGACGTCTCATCAGGCGGCATGTATTCAAGGTCCACAGGGTACATGCGCCCGGACACCTCGATTACCGGTGCACTGTCAAAGGCGGCTGAAAATTTTCCGGTATCTATTGTAGCAGAGGTGATTATGACCTTCAGGTTTTTTCTCTTTTTCAGAAGCCTCTTGAGTATCCCCAGGATGAAATCTATATTGAGGCTTCTTTCATGCGCTTCATCAACGATGACCGTGTCGTAATCGTTTAGAAAAGGGTCCCTCTGTGCCTCGGCAAGAAGCATGCCGTCTGTGAGCATCTTGATATACGCCCCCGGGCTTGTCCTGTCCTTGAATCTGATCCTGTAGCCGACCGACCTGCCGATATCCTCTCCGAGCTCTTCTGCTATGCGTCCGGCAATAGTAGTGGCGGCGATCCTCCTGGGCTGCGTGCAGCCGATTATGCCTCTAACGCCTTGACCCGCCTTGAGACACATCTTCGGGATCTGGGTGCTTTTGCCGGAACCGGTGTCACCGGCTATAATGACAACCCGGTTCTTTTTTATGGTGTCTACGATCTCCCTGGTTCTGGAGGATATCGGTAGGGCTTGGGGGATATCTATGTGAGGTTTAAGCCTGAGGCGTTTTTCCGCCTTGGCGACCGAGGACTCCGCCTTCCTGAGAAGACTCCTTAGAAGGACGCGTGCGTGTTCCGGTTTTCCAGCGTTCCTGCTTTTGCTCTTCAGCCTTTTGAGGCCCTTAAGGATCAAGCCCCTGTCACTGATCATAAGATCCGGTATAAGGGAACGTATCTTTTCGATGTCTTTCATATGCGGCAAAGCTGACAGCCTTTCATTTACTCCCGGTTCATGGATGAGCCCGGTTATATGGTCTTCCTGCAACCTGGTGGTAAAAGGGAATCCCCCCGGCGGGATCTTCGGTAAGAACCCCTTTTAAGCCCTGAGGCTTCACGCCTGCCGAATCAAAGAGGATCTCCCGGGGCAGGTGATCCGGTTATATTAACGGGCAGAAAAAGGGATTTACCGGCAGGCAGAAGCGCGATATCTTCGACTTAAGAAACTAGGCGTTATTATTTATACCTCTTTCGGCAAAACCTGGAAGACAGAATGCCTTTTGCTGCATTTGAGGCGTGTAATATCGCAGCTCGGGCAGTTGAAACGCCCGTTTTTTGTCAAAGAATCTCCATGGGTCGATCCGGGTTGATGCAAAGGCGAAGGTCCAGAATCCGCTCAGATACATCGGTACTCCCGCGCAATAGGGAAATACGTCCGTGAAAACCGATCCAAGCTCCCTGAATATGCGCCGCCATGAATCAAATTCAAAAAATGGTGATTCAGACTGCTGCACAAACACTCCCCCTGTTTTAAGGGCCTTGAGGCAGCTCCTGTAAAAGGGTGCCCTGAAAAGGCCTTCCGCCATGCCGACCGGGTCCGTGGAATCGACTATTATTATATCGAATGATCCCGGGTGATCATCCACGTACCTTATTCCGTCTCCGATATGTATCTCGGCCCTGGGGGAATCAAATGCGGCCGCCGTGAAGGGAAGGTGCTTGATGCTGTTCTCGATCACGGCTTTGTCGATTTCGCAGACGACCGCCTTTTTCACCTCCCCATGTTTGACAACTTCCCTGAGCGTTCCGCCGTCGCCTCCGCCTATGATGAGTATCTGTTGAGGGTCCGGATGGGAAAGCAGGGCAGGGTGAACTAGCATTTCATGGTATGCGGCCTCGTCCTTTTCCGTAAGCATTATGCAGCCGTCAAGGACAAGGACCCTTCCCAGGTCCCTGTTTTCAAATATCTCTATCTGCTGGATACCCGTGTCAGCTTTAAATATCTGCCGGTCGATCCGTATTGTTATGCCGTAGCTTTCATTTTCGAGCTCTGTATACCAGTGTTGTTGATCCATTATCCTATCCTTCGACCATCCGATTGTTTGTATGAAGCAGGACGGGAAAAAGGGCCGAAGCAGTCGCTTAAAACTTGCAATGCCCGAAGAAAACCCCCTCTTGTCGTGCACAGGACCGTACACCTGTAAATGGCAGTATGGTTCAGATATCCGGCTTGTAGGGTCGCCGGGTGTCTTTTTCTAGAGGGAACTGCCCCCGTTTGATTTCTATCTGTGAGGAGTGATCGGCCTTAAACGCCTCACGCAGATGCTCAAATGCCTGCCACGGATCCACTTCATCACCGCAGGTGAAAAGGTCAAGGGCCGCGAAACCATATTCGGGCCAGGTGTGTATTGACAGGTGCGATTCTGCAATTACCACAACTCCGCTGATTCCGTGAGGCATGAAATCATGGAAGGAATCGCCCATTATGGTGGCGCCTGATTGCCGGGCCGCCTTGAGCATCGAGTTCCGTACCGACTCCCTGTCGTTCAAAATGAGTTGATCGCAGCCGTACATCTCCACCAGAACATGCCTGCCCAGTGCCTTCATCCGGTATTCCTCCATCCGACAAAACTTAATGAATCCACTCCGGTTTTCCATCATTAAAAAGCTGCAGAATTTGGATAACCAAAATTAACTATCAGCTCAAAGCTTGTTTGTACAAGAAAAAAATCAGTCCCTCTTGAACCTGCTCAAGATGTGTGAAAGAATCATCCGTCATGAGCGATCGGGCGGAGAGCATAAGAAAACAGATCATGCGTCTTTTGCAGGATGAGGAAATGAGCGCCATGGACCTGTCCCGGCGGATAGGAATCGGGGAGAAAGAGGTCTACGATCATCTGCCGAAGGTAAACCGTTCTCTGACGGCATCGGGCGCAAAGGTTGAGATAATTCCTTCAAGGTGTATCGGGTGCGGTTTTATCTTTGCAAAAAGAACCCGTTTTACGGAACCGGGGCGGTGCCCGAAGTGCAGGGGCACCCACATTCAAAGGCCGCGTTTCAGGGTCAGGGGCGGATGATTTTTTTCGATATTTCTTGCCTTAACTTTGCCCAGCCTTTATATTCCCCAACGTATCGGAAAGGATGGATATGGAGATGAACGATGTCACATGTCAGCAGTGCGGTACCTGCAGCAGGATTTGTCCCATAGAAGAGATCGAGCCGGACAGGGTCCTGAGTGATCTCTTCTTTGAAAAGGAGATAAATCCATGGCTCTGCTGTTCCTGTCATCTGTGCACGGATAACTGCCCCGAGGCCTTGAGCCCCCGCGATAAGATGTTCGCGATCAGAAGGTTGAAAATTGCTAACGGATTCAAGGGTGGGGAAAGGCTGCTCAAGTATATCAGGCTTTTGAAAGAAAGAGGCTTTCTCTTCCCTGTGGACGATGATACCAATCAGGAGAGGAATGCGCTCGGTCTGCCTGAACTGGATCTGAAAAAAATCAGCTGCGGCATGAGTTCCTTTTTTGAAAATATTCGCAGATATAGGACATAGATGGTGAATTATGACTCTGGCTATATTCCCGGGATGCCTTGTAACCTACAGATACCCTGAATATGAAAAATCGGCCTACGTTATCCTCGAAAAACTGGGCCTTAAAGGCATGTTCATACCTGAATTCACCTGCTGCGGCTCCCAGGTGCTCGAGTCCGTGGATGAGAAGGCCCTGACGGCACTCAGTGCCAGAAATCTTGCTATTGCGCAATCACATGGCGTAAACACCCTGGTGGCCCTGTGCGGAAGCTGTACCTTCGAGCTTTTGAGGGCCAAAAAGGAGATGGAAGAAGGTGAACGGCTCTCGGAGATAAACGAGGTCCTGGGAAAAGAGGGGCTTGAATACAAACCGGATGAGAATTTCAATGTAATGCACATAGTGGAATTTCTCACTCAAAAGGGGCTTTTTGAAAAAATAGGGGAACTGAAAAGGGATGATATCGATGTCAGGGTCGCGATCCAGGAGCCTTGTAATGCTTCGAGACCTCTCAGCCTTCATCCCGGCATGGACTGTGATTCCTTCAATAGGAAGCTGAGGGGGTTGATCGATATAACCGGCGCTTCAATATGCGATTTCGCCTATGAAAGACGCTGCTGTGGGGGAACCATGCTGGCCTTTGACGAGGAGGTCGGCAGGAGGCTTGTGGCCTTAAGATACGCAGCCCTTAAAGAAAGCGGTGCCGATTTCATAATAAACGCCTGCCCCAACTGTCAGGTCGTATATTACCTGTACCCCTTTGTGGTGGATAAGAAATACCGGAAAAAGGAGTCCCGTCTGCCGTCCGCGCTCTTTTTTACCCAGCTTGTGGGACTTTGTCTGGGAGCCGGTTTAAGCGAGCTTGGACTTGAAAGGCACAGGGACAGGGGCATTATAAAAGAGATGCTTGAAAACAGGGGAGGGCATTAAAGAATCCAGGCGAAAAGGACCGTCGGTTTGCTCCGAAAGGGCCAGTTTGTTATGCCGGGCGTTGGAACGCCTAACGTGAACTAGGGAAGATATGAAAGACATATTAAAAGCAGATACCCTCGTGAGGGCGCTCTTTGAGACGTTCAGAACAAAGGGCGGGGAAACCGCGATGGTGTTTTTGAGAGACGGGCAAAAGGAATCGGAATATTCATATCAGGATATGTATGATCATACCAGGCGCATGGCGGGGATACTGGATGGGCTCGGCGTAAGAAAAGGGGACCGGGTAATGCTTCTGATGGAAAAGGAGCCTTTTTTCTTGTTTGCGCATCTGGCGGCCCAGGCGATCGGGGCCGTATCCGTTCCTCTTAATCCCCTTTTGACTGAGCATGAATTGTCATTCCTGGTGCCTGACTGCAGCCCCTGTCTGGTAATATGCGGGGACTCGGCCGGCCGTGTGATCGACAGGATAGGCGGCTGTGTAAACAGGCTTATTTTTGAAAAGGGCCGTGAAAAAGAGATATGGGCCTCTTTCGGGTGTGCCTGCGGACCGGAACTGACCAATATTGAGCTTCTACCTGAGCAGACGGCGCTTATAATCTATACCTCCGGCACTACGGGAAGGCCGAAAGGGGCGATGCTTACACATAAAAACCTGCTTCACGATGCACAAAAGGTCATGTCCGCGTGGGAAATCGGCGAATCGGACACTATCTGCCACGCGCTGCCCATATTTCATGTGCATGGGCTTTGCTTCGCCCTTCATACACCGCTTCTCGCAGGCGCCGGGGTAATCATGCTTGACAGGTTTTCCCGTGAGGTCGTTTCAAAAGTCCTGTCCGAGGGCTACGGAGGAACTGCCTGCACGTTTTGCATGGGTGTACCCTCCATGTATGAAAGGCTGGTTGGATACGCAGAGGATAACGGAGGGAACTACGAGAATTTAAGGCTTATCGCATCAGGGTCCGCCCCTCTTTCACTGAGGCTCTTTGAGCTTATAAAGACGACTTTCGGGAAGGAACCTGTCGAACGTGAAGGCATGTCTGAGACGGGCATGAATTTTTCCAATCCGGTCAGAGGCATCAAAAAGGCCGGATCCATAGGGTTGCCCATGTCCGGAGTTGAGGTAAGATTGGTGAATCCCGAGACCTTGGTGGATATGGAGCATGGACAGACCGGTGAAATATGGCTCAAGGGAGAAGGGATAAGCCCGGGGTACTGGAACCGGCCCGAGGAAAACGAGAGTGCCTTCAGGGATGGGTGGTTCAGAACGGGTGATATGGCAAAGGCGGATAAGGATGGTTATTATTATCTTACAGACCGAATAAAGAACATTATCATATCAGGCGGCGAGAATGTTTCACCCAAGGAGGTTGAGTCCGTAATCGCCCGATTTGAGGGTGTGGCCGATTCAGCGGTAGTAGGCATCGAGGATGAACTGTGGGGTGAAATGGTATGTGCGGCAGTAGTCCTGGAACAGGGCGGGGAGGCCGCGCCGGAGGAGATCATGGATTTTTGCAGGAAAGATCTTCAGCCGTGGAAGTGCCCCAAACAGGTAATATTTGTTGACGAGCTTCCCAGAAACAGCATGGGAAAGGTATTAAACGATAATGTGAAACGCTTTTTTAAAGAAAGCAGGAAATAAAAAGGGGTGGATTTTTGAACTGGAATATAAACAAGGTAAAACAGCTTATACGTCTTGAAAAAGACGCTCAAACAATAATGGAAGAGACGGGGATCAAGCCTGAACCGCTCAGGAGCATTGTAATGTACCTGAACCATCGGGAAGGAAAATTGTACATGGTAAAGGGGCTGTTCGATTAGTTGCGGTTCCCGGTCAGGGGGCTGTTCAGATATCGTAGGCCTTGAGCTGGAAAAGCTTTTTGTCCTGCGTGGCCACTACATGATAAAACTTGTCCTGGGGCACGTATATGTAGGGCACGTCTTCCTGCCTTTTGTATAGGAAGTGTGAAAGGATCATGCGGTTTACCGCCCTGTGCCCTATTATCATGATATTGCTGGCGTTGCCGCTGAGATAAAGGGCCTTCTTTATTCCGAGGTAGACCCTCTTTTTCATGGAAATATATCCTTCGCCTTGCGGATATATGTAATTGTATTTGTCCACTTTTCTGGCATGATAGATCTCCGGCATCTTCAGGTTGATTTCCTCATAACTCATGCATTCGCAGACCCCGCTGTCTATCTCGTTGAATTCCTTTAGGCCGATGATTGAGCACTTACTCTGAAGCGCCTTTATAGGTTCGGCGGTTTGAATGGTTCGCTTTTTTTCACTTGTAAAAATAAAGGGGATCTTCCGGCTGCTGAAAGCCCTGGAAAGGGCTCTGGCCTGAGCAACCCCGGTTTCCGTAAGGCTGGAGTCTCCGCCTATCCTGTTTTCAAGATTAAAATATGTCTCCCCATGCCTTATAAGAAACAGGTTCTTTACACTGTCCGTGACAAGAAAATCCCTCAAGCGGTCGTAAAAGGGGATTGAGCCTTTTATCTCCTCCTCCTCTATCCGGTTGTTGAGGGTATCAAGCCGGACATAGTTTGTTTCCTTCCCCAAGGGGCTGTATATGCGCTCATAGTACCTTATCCTTTCCTTGAAACTCTTTCTTGCCTCTGCCTTTGACAGGTGAGTGAATTCAGGCAGGGTGGTCTTCCTTTCTATGCTGGCTTCAAGGATCATAGGGTCCATGTTGACGCACTCGATAAACAGGATCGGGTGATCTTTCAACAGGCCGGTGACCCTTTGTCTCCTCTTTCTGCTTACATGGGTCGCATCCAGTATCGCCACATCGCCGCGATGCTCCAGGAATTTTTTTGCGCGGTTTATGTTTATGAGGGCTATCTTCTCCCTGAATGTCGCCGCCTCATAGTTGTCCGGGTCATAGAATTCCGGATAGGACGTATCCCGCTTGATGAGTCTCCTGCGCAGGTCACCGTTATTGAAGATCCTGGTCTTTATCGAATCCCGGACAAGATTTTCCTTCAGTTTGTTTGCAAGGGTAGATTTGCCTCTGGCAGGCAGTCCCATCATTACTATAAAAAGCCTTTCGCTGTCCATTATACCGCTTCTCCGATATGAGTGGGTAAAAGGGGTCGATGTTTCAATCCCTGGAGTCGATCAACCCCATGATTTTGCCCCGCCCTGGTTGCCGAGGTGATCTATGAACCTCACGTGACTTCTTGATCACTTTGCCGTATCATACTAATCTTTCGAGTCTCAGACAAAATGGCGGTTGCGGGGCGATAAACAGTAAATCTTCATGAAAAGCTTATGTCAATACCCATATGAATGCAAATCCCGTTTTGATAGCGTATCTTTTCCTGTTTGCGGTAAGCGGGCTCGGAGAACTATTTATAGAGTTTATTAATTCCGGATATTGCGCAAAATTCAGTGAGCAACCCCCGGAGCAGTTCAGGGGTTATATAGACAGGGCGGAGCTAAACAAGATATCCAGTTACAGCAGGGATCGGAGCCGTTTCAACATGTTTCACTCTGCCGTGTCAAAGACACTGTTCCTCCTGATCATTCTTACAGAGTTGCTTCCCTGGTTCCGGGGGTTGACAAAAGGGCTTCCGTACATCCTTTCAGGGGTCCTTTTTTTCGCGTTTCCATCCGTGATCATGGTCTGTGCCGGCATGCCTTTTGATTACTATAATCGTTTTGTCTTAGAGGACAGGCACGGTTTTAATACGGCCACCCGCCTGACCTGGGTAATGGATCAGATCAAGGGGGTGCTGATTGTCGCGGTTCTGGGAGGAGGACTTCTCTGTCTGGTGCTGGTTATTCTTGAATATTCGGGGAAAAACTGGTGGATATGGGCATGGGTCCTGTTTATTTTATTCCAGCTCCTTGTTACGGTACTGTATCCTACTGTTATTGCACCTATTTTCAATAAATTCACTCCTGTTGAAGATGAAAATCTGAGAAAGGAGGTGGAAGATCTGGCCGCAAGACAGGGGATAGGTCTCAAGGGGATTTTTCAAATGGATGCCTCCAAACGGAGCAGGCACACCAACGCATATCTTTCAGGTCTTGGAAAGGCAAAGAGGATAGTGCTTTTTGATTCCCTGATAAGCTCTCACAGCGTGGGCGAAATAGCTGCCGTACTTGCCCATGAGATCGGTCATTTAAAGAAAAGACATATCTTGAAACAGCTTCTTATCAGCTCTTTCAGTACGCTTGTCCTTTTCTATGCCGCCTCATTGATGATTGAATGGGAGGGGATGTATGAGGCCTTCGGTTTTTCGGAAACATCGGCATACGTGGGTTTATTTCTGGTAGGGGTGATCTGGGGGCCTGTCGGTTTTTTCTTGTCGCCGATCAGTATGGCCCTGTCCAGGAGATTTGAAAGAGAGGCCGATTATTATGGAGCGCGGGCGGCAGGCGGGCCTGAAATGCTTTCTTCCGCCCTTAAAAAAATGGCAAAGGATAATCTTGCAGATATCAGGCCACACCCCCTGTATGTCCTGTTCAACTATTCCCATCCCCCGCTTCTTGAAAGGGTTGAACGGCTTGAAAAGATAGATAAATAGCACAGGCGCTACAGAATCCCTTTTCAATACCACGGCATGGATCATTTTTTTCTGTTCCGAGTCTTACGGCCAGGGCTTCCCCCGTTCATGAGTCAAAAAAAGTATGGAGGTCTTTCTCCATTCACATTTTCTCCGTAGAAAATAGATAAGGCCGGATAGAGAGTGCCGGCGCCTGCTCTATAGTGGTTAACGGGGACTGAGTATAGCGAAGCAAAGAAAAGAGCTCCGGCACCTTCGCTTTTAATTTAACAGCAAGCGTTATGTGACGGGCAGGTTTGTTTTTTTGGCCTGATCTGCCGGTTGATTGATCTTGAAGTTTTTATGATAGGGATTATAATTTAAAGGTTGACGGCTATGTAAAAAGACCGACTGCCACGCACCTAGGGCGGGAGAACTCTTTACCGTGTCGTCTTTGGCCTTTTACGGATGCATCAACTGTTACGATACATTATTCTTTTACCGTAGAAAACAATATTTCAGGAGGCAAACCGATGGTTGAAGGTTCAATAACAAGAGCTGGGACAGATGCCCTTGTAAACGATTTTGTAAGAAGCGTGTATAACTGGATGGCAATAGGTCTTGCACTGACGGGATTTATCGCATTTTATGTGGCCGGCAGTCAGACTATGCTCAACCTTATATATGGGAACCGTTTTATTTTCTTTATATTAATCTTTGCCGAACTGGGGCTTGTATTCTCAATAAGTGGGATGATAAACAGGATAAGCGCCGGTACGGCAACGTCCCTTTTTATCCTCTATTCGGCACTTAACGGAGTGACGCTGTCTTTTATATTCCTGGCGTATACCGGGGCGTCCATTGCCAGCGTTTTCTTCATATGCGCAGGGACATTCGTGGGATGCAGCATATACGGATGGACCACCAAAAAAGACCTCACCTCTCTGGGCGGTTTTGTAATGATGGGGCTCATAGGCATAATAATAGCCTCGCTTGTCAACGTGTTCATAAGAAGCAGTGCCATGCATATGATAATAAGCTATATCGGGGTTATCGTTTTCGTGGGTCTGACCGCCTATGACACCCAGAAGATAAAAAACATGGCAATGAGCCGGCCTGGGGATCTCGAGGCGGGGGTGATGAGAAAAGGGGCGATCCTGGGGGCTCTTTCACTTTATCTCGATTTTATAAACCTTTTCCTGATGCTGCTGAGGATTTTCGGAACTTCCAGAGACTAAACAGGAAAAAGCCGTCAACGAGCGATATCAAAGCGAACCCCCTGCAAGGATATATTCTTTTAGGGGGTTTTTTGTTTCAAGATCCAAACGACATGAAACCCTCATACCTGAAACTGGCGGAAAGCGGGGAGTTGTCCCGCCGTATCTCGGTGGCAACCGATATGATGAAATCGTGTCATCTTTGCCCCAGAAGGTGTGGTGTGAACAGACTGAAAAATGAAACGGGTTTCTGCCGGACAGGAAGAAGGGCTCGCGTGGCAAGCTTTGACGCGCACTTCGGCGAAGAGGCTCCCTTGGTGGGAAGATTAGGATCGGGAACCATTTTCATCGCTTCCTGCAATCTCATGTGCATGTTTTGTCAGAATTATGAGATAAGTCATCTGTCCGAAGGGATTGAAGTGGGGCCTGAACAGATGGCACATATGATGATGAGGCTTCAGGAGATGGGTTGTCACAATATCAATTTTGTCACCCCCACCCATGTAGTACCCCAGATCCTGGAATCCCTTTTGCCGGCTGTTGATAACGGCTTCAAACTGCCCCTGGTCTATAACTGCGGAGGCTATGAACGGGTTGAAACGCTGAGGCTGCTGGAAAATATCTTTGATATCTACATGCCTGATTTTAAATTCTGGGACGACAAATGGGCACTCAGGTACTGTGATGCTCCCCGATACAGGCGGTATGCAATCGATGCGGTGAAAGAGATGCACCGTCAGGTGGGGGATCTTAAGGTGGATGAAGCGGGGTTAGCCGAAACGGGACTTATTGTGAGGCACCTAGTCATGCCCAACGGGATCTCAGGATCAAGGTATGTAACGGATTTTATCGCGGAAGAGATCTCTGTCGGCACCTACCTCAATGTCATGGATCAGTACAGACCATGCGGCAGGGCGGGGGAGGATGAATACATAGACAGGCGGCTCAGGTCGTATGAGTTCAGGGAGGCGGTGGCCGCCGCCGGAGAGGCAGGTCTCAAGAGGCTGGATACAAGGGAAAGAAAGCGAATCATCTTCAGGTTCCGATGAAAGAAAACAGGACATTCGTTGTTGGAGATATCCATGGGTGCCTTGATCCATTGATGCGGCTGATGGAAAAGATCGACTGGGACCCGGCAATGGACAGCCTGATATTTGTAGGTGATTATATCGACAGGGGAGAAAATTCAAAGGAGGTGGTCAATTTCATACTGGATCTCATAAGGGATTCACCCAACATAGAGTGCCTCATGGGGAACCATGAATCGATGTTTCTGGAGTATATGTCGGGAAGAGACAGGGACCTCTATTTTATGAACGGCGGGCTGCGCACGATAAGAAGCTACAGCCGGGATAAAGGCTTTTCTGTCCCTGAAGACCACCTCAATTTTTATGGATCCCTGAAGATGTATATCGAACTGGAACGGCATATCGTGGTTCACGCCGGTTTCAGGCCGGGAAGGCGGCTCAAGGAACAGGACCCGCAGGATATGTTGTGGATAAGGGATCCCTTCATTTACTCGGATCATGATTTTGGAAAACAGGTCATTTTCGGCCATACCCCCTTTGAAAAACCCCTTATAGAAAAAAATAAGATCGGGATCGACACCGGAGCGGTGTACGGGGGGAGCCTCACCTGCCTTGAGCTCAATGAAATGATGTTCTATTCCGTCAAATAGGCTGTTTTCCGCCGCCTATGAAGGATTCCGCCACTTCCACGTCCTTTTTGCTTCCGATATACAAGGGGACCCTCTGATGAAGCTGCGAAGGCTCTATTTCCAGTATGGGGCCATGGCCGTCGCTGGCATATCCACCGGCCTCCTCAACGATAAAGGCAAGCGGGTTTGCCTCAACCATGAGCCTCAGTTTTCCTGTCGGCTTTTTGGGGTCCTTCAGATCGGCCGGGTACATGAATATGCCTCCCTTGAGGAGGTTCCTGTGAAAGTCCGCTACCAGGCTGCCTACGTAACGGGATGAGTAGGGCCTGCTGGTTTCCTTGTCCTTGGTCTTGAAATATTGAATGAGTGCCTTTGTCTTTTCATCCCAGTGGGCGTAATTTCCCTCGTTTACACTGTAGATCCTTCCCCTTTCAGGTATCTTGATATCTTCGTGTGAAAGCAGAAATTCTCCCACATCGGGGAAAAGGGTGAAACCATGCACTCCGTTTCCCTTTCCGGTGGTGTAAACCATTATAGTGCTTGATCCGTATATGAAATAGCCGGCGGCTACCTGCTCAATACCGGGTTGAAGCACATCCTCGAGAAGCGGTTCTCCGGAATCGTTATTCTCCTTTTTCCTGTAGATCCCGAAGATCGTCCCGATGCTGACGTCTACATCTATGTTTGAGGAACCGTCCAGCGGGTCAAACACCAGGATGTATTCGCCTTTAGGATACCTGGAGGGGATTTCGATGAGATCGGGGTCTTCCTCGGAACCCATGCACCAGAGCTCGCCGATGTGCTGCATCCTTTCAATCATTACCTGATTGGCAAAGATATCCAGTTTCTGCACCTGCTCATCCTGGATGTTTATTTTTCCCGTCGGTCCGAGTATATCAACCAGCCCCGCCTTGTTTACCTCTCGTGAGATAACCTTGGCAGCCACAATCAGCTCAGAAATAAGAGTTGTAAAGGCCCCTGTTGCCTCCGGGTTTTTCCTTTGCTGATTAAGGATGTGCTGAGTTATCGTGATTCCCACACTTTGCTGCTTCATGTTTCATCCTCTCCTGCACTTCTCAAAAGGTTATCGCAAAAAAACAATCAGGATATTTCCACATACACTTTGCGAGGAATTATTAAAGCCGATGAGCTCAGGAGTCATTTTTCAGGTACACGTCCCAGAATTCAGGTTCTTCATCTCTCCAGTCCGGCCCGAACCTTCTGTTGCAGAAGCCGCTCATGCGCTCATACCATTTTATCCATACATTTTTGCCCTTTTCCCTCGCCTCGAGTATGTCTGAAAGATAGATATCAATATTGTTTATCTCGTCTTTTGGGACATAATAGCTTGCACCCTTTTCAACCGATTTTTTCAGATTTTCCTTTGAAATCGCATGGGCCGTCAGCATGAGAGCGGGGATATCCCGGGCCTGGGCGATTTCCAGCAGCTCATATCCGCGTACTCCCATTATATCCAGGATGGTGACGTCGTAACTATTTGATTCCAAAAGATTCTTTGCCTCATGAAACTCCGAAGCCTTGTCAATATCGCACATATCCAGGATTTCTCCAAGAAACTCAAGGATATCCACTTCATCATCAACTATCAAAATTTTCTTATCTTGGAGCATCTTTTTGGGGTCCATCTCTGTTCTCTCCTTTGGATAGATATTTCCTCGGTGACGACTTCCTAGCCTGTCTGATCTTTGTATTCAATCCTGTAGATCTCTGCAAGGGTTAGAAAAATGGTTATGATAAACGGACCGTAAATAATTCCCAGAATTCCAAAAAGTTTTATTCCTCCGATTATTCCGATGAAAACCAACAGCGCGTTTAACTCCATGCCCCGTCCGATCAGGCGGGGTTTTATTATATATTCTATCACAGAGCTGTAGACCATGTTGTAGAGCAGATAAGTTATGGCCACGGACATCTTACCTTGAAAAACGAGTATGGCCGTGGCGGGGAAAAAGACGATCGAGGCACCGATTATAGGCAAAAAGGCCATGAAGGCGAGTACGGAACCCCAGAGGAGGGGGGAACCGAGGCCGAAAACGGCAAAGCCTATACCTCCGAGTATCCCTTGAACAATACCTGAGATGCCGTTTCCAAAAATAAGGGAACTCCCCATTTCATTGAATTTTTTTATGACCTTTGCCACCTGCTCTTCAGGCACAGGCAGAAGCCGGGTAATATACTCCCTTAACCTTGCCCCGTCACGGAACAGATAGAAGATGGTAAACATCATCATGAAAAAGTGGATGAGAAAATTGAACAGGTTGGACGCAACGGAACTCAACTGTTTATAGAGAAAAAAGCCCACCTGTTTTCCAAGGCCAGCCGCAAGTTTTTCAATCGATTCAGGCGTGAATTCGATCCCCGCCTTTTCCGAGAGATTTCTTGCCCTTTCAACCCATATGGAATCGCTGTTCAGCGTCTCCTTTATCTGAGCAAGAGAAACCGAATCGCGGGTACGGTCATAAAAATCATATGCCTCATTGGAGAGGGTTCCAACGAACCATACAGTGGGAATAATGAGCACAAGTAGAATGAATACCAGCATGGAGGCCGACGCAAGGTTTTCCCTGTTCCCCAGAAATTTATTTAACCTCAGGTACATCGGATTGAATACACTTGCAATGAGCAGGGCAAAGACTATTGCCGAGATATAGGTCTGGAAAAGCCCCATCAACAGGAGGAGAGAACAGAGTAGAAGTATGAGAAAAAAACTTGATCCATATTTTTTATTCATAGCTATGAGCTCCTTGGGAGCAAATATAGTTGTTAAACCTTGCCTAGTCAAAATATTTCCTCCGTCAGGAGCAATAACAGATCATTGTTGTCAGGCATATTCAGATAAAACGGACCGATCCTGCCGACGCGGACTTATCTGCAGAAGAGTATTTTTAAGACAGCAGGTTGATTAATGTTGACGGCATCGTAAGAAGTCCAACTGTCCCGCATCGGGGGCGGGATTATGCTTCATCTTTCGTCATTGCGTCGTACTATAAGTACGCCTTATTCCTCAAGCTTCTTCGCAAATCCCACCGGGCCTTGCTCAGTGCCACTGCTTCGAAGCGGGTTCCCGGAAGTGCAATCCTTGCATTTGGAGCTTTTTACTGTGCCGTGTGAATCTTGACTTTTTACGAATGCAATCTTGTAATATATCAATATATTCAAAGAAACAGATTGAAGGCGAACATCCCTTGCCATAATCCATACTTTCATATATCAACATTTTATTGAAGAATACAACTGGCATGCTTTTATTTTAAAGCCTTAAGGCGGACACTGAAGAAGGTCAGGGTTTTCAAGTACAAATCAACAACAGTAAATAAATGTATGGATCCGGGTGGCCCGGATAATTGCTCTATTTTTCAAGCCAAAAGGAGCCTGGGAGGTTTTCCTGAGATGCATATCTATGGACCAAATGAGCTTCTGAAAGATATCCATGAAAGAGATTTGTGCGTAGCTTGCGGGGCGTGCGTGGACCTGTGCCCTTATTTCAAGACATACAGGGGCAAGACCGCCATGATCTTCCCGTGCGATCTTGAACAGGGGAGGTGCTACGCGCATTGCCCCAAGGCCGAAGTTGATCTCGACCAACTGTCCGAGAACCTTCGGGGCAAACCCTATGAAGGGAGCGCCCTGGGCGATTACAGTAAGGTGTTTGCCGCCAGGGCCGGTGACAGGATGTCAGAGGGTCCCTTCCAGGCGGGCGGGGCAGTGTCCGCTATAATGTCATTTGCCCTGGAAAACGCAATAATCGACTCGGCGGTCCTCACGGACCGGGAGGGGCTGGTGCCTGTCCCAAAAATCGCAACCAGAGCAAGCGAGGTGGTGGAATTCGCCGGCTCCAAGTACATGGCCGCCCCTACGGTTGCGGCCGTGAACCGGGGTGCGCGTGAGGGTTACACCCGTATGGGGTTTGTCGGAACGCCCTGCCAGGTTACCGCCATTGAACAGATGCGCTTGAACCCGCTGGATCGGCCCGACTTCGTCGATCCGGTTGCCCTGGTGGTGGGGCTGTTCTGCACCTGGGCTCTTGACACACGCAAACTCATAGCAATGCTTTCGAAACGGTTGGATATCAGCGGGATCAGGAAGATGGACATACCCCCCCCGCCTGCCGAGATCTTTGTGCTTGAGACGGATGAAGGTCGCATTGAGATCCCCCTGGATGAAATCCGGCCCCTAGTCCCACAAGGATGCCTTGTGTGTCCCGATATGACCTCGGAGTGGGCCGACATCTCGGTGGGTGTGCTGGAAGGGGAACCTGAGTGGAACATCCTTGTCATACGTTCGGAAAAAGGGAATGAAATCGTTGAAAAAGCGGTTTCCGAGGGCTGGCTTCAGACTAAAGAGATACCGGAACGGAGCCTGGCGCATCTTGCCTTTGCGGCCTCCAAAAAGCGAAAAAGATCCCTCATTAAGTGTATTGAGCAGGGGTTTCTGAATAGCGGTGAGAAGGAACGCCATTCCGTACTCAGGATAAGTGAAGACGTGGTCCGGAAGATAGTCGGAGAACAGGAGGGATAAGAGATGCCTATCCTATTACAGGCGGAAAAGGGGGAAAGGCTCCTGATGATGGGGAACGACGCCATCGCCCAGGGGGCTCTTGAGGCGGGAATCAGCGTGGCGGCCGGGTATCCCGGGACACCTTCGTCCGAAATCATCGAAAACCTCTCAAGGGTCTCTCAAGAGAGGAATATCTATGTGGAATGGTCGGTAAATGAAAAGGTGGCGACAGAAGTGGCCGCTGCAGGCTCCTTTGCGGGTCTGCGCTCCCTTGCCGTCATGAAGCAGGTCGGCGTGAACGTGGCCGCGGACTTTCTGCTCCACTTGGCCCAGTCGGGTACGAGGGGAGGGATGGTCCTGGTATCATGCGAAGATCCTGGGGCCCTTTCAAGCACCAACGAAGGAGAATCCAGGTACTACGCAAAGATGATGGAATTTCCTCTCCTGGAGCCCGGGGGCTTCCAGGAGGCCAAGGACATGACCAAGTGGGCCTTTGAGCTCTCGGAAGAGATAAGAAACGTGGTGATGGTGAGGAGCGTGACCAGGCTCTCCCATGCCAGCGGGAACGTGGTCCTGGGAGAACTTCCCACCGTGAAGGCGGAGGCCCGCTTCCGCTACAACGGGGCCTTCCTGGATCAGATGAAGGGGCCCATAATTAATCTTCCGGGCATGGTGGGCCCCCTTCATGCCCGTCAGCAGGAGAGACTCCGTATGGCCGCAAAATTTATGGAGGATTCTTCTTTTAACACCTACACCGGGCCGGAGGCACCCGAACTCCTCCTTATCACCAGCTCCGCCTGCACGCTTTACAGCAAGGAGGCGATCCATCTGCTCGGGGTCGATGACAGGGTGGGTCTTCTTAAACTGGGTACCACGTGGCCTCTTCCCGACCGTTTACTCACGAAATACCTGTCCATTACTGAAAGAGTACTGATAGTGGAAGAGGTGCTTCCCTTTTTAGAGGACAATATCGAGGCCCTTGCCGCGCGGATTGCCCCAAAGATCGGGATCAAAACATTTCACGGCAAGCACGACGGCACCCTTCCCACAACAAACGAACTTAATCCCGACCTTTTAGTGGGTGCCCTTTCAAAGATCCTGGATGTCCCATATAAAAGTGTTTCCGAGGACTACGCAAAAAGGGCACAGGAGATTGCTGTCCAGGGGGCGCCGGACCGGGCATTGACGTTCTGCCCCGGATGCCCTCACAGGGCATCCTTCTGGAACATCCATAAGGCGCTCAGTATTGACAACCGGGAGGGTTTCATGTGCGGTGATATCGGCTGCTATTCCCTGGCCGCCGGGGCCAGCGGTTTTGAAACCCTCAAGACACTGCATGCCATGGGATGCGGGACCGGCCTTGCCAGCGGATTCGGCAAACTCGATGGCTTTGGCATGGACCAGCCCATCGTCTCTGTGTGCGGCGATTCCACATTTTTTCATGCGGTCATGCCCGCTCTGGTGAACGCCGTCCATAACAGGGCTAATATCACCCTCGTGGTCCTTGACAACCGCGGAACGGCAATGACCGGTTTTCAGGCCCATCCGGGTCTTAAGGTCAATGCGTGCGGAGAAGAAGTCCCGGATATTGACATACAGGGGCTCTGCGAGGCAATGGGCGCAAAGGTCTGGGTCGTGGACCCCTTTGATATGGAAAAAACACAGGAGACCCTGCTGGAAACGCTGGAGGATGATAAAGGTGTCAAGGTCGTCATCCTCAGGCAGATCTGTGCCCTGAGCCCTGAAAAGAAGGGCAAAAAGATGTTCGATATGTGGGTGAATGAAAAAGTCTGCATCGGTGAGAACTGCGGGTGCAACCGGCTGTGCACAAGGGTTCTAAAGTGTCCGGGTCTGGTATGGGACAGTGAGAAAAAGACGGCCGGGATAGACGAGGTTATCTGCGCCGGGTGCGGCGTTTGTGCCTCCATCTGCCCGTCAGGGGCCATCGAAAAAAGGGAGGTTGCCTAAGAAATGGAAAACGCACAGCTTAAAAGCGATCCCTACAACCTTATTATCGCTGGTGTAGGAGGCCAGGGTAACGTCCTTGCCTCCAGGATGGTGGGAGACATGCTGTCCCGACGCGGGTTTTATGTGACCATCGGTGAAACCTTCGGGGCCTCGCAGCGGGGCGGCTCGGTCATGAGCCACCTGAGGATCTCCGCTGCCTCAATCTTTTCTCCCCAGATGCCGAAGGGCAGGGCACATATGATCGTGGCCCTTGAGCCGACCGAAGCAATACGGGTCCTGAGGGATTACGGAAACCCGAAAGTGGGGGTCCTTTGCAATACAAGGCCGATCCACTCCATAGGGGTCATCTCCGGGGAACAGACATGTCCAGCTCTAAAAGAGATAAGGGAATGGGTTGGGGTACTGAGTCTCAATGCCTGGTTTATCGGTGCCACCGAAGAGGCCCTCAAGCTGGGAAATCCCATTTTCGGTAACATAATATCCGTGGGCGCCCTAGCCGCAACAAAGGTTCTCCCCCTGGACCGTGAGTGCTTCGAATCGGTGCTGTTAAGGAAGATGTCACCTGATAAGATCGCAGTGAACCTGGAGGCCTTTGACATCGGGGTGAATATGGTCAGAAAATAGAAGGTCGGAATAAAAGGCCTTGCGGCTAAATGAGGTTGCAGGGCCTTTTCGAGTTTTTTTTGGCGGAAGTGCATGGGAATCGAACCCACCTGCCGAGGGTTTAGCCCGGCACACCGGATTTGAAGTCCGGGAGCCCCACCAGTGAGCTTTCCACTTCCATGGCTCAGTTGCTATATTAATCAAACATATACATTTGTCAACAGCCCTGTGAAGAATGCGGCAAGCTAGCGAAGATGCTCAATGATAATATTGAGTACCCTGCGAACAGGTTCAGCCGCACCCCATAGAAGCTGATCGCCGACAGTGAAGGCGGCGAGATATTCAGGGCCCATGAGCATCTTCCTGATCCTTCCCACCGGGACGTTCAGAGATCCGGACACGGCGGCAGGTGTAAGATGTGCAAGGGTTGATTTTTTGTCGTTTTCAATGAGACGTACCCAGTCGTTTGCCTTTTTGATGATGTCTTCTATCTCATCAACAGGCAGGTCGGCATCCAGTTTTACGGTAAGGGCCTGGCTGTGACAGCGCATTGCTCCCACCCTGACGCATAGCCCGTCAACCGGCACGGGGGATTGACTTCCAAGTATCTTGTTCGTCTCAACAGATCCCTTCCACTCTTCTCGTGTCTGGCCCGATTCCATTTGAGAATCGATCCAGGGCAGTACACTTCCTGCAAGCGGGGCTGAAAAATTGTCTGTAGGAAAGTCCGCCTGCCTCATGCTTTCAGTTACGGCCCTGTCTATTTCAATTGCGGTGGAAGCGGGGTCATCCAGAAACGGCCGGGCGACCCGGCCTATCAGAGACATCTGCTCGGCAAGCTCCTTCATGTTTTTTGCCCCGGCACCTGAGGCCGCCTGGTAGGTCATCGAAGAGACCCATTCCACATGTCCGGAGGCGAATAACCCGGAAACGGCCATGAGCATAAGACTTACCGTGCAGTTCCCGCCGACATATGTCTTTATCCCGGAGCTGAGCCCTTTGTCTATTACGGATCTGTTAACAGGGTCCAGGACTATTATGCTATCCTGGCTGAGTCTTAAGGTGGAAGCCGAATCGATCCAGTAGCCGTTCCATCCCTTTGAACGCAGTTCAGGATAGACCTTCTTGGTGTAGTCTCCTCCCTGGCAGCACAGGATGATATCCAGAGATGAAAGGAGCTTAATGTCAAAGGCGTCTTTGAGGGGCGGAATCATAAGCCCTGTTTCAGGTCCTTTACCTCCCACATTAGAGGTGGTAAAAAATGTGGCCTCAAAGTCCTTGAAATCCTTTTCTTCACGCATCCGCTCCATGAGGACCGAGCCGACCATGCCCCTCCACCCTATAAAACCGATTTTGAGCATAATTTCCTCCGGATAAATTAAAACTCCCCGCTGGAAGCTGCGGGGAATCTCCAAATTTTAAGGCCTTTTGTTTACCTTGCTATCGCCGGCTAACCCTGTGCAACAAGCCACAGGGTAATCGCGAGTGAGGCATTTTTAAAACCTTAACAATACACTTTAGAGTTATCTTTCTCCTACTTCAAGAAAAAATATCCTACCCAATCATCCGGACAAGCGCGTATGACACGGATTCATGGATCACGATGTCCGCTTTTGGGTCCAACGGGGTTTTATCCCGGTTGATAATCATAATTTTGGCCCCGCTTTTTAAGGCATAATCAGGCACCGATGCGGCCGGGTAAACCACGAGTGAAGAGCCAAGGACCATGCAAAGGTCACATTCGCCTGCACAAATGAATGCCCGGGTCATCTTATCCTCAGGCATGGTTTGACCGAAGGAGATGGTGTCGGGCTTAAGTATCCCTGAGCAATCGTCACAATAGGGGATTTTCACTCCGTTTCTTATCCGTTCCTGAATCTGATCCCTTGCGTATCTTTTCCCGCATTCAAGGCATGAGACGGAAAAGGCGTTTCCATGGAGTTCAATAATCCTTTCAATTGAATTTCCCGCTTTCTGGTGAAGATTGTCGATATTTTGAGTCACTATTGCCAACAGTTTCCCCTTATCTTCCAGTTTTTTTAAGGCAATATGTGCCTTGTTCGGTTTCGCGTCCCTCATGCTTTCATAAAATTCAGTGCTCATTTGCCAATATCTTTCCCTTATTCTTTCGTCAGATATTATATTTTGAAAATCGAAATCGGAAGGATCATACCTGTCCCAGACCCCACCGGGGCTTCTGAAATCCGGGATGCCTGATTCGGTACTAAGCCCCGCTCCGGAAAAGACCATGATATTCTTTGAATTTTCGATAAATTCCGCGCCTTTTTTAATATCTTTATCCATTCTCATATCTCCTGCTTGACAACCGGGGTTTAAGTCGGTTTCGCTCAGCCCAAATGATAACTTGAAATTATCAGCTTGAGAAGAAACTATTTTTTTTTATATTATTAGACGGTGTTTATCCGAAAATAGGGGGATTCGGGATGCAGGGCTCAACCGTCGACATTAAGTTATTGGTTTAAATACTTGCTTTATGAATGCTTTTGCCGGAAGTTGAAGGCCGAATGCCGGTGGAGCGATTACGGAAAAGGATATTGTGAGAGGAAAAACCATGAAATGGCTCCTGCTAAGGTGGTTTATGCTTGCCGCCTCCATAATGTTTGCCTCATACCTTATAGACGGGATAATCGTAAGCGGCTTTTTCAGTGCCTTTTTCACCGCTGCCATCCTGGGTATCCTTAATACCTTTTTCCGTCCTGTCATCATAATCCTTACACTTCCGATAAATATCATAAGCCTGGGTCTTTTCACATTCGTTATCAACGCGCTTTTGTTGAAAATGGCATCAGGGGTGATTTCCGGCTTTGAGGTTTACGGTTTCTGGCCTGCCGTGATAGGATCTCTTGTCATAAGCATTGTCAGCTGGTTTTTGAATTCCTTTTTCAATGAAAAGGGGAGGGCGGAGGAGCATATAGAGATGCGCAAAAGGGGTGACAGGTGGGAATAATTGAAGCCGGACGGCTCTTTACTGACATGCGGAAGATGATTCAACACGCTTTTCATGGAACATTGTGCCGGTGGAGATTTATTGATGAATCTTGAAAACGATGAACTGAGAGAACTTATCGGACCGTATACTGAAAGTGAGATATATTCAGAGGTCATGTCCGTGTGCGAAATGGCCTATCCCGACATGAAAATGAACCTTGTAAAAGAGGTTTTTGACGACGTTTTGAGGCTTTTTGCAGGCGAATACGAGGGCTACCGTGAGAGTAACACCTCGTATCATAACTCTGAGCACACCCTTTCTGTTTTTCTTGCCATGGCAAGGGTTATGAACGGGGCAAGACTTTCAGGAGAAACCGTAACAAGAAGGGATATGGAAATGGGCCTTATCTCATCCCTTTTTCATGATACCGGGCTTATACAGGAAGCCGGGGATATGATCGGAACCGGCGCCAAACACACGGTAGGTCATGAAGAAAGAAGCGCTGATCTGCTCTCAGGGTATCTCGGAAAAAGAGGACGCAGCAGTGAAGATATCTCTGACTGCCGAAGTATGATCTTCAGCACAATACTGGGAAGGGAGATATCTGAGATCTCATTCAGAAACAGGGAGATAGAGCTGATAGGTAAGTGTCTGGCAGCATGCGATCTGTTGGGTCAGATGGCTGACCCTGAATATCTGAGCAAGCTTACCCTCCTTTTTTATGAATTTGAAGAGGCATCTGTTCCTGGCTTTGATTCGGAGCTTATGTTGATTGAAAAGACGCAGAGCTTTTACGATTATGTAGTTAAATTGCGGCTGGAAACACTGGGGGATATAACAGGGTATATGAAGGCACATTTCAAGTCTCGTCATGGAAAAGAGGTCGATCCATATGAGGCATCTGTGGAGGCAAACCTTGTCCGTCTCCGAGAGGTTCTGGACTCATCCCGCAGAAATTATGAAAGGCGTTTTGAAAGCGGCGGTGTGATCTGGTAGGGTATCGAGTGGTCAAGCATGGCAATCTATTTAACGGTATTTTCCCCCTTGCTTCCCTCTTGCAGGTTTTGCCACCATATGGCCCGGATCTCCGGTAAAATATCCACAAAACAGCTGTAGATATCAGGATCGAATCGGTGGCTCTCACTTTTTATGATCTCTGTTGCGCTTTCAAACGTCAAAGATCCCCTGTAGACCTGAGAATTAATAAGGGCATCAAATATATCGCATATGGTTGTGAGCCTCGCGCTTTGAGGAATGGCGTCTCCGGAGAGGCCCTCCGGATAGCCGGTGCCGTCCCATTTTTCATGGTGATACCTTGCGATATCGGCTGCCATTCGCAAAAGCGGTATCTCGGAGTCCTTCAGCATTTCGTAACCTATTTCAGGGTGCTTCATAAGGATATCGAATTCCTCTGGATTCAGACGTCGCGGTTTCAGTAGAATGGAATCAGGAATCGCTATCATGCCTACATCGTGCAGGGGGGCTGCGATACGGATGTCGTAGCATTGTTCAGGCGTCCATCCAAGTTTAGCGGCCAGCAGCTCCGCATAGAGGCCTATCCTGCGTATGTGAGCGCCTGTGTCCCCGTGCCGGTATTCTATCGCGGACAAAAGGCGTACTGCAAGTTCTTCTTCGCGGTTTCTTATATCTTTTGTCCTTGCCTTGACCTGCGCCTCCAGGGTCCGTTTTGCCAGCATTGCCTCACGTGCGCTCTGCTTGAGTTTTGATTGTATTTCGTTTTCCTGACTAAGGTTCTGGATTAGAAGAATCCTGCTGTCCCCAATACAGAGCGCCGATGCGTTCAACTGATACCGGTTGCCTTTTATGTCGTTTTCGATCCAGGTGCCGGAATTGAGACGACCCCTGCTTCCCAGCATCCAGAAGGGTTCAGCCTGTTCAAGAAAATGATCTATAAAAGGCGCGATTTCCCAGAATCTGAAAGGCCCCCCTTCAGGAACTCCATCAAGATAAAGGCGTCTGAAAAATTTTGGAATCTCTCCCTGTACCCTGTACTCATAAGCCTTAATTCGTTCCAATACCAGCATGTCCAAAGCGGCCATGAGCTCGACAAGTAAAGGTTCGGTTATCTTTTCGTCCGGTCCTTTCATCCTACTCCTGTTATCATCGAATCATCCTGGCAACCAGCTTTGCAAATGCCGTGTCAACATTTAAACCGGTCTTGGCGCTTGTTGTAAGGAGATCCCATCCATTTTCAGAAAGTCTCTGCAGGCCGTCCATTTCCTCGATCTCCCAGAGATCCGTAAGGTCACACTTGTTAATGAGTAAAAGAAAAGGCAGCGTTCCCAGTGATGCCTCCACCTTTTTCTGGATATCAATTACTATGTCAAAAGTCTCTGCGCGGGTTCCGTCTGCCACGAGAAGGTATCCTGACGCCCCCCTCAGATAGGAGAGTTTTATTTCGGTAAAGTCATCCTCACCCTCAAGATCCCATAGCAGCAGCATTACCTTGTCGCCGTCGAGTTCAACCTCTTTTTTATCTATTTTGACCCCAACTGTAGTGAGATATTTTTCAGAAAACATGTCTTCCGTAAAGCGTCTTACAATGCTTGTCTTTCCGACTGCGAATGTTCCTAACATGCAGATTTTTTTCTGGATCATCTACGTGCCGCTCCTTGTTTCCGGCGTTAGGGCAGACCATAAAAAGACATATAGTTTAATCCCACTTTTTTATCTTTACATCATAATCCGGAATCTTGGCAAGAGCTAAAAGGCTTTACAGCTGATCAACCGATTTTATGGTAACCCAATGCCCTTTCAAAGAAAAGGGCCCTTAAGACCCAGGAACGGATAAAGGCTGAAATGGAAGTAAAAAAGGTTCAAAAGACGCTAATGATGAGGCATGTAGCGCAAATGTACCGAAAAATAGATAACCATGGAAAGAAAGCAGGCAATTATGGGTGTAAGGGACCATGCAATGAGGATATGCCTCAGCGTTTTCCTGCTTATGGTTTTTACTCCTTTGATTATGCCGATGCCGAGCACTCCTCCTATTACCGCCTGGGATGTGGAGACCGGCACTCCTATGAGCGCGTATATGTGTACCGTAATGGCAAGTGAGAGGACAACGATAAGGGCGGAGAAGGGGTCCAGTTCGATTAGCCGTCTACCCACGGTTTCCATGACCGGCCTGCTGAAGGTCAGGATGCCGAGAGCTATGCTTGCCCCGCCTATAAGGGCCGCGTTAAAGACGCTCAATGTGCCTGCACCAACGAACACAGCGGTCACATTAGCCACATTGTTTGCTCCCAGGGCGTATGCCCCGTATGACCCAGCTATTATCATGCAGGTACGGATCAGGATATCAGCGTTAAAAATTGTAAACCTGAGGTGATTATACAGTCTTCCCAGCGCGTAGTATGTGCAAAACGCAATCAGGGCGGCACCTGTGGGAGTTCCGACCCAGCAGAGGATCACCTTTCCAAGTCCTGACAGATAAATCTGTTTATTCAGGATGCCTATCCCGAGAATGCCGCCGATGACCGCCTGAGATGCGGATACGGGAAGGGCCATCACCGTCATGACGGTAACGGTAAGGGCGGCGGCTATCGATATTATTACCGCATGTTCGAGTTTGAAGGTAGTAAGTCCTTTAAGTGTCTCGATTCCGGGCCTGCCAGATACAAGGGCACCGGCGATGACAAAAAAAGAGGCGAGCAGGGCAGCGGTCCAGAATTTGATCATCCTGGAGGAAACGGCAGTGCCGAAGACATTGGATGCGTCGTTTGCTCCAAGTGACCACCCCAGAAAGATACCTCCCAAAAGAGATAACATCAGACCCGCCTCTTCATGTTGATTATGTTTACGCGTCTGGAAACGCTTTCCGCCTTATCCGCTATGTCCCCTATCTTTAATATGAGTTCTTTGAGTTGCAGCTTTTGAAAGGGGTCGGTTTGGGAGTTGAAGATATTCATGATGATTCGACGCTCTATGTGGTCGCAATGACTCTCATTTATATCAATCTTTGATATCAGTTCCCGGATGCTTCCGGATCTCCTGAAAAAGATCCTGACCTGCTTATCCAGCAGATCGCAACATTCCAGGCTTATGCGGATGATTTCGTTGAAATCGAAAAGTATGAATTCGGGAATGGTAAGTTTCTGAAGCTGGAGTATGTAAAGGACTTCCTCGAACACACGGGGGATCTCATCAATCGCCTCAAGCAGACCCATAATATCACCCCGTGAGTCGGGGATAAGGGCCTTTCTGTACATAAGGGATTTAATGTTTTCCCTGATGTCATCCGCCTTGGATTCCAGCTTATGGGTCTGTTCCGTGAGAAAATCAAACTGCTCGCAATGCTGGTTTTCAACGCACACGTGCAGTGCCAGCGAGAAATTTTCCTGAGCCTCGGACAGGGCATCAAGATATTCGTAGATCAAAGATTCCAGGTGATGTTCTTTTTTGAATAGAAATGAAAACATTCCGCCACCTGCCTAATCCCAGTTGGGTGCAAACCTTACGGAAAACATATACCTTAAGTATACATGAAAGCGATTTAAAAACCAGCATGTTAATTTAATTTTAAATGCTTTTTCAATATGGTAAAATACTAATATTTACGACATATCCGCGCACAGTCGACCGGGGCCTTTAAATTCTCTGTAATTCCTGCCGGGCTTCAGTAAGATTTCAGACTCGAGGCGTGGAGGATTCCGAGTCGGAAGATGCCTAATATTTCGTGTGCCTATAAAAAGAAAACCTCCTGTAATAATAGAAATTACAGAAGGTCGAATAATCAGAACGCTTGTCTGTCAATACCTTTTAGGTGGTGGGCGGTCCGGGGTTTGAACCCGGGGCTTCCACCGTGTGAGGATGGCACTCTCCCGCTGAGTTAACCGCCCGATGAACTACTGACTTGATACAATAATGAGGAATCCTTTGTAAACAAAAAAAACTATTTTAGACCCACGAGCCTTTTTAGATCTCTCAGCTCCTGATCCTCAATATGTCTGTATCTGCCCAATTTCAGGTCACCAAGCATTAGCGTGCCAAAGCCGGTTCTTATCAAATGAACTACGTCGTACCCCACCGCGGAAATCATTCTTCTCACCTGTCTGTTTCTTCCCTGGGTTATGGTTATCCTTACCACGCTCTGCCTGCCTTTCCTGCTTACGACGGCCACCTTGCTCGGACCGCTCGGACCGTCGTCCAGGTTCACGCCCCTGGTCAGTTTTTTTAATGCCTCATCGGAGATAGATCCTTCAATGGTCGCCTTATAGGTCCTTGGAAGACCGTATCGGGGATGGGTAAGGCGATTGGTGAGCTGCCCGTCATTTGTGAGGAGCAGGAGGCCGAGAGAATCAAAATCCAGGCGTCCCACAGGATAGATCCTGGTGGAGATCCCCTCAAGCAGGTCTGTGACAAGCCGCCTGCCTTCAGGTTCTTCAAGGGCGCAAATATAGCCGAACGGCTTGTTCATCATAACGTAGATTCTTTCAGAAGGCCCGGGGATCTCTTTTCCGTCCACCATTATGCTGTCGGTGCCCCACACGGCCTTGGTTCCCAGCTTTCGAACCGGACTGCCGTTTACCGAAACCCTTCCTGCCGTGATCCACTCGTCCGCCTTGCGGCGCGAGGTCAAACCGGCCGAGGCTATTATCTGATTTAATCTCATGATTTACCTTGTTTCAATCCGAACCGTTATTCGGTTGATCCGGTTCCCGGTTTTCCTGTTCATGTCCTTCATGTTGGCTCCCTGTCCCGGTTTCGGAACCGTTTTCTTCATCAGGTGAAAATTCCTTTATCTCTTTCAGCCTCGGAAGGGATTGAAGGTCCTTAAGATCAAAAATTTCCAGAAATTTATTAGTCGTCCCATAGATAAGGGGCCGACCCGGAAGTTTTTTTCGGCCCATTATCCTTATTATTCCCTTTTCCATCAGGGTTCTCAATATGCCGCCAGCGTCCACCCCACGTATCCTTTCGATCTCCTGGCGTATTATAGGCTGCTTATAGGCTATAATGGCAAGCGTTTCGAGGGCGGCTCGGGAAAGCCTGGCAGGTGATTTTTTCAGCATATTGAGTATGTAAGGCGAGTAGCTGGATTTAGTCCTGAACTGGTAGCCCTCTGCAACCTCCTTGAGCACAAAACTCCTGTCAAAAGAATCATAGTCATCTTTAAGGGACTCTATGGCCTCTTTTACAATGCCTTTTTTTTCATCAGGCAGAAGAGAAGCTATGTCTTTCACGCTCAGGGGCCTGCCTGAGGTAAACAGAAGGGATTCAATTATGAGCTTAAGTTCATCCGACATGATAGATTTTACCTTACGAATGAAAATCGTTTATGGTTTCTTTCCAATCCGGTTGGAAAAATGGGAGCCGAAAATACCAACAGGTTTTTCGGCAAGGGGGCACGACCGCTCAGCTGGATATAATCCTTATTCAGAAACATGGAATCAGGCGTATGTCGCTTTCCAAATTGGGTTGAATGACTCTAATCTTACCAACATGTATCAATTCAAGAACGGCCAAAAAACTAACCACCATTTCCGACATGCCTCTGTCAGATGTGAAAATGTCGCTGAAAAAGACTGGCCCTTTTTCTTTTACAAGGGCTGTAATCGCCTCTATTTTTTCTTTTAAACTCCATTTGTCACCCTGCATTTTCAACTGAGGTTCCGGCAGACTTTTTTCAATTATGCGCTTGAATGCATCCATCAACTGGAACAGATTGACCTCCAGCCTTGATTCGTCCTCTGAGGGGTCTTTTTCAAAATAGGGAGCCAGTTCACGCCTGAAGACGTCTCTTTCAAGAAGGTCTCTGTCTGAAAACTCCCCGGCAATTTCCCTGAACTTCATATATTCGAGAAGGGGACGTGTTATTTCCACCCTGGGATCATCTTCCTCCTCGTTGTTCAATCCCGGAAGCAGCATCTTGGACTTGACATGAATGAGAGTTGAGGCCATAACCAGAAAATCGCCCGCAATGTCCACATTGAGCGCCTTCATCATATCAATGTATTCGAGATATTGATCAGTGATTATTGAGATAGGTATATCAAATATATCGACCTCATTTTTATGAATCAGGTGTATCAGAAGATCAAGGGGACCCTCGAATATCTCAAGTTTGACTTCATATTCCATTTAATAAGCCTGGTCCGGCAACCAAAGGTCTTTTGTAACAGCCTTGCGTTTGCCTCAGCAGTTTATTGATGCTGGGCTGCTATTTTTTCCTTGAAATTTTTATGAACAAAGTCGATTTCATCGTCCTTCGATTTAAGCAGACCGTTCATACGGGCCTGTAAGAGTCTTTCAAAGACCTGCTTGAATATAGGTCCCGGTTTTATGCCCATTGATAGAAGGTCTTTTCCGTTCATGCTTACTTTTGTGCCTTTTAGCTGGGTGAAATATTTTGAAATAAGCCTTCTGACCTTTTCACTCTGGGCCTTTGCCATCAGATATAACAATAATTCTGTATCATAGGGGCTAAGTAATGTATACAAAAGATAGTTGTCTCCTTTGTACCTGAACAGTTCATCCCAAAGCTTGGTAACGGCCTTTCTCTGATTGAGAATCCTGACCCCGTCTTTATCAATGAAATCCATTTTTTCAAAGATTTCTTTCAGGTGCCCGGGTTCAACCTGTGATGTAATGCCATGCCAATAAACCTGCCACGATTCAACCGGCTCTTCAAGAAAAAGCAACTTATACCATCCAATAACCTTTTCTATCTCCTCCAGCAATAACCTTAAGGTTTCGGTAAACCGTATTCTTGGTGATATGACCTGAAGCAGATCGAGTTGATGCATCCTGTCTATTGCGCTCAACTGATTTTCTTCATTAAGGATAAGCCTTAATTCCAACAGAAGGCGTCTTCCTGAAACGTCCTTGAATGTATTTATTCGAACGGCATTCTTTATCAAGGCCAAGGTGAGTTTGCCGATCTTGAATCCGAACCTGTTTTCAAACCTTACGGCCCTGAACACCCGGCTTGGGTCTTCCACGAAGCTGAGGTTGTGAAGTACTCTAAGCACCCTTTCTTTTATGTCTTTCTGCGCACCGAAATAATCTATCAGGGTACCGTATTCCCTTTTGTTAAGCCTTATTGCAAGGGTGTTTATTGTGAAATCCCTGCGGTAGAGGTCCATTTTGAGGGAACTGGACTCAACAACAGGGGGTGCCCCCGGAGATTCATAATATTCCATCCTGGCAGTAGCCACATCAACCTTGAATCCATCCGGGAATATCAGAACGGCTGTTCCGAATTTACGGTGACTTCTAACCCTCACATCATGTTGTCTGGCAAATTCATGAGCAAAAAGGATCCCGTCTTTCTCGACAACTATATCCACGTCGAGATTCTCCTTCTTGAGCATTACATCCCTGACAATCCCGCCGACAAGGTATACTTTGGTTCCCAGCGTATCGCCGATGTGCCCGAACGCCTTTATGAGCCGTATCAATTTTCTGGGCAGGCGTTCCTTCAGGAGCGTTGCCATGTTTTTCTTGCGCGCTAATTGGGAATCCGTCTTGAAATCATAAAGAAATTCCGGGATAACCGGATCACCAAGGAGGATATTAAGAAGATCCGTTCTGGTAATAACGCCGACGACGACCCCCTTTTCCACGACAGGAAGTATCCTCATCTTGTTTCTTATAATAAGCTCCTGCACCTCCCTTAGACTTGCCTCAGGCCTTACGATGGAAAACTCGATATTCATGTATTCCTTTACCTTGAGCAGTTCAAGGCCGAAATAGACCGCCTTTTCAACCACCTGCCGGGAAATATAACCCTTCAGGGCTCCTTGCCCGTTGATTACCATCAGGACATTTATATTGTACCTGGTCAAAAGATTGGTGGCCTTTTTCAGGGTATCCTCGGGGGAGACGTTAATCACAGGTGAAACCATCATGTCACCTGCTTTTTTGATAGGTCTTATGCGGTTTCTGAGCAGTGCGAGAAGGGACCTTTCAAGTTGCATCAATGTCTTGTTTTTTACCGTTGCCGATGCCGCCTGAGGGTGCCCTCCACCCCCAAGGGCAAGGGCGATTTCCGCCACGTTTACTTCCTCAATGCGACTCCTGGCAACCACATGAATACGGTCCTCCATCTGGCCCAGCGCGAAAAGGACGTTAAGACTCTCCATTTCCATCAGCTTGTGGACAAGCACGGCGAAATCGCCTACATAATCGTCCCTTATCACCTTTGTAATAACCACTTCAACCCCGTTTATCACCCTGGTGGTGGCGGCTTGGGTAAGGTCGTTGAGTACCCATACCTGTTCCGCCGTAAGTTCCCTGGTAAGCATATCGGCTATGAGGTTGTGATCCGCACCTTGTTGGGTAAGCCACGCCGCGGCCTTGTAATCTTCAGCAGTGGTGGAGGAAAAGGTGAAAGATCCTGTGTCTTCATGTATCCCGAGACACATGATCGTCGCCTCGTCAAGGGAAACAGGTATGTGCCTTTCTCTTAATAAGGATGTTAGAATAGCCGTATTTGAACCCGCCTTTTTTATTAACTCGAAACTCCCGCGTATATCATCGTCCGATTCAGGGTGATGATCAAAGATGTGGATCTCAACATCCTTCCTATCAATGACCTCTGAAAATCTGCCTATTCTGCTTCTCTGCCGCGTATCCACAAGGATAAGCTTTTTTATGCTTTCAAGATTCAACTGTTTGATTTTCTTGAAATCAAAAATATAAGAGGTGGATTGAAGAAAAAAATTACGGAGGTTCTTTTCCTGCGAACCGGGAAATACAAGGGCTGCTTCAGGGTAGAGTTTGCGAGCAGCGATCATGGAGGCAAGGGCATCGAAATCGGCGTTTATATGGGTGGTGATAACCTCTTCATAGATGTCCTTGGAGGCCTCTTTTTTTGCACTGCCTTTTATTCTTCCGTTTTTTACCATATAAGAAGTTTATCACAACGCCATTCAGGTCTTCAACCTGAAGCAGGGGTGAAAATGATATCTTTCATCAGATAACTTCAATGAGTAAAAAAGGCCGGTCATTTTCCATTAACCGGCCTGCTGGAAACATCGTGGGAGTTTGCTGGATATCAGATCATAATCCCTTTACCTTCTCGTCCGTTTCCTGCTTTTTCTTGCACTCGATACATAGCGTGGTAACCGGCCGTGCTGTCAGTCTCTCTTCGGAGATATCTTCACCGCATTCATCACAAATACCGAAGGTCCCCTGTTCTATCCTTTCAAGGGCCTCTTTTATCTTTGCTATCAATTTGCGTTCGCGGTCGCGTATCCTGAGTTCAAAATTCCTGTCTGATTCCATTGAAGCCCTGTCGGTCGGATCTGGAAAATTCTGCCCCTGATCGGTCATCCCGCTGACCGTCTTGTTCGCTGTGTTTAAAAGTTCGTTTAGCCTGGTACCGAGTAATTCTTTAAAGTATTGCTTTTTCTCATCACTTAACATGGTTTGATCGCCCCGTTCTAAATGGATTCTGTAGGTTCTGGTAAATTAAAACTTAAACCCCGAATGCTTGTGAAGAGGGTTAACCTGTTACTTTAAAAACCTCTTTCATGCCATTATCTTTTTTAAAAAGCCCTTTTTTTTAGCTTTTTTTTCGCTTATATCCAACTCCTCCGTCTTTGCAAAGGCCTCGAGAAGCTCCCTTTGTTCCTGGTTGAGCCTTTCCGGTATTTTTACGCTTATGTGAACATAAAGATTGCCTCTCCTGTGCCTTCCCCTGAGACTCGACATGCCCTTGCCTGAAACCCTCAGGGTATCTCCAGGCTGGGTGCCGGCAGGGATTTCAAGCCTGTATCCTTTTTCTTCACCGAGTATGGGTATCTGTATGGTGTCTCCAAGGGCTGCCTGGACGAATGAAACAGGTAATTGACAACGCAGATCGTCGCCGTCTCTTTGGAAAAATTCATGTTCCTTTACATATATTACAACAAAGAGGTCTCCTGAGGGTCCACCCAATTCACCCGGTTCTCCTTCGTTTCGAAGTCGCAGTTGAGAACCGGTGTCGACTCCGGGAGGGATCTTCACGTTGATGCTTTTTTCAATGGATACCTTGCCGTGCCCCCCACAGTCTTCACAGGGATCAGTAATTATCTGTCCCTGTCCGTGGCATGACGGGCAGGTTGAGCTGATCTGAAAAAAACCCTGGGACCTGATAACCTGGCCTCTGCCGTTGCATGTCGGGCACGTTTGAGGTTGACTGCCCGGCTTCATTCCAGATCCTTCGCAAGTCGCGCATCCTTCATATTTTTGAAAAGAGATCTCCTTTTCTATTCCGAAAAATGCCTCGTCAAGGCTCAGTTCAAGATCATACCTGAGGCTTTTACCCTGTCTTGCCCTTGAGCCTCTCTGCCTGCGGCCTCCGAAGCTGAAAAAATCTTCAAATATGTCACCGAAATTGGAAAAGATATCTTCGAACCCGCTGAAACCTGTAAAGCCTCTTCCCTCAAGCCCCTGATGACCGAATCGGTCGTAGACCTGTTTTTTTTCATTGTCACTCAGGACATCGTATGCCTCGGCCGCTTCCTTGAAAAGATCTTCAGCGTCCTTGTCTTCAGGGTTTCTGTCCGGGTGATATTTGAGTGCCAGCTTTCTATATGCCTTTTTTATTTCTTCTTGTCCTGCGTTTCTGGAAACGCCCAGGACTTCATAGTAATCTCTTTTTTCCATCATTTGTTACCGAGAAACATCTTTCTCCTCTTGGTCGGTTTCAGCCTCCAGAGATTTGATTTCAGGTAGTTCAGGAGCGTCTATTTCAGGTTGATTTTCCAATGCAGAACCTTGGGCACCGGGGGATTGATAAATATCCCCGGATGCGATCTCTCTTAACGCTACAACGACATCTTTATTCTTGCATTTAACAAGAGGCTCTGACCCTTTTCTGAGTTGCCGAACCCTTTTTGCCGCAAGGTGAATCAAACCGAATCTATTGTCCACTCTTTTCAGACAATCCTCTACGGTTATGCGAGCCATATGTTTGTCTCCTATAAATTGAAAAAATATGTTAATATAAAAAAAGCCAAGATTAATAAAACAGATAAAAAGCCGGATCTTTTCATTCCCTTTACAATAAGGGAACAGATCATCAGTATGATAATTCCGGGTAAAAAAACTTAATAAGAAAAGGGGGATCTGAAACAGAATCTTCTGTTTCGATATCTTCTATTTCAGGATAAATTTATTCTTATATAATTTCTTTCTAAAAATGTAAATAGAAAAAATCTCATAGGATTGACCGGTTGTTTTTTTATTATTGCGGATAAAGCGGGTTCATATCACTTCACATGGAACAATTAGGATAAGGGCATCTGAAAAATGCTTTCCAGGGTCCTGAGCAGCGCCATTATAGGCATAGACGCCTATATCGTGGAAGTCGAGGTTGATATCTCCCAGGGATTGCCTTCTTTTACAACCGTTGGGCTGCCTGAGGGTGCGGTTAGAGAGAGTAAGGAAAGGGTAAAGGCGGCTATTAAGAATTCCGGGTATCATTTCCCTGCCGACAGGATAACGGTTAACCTCGCCCCTGCCGATATAAAGAAGGAGGGGGCGGCCTTTGATCTTCCCATGGGCATCGGTATCCTGGCCGCTACCGGGCTGGTAGACGGTTCTTCATTCAGCAGGTGCATATTTTTAGGAGAGCTTGCCCTGGACGGTCTTGTGCGGCCGGTCAGAGGAGTTCTGCCTATAGCGATTTCAGCGCAAGAGATGGGAATAGAATCAATATTTCTGCCCCGTGAAAATGCCGCTGAGGCGGCAGTTGTAGAGGGGACGAAAATCTATCCTGTCGACACCTTTTCCGATGTAATTGATCATCTGGCAGGGTACTCAAGGATAGACAGTCTGAGTGTCGATCCTCAATCCCTGTTTCAAAAGCCTGAATATCAGGTTGATTTCAGGGACGTCAGGGGCCAGGAAGGTGCCAAAAGGGCCATGGAGATAGCCGCTGCGGGAGGGCACAATCTGATTATGATCGGCCCGCCCGGTTCAGGCAAGACTATGCTGGCAAGACGTCTACCTACTATTACACCTGAACTGTCATTCGAAGAGGCCCTCGAGACGTCAAAGGTTTACAGCATCATGGGGCTTATGCCGAAAGGAAAGGGGCTTGTAAGACTCAGGCCTTTTCGTTCGCCTCATCATACCATTTCCGATGCCGGCCTTATAGGTGGGGGGCAGAATCCTAAGCCGGGGGAGGTAAGCCTTGCCCACAACGGGGTCCTTTTTCTGGATGAATTGCCGGAATTCAGGAAAAATGTTCTGGAGGTACTCAGGCAGCCCATAGAGGATGGGGCCGTTACGATCGCCCGTGCCAGTTCAACCGTAACCTATCCGTCCTCGTTTATGCTGGTTGCGGCAATGAATCCATGCCCGTGCGGTTATCTGGGTGATCCGAAGAGGGACTGCACCTGCTCTTTTCTACAGATTCAGAGGTACAGATCAAAGATCTCAGGCCCGCTTCTGGACAGGATAGATATCCACCTGGAGGTCCCGAGTGTGCCTTTTAAAGATCTCTCAGGCCTTGAGCAGGGAGACTCCTCGGCTGAGGTCCTTGATAGGGTGGTCAGGGCGCGAAGCCTTCAGCAGAAGAGGTTTAAAAGATCTGGTATCCACATAAACGCCACAATGAACAGCCGCCAGATAAGGCGCTTCTGCGTGACTGATGATGAATCAAACAATCTTATAGAAAGGGCGATGGAGAAATTCGCCTTGAGCGCAAGGGCCCATGCCAGAATCCTTAAAATCGCAAGGACAATCGCGGATCTGGAGGAAAGCGTCGAAATAGGCGCGGACCACGTAGCCGAGGCCATCCAGTACCGCACCCTGGATCGGAAGATGCTTGTGTAAGGCCGGGTAGTTGAGGCCTCCTGCCGCAAAGTCTTGAAACCCTTTTATTTCACTTAAGGAAGACCGTTTCCTGCGGGCCGTAGCCTTTTATTGTCTTGAGCCTGTCTTAGGCCTTGATTTGGTGGGCGGGATCATTTTTTATCCTTTGCCCCTCTGCGGTTTATGGCATAGGCGCCCTGTCTGCCTGTAAATGGCAGTATGAGCATCCACAAGAGGTTCAATTTTGACGGGTCCCTGAATTGATTAAGACCGATTGTCATCTCCGTGTGTCCAAGGCGCGGCTGGGCTCGGTAGGTGCCCATAAGTCTGTCCCACCAGGATAGGTTGAATCCGTAGTTTGAATTTGTCTCGCTCGGAAAAACCGAATGGTGAACCCTGTGCATGTCGGGTGTTACTACAAGAAGTCTCAAGATGCGATCCAGACCTAGGGGGAGGTTGAAGTTGCCATGGTTGAACATGGCCATGCCGTTTAAAATGATCTCAAAAAAGATCACTGAGAGAACAGGCGCCCCGAGCACTAATATGGCTGAAAATTTTATCAGCATGGATATGAGAATTTCAATGGGGTGAAAACGTATACCTGTTGTCAGGTCGAAGTCCAGATCAGCATGGTGCATCATGTGAAGACGCCACAGGGTGGGCACGGCGTGGAACATGACATGCTGAAGGTATATGATGAAATCCAGTATAACAATCGATAAAACCACTGTCAGCCAGTATGGCAGATCACCGGCATTGAATATGCCCCATCCCTTTTCATTTACCACAATGGCGAGTTGAACGGCTGTAATAGGAAAAACCACGCGCAATGCTGCGGATCCTATCACTACGACCCCCAGATTCCCGAACCACCTACTGGCCTTGGAAGTGGTAAGGGACCTCCTGGGACGGCGAATTTCAAGAATGGCGATTACAAGGAGAATGCCGAAGAAAAAGGATAGCCTGATGGCAGCTTCATGGTTTGAAATATATTCCGTCATTAGGTTATCCTGGGGGAAGTTATCATGAAAAGATAAAATGGAATAATATTAATATACCTTTTTACAGGTTAGTTATTTTTGAAAGCTATTCTATTAAAGAGTAGCTATAAAACATTGCATGTCAAGTCGGGCATTCATTCCCCGATTCATCAACAAGAGGTGCTTTTCTGAATATAGGGAATGCACCTCAGTCGTGTGTTTTAGGGGCCTTGGACCTAAAATAATCCCCCGATGCCCGGAAATCCAGAGGCGTTTTCCATTTTGCTTGAATTGTATCTGAGTGATGCATCCGGAAAGTTGAACTAGGAGACGCACTGACTAAAATTGTGCTTGACATGGATATGGGTATATATTTAAATGTATAACATATTATTTTATAACATGAGGTTTGGTGTATGTTTCGAAAACTAAAACAGAAAAGGATGTATGAGGAAATCGCCAGTCAGGTGATGGAGGCGATAGTAAGAGGAGACCTTGGTCCTAATGACAAACTCCCCCCCGAAAAAGAACTCGTTGAGATATTCGGAGTAAGTCGGGTGACCGTAAGGGAAGCTATCAGGTCGCTTGAACAGTCGGGTGTAATCGAGGTTCGTCAGGGAAGCACGGGAGGTGCCTATATAAAGGAACCGGATATCAATGAAGTCGTTGATCAGATCGAAAACGCGTTGCGGATGTCAAATCTGACCATTCAACAGCTATCCGAGGCTAGGGCAGCGATTGAAGGAATCGTTATAAGCAAATTTATTTCTTCAAAAATTACAGATGAAGATATAGCGCGAATGAGAGCCAACATGGAACTGGCCGAGCAGTACTACAGGGCGGAGAAACATGACAGGCGGTTGTCAGCCAATTTCGAATTTCACCGAATAATTGTCGAGCTGGCGGAAAATCCCGTCTTGAGTATGACCCATAAGCTGGTTGTAGGACTTTCTATCCCTTTTTTCGAAATAGCGCAGCCTTCCATATCGATGTTCAAGACGACCATGAAGGAGCACCTGGAGATTATCAACCTATTGGAAAAACGGGATTTCCGGCACGCTTCCGATCTGTGTATGAAACATATTCTGGAAGTGGGTGGAAAGATGGCTGAAAAATCAAAGATGCAGTCGGTATTCGGGAGGTTCAAAGAACGTTCATCAAGGAGCTCTCAAAATGGAAAAGGATTTCTATCTGGAAAACCAATTGAACGGGATGTCGGCGGAGGAGATAAGACATTACCAGGAGATAAAACTTGTTCCACAGCTTAGATACTGCTACGATAATTCCGAATTTTACCGTAGAAAGTTTGATGAGGCAGGGGCATTACCCGAAGACATAAGGACAATTGAAGACCTGAGAAGACTTCCTGTGTTCATGGTGAAGGATGATGAACGGAAAAGCGCTCAGGAATCTCTGGAAAAGCTGGGGCATCCGTTCGGAATGCACCTGTGCGCGAAACCTGAGGATATTTACCTCACAGGAACTACCTCCGGGACAACCGGAATACCTACCTTCAGTTACACATTTACCAAAAAAGACCTTGATTTTATAGGCAAACAACTGGGGCACAGACTTTCACTTGCAGGTGTGGGCAGGGGGGACAGGGTCGTGTTCTTTTTCGCTCTCGGTATCTATGCCACCACCATGACACTTTGGGGTCTGAGGGAACTTGGGGCCCTTCCTATTGATATAGACGCAAGGGCGGGCACCGATCTCCTGATGCAATTCATCAACCTTACAAGGCCTACTTACCTGGCATGCACACCGTCTCTGGCCGAGTTTCTGATCGATAAATACCCGAGAGCCATGAAAAAGGAGGTGGGAGAAATCGGTCTGAAGGGCCTTTTGACATGCGGCGAGGTTGGTATTTCCATCCCTGAAATCAAAGAGAAACTGGAATCCGCCTATGGTTGCAGGGTGTGGGACTATTGGTCTCCATGCGGTAACGCCATGGGGATTTCCTGTGATTCATACGAATACCATGGCCTCCACGCGGTTGCTCCTGATGTCTGCACCAGTTATGAGGACCTGGTCGACCCTGTCACCAAAGAGCCTGTAGATGCTGATGTGGACGGGGCGATCGGTGAAATGGTTCACACGTCTCTTGAGAGACAGGCATGCCCGGCCATAAAATACGCATATGGAGATATCGTGCAGATTTTCACAGAAGAATGCCCCGGATGCGGATTTAAGGGAAGACGCGCCAAACTGATCGGTCGGTCGGATGACATGCTTATAGTAAAAGGGGTAAACATATATCCTGTTTCTATAAAAAATATCGTATCCACCTTCTCACCTGAAGTAACAGGCGAAATGCGAGTAGTCCTAAATGCACCCCCTCCAAGGGTTGTACCCCCGTTGAAGGTGAAAATTGAGCATGGAAAAGAAATCGGTAAGCAGGATTTCCCCGGCTTGCAAAAGAGGATAGGGGATGCCCTTCACCACTCAATAAAGGTTCGGCCTGAAATCGAATTGGTACCACCTGGAACTCTTCCGAAAGAGACTCGGAAAACACCTATTTTTGAAAAGGTCTATGAGCCATAGAAAAAAAGTATTTCGGGATGTCTTTTGATATTGTATTTAAACGGATTTTGCCTTTTTCCCCGATTAACTGACTCATTGGCAGCAGGATGTTTCATGAGATTTCCATTAATTATTTCTTTGAAAAAGGCCTTTTGAAAGGAGGTGATAATGCCGGTGGCAAATAACACAATCAAGGGGTTGTTACAAGATAGGGCGATATAAACCATTTTTGTCCAAAAGGAGGTCCCTATGCGATTTACGAGCAGAAGGTTTCTAGGTTTTTTTGCGTTGTTAACTCTTTTTCTGTTTTTGGCTACGGCTGGTGCGGTAAACGCAACAACAAGGCTTTCCATTGCTACCGCAGGAACCGCCGGAACATGGTACCCATTGGGAGGGGCCTGGGCCAATCTAATCAGCAAGAATATAGAAGGGGTGCAGGCGACAGCCTATCCATCCGGGGCCTCGATAGAAAATACGCGTGCCCTGTTGAAAAAACAGACAGATATGGCATTTATGATGCCTGATGTGACCTTCTGGGCATACAAGGGTATCGCAAAGTTTGAAAAAGAGAAACCTTTCGGGGCCTTGCGATCCTTGATGTCCCTCTATCCGATAGATGAAATTATCGTCGTGCCGAAGGAATCTCCCATCAAGTCCCTTTATGACCTTAAGGGTAAAAAGGTGGGCCTGGGGGCACCCGGAAGCGGTATAGAAATCATGAATAAGCTGATCCTTGCCGAGTATGGGATAACCTATGACGATATCGATCCAAAGTTCCTTTCAATTGCCGAGCAGGTACAGGGACTGAAGGACGGGAACCTGGATATAGGAATGTTTGCGGTGGGCACTCCGGCGCCTGGAGTAATGGACCTTCAAACCGCCAGAGAGGTGAGGTTTATAAATATAGAAGAAGATATGATGAAGAAGATAAACAGCAAGTATCCCTATTATGTCCCCAGGCAGATCCCTGCCGATATCTACAAGGATCAGGACAGTCCCATTGAAGTGCTTTCATGGATGGGAGTAATCAACACCACGACACATCTGGATAAGGAACTGGTTTATAATCTTCTCAGGGCCTTTTGGGATAACAAGAGCGATATCGACAATATCCATGTGAAATACAAAAAAATAACCCTTGATGCTGCGTACAAGGTCCCTATTCCTCTTCATGACGGTGCGGTCAAATTCTACAAAGAAAAGGGCGTATTAAAATAGAGGGTATGAAAAGGTTCGTTTCACTCTTGACGACTCTCCTTATCCTGATTTCATTTCCCGTATCCTCTCAGGAATCCGGAGACGAACCTTTACATCTGTCAATTAGGGGTGTCAGAGACGGGAATACGTATTTGAGTGTTCCCGTCTCAAAAAAGGATCGATTCGCTATCGAATTCCTTCACTCCTATGACAGGGTTTACTACCGAGATACCTTCCAGATAAAAGACAGGGGATCTATTGTTCATGTAAAATCAGGCGGTCGTTCGAACCTGAACGGGCAGGGGTTTTTCTATGAAAATTTTGTCATAAAAAAAGATGGAACCTGGGAGATAACCGCTATCGATAGAGTTGTGAAAGAAGTCACCTTTATCATGGGCTCAAGAAGCGATGCAAATCACAGGCTTCTATTTAAAGACGAGGTCTTTTATCTCAGTGAGTTGATCCCCGCAGGAACAACACTCAAGGTATTAATCGAAGTGCCCTGAAGGGAACAGTAATCTGTTTGAGCGATCATAAGCAACGTTCGTTTTTGAATACTTCCACGTTACATTTTTCAGTTTTCAACTATCGGTGGACTTTATGATCAATGGTCAGACATTTCAGGCAGCAAGAAAAAGGATGTTCACCAAGGGCTTCCTTGTGACCGTCACCGGCCTTGCCATGTCGGGGTTTCATCTCTATACATCTCAGTTCGGCCTTTATTCCGCCGTTGTGCAGAGATCAATTCACCTGCTTTTCGCCCTGCTTATAACGTTCCTAACCGCCTCTTGTTTTAAAGGACAGGATAAGGGAAAGGGCTCAAGGATCATAGGCGATATAATAGATTTCGGCCTTATGATTCTGAGCTGTTTCAGCCTTATTTATATAATCTCGGAATACAAGGAGTTGGTTCTGAGAGGGGGTGCCGCCACTACGGCCGATCTTGTCTATGGGGGAATCCTGATCATAATAGTACTTGAATCAACCAGACGTGTACTCGGTTCAGCCCTTCCTATCATAACGCTTGTGTCCGTCGGCTACGCACTTCTGGGTCACCTGATACCCGGTACATGGGGTCACCGTGCAATAGATCTGGAGATGTTCATCAGTTACCAATACCTGACAACCGAAGGTCTTTTCACCATTCCGCTGGGGGTGTCTGCAAGTTTTATTTTTATTTTCATACTGTTCGGTGCCTTTCTGCTGCACTCGGGGGTAGGGGAATTTTTCATAGGTTTTGCAAGTTCCATTGCCGGGCATCTGAGGGGAGGACCCGCAAAGGTAGCGGTCCTTAGCAGTGCTACCATGGGAACGATATCGGGAAGCGCGGTCGCCAATGTCGTCAGTACCGGGACCTTTACCATCCCTTTAATGAAAAAGATCGGTTACAGCGCTACCTTCTCGGGGGCGGTTGAAGCGGTTGCGTCAACCGGAGGGCAGTTCATGCCCCCCATAATGGGGGCCGCGGCCTTTATAATCGCGGAAATGATAGGTATATCGTACCTGAAAGTGTGCGTTGCGGCCTTTATACCGGCCCTCCTGTATTTTTACGCACTTTTCTATATGGTGCATCTTGAAGCCGTAAAAAGAGGTATGACAGGAATTCCAAAAGACCAGCTTCCTTCTTTCAAAAAGGAGGTCGTTAAAAGGGGACATCTGGTATTGCCTGCCATCATACTGGTCATACTCCTTGGGCTGGGATATTCTCCGATGAAGGCGGGGTTCTGGTCAATCTTAGCGGTGGTGGCCGTCAGCATGCTGAAAAAAGACACCAGGATGAGTGTGCCGACGATATTGAAAAGTCTCGAACGGGGGGCCGTGGGATCTCTTCAGGTGGTAACGGCTTGTGCGTCTGCGGGAATAGTAATAGGGGTGATAACCCAGACAGGCCTCGGCCTCAAGTTTTCCACCCTGGTTATTTCCGCCGCCGGAGGACATCTTTTCATCTCGCTGATCTATATAATGATCACCTCTCTTATACTTGGGATGGGTCTTACCACATCCGCCGCTTACATACTCACGGTTATAATCGGGGGGCCTGTCCTGGTGAACCTGGGGGTTCCGGTTCTTGCGGCACATATGTTCGTGTTTTACTATGCCTGCCTGTCAACCATAACGCCTCCGGTAGCCCTTGCGGCTTTTGCCGGAGCAGGGGTGGCGGGGTCCTCTCCTTTCAAGACAGGCTTTACCGCAGTCAGACTAGCGCTTGTAGCATATATCGTACCCTTTTTCTTTGTATACGATCCTGTACTGCTGTGGCAGGGAAATATATTCCGCATAGCCTTTTCACTTTTCACCGCGCTGGTGGGCTGCACCGCGCTTGGCTCCTCCCTTGAAGGCTATTTTTTCAGATCCATGAATATTATTCAGAGGGTGCTTCTGTTTTCGGGAGGTATCGTGCTCCTCAAACCTGGGCTTTATACGGATATCGTCGGCTTCGGGTTGACCGTAACGATTTTCCTGTGGCAGTTCATTCAGGTTAAAATCAAAAGGAAAAGGCAGGTGTGAGCCTTCAATATTATTTGCTAAAGAAGACTTTCAGACAGTTACTTGAAGAAGCAGGTTTATTGAAAAAAAGACCCATTACATCAGAGTTTTGAGGGGTGTGCAATGGCCGACAAAAAGACCAGATCGATGGTCCTGGAGGGACCGGGACAGATGAAGATGCGGGAATTCGATATCCCATCGATAAAGGATGATGACGCGCTCCTAAAGGTTGAGATGACGGGGGTGTGTGGTTCGGATCCGGGTATTTACAAGGGTAAGGCTTTTAAGGCGCCCAGGCCCTATCCCATAATAATGGGGCATGAAATCATAGGAACGATTGAAAAACTGGGTCGACATTTTGGGGAAAAAAACGGGCTTAAAGAGGGCGATCGCGTGATAGTTGAATATGCATTCGGATGTGGTGAGTGTTTTTCATGCCTTACGGGAAACTATGTCACATGCGAGAAAAATTACAATTACGGATCAATGATTTCCTGCAGGAATCCGCCCCACCTTTTCGGAGGCTATGGTCAGCATGTTTATCTCCACCCAAGGGCAATGGTTCATAAGGTGAGTAAGGAGATATCAGCCGAGACCGGGATACTTATCTGTGCGGTTCTGGGTAACGCCATAAGATGGCTGAGGATGAAGGGGAATGTATCGATAGGTGAAACAGTGGTCATAATAGGGCCGGGCCAGCAGGGCATGGCGGCTGTGATCGCGGCCAGGGAATCGGGCGCCTCCAACATCATTGTGGCGGGGATAGGAAAAGACAAGAAAAGATTTGAACTCGCTGAGAGATTCGGTGCAAATTTGTGTGTCGATGTTGAAAAGGAGGACCTTGTAGGTGTCGTTAAAGAGATCACCGGAGGAAATATGGCCGATATCGCCATGGATGTAAGCGGAAGCGGTAAAGGCGTTAAGGCCCTGTTTGACGTGGTCGGGCGACATGGGAGGGTAATCCTTCCCGGTCTATATGGTGCCGACAAGGAGATACCTGTGGTGCTCGATAAGATCGTGACAAAGGAATTGACCGTGCTGGGGGTGTTCAGCCAGAACATAAACTCCGTACTGCCAGCAATAAAACTGGCTGAATCCGGAAAATATCCTCTTGAGGAAATCATTACACACAGGTTTCCCCTTGAAGAGGCTGAAAAGGCGGTAAGACTCGCAGGAGGTCTAATCACCGGCGAGGATCTGTTCTTCAAGGCGGTGATAGTGCCTTAAGAGGAAATCAAGTGCGTGGGGTTCCTTTAAAACCGATAAGGGTCTTATAGATACATGAGATATGTCAGGTCCGGTTTTATTCGAAAAGATAAAAAAATGGGTGGAAAAGAACACAGAAGAGGGTGAATAGGAATATGAAGACAGTTTGCGTTATAGGAACCGGAACAATGGGAACCGGTATCGTTCAGGCCTGCGCACAGGCCGGTTACAAGGTGTTTATGAGCGATCTAGAAACTGAAGCCGTTTCAAAGGCCATTGATTCCGTCAGGTGGGCTTTGGAAAAGCTTTCTGCAAAGGGGCTCCTGAAAGGACCGGTTGGGGAAATAGCAGGAAGGATATCCAAGGTGGAGTCGATTGAAGAAGCGGGTTCGGCAGATCTTGTGATAGAGGCGATAATCGAAGACCTGGATGCCAAGCAGGAACTTTTCATAGGCCTGGAAAAAAGCTGTGCCGAAAATACCGTTCTTGGAAGCAACACGTCTTCCATACCGATAACGGAGATTGCCTCTGTGCTGAAAAAGCCGGAAAGGGTCGCGGGGATACATTTTTTCAACCCGGTTCACCGCATGAGACTTGTCGAGATCGTTAAGGGGGTTTTGACATCAGATGAAACCGTCTCCCGCATAAGGGAATTTGTCATCTCCCTGGAAAAAGAACCGGTCCTTGTAAACCGTGACAGCGCAGGATTTATTGTCAACAGAATAAACGGGATGGCCTTTTTGGAGGCCCTTCGCTTGCTGGAAAAGGGTATTGCCAGCGCACAGGACATCGACAAGGCGATGAGGCTGGGGTTGGGATATCCTATGGGACCCTTTGAGCTGATGGACATGGTAGGCCTTGATGTGGTGCTAGCCGCACGCATGGGGATCTATAACGAAACAAGGGAACCTGCTCATTTTCCACCCGATATCCTGAGAAAAAAGGTGAAGGCGGGACAGCTGGGAAGAAAGAGCGGCAGAGGCTTTTACCATTACTCAGAAAAATAGTCATAGAGGAACAGAAACATGACGGGTCATTTTATGTTTGATCTCTTCTGCCCAAAATATTATTTGTCCTCCCGGAAGGATATCGTACGGACGAAAAGGCGTGTGCCTGTTGAAGACTGATTAGGAAGAGGTCTTTTTATGGCTAATAGAGAGGTGCTGCTTTTAGGCAATCCGAGATTGTATGAGACCTTGTAATGCCGTGACAGAGAAAAAACTTGACAATCGTGAGATCCACGGCGTTTATCGGTAAATAGAGATTTGAGGTATCAAACAGGCTCAGGTGTCGGTATGAAGATCAATGGATCAGGGTTGACCTTTACCGGCATGACATTATATTAGAGTTAAAACCAACCGGGCTTTATTTCGGCCCGGTTTTTATGTTTATAAAAGGCGGGAGAATATGAATTCAGATAGCATCCACAGAAAAGAGGTCGAAAAACGACGAAATTTCGGGATAATAAGCCATCCTGACGCAGGTAAAACCACGCTTACGGAAAAGCTTTTACTTTTTGGAGGCGCCATACAGCAGGCAGGTGCTGTAAAGGCAAGAAAAGCGGCCAGGCATGCAACCAGCGATTGGATGAAGATAGAAAGAGAGAGGGGTATCTCTGTGACCACATCCGCCATGAAATTCAATTACAGAGACTTCGAGATAAACCTGCTCGACACCCCAGGGCACCAGGATTTTTCCGAAGATACATACAGGGTTCTTACCGCCGTGGACAGCGCACTGATGGTAATCGATAGTGGAAAGGGAGTGGAGTCCCAGACAGAAAAGCTTATGGAGGTGTGCCGCATGCGCAACACTCCGATAATCACCTTCATTAACAAGCTGGATAGAGACGGGCTGGCACCCCTTGACCTGCTTTCGGACATAGAGGAGAAGCTGCAGATCGAGTGTGTGCCTCTTTCATGGCCCATAGGCATGGGGAAATCATTTAAGGGGGTTTATAACCGCTATATAAAGGAACTGCATCTTTTTAAGGGCGGGCAAAGCAGTAAATTGCAGGAAGGTGTTAGGATAACCGACCTTTGCGATTCACGTCTGGATGAGCTTCTGGGAAGTGAGGCGGATCATTTGAGGGAAGAGGTGGAACTCTTGGAGGTGGCAGCTGATCCATTTGAGCTGGAGCATTATCTTAAGGGAAATCAGACACCCGTATTTTTCGGTAGCGCCATAAATAATTTCGGTGTCAGGGAACTTCTTGATGCCTTTGTAGAAATGGCCCCGGCACCCCTGACACGGGAAAGCCTCACAAGGCCGGTTTCTCCCTATGAGAAGTCGTTTTCCGGGTTTGTGTTCAAGATACAGGCCAATATGGACCCCGCCCACAGGGACCGGATAGCATTCCTGAGGATTTGTTCCGGAAGATTCAAAAGGGGAATGAAGGTCGTCCATCAGAGAACGGGAAAGGATATTTCCCTTGGCAACGCGACCCTGTTCATGGCCCAGGACAGGGCTACCGTAGAGGAGGCATTTCCAGGCGATATAATAGGTATTCACAATCACGGTACCATCAAGATTGGGGATACCTTTACCGAAAAGGAGGCCCTCAAATTCATCGGGATACCAAGCTTTGCGCCGGAGCATTTCAGAAGAATAAGGCTGAAAAACCCCATGAAAAGCAAACAGCTTTACAAAGGGCTTGTTCAGCTGTCGGAAGAGGGGGCCGTTCAGGTTTTCAGACCTCTCGGGGGAAGCGAATACATCCTGGGTGCGGTAGGCCCTCTTCAGTTTGACGTAACATCTGAGAGATTAAAAAACGAGTATGGTGCTGACACGGTTTATGATAATGTCCGGTACGAAGCCGCTCGCTGGGTGTCTTGTACGGATAATAATTATATGAAGGAGTTTGAAAAGGAGAACAGAAATTCTCTGGCAGAGGACTCTGCGGGCCGCCTTGCATTTCTGGCCACAAGTAGCTGGCGTCTGGGAAGGTGCATGGAACAATGGCCTGAAATTACTTTTCATAAGACTCAGGAGCAGGTCTGAGGCGAAAAAGGAGACCGAGATCTATAAACCGTAAATATTTTCCTGCCTGATCCAAGGAGAGATCGGTCCAGGTCCGGTAGGTCAAATAACCTGCTGAAGTAACAGTACTCTCATTCTTTCCCTTTATTTATCCAATTCATGAGATCAGGTGATTCTCTTTCGGTCCATGTTTCAGACAGCCTCAGTTTTATGAAGTGAATAAAGACCGAGTCCATCATCGAAACCGCCTTTTCAATGAGCCCGAACTTTTCATAAAAAAGCCCGTCAGGGTCGTCTTTGTAATCCTCCATGATCCGTGGCGTCTTAAGTGCCTTGTAGTTCATCCATCTGGAATCAAGGGAAAATAGGAACTCGTCGTCACCCATTATAAGTCTTATGCCTGCAAGGGTCGGTTTTTTGTTTTGTGTAAGGGCGAACCGGGCCTCTTTCAAAAGAGGGATGCTTCCTGAACAGGTTATTGATTCCGTGTAATCCGCGCCCTCTGTTTCCAGAGTCAGCTTGCCTTCAAGAACGATCTCCGCGAACCCTACCTCCTCAAGCTCTATAATGCCGTCATTGGTTTCACTCTTGAACCAGAGCCATACGAGGAAATCCCTTCCGATAAATTCCGAACCCTCCACCTGTTCCAGTAGATTCATATTTCCTTTCCTCCTTTGAAATCAATGGGCACGAGTGCTTCAAGGGGCGCAGGGTTATGGTCTTCCGTTTCCAGGTTCAGACGGGCAAGTGAAAGAGGGTAGACGGGAGAGGGAGCAAGATTAAAGGTTTTAAAAAAGATATCTGAAAATTCATCTATGACTTTACTGCTTGTTGCAGCGAAAAATACAAATGACGTCTCAAGATTCCAGATCATGTCATATGTGCTTGTCTTAGGGATCGCCCTTTTTATCAATTGAGCCCAAATAAAATCCCTGAGCTCCTTTTTTTTACCCCTGGGTATAAACTCAAGGCCTTCGGCCTTTTTTATCTCATTTTCCGCCTCCAGACAGTGCTGCGTGAGTGCGTTTCTGGGTACATTCCTCGAGTCGATGCGATAGGACAGCGTTAAATAGGGAGGCGTAAGGAATTCCTTTGCATCGAAATCGGTACTGAATATATTCATCAAATTGACCCAGCCTGTAGAACGATCAGAGATGGAATGCTCGTCAAGACGCCTGAATGAGAAGCGTTTGATCTGATCGGGAAGACGCTCGGCATAGTCTTCAGTAAGATTCCCGTCAACATAAAAGCGTGTAAAAGTGGCAGATCCTCGTATAAGGCCCATAAAATATCCCAATTTTGCGTAATAATCGTTTATTTTCGTTAGCCCTACCCGCAGGAGAAAATAAATAAACAGGGAACGGAATAGGGTTTATGTTGTTTAAGAGCGGGTCCCCAATTTCTCAAAGTAGACAGCCGCCTGTCAAGATATATGATCTCCATCGCCGGCACGAGAGCATGAGAAAAAAATCGGTGAAATTGAAGACCGTCGATGTAGGTCAATTTCCCCCAGGTTCCAGGATTTGGCTCAACCTGTAAGATGTGCGAAAGTCAGAGAATAATGGACCCTTTAATTCAATGCCGTATGCCTGAGAATGTACGGCATATGATCATTGTGGAATATGATTTTCTATTGTGATATTTTAAAAATGAATCTGCATTTTATTATGAAGTGAAAGGGCGCTGAACGCCGGACATTTAGCCCTTTTACGAAGCCGTTAAATTGAAAGGAGAAAATTATGAATGTTTCAAACTTTAAGGAATGTGAAGAAGTCTTCGATCCTAGGACAGGGGATATCGTGGAAAAGAAAATCACCGGTCCGGGTGATTTTGTATATGTGCCAGCATGGAGGTGCATGGTATGAAAAAAAATAGAGTGCAGAAACAGAGGGCACGGTTTCCAAAACTCCATGGATTTAACGGGGCCTTTACCGCCTCTGGAGAGAATAATTCTGCTGTTTGCAGACTATGAAATTATATGAGGGGTGTTTTTATGGGTGACGGACAGTTTCTCTCTGATCTTTACAAAGGAATCCTTGACAATAAAAGGTTCTCATCTTTCAGGGATATCGAAGGTGATGAGACCACAAGAGAAATTATAGAAAATTTTCTGGCATTTCAGAAAGAATACCCTCCTTCGTTACTTGAAGAAAAGGGGGCAATACCTGAAAATTTATTAAAAAAACTGAGCGAACTAGGATTTTTCGGGCTTAATATACCCAGCCGGTATGGTGGGATGGGGCTTGATCTGCTTCAATATCTGAAGGTGGTTGAAGAGGTAGCCGCCTCAGACATGGCACTGGCGATTCTGAGCCTGGCGCATCTTTCCATAGGAACAAAAGGAATTGTCCTATATGGAAATGAAAGACAGAAGAATAGATATCTTGTGCCTGCGGCAAGAGGTGAAATGATATTCTCATATGCACTTACCGAGCCTTTGACCGGATCGGATGCGAAAAATATCCAGACCAAGGCAATACTTTCTGAGGACGGAAAATATTATCTTCTTAACGGACAGAAGACCTATATAACCAATGCCAACTACGCAGGAGGGCTGACCGTCTTTGCCCAGCTAAATCCTGAAAAACCGGGTTTTATGGGGGCATTTGTCGTGGAGACAGCCAGGGAGGGTGTTTCAATAGGCAGGGACATGCCGAAGATGGGGCTGAAGGCCAGTTCCACCGCATCAATTAATTTCAATAATGTTAAAGTGCCGGTTGAAAATTTGCTGGCAAGACCTGGAGATGGTTTTAAAATTGCCATGAGCATACTGAACTATGGAAGGATGGCCCTAGGGGCGGCATCCTCTGGAATAATGAAGCAATCCTATGAGGACATGAAGATGAGGGCAAAGAAAAGAATACAGTTCAGTGTACCTATAAATTCCTTTGAACTTATCCAGGAAAAGATGGTAAAGGCGAAGGTTTATGGCGCGGTGACAGAAGCGATGACCGCTTTTACCGCTGGCATGCTTATGGATGATCCGGTTTCAACGGTTGCCATGGAAAGTTCCCACTGCAAACTATTCGGAACGACAAAGGCCTGGGATGCCCTCTATGATGGCCTTCAGGTGGCAGGGGGGGCCGGTTATCTTTCAAACATGCCTTATGAAAAGAGGATGAGGGACTTCAGGGTGGCAACGGTATTTGAGGGCACCACCGAGATCCACTCGATCTATCCCCCAGTTTATCTGATCAGACGATTAAACAGATCCATAAAGGCCTTTTCCGGCGGAGGACTCAAAACGCTCCTTTTTCTCATTTCAGGCATGCTCGGGGAAAAAGGATGGAAAACGCCTCTTTCGGCGGTTCCGGTCATGAAAAAGGGCGCACGGTTTATAAGATCAAGCAGCAGGAAAATCAGGTTACTTATATATGGAGGGCTTCTTGTTTACGGGAGAAATATAGTGCAAAAGGAATTTTTTCTCAGGAGGATTACTTTTCTGAGTTGTTATTTGTATGGAACGATATGCATGATGGCCAGGATTAATAATCGAAAAAGAAGAGGAGCCGATGTATGCGATGACAGGAAGGTCCTTGCCTATTTTATCGAAGACGGCCTTGCCTGGAAGAAAAGCAACGTCCCTTTCATAACCCCTGGTGTGGAAAAAATGCAGAAAAACTTACTGTCTGATATAACAGAGGAAAATAATACCGCCGGGTAAGCAATATGACGGGTTCTATTCCTTATTGCACTATCCAGAGGCAGCGGCCTACCGCTTTATACAGAAGCTTCCTTGTCACAGAACCGAACAAAAAGTCCTTTACCTTGGAGTTCCCACGTTTGCCCAGGACAATCGTTCCATACTCATTATCCCTTGCCTCTCTAAGGATATCCTCGGCAGGGCTTCTTGTGCCATGAGCGATTTTGGTCGTTACACGGTCCTTGGAGATTCCGGAATTTTCAAGCATGGACATTGCCTTTTCCAGATAAGGTGAAAACATCTTCCCTTCTTTTCTATTCCACAGCTCTTCAAGCTCAGGAGCGTCATCGACAATTTCATTTGGGATAAACCTCTTGAGGTCCCTTATCGCATGGAAGATTGTAATGGGACAATCCGTGTCGGAAAGCATAAAGGCCGCGTGGTCAACCGCCCTGAGGGCATTTTCGGAACAGTCTAGTGCTATTAGAACCTTGTTGGAGGGTGCCTGGCCTCCTAGTATCCAGACCGGGGACTCTTTGCAAGCCTCTACAATGTTATTTGAAACCCTTCCCATGAAAAGTGCTTCCAGATCCGTCTCACCCCGGCCCCTTCTGGTCAAAAGAAGTGCATCGGTTTTTTTACCGGAAGCCCATTCGCAGACATCCTTGGCCACTCCCGAGCGCTGTTTTTTATAGGAAATTTTAATCGTCTCATTATCAAAACCCTTTTCGATCAACAGTTCTTTTGCGTTTTCAAGCATCCCCGTTGCCTGATCCAGTATCTTTTTTTCTGCCTTAATAACAGAAGCGTAGGTATTCTTGTCAATCTTCCCCCCATTTTCAATTAGTGAAGGCAGAGACGGCATTATATAGATGAGGTTTACCGAAATATTCATCGTACTGCTGCTGTAAATCAGGCCCAGATAGTCAATGGATCTGAGGGAGTTTTTGGATCCGTCGACAGGAATGCTTATATTCTTTATAAGTCGCTCCATTCTGATCTCCTTTTACGCCTGATTGCCCGAAATTGAAAGCAGGAAGGTTTTGATTCGAATTAATATCTTGGAGATAAAGAACTCACCCCGGTTTTATGGTAATGCCTATGGATTGAAAAAAATATTGAAATATTGAGTCGTGTCTTTGGAAAACCGGGGCAAGCTTCATTAACAGTGTCCTTCTAGACCTCGTCTTGTTTATGAATGTTTATATATCTCTTGGTTATTAAAAAAAGCACCACATAGATGGCAACGATTATTCCCCCCATTAAAAACATATACGCCCAGCTATTGTATGATATCGCTTCTATAAAGGCAGCCATTTTTTGTTTCCTCCTTATAAGGTTGGTTTTGATTATCAGTTATAGAAAGGTGGCAGTTTTCTATTAAGACACAGTGGATCTATAAAACCTATATTATAAATAATTACAATGAATTTCGACTTCCGTTTGAAAAAAAATCAGCAGCAATATGAAAAAATATTTTCAAGTATATAAAAACTTATAATTTTTCTAGAATAAACATTTCGAAAAGTCAATCATGATTGAGCGCAAGGGATAATAATAAATTGATTGTTCAGCGTTGACCGTGTCACCAAAAAAAGAGTTTCCAGGCCTGGCCGGGGAGCTTTTAACTGTTGTGGCTGAAATTTGACTCTTTCCGTATGAATCAGAGTTGCATGGAGGATCTTTGCGTGATCATTATCGAAGCTGGTGTGAAAATTGACGAAAAAGAAATTAATGAATCCTTTATTCATTCATCCGGTCCAGGGGGGCAGAATGTCAACAAGGTGGCTACTGCGGTTCAGCTCCGGTTTGACGTGAAAAGCTCAGGTTCTATCCCTGAAGAGGTAAAGAAAAGGCTCATAAGACTGGCAGGAAAGAAAATCACCGACAATGGCGTCTTACTTATAGAGGCGAAGAGATTCAGAAGCCAGGAAAGAAACAGGCAGGATGCAAGAGAAAGACTCGCAGGGCTTTTGAAAAGGGCGCTTAAGAGGCCCAGAAAAAGGAAACAGACAAGGCCTCCGGCTTCCTCAAAAAGGAAGAGGCTTGATAACAAAAGGCACAGAAGCGCCTTAAAAAAGACACGAAATCTCCCCTCAGTGGAGCCTTGCTAGCCTTTTACATTACGCCTGGTGCAGAGGCCTGAAAGTATCCCAAGGCCTGCTACTAGGAAGAGCATCTTATAACCTCCCCATTCCCCGATTACCCCCAGTGTTATGGAGCCCAGAAACAGTCCCGAATCAATCGCGCCGGTAAAAATGGCCGTTGCCTTGCTCCTGTCTTGAATGGGCTCATGACGGACCGCCAGTCCGTTAAGGCAGGGGAAAAGGAGCCCTGTGCCGCAACCCACAAGTAATCCCGCCATCAGGAGTGCGCAATTGCCCTGAAGCAGTATGAGACTGAAAAAGCCTGAAGCCGTGAAAACAAGGGAATAGGGGAGGACCTTGATTTCCCCGAATCTATCCGCGAGTGTTCCGCCGAAAACCCTTATGATAACCGCGGATGCTGAATAGGATATAAAGTAAAGGGATATGAGCGGAAGGTTCATTTCCTCGGCAAAGGGTGCCACGAAGTTCGTGGATGCTGCCAGGCTCAGGCCGAAAAGCATGGAAAGAGCGGCAACCGTTCTTGTCTTTTTCTTTGAAAGAAGGGAGAAAAACTGGGTGCCGTTCTCTCTTCCGGATGCAACGTATGATTCCGGGAGTGGGAGGTGCGTCAATGTTCCTGTAACTGCTATCAGGGCGGAAGTTACAAAAAGGGTCGGGAAACCGGCGGACTTGATAACCGCTTCGGCAATTACGGGACCAATGGCCATTCCGGTAAGCCCTGTCGCACCAAACATGCCGACACCTTCGGTTAAGCGCGACGAGGGTATGATATCCGCCACGTAAGTATAGCCGGATGTGAAGTAAAGGGCCACCACGATTCCGTGAAAAACCCTCACGAATAGAAGCGGAATATAGAATTCCCTCAGGTCTCCATCAAAAAGGACATAGGAAAGTCCAAAGGCAGCCATGCCGAGGCAGGCAATAGTGTAGCCTTTTCTCCTTCCCACGATATCTATTAGCCGGGATACGCAGGGACGGAAAAGCACGGAGGAAAGGGCTGCGACTCCCATAATTATACCTATGTCCGTTTTTGAACCGCCATGGGAGTTTATAAACAAGGGGAACATATAAAATGTCCCGTAGCTTGTTATCACAAAGAAATTTGAGAGGGCCATCAGGATGAATTGCCTTGTGTAAAGCTTTTCTCTGTTGTCTGGCATCTGTTGAGGATTCACCCTGTCAGGAGATCTTTCGGAATCGGGGAAACAGAAAGATAAATGTTATTGTAAAAAGGAGCAAAAGCACGCCCGCGATGCCGAGGGAATTGGCCGTCCCTATTTTTTCAGCGACAGCCCCGAAGGGGACTGCGCTAAGAGGCATTATGCCGAAGGTCATCATGGCCATGCTCACGATCCTGCCTCTCATTTCGTTGGATGAATATGACTGCATCAAGGTCATGTTGAGCGACATGAACACCGCGCTTATAAGGCCTACAAGGAAAAGTGCGGCAAAGGCGGTAGAATATGAGAGACTCTGTGAAAAGACGAAAAGCGAAATTCCCCATCCCAGACTGTTGGCCAGCAGGACCGTGCCCCTTTTTTTCATATGCCTTATTGATGCCAGCACCAGGGTCCCGGTAAGGGAGCCCAATCCCATAAACATCATTAGAAATCCCAGACCGTCGGCCTTTACGTCAAGTACCTCTTTTGCCCACGCGGGCAGGAGTGCAATATAAGGAAAACCGAAGAGCGCAGGCACAAAGCACATTATTACGAGGCAAAAAAGTGTACTGTTTCCCCTGGCATATCGGAAACCCAGCAGGATGTCGGAAAACACCCCTTGTCCTGGATCGGACGTACTTTTCTTGCCGGTGGCAATAAAGGAGGTGCAGACTACAGAAACGGCATGCACACAGGCGATCATCAGGAAAACGAGCCCTGTATCAAAATAGATGATCAGAAACCCGGCCAGAGCCGGTCCAACTATACGCGTGAGGTTCATCCCGGCACTGTTTAAGGAGATGGCATTCATAAGTTCTTTTTGGGAGACTATGTCTGATACGATCGATTGTCTACTTGGCATGTTAAAGGCGGCAAGGGTTCCGTTGATGAATCCGAGGACCATGAGGTGCCAGAAACGGACCAGACCTGTAATGTCAAGGATCGCAAGCAGAAGGGTCATAAATGCGTTACCGCTCTGGCAGATGATTATCATCTTCTGCCTGGCGACCCTGTCCGCCATCGCTCCACCTATGAGCGAGGCAAAAGTGAGCGGGAGTGCGAAAGACATCATTACCAATGAAAGTGCAAGAGGTGAGTCATCGGTCAGCCTTAGTATGAGCCAGCCCCTTGTGATCTGCTGCATATTTACCGCTGCGAATGAGAAAAAGGTGCCTATCCAGAGCCACCTAAAATCCCTGTATTTAAATGAATGAAGGGCAGGAAAAGAACCCTGTTCTTTTTTATCCTCCATGCCGTCTGATTCCCCTTTGATGAGGACGGAAATCACCCCGGTCCCTTGGATGGCTTAACACTGGGGGCGTGTGCGCTCTATGCGGCTTGCTGACTGTTTATCCTGGAGGGGCGCATTATTCGACGCTGCTGTGCGGTAAGCACCGTCTTTCTCATTCGAAGTGAAAGAGGCGTAACCTCAACCATTTCGTCCTCACGGATAAAACTAATGATCTGCTCCAAGGTCATCGGTTTTATCGGGGAAAGGATCACATTGTCATCCTTTCCTGCGGCCCGCATATTGGTCAGCTTCTTTTCCTTGCAGGGATTCACGTTGATATCCTGGCCACGGTTGTGCTCACCTACAATCATTCCTTCATAGACCGGATCGCACGGCTGTAAAAACAGACGCCCCCTCGGCTCGAGGTTGGAAAGGGCATAGGCAACGGCATTTCCGCTGCGATCTGACACTATTGAGCCGGTAAACCGACTGAGACACTCTCCACGGAATTCGCCGTAGCCGTCAAATAGAGAGTGCATTATGCCTGTGCCCCTGGTGTCGGTCAGAAATTCATCCCTGTAGCCGATCAAGGTACGGCTGGGAAGGGAGTACTCGATCCTTACCCTCCCGTTTCCATTGTTGACCATGTTTGTCATCTTTCCCTTTCGAAGAGAAAGCTTTTCGGTAACCACACCCAGAAAGCCTTCTTCGCAGTCTACCAGGAGTCGTTCCATCGGCTCAAGCTTTTTGCCGTCTTTGTAAGTGTAGATTACCTTCGGCCGTCCGACGCAGAATTCATATCCCTCCCTGCGCATTGTTTCAATGAGGATCGCAAGTTGGAATTCTCCCCTTCCTTTGACCATCATACTCTCACGGTCTTCTGCCTCTTCCACCTGGATGGCGACGTTGAGAAGCGTCTCCTTCAGGAGGCGTTCCCGGATGCGGCTGGACTGTACATAGCGTCCTTCCTTGCCCCCGAAGGGAGAGTCATTGACCGTGAATTTTATCGATACGGTTGGCTCATCAACTCGTATACGGGGAAGAGCATGCGGGTTCTGAAGGTTACAGATGGTATCGCCTATCTTGACCTTTTCAATGCCTGCAATAACCGCTATATCCCCTGATTTCACTTCATCTACGTCATTTAATTTTATGCCCTCATATACCTGAAGCTTGGATATCTTCAAGGGGATACTCTTGCCGGTTTCATCTATGCATACAAGGCTGTCTCTTGAACGTGCGATTCCGTTAAAGACCTTTCCAATAGCAAGCCTGCCCATGTAATCTGAATAGCCCAGATCTGATACCAGCATTTGGAATGGCGCTTTCAGGTCGTGGGAAGGCCCCGGGATTTCTTCAATAATTGTGTCCATGAGAATATGGATATTTTCGCCTTTTTCTTCAGGGTTTTTCATGGCTATGCCCTGCCTGCCCACTGCGTAGAGCAGGGGAAATTCAAGTTGCTCATCATTTGCATCCAGGTCTATGAGAAGGTCGTATATCTCATCAAGAACCTCGTCGGGTCGTGCGTCCTGACGGTCTACCTTGTTGATGACGACAATGATTTTAAGGTGAGCCTCAAGGGCCTTTTTCAGGACGAAACGGGTCTGGGGCAGGGGGCCTTCAGATGCATCGACAAGCAGTATCGCACCGTCAGCCATGGAGAGCGCCCGTTCGACCTCTCCGCCGAAATCGGCATGACCCGGGGTATCGATAATGTTGATTCTGACGCCCTTCCAGACGACTGAACAGTTTTTTGCCGCTATTGTGATGCCTCGTTCCTTTTCAAGGTCCATGGTATCCATAAGTCGTTCGTCAACCTGCTGATTTTCCCTGAACATGCCACTTTGGCGGAACATGGAGTCTACAAGTGTTGTTTTACCATGATCCACATGGGCGATTATGGCGATGTTTCTCAGTCTGTCGTTTTTCATGTTTTGCGACATGTTTAGGTGTCTCCAAAGTCAAAATATTTATAGATTAAACGAAACGTAAAATTTAACCACTTTAATTTTGATTACAAGGCCCTTCTCTGCAATAAAAGCGGGGAAGGTGTGCCGGCCAATGAAAAAAGCTTGCCCTAGGGATAAATAAAGGGCTAAGGTATATGGTAATTTTTGTTTTTGAGAAGGGGTTATGAAACAGGAAAGACATATAATAACGATGCTGGTTGAAAATGAACCGGGTGTGACTGCCAGGGTCTCCGGCCTATTTGCAGGTCGCGGCTACAACATTGAGACAATATGCGGTGCTCCCACGGCAAATCCCAAGATGTCACGGATAACCATAACGACAAGGACAGACGATGAACATCTGGAGCATATCTTTAAATATTTGAGAAGACTGATAAACGTCATAAAAGTAAGGGACATGACGATTGAAAGGGCTGTTAGGCGTGAAATGGCCCTTATATGCGTCAAGGCCAGCGTGAATAACAGGCAGGAGATAATGAGGATAGTTGACACCTTCAGGTGTCAGGTTGTTGACACAGGTGCCAGCCATTACATAATAGAGGCAACCGGAGGCCCTGAAAAAATTGAAGCGCTCATAAGACTGCTTGAGCCTATGGGTATAAAAAAACTCGCAAGGTCAGGTATCCTGGGGCTATACAGAGAACCTGAATAGAAATTATCTGAAAGGTTTTACTCGCCTCTTATATGGGCGCCTATCTTGATGTCTTCGTAGATTATGTGGCTTACGACCCACTTCTTAATAAAACCGATAAAACGTTTGTTCATCTGAATTTCACCGGTATCCAGTTCCTTATCCAGATTTCCGGCTTCCTTTATCAGTCTTTCATGTTTTTCCACATGGTCGCTGTAAGGGGGGTATCCATGCTTGCGCATAAGGGCCTCTTCCCTTTTGAAATGGGCCTTGGTATTGTCTATCAGAAGCCTCAAATGCTCCTTTACTACCGACTTTGACTCGCCGATGGCATTTTTTGCACAGAGGGTTTCAGCAAGTTCAAGGAGCCATTTATGGTCGCTGTCAATTTCCGTAAGCCCGGTTTCATACTCCTTCTTCCATTCAAAGAGAAGCATGGTCATAAGTTCCGGGGTTGCGATCATTATCTTTCTTTTTTCATGGGTTTCAAAAAGCTTGCACTGCACTATCGGTATATTGATAAGTAAGTCTTTCGGTATGAAATAAATAGAAGTGGGTTCAACCGCCTTAAGGCTGAAACTGTCGGCAGTTCCGAAAAGCACCTCTGCCTCACCGAAAAAACCGCCTGGACCCAGCGTCTGAAAAAGGTTGCTCTCAAGGTAGATATTCAGTTTGCCCTCTTTTACAAGCTTGATGCATGGCCCGCAGTTCGCGGGTATCTTCTCACCCGACTTGAAGGTCTTTAATTTCATGCTGGCGGCTATCTTCATCTGGGTCAAAAAGGGGACCTCCTCGCCAAGCAGCCATGTGTTTAGAAGAAAGCTGTTAATCCCCAGCAGTCTGGAAATATTCTCGAACGCCCCTTCTTCCTTGATTATATCGATGCAAAGAGCGGCGGGCAGTTTCAGAACCTGGACAAAATTGGCGGCCCGATATGTATACCTTGAGGGAAAGCTATTAAGACCTGAGTCGGCTCCTGCATACCCACCGGCGGACAGCAGATTGCAGGTGCCAGATTCAGACCGGATAACCTCTACGTCTCCGGTAAGTATCAGGTATATATGACTGTTTATCTCGTCTTTCCTTACAAGTATTGATTCGGGATTGAATGTCTTCACCTCATTGTTTAAAAGTATGTTTATCCTGTCGTGGGATATGCCGGGGAAATGCGTGCTAAGGATCCTGAATGCATACTGATAGAGGTAGTCCTGGTTTGAGGGGATAAGTACATCAACCATACCGAAAGGCGCACCTGACCCTATCTCCTTTTCTGTTACATTCAGTTCTGAGGACTTGTGGGACAGGAGTATCTTGGAAGAGGTGTCATGTTTAAAATCAATGGCGTTTCCATGTATCAGGCCTCCGCCTGCGTCCAGCTTTTTGAGATTCGCACCTGCGAGGTATTGCCTTCGCACCTCTTCGTAAAAGGATTTCGATATCCCCGGTTCGGATGTGTCGTTCGTCAGCATCTCTTTCAAGATGCCAAAGGAGGTTATATCCGCATAGTGTGAATAAGATATATATCCTTTTTCGCTCAGTGTGCGAAATGTGTAGATTGTCGTCTCAACCGGGTGAGGGGAAAGGAGCGGTTTCACCTGAAGGCCGCTGATATCGTTCCATCTGTTCAGTTCAAGGTCATATATATTGAAATATCTTGAAAAATCTTTCTCCCCTATGGCTGCCAGGGCTGAAAGTTTTTTTATCACGGAAGAGCGCACCAGCGGGACGCTGTAATATTTTATTTTACGGCCCGATCTCATAAGGGTCGTAAGACCCGCGAAGTGATCGTCGTGTGCATGGGTGTGGAATATTCCCTCGATTTCATTTATCCCTATACCTAGTGATTTGAGGCTATGGTGAATATTAGGGCCTGCATCGATCAGGTATATTTTACCCTGAAACATTAGTATGCTTGACATACAGGGGTGATTTACGTTCCATCCGTCGCCTTCTCCGGCATGAACGACTGCGAAATATTCCCTTCTTATATTGTGAAATCCAAGTGGATAAGGTGTCTCATATGACTCATTTTGACCCAGATTCAAGTCGACTGTGACGGATTCACCATTATATGTCAATTCAAATAGATTCAGCTTGAGTCTGCGAATAAAAAGGCCATTTCTTATTTCAACCGGCTCTTTTTTTACGATCTTTGAGTCGAGCAGATCCTCTGTGTGACGTATGTTTCCAAAGGCAAATTTCAATTTGAGCCGCATCAGATCGTTTGCGGTTTCTTCAGATATACCGGTTTCCATTATTTCTTTTTTTGAGATCAGGCCGTAATTGCCACGGTAAATATATTGCATCTGTGAGGCTACCTGCTCTTGGGAACCTATGAGAATAGGTCTTACCCCTGTATTATTGGGATGCCCCGGCAGGATCATCCCCTGCTTGTAAAGCATTTGAAGTACGGGGAATTCGGCCAGGTTTGAAAAACATTCTTTTTGTACCAGTATGTCTGAAAGCAAAATGGCGTTGGGGCCTGTCTCAAAGGAGGTTCCATGCTTTTCAGAGGCAACGATAAGCCCCATTTTCTTTAGGTGTTTTACGCTGTCTGCCGGGCAGCCGCACATAATATATAGGCCGGCCTCAGGCACTTGCACCCAGTATAGACCTGATGAAACCTGTATCTTACTGATTTTTGCCATTTCTTGACCTCGGTAAAAGGAGTTGAGCATTATGCATAATATTTTATTATATCAAGTTTACCAGATTGAATAAATATTGCCAATAGCCGGTGAACTCAAAAACGGCTTGACAGACAAGTGAGAGGGCGGATAAAATTTTATGAAATCGGGACATGAAGTCCTTTTTCATGAATTACCTTGACCCATAAGCTTTAGTGATGGAGCCCCTGCGTGTAAGATTCCGTCCAGCAGGTTTATCAGGTCTTATCAGTTCTAGGGGTAATTTTACGCCACGAAGGCACGATTAAAATCCGTGTGTCCGTGGTTTTTTTGGTATGAGCCTTTTTGATATTATCTTGAATGACAAAAAACAACATTAGGAGTTTTTTATGTGCCAGTCATCGGTTTATATTGAAAATGAGGGTAGAGAAGAGCTTTTGTTCGAAGATGTTGACTACATTGAAGAAGAAAGGGGGGAAGTGAAAATGGTTGACCTCTTTGGAGAGGAAAGGCATTTAAGAGGGAGAATAAAGAAATTTTCCCTGCTTGAGCACAAGATTATACTTGAAAGCGATATATAGAAAAAAACAGACAGATCATTATTGTATAATTTATGGCAGCGGGCGGCCTTCCTAGGTAAGATATCGGGTATGTCTATTTAGACAGTATCAGCACTTTTATACAATTGATCCCCCCTTCCTTTATATAGGAATAAAGGCCACGATTGTTTTTGGGATTAGCAGAGATGAAATCTCAATACCGCTTCTATTACCCCGCCGGCAATAGATCTTGAATGAGGAGTGATCTCATGGCACGACCTTTCATCTCCCCTGGGATCGATATCTCCAATCTTCTGATCCTTTTTCACCCTTACACCGTCTCTTACCAGCCCCCATATAACTCCTTTAGTCGGGGATTTCAGTATACCCCCTCCAACAGAACCTATATCTTCTCCCTTTTCGACCGAATTACCTATTTTTTTATGAGACCTCAAAATTCCCTCTGAAGGCGACCTTATGATTCGTTCCTGGTCAAGACCTGATACGGAAGGCGGTATTCCCGTGTCTTTTTCTGCTTTCCCCTCTGTTATTACTCCGCCCAGGAAATTGCTTAGCGGATTTGTTTCTATTACATAGTGTGCGTCAACGCCCGCATTGAACCCGGGGCCGAGGGAGATAACGCATGGTGCCAGATCCTTTCCTGTTCCGGTATTTCTTTTTGACATGACCGCATCGATAAAGACATTAGGCCTGAGTTCGCTTAATATGCTCAAATTCGGATCTTTTGCAATAGCAATCATGCCGGATGACCAAGCCTTTTTAATATCCTCCAGGCTCGGGTCCGTTTTCCTTGCTGACACACCCATGACCTCTTTGTTTTTGTCAAAAAGGGCCTCACAGAAACACACATGCCTCCTCTCGGCAAGAGGATACCGCCGTTCAGTCATGACTATCTTTTTAAATCCGCAAAGGTAAAGCCTGTGAGCAACCGCGCTTGCCTTTTCACCTGCACCCTTTATCAGTATTTTTGATCCCTTCATTCGGTTAAAAGTTTCCATGTCTTTAATCAGTAGATCCTCCCAGAAACGTCATTGTCACTATTATCCGACTATCTGCGCTATTTCCTCAAGGGTTGGTATGCCTTGCTGGGCTCCGGGGCTTCTGCACTTTAAGGCGGCGGCGGCAGAGGCAAAGTGCATGCATCGGGCCATGCCCCATGAGTTGAGCATGGCGTATATATAGGCCCCATGATAGACATCACCGGCCCCCGTGGTATCGATTACCTTTACATCAAATGCCTTCTGACTTACAGAACCTTGTTTATCGAGCCCGATGCTTCCATTTTCGCCCAGGGTTATTACGGCGGTTTCAGGACCGAGGGACCTGAGATATTCAAGCGAGTCTTTATGGCAAGCCCCGGGCGTTGAAATTGATGATACAAATCCTTCCGATACTATAACCGTATCTGAGAGGGACACCAGCTTTATGGATTGCTCTCTTAGAGTACCTGCATCAAGAACAATATGGATACCCATATCCTTAGCCTGTTCCGCGGCCTTGATCGAGGCCTCTTCCATAAGGCCGTCCAAGTGGAGTATCTTTGCCGATCCAAAATGGGAGATATCCACGTCTGTAGCTTTCAAATGAGGAACGGTTCCCCTGTGCCAGAAGACGGTCCTTTTCCCTGAACCTGCTGAAACGGTTATGAATGCGAGTTGAGAGGTGAAGCCGGGGGTGATTTTGAGACATGAGATGTCAACCCCTTTTTTTAAAAGGTTCTCTTTGATTTTACAGCCTGAAAAATCATCGGAAATAGAGCCTATAAAAGAGGTCTTGATCCCGAAACTGGCCAGGGTTATCAATGCGGTTGAGGCCGGACCACCGCACTGGATAACGAGGCTCCGCAGCTCGGCCTTGCTGTCTTCCAAAGGATAGAAAGGGAGATCTCCCAGATAGTCGACACAGGCCTGGCCGAGCCCGACGACCTCAGCGCAGGAAACCGGTATGTTTGTCTCTATCATATTATCCTCTATTTGTCTGTAAGCGTTCTCAGTTGAATCGCGAAAGTTCTTTTTTTACCCTTTCGGCATACGATTTCACCCTGTCTATTAATGTCGAGGACGGGTGACTTTTTGCCAGGTTGAGAAGTATTTCATATGATTGTTCAAGGTATCGCTTTTTCTTTTCAAGATCTTTTTCGTTCTCAGCCATTAGAAAGATCTTTGCAGCCCTGTTGCTCTGTTTTCTTACAAGCCCGTCTACGGCCTTTCTTTTTATCGCCTTTAACTCCAGACTCATATCTTCTTCATCAAGGCCTTTGAGCCCGGTGAGGACCTCCTGATAACGCTCCTTTTCTATCAGATTTATGGCTATATCAAGGGAGCCTTTTTTCATGGAGATCAAGGATATCTGCTTTTCCAGATATTCCTCCTCAGCCTTTTCAAGATTTATCAGAAGAGATTTTACAGCAAAGGTCCTTTCCGGCGGAGAATCGGATTTGTCCGCCATTTTCAGAAGAAGTTCTCTGGCCTCTGAAAACATCTTTTCTTCAATAAGTTTTTCTGCCTTTTCAAATTGGGTATCCTTTAGAGGTCCGGGAGGAGAGGAGACGGGCGTTTTTATGCCGGAGATTCTGATATTTTCTTTAAGCCTTTCAATGGAGACGGATCTTTTTTCATGGCCTTTTTCCAGCTCAACAAGTAGTTCCCTTGCCTCTTTGATATTGCCAAGCTGCAACTGCCAGCCTGCCATTTGGGTGGTGAGTTCGATTGGTTCCGGATTACCTTGAATCTTTGAAAAAAGGCGGCTTCCAAAAGAGACCGCCTCTGAAAACCTCCTGAGCTTTCCCAGGGAAAGGTTAAAGGCAAGGGCCATATGCGGGTCAAATAAATCAGCTCCATGTAATGATTCAAGTTCCTTGTACCTTTCTATGAGGTCTTCATATTTTTTTTCGCGGTACAGGGAGAGTATTTCCTTCCTTTCCTTTCCAAACATGCCCGCAGAACCTGTTGTTCCGACAGAGGACTTTTCCGCAGTCAAAAAATAGGCCCTGTCAAGACCAATTACCCCCTTTATGATGTTATCTGAAAATATCTTGTAGTTTCTCTCATAATAAGGCCTTGACATCTCAAAAGAAATATCCCTGTAGATGTCGAGTAACCCCTCTGATACCGCCCTGTTGTTTTTTGGAACGTCTTCCTCTTTGAGGTGGTTCTCAAGGTATGAGACCCTTTCTTTTATGATCTTCAGGGTGCCCGCATCCGAAGAACCGTAGTAGTAAGTAGATCCCTCTGTAGCACCCCTCTGTGTCGCCGGCAGGCATCCCTCCAAAATGAAGACAAGAAAGAAGATGGATAAAAGTATTTCCTTTTTCAATTCGTTCCTCCTGTTACAGGCTCAAAATGCCTTTTAAGTATGAGCCTTTCATCCTTAAACTGCGCCTCGGTAATTATTTCAGCAGTGGAATCGGTCCTTTTTTCTTCAGGTGCGGGAAGACCGGAGGCGGGGGAAACCTTTACCGGGATCATCCCCTGGTAAAAACCTTTTCCAGTATCTTCAAATATAAGCTCGGCAGGCTGAAAGTTCTCTTTATATTTATCGGTGTTAACTACTGCATTTGCCGTGTCAATCCAGAGGGGAAGGGCACCTGATGAACCATATATGGAGAATTTATCAGACTTCATCGGTCTGTTATCGTCATATCCCACATATCCTGCGATCACATAACCTGAATTAAGGTCCATTTCTCCTGATTCCGTGTTAATGCCGGGAATGAAACCCACATAACTGGAATTGGTAAACCGGTTGGCAGTACCGGTTTTTCCATAAGAAGGAACCGGTACTCCGATATCTTTCCCTTCCATGTTCAGCATCACCCTTACAGCCTCTTCAGCCTTTTTTCCTGTTCCGACCTTGACGACCTTCCTGAGTATATCGACCATTAGAGAACGGACCCTGTCTGAGAGGACCTTTTTCTGTCTAGGGGAGTATTTCCATATCACCTCTCCCTGTCTGTCAGTGATTTTTGTGATAAGAGGAATCATTTCAACTCCGCCATCTGCCAGCGGGGTTACGGCATTGCCGGTCATGATGCTGTTGTAAGCAAGTGCGGCTTCCATTATACTTATGGAAGTGGGTCCCAGCGGAAGTGAAAGCACCGGATCAAGCTGAGTCATAATGCCCAGTTCTTTTGCAAGATAAACCACATATGAGATATTTATCAGGGTCCTGAAATCGCGCATCTTGGATAATGTCTCCAGTTCATATGGCCTTTTGGAAGCCAGCCTCTTGTATCCGTTTTCAGTGTATGAAGCAAGAAGCTCCAGTGCCCGGCATGGCATGACGCCTTCGACCCAGATGTCTTTTGCGCTCAAAAACGCCACTTTATCCAGCAGGTCATCAGGTTTAAGGGCAGCCAGAAGGGAAGGGCTGATCGACTTCGGATTTTCCGAATATATAATTCTGCCCTGGTGCTCCAGATCAAAAAAAAGTCTTGAAGCGACGTTTATCAGCGTACGCCTTCCTGTTTCAGACAGGACTTTTGTTGAATAAGACGCTTCAATTTTGCCTAAAAGGTCTTTGATTTTAAAAGCCTTTTCGATAAGCCTCGAAAAATCGTATCTTTCAAGTTGAGCGACCTCAGATTCCTCAATATCCAGATCCTCAAGATTCAGATTATAATAGAGCCTGTTTGTTTTCTTTATTACCTCGCCTGTAACATCGGCATCGCCAAAATCGCCGAAGATGATGTCCGATCCCAATTCCTTTTTCGATTCTTCAAAGGCCGCCTCTCTCAGCGTTTCACTTCCGGCAAGGATACCGAATCCGTCTCTCAGTCGTTTTTCATAGGCGCTGTAGTCTTCGTTCTCCCTCCTTGAAAATCCGGTAATCTCAACAATTTTCCTGAATTCGCCAAGAGTCAGATTATCGGTGAGGTGGTAAAGCAACCAAACTGCAGCAAGATTCTCTGATTTAACTCCCGCCCATGCAAGAGACACCTTGTCGCTTTCCGGTCTGTGATCGGGTCGCGGAATATAATCGGTGTTTTCAAAGTCGTAAAATGTCGTAATGTTTTCAAGCGGGTCCAGACTGTTCCATTTTAGATTCAGGGCGGCGCTCAGGACAAAGGGCTTGAAGATGGAACCAAGCTGCCTTCTGGCATCTACGGACCTGTTGAAAAAACGGTCGTAAAATCCACCCACCATGGCACTGACCATGCCCTTTTGAAGAACTATCAGACCTCCTTCCAATTGAGGGACGCTCGCGAGGCAAAGTCCTTTTGCCGGTTTTCCCTGAGATTCTTCAAACACTCTGACCGGAATCAGTTCCCCCACGCAAAAGATCTTCAAAAAAGAGGGGACATCCGCTTTTTGAAATCTGGACCAGCTTCCCCTTTTCCATTTTATCCAGGCCTCACCCATATCCTTCATCCCCTCATATCCTATTATTCCTCCACCCCCATTCCATGCCACGACAAGGGAGCCTGCCTCCGAGTTTTGAGCGATATGGGTTATACGCGCGAAAAAAGGAAGTCCGTCAGTCAATTTTCCGGGTAGGCCTTTCGCTCCTACCTCCGGTATCATGTCGTCATTTATGCTCCCATACCCTCTTAGCTGCACATCAAGCCTCGGCAGCCACTGTCTGAGGCTTCGGAGTGCCTGGTCCTGGATTTGCTTGTTTATTGAGGTGAAAATCCCTATGCCGGAAGTTGCTATATTGTCTACACCCTGTTCAAGCAGAATCTCCTTGAAGTAGTCGGATTCCAGCTGTCGACGAATGTAGTCCATCACTACCCTTAGGCGGTAGGTTATCTTTCCCTCCTTAAATGGAACCTCTTTTGACTTTGCCTCCAGGTATTCACTTCTTGTTATGAAATTTTCTCTTAACATATTTGAAAGGACATAATCTTTTCTCTCTTTAGCAAGTTTCAGTGCCCTCTGTTTTTCTTTTTCCCCTGTTTTTATAAAGGGATTGTAACGATTCGGCCCCTTTAATGAGCCTGCTATGAATGCAGCCTCTACCAAGTCCAGATCCCGGGCGTCTTTGGCAAAAAAATATTGTGATGCAATACCTAATCCCTTGCCGTATCCTGTTACAAAGAATTGATTTGCATACATCTCAAGGATTTCCTCCTTTGAATATCTTCGCTCAAGCAAAAAGGCCTGGATAAGTTCCTTGAATTTGGCCTTGTAAGACCTCTTTTCTCGCCTAAATACGTTTTTTGCGGTTTGCTGGGTTATGGTGCTTCCCCCCTGAACGACCTTTCCTGAACCGAGGTTTGCAAGAAAGGCCCGTAATATGGCCTTGATATCAAAACCACAGTGCCTGAAAAAAGCCCTATCCTCCGAGGCTACGATAGCCTTTACGAATGTCTTGGGAATGTCTTCATATTTTATGTAGCTCCTGTGGGTTTTTTCAAAAAACACACCTATGGGGGTTTTGCCGTCGTCGTAGAAGACCGGGCTTTCAGCGGCTATGATCCGTTCTATGACACCCCTTTCAATCCTGTTTGAAGCATCGTCTGTGACCCTGAAAAACAGGTATCCCAGAACACATAAGGGGATGAAAAAAAGCAGGATAAGCAGCGCGGCTGTTAAATGGAATTTACCTTTCATGGGACTGTCTTTCCTTGTTTGAACCTGAACTGATTTTTATTGTTATAAATTTACTGGAGCAACTGCGTCGCATAGCATGCCAGGTAACGTGCATCTCCTGATTGAGCTTATCCTATCTCACCTGCAACAAGCTTTTGCGTCATTATTTTTTTAAGGTCCAGGTCTTTCATCCTGAGCCCCTTTCTACCATATTTCATGTTTGCCTCTATCACGCTCCAGCGTGCGCCGGAGCAGATGAGATCGACACCCACGTCATCGAATTTACATCTCTTTGCGCATTCGACCGCCAACTGTACCGCTTTTTCGGGAATATCATCAAAACATATCGTCCCGCCCTGTGCAAGATTGGTCCTGAAATTATTTTCGGCGCTATATCTCCAATAGGCGATTACGGGATCGTAGTTGATCAGAACAACCCTGAGGTCACGATCATGCGGCAGAAATTCCTGTATGTATGCAACATTGGTCAGGCTCAGGTAATCCCTTAATTCAGACTTTTCTCGAATCAAAAACACTCCTCTTCCCCGTGCCGAATCTCTCGGTATTTTCCCTATAAATGGGAACGAGAATTCTTTAAGAATGCCTTCATGATGAAGGTGATAATATATCCTCGTCCTTGGGTGAGGTATCTCCATCATGTAGAACAGGGTTGTCTGCATAATCTTGTTGTCGGCATAGAGATAAGTCTCAAGACCAGGAAAGGTCCTTTTCCCCGATGTATTGAAAAACTGAGCATAATTACGACTGGGATAAAGGATGATCCTGCTTTCCTTGATGAGGTTTCTTTCTTCTTGGTCGTAATCCAGGAAGTTGGGCTTCACGCCGAGGGTGATAACCTGGGGGATTCCACGAAGCCTGCTTCCAAGGGCTACAAGGGGGGAACAATCAGACATGTGTACTCTTATAAATCCATATTGGACAGGTCGTCAATGCTATACACCATAAAAAGCCGGGACAAAATGACAGGGAAAATGTCATGAAAGCCAGGATTTTATCTTGCCTGCAAGATCGTGAGAGCGTGCCAGTATCCTTTCAAGATCAAGAGTTAGAAGCCTTCTGTCTTCCATTACAATTTTTCCGTTTATTATGCTGTGGATAATGTCGTTTCCCCTCGCCGAATATACAATTTGAGAATAGGGGTTGTACATCGGAGTTAGATGCGGTTTGCATACATCCATTATTATGATATCCGCCTTCTTGCCTTTCACAAGGGAGCCTGTTATTCCTTCCAGCCCGATCGCCCTGGCACCCTCGATTGTGGCCATTGCAAGTACGGTGACGGCATCAGCCGCGGTAGGATCCATGGTGTTTACCTTGTGTATTTTCGCGGCCATGTCCATTTCCGCAAAAAGATCCAGATTGTTGTTCGAGGCGCAACCGTCGGTACCAAGACCTACGGTTATTCCCAAAGAAAGCATTTCAGGAACCGGGGCGATTCCGGAGGCAAGCTTCATATTGCTTTCAGGATTATTTACCACCTTCATTCCGCTGTCCGCCATTCTGGACAGTTCCCCGTTGTCTAGGTGGACACAGTGGGCGCCAACGAGATTTGGACCGAGCAGATCAAGGTCCTCAAGATGTTCCAGCGGAGATTTTTTGAACCTTTCCCTTATTTCTTTTATCTCGGATAGAGTCTCCGCAAAGTGCGTGATATAGGGGACATCATGGTCCGTGGCTATCCTCATCGCTCTCGTAAGCAGCTCCGGGCTGCAGGTGTAAAGTGAATGGGGCTCGACCGCAATGGAGACAAGAGGATCGGATTTCCATCTGTCTATAAGGGCCTCCGTGTATTCAAATCCCTTATCGATATCTCCGTAATTTGGGGAGGGGAAGTCATAGAGCACTTCTCCTACGAGACATCTCATATGCGCCTCTTTTGCGGCGGTAGCTACCTGATCTTCAAAGATGTACATATCACAGAAGGTGGTTGTTCCGCTCATGATCATCTCGGCGCAGGCCAGAAGGGTTCCGTCATAAACGAATTGACCGTTTATCTTCGATTCCACCGGAAATATGTACCTCGTGAGCCATTCCATGAGCGGGAGGTCATCGGCAAGGCCCCTGAACAGACTCATTGCGGAATGGGTATGGCAGTTTACAAGACCCGGCAAGACAAGACAACCTCTTGCGTCAATACTCTTTAGCGCCTTAAAGGAAATTTCTTTTGACGGACCCACAAAGGAGATGGTGTCTCCTTTTACACCCAAGACCCCATTTCTTACTATGGACCTTTCTTCGTCCATGGTTATGATTAATCCGTTTTCAATAGAAATATCGAAAAGATGCATGAAAACCCCTGTAAATTAGAGTTGGGAGCCCCGCCGGGGGTCAGTAAAGTTCGTTTATAAGCGAATCCCAAAGCATGCAGAGCGAGGGTCCTGTCTTTTGAGCCGCGGAGATGACCTCTTCAAGAGAGGTTTCTGACATGCAGTCCGGAAGATTCACATTGGTGATAACGACTATTGCGATGATTTTCATTCCGCAGTGGGTGCCCGCAATCGCCTCAGGGACTGTTGACATACCCACGGCATCACAGCCTATCATTCTCAGAAAGCGCGTTTCAGCAGGGGTTTCAAGGCTCGGTCCCATAACCGCCCCGTAAACCCCTTTACGAAGAAAAACGCCTTTTTTCAATGCTATTTTTTCCGCCATTTCAAGCAGTTCGGAATCATAGACGCGGCTCATATCCGGAAAACGTGGGCCGAAGTCATCCATATTAGGGCCGACAAGAGGATTTTTACCTGTCAGGTTGATATGGTCCGTAACCGCCATGAGCTCACCTTTTTTAAAGAGGGGATTAAGCCCCCCGACCGCACTTGAGATAAGAAGATACTTTACCCCTAATGAGGCCATGACCCTGACAGGAAATGTCACCTCCTGAGGTGAATATCCTTCATACATGTGAAAACGGCCGTCAAGAGCAATGACAGGCCTTCCTGATAGTCTGCCGAAAACCAGGTTGCCCCTGTGACCCTGTGTGGTGGATCTGGCAAAATGAGGTATTTCGTCATACGAAAGGCTGACTCGGGTATCCATGTTTTCCGTAAGTGAACCAAGACCTGTTCCGGTAATCATCCCTATGACAGGAGGGGAGTCGATCTTGGATGAAAGGAATCGCGCAGTCTCAGCTATCCTGTCTTGCATTGTCTTGCTCCCTTTTTTATGGAAGGTTTAACGCTGCTTTTTGCATGTTCAAGAATCTGATTTTCTCTTATTTGAATGATTGAGTAAATCATTTCCTGCCCGAGCCCTCATTTATTCTTCAAAAAGCTCATGGCGGGTGTCTGATCTTTATAAACGGACTTTTTTCATATAAAAAAACAGAAGCGGAAAAGTCAATGAAATAGGCACCTTTTACTTGACCTGTCAGCAGGCGCTAATATAAAAAAACTGAGTCGGGTAGAAAATCCCGCTCCGGAGCACCTGCCCCCGGTATACCCCGGAGAGGGGCCGGGCAGATAAACAGAGATGAAAGGAAAAAAGGAAAAATGAAGGTTGACCTGCATGTTCACTCCAAAGACGGCTCTGACGGCAAATTCAGCGTTGATGAGATATTTGCCGAAGCGAACAAGAGAAAGATAGATGTCATTTCCATAACAGACCATGACTCCATCGAGTGTCAGCAGAGGGCAATGGAACTGGCGCTTGAATACGGTATTGACTACCTGAGCGGCGTAGAGCTTAATATTTCCTTCTCACATCCCGGATACAGGGATTCAAAACCTGCGTCACTTGATCTGCTCGGCTACGGCTTCGATATAGGCAATAGCGCACTTTTAAAAAAGCTGGAACAGTTAAAGGCGTACAGAAAAAAGAGGGCAGAGCAGATACTTGAAAGGTTGAATCTGGAACTAGAGAAAAGGAAAATCCCGATTTTTACGCATAAAGACCTGAAAGCTATAGAGGAGACGGTCGACGGTGCGTTCGGACGACCCCACATAGCAAACTATCTTATAAAAAAGAGGATCGTGTCTGACAAACAGGAGGCCTTTGACAAATACCTTGTAAGATGTAATGTTCCTAAAATGCCTGTGTCCCTCGAGGAGGCCGCATCCCTTATCAGGGATGCGGGGGGAAAGATCTTTATCGCCCACCCGGCCAATCCCAGGGGAACGTCTCTGGCATCTTTCACCCCATCGATAAAGGGGCAGCATCGGATAATAAAGGAAGGCATGATTGCATATCTGGACGGAGTAGAATGCTGGCATTCCAGCCATTCCAGGCAGGTGACATCCTCCTATCTCAGTTTTGCACGAAAAGAGGGCTTAATGGCCTCCGGAGGATCAGACTGTCACCAGCAACCGGTTATAATGGGAACCTTGCCTATACCGCGATTCGTGGCGGAACAGTTCGGAATTAAACCAAAGGAAGGAGAATAATGACAGATCTCATAACCGACCTTAAAGATCCCGTCTCATACCCTTTTACACCGGAAAAGGTGGAAGTGGTTCAGACCCACATATCGATCGTATTTATAGCGGATGAAACGGTTTACAAGGTAAAAAAACCTGTTGATTTCGGGTTTCTCAATTTTTCGGATCTTGAAAAAAGGCATTTTTACTGCAAACAGGAATTGATGCTCAACAGACGCCTGGCAAAAGGTATCTACCTGGATGTAGTCCCGATTAGTCTTGATCATGGAAGGCACACACTGGAAGGAAGAGGCGAACCGGTCGAATATGCGGTGAAGATGAAGCGCATACCTGAAGAAAGGCTCATGAAGTCCCTCTTTGACAATGGATGCCTGTCTCATTCAGACCTTGACAAGGTGGCTGAGACATTGGCCGGTTTCCATAAAAATGCCTTGAGAAGCCCTCAAATCGATCAATTCGGGCGAGCTGAAAAGTTCAGAGTCAATACGGACGAAAATTTTGAGCAGGTCCGAAAATATATTGATATTAGCATTAGAAATGATGATTTTCATGCGCTTAAAGAGTGGACGGCCGACTTTTACAGGGACAAAAGGGAGATGTTCTCCCGGAGGATAGACAGGGGAAAGATAAGAGACTGTCATGGCGACCTTCATATGGAGCATATCTGCTTTACTGATGATCTTGCTGTAATTGATTGCATTGAATTCAATGACAGGTTTCGTTACAGTGATACTATCGCGGATATCGCGTTTCTACTCATGGACCTGGAGTTTCATGGAGGCGTCGAGTTCTCCGATCACCTCTGGAAACAATACTGCAGACATACGGGAGATGTAGGAGTAGAAGACCTGCTTGTCTTTTACAAGGTTTACAGGGCCTTTGTGAGAGGAAAGGTAAACAGTTTTCAACTGGATGATGATAGAATAGGAGAAAAGGAAAAGGCTGCGGCGGCTCAAAGGGCGCACAGATATTTCCGTCTTGCCCGTTCATATATCTAAAGTCCTCTGATCAAGGATTTAACCGGAAGGAGAGAAAGAATGGATGAGAGTTTTTTGGATTTCATGCAGGAAGAGCTTGGGCCTGAAACCGTGCTCATTGCGTGCGGGCTTCCCGCATCATATAAGACTGAAACAACGGAGGTTATCGCACAGATAAAGAATTATATCGTGATCAGGTCGGATATAATACGGCTTGAGGTCCTGACAGGGGAGGACATATTTGACGAAAAAGTGGCGGCGAATATGGACAAAAGGACAATGGTATATGATGAAATGTTCAGGATGGCCCATGAACTGGCCCATAAAAAAGGGGGCATAATCCTGGATGCCACCTTTGTTACCCAGGTACTCAGAAGGAGAGCGGCGGAAGTTGCGGCCGGAAACGGCAAGACACTTGTAATACAGCAAACGCAATGCCCTCAGGAGGTCTCTCTGAATCGCATTTCAAGGCGGACAAAAGAAAATTACGAGTCAAACGCCCTTACGGAAAAGGCCTACACAAATAACAAAAAACGATTCGAGCCGGTCGATCTGGAAGATTTGAAGAAGCGTTTTCCCGAACTGTCCATTGTCCATCTTATGGTCGACACCTCCTCTGACAGGAAAGAAGATTGGAGGGTAATAGGAAAGGTGACAAGGTGAACATGCTTGCTTGATATATTGAAAAAGAGAATTGCAGTTGCAAAAGGGGATATGCCCGCGGATTTGGTGGTTAAAGGGGGCAGGGTGGTCAATCTGTTTTCAGGAAGAATCGGGAAAACGGACGTGGCCATATCGGATGGTTATATCGCCGGATTGGGGGAGGCATACAAAGGAGATGAGGAGGTTGACATCTCTGGCCGTTTCCTGGTTCCGGGATTTATTGAAGGACATATCCATATTGAAAGCACTATGCTGGTCCCGTCCGAGCTTGCTCCGTCTCTTCTTATGGCAGGCACTACCTGCATCGTGGCTGATCCTCATGAAATTGCCAATGTGAAAGGGGTTGAAGGTATCTCTTTCATGCTCGATGACAGTCGTTCAATACCATTTGATATCTTTTTCACTGCCCCTTCCTGCGTGCCTTCCACTCATCTTGAAACTGCCGGGGCTGAGCTTGGTATCCAGGCCCTGACCGAAATAAAGAAGGATTCCCGTATACTGGGGCTTGCCGAGATGATGAATTATCCCGGTGTCATCGGTCTTGACAAGAATGTGCTTGAAAAGATATCCGTTTTTGACGGAGAGGTGATCGACGGTCACGCCCCCCTGCTCAGCGGTCGAAACCTTCAGGCATATGTGACAAGCGGAATAAGATCCGAGCATGAGACAACACTTTACCGGGAGGCGCTCGAAAAGCTCGAAGCCGGTATGATGATAATGATTAGGGAAGGTAGTTCCGCAAGGAATATGAAGGCACTCATCCCCCTTGTGGCTGATTTGGGTTCAAGGCGGTTTTGTCTTGTCTCAGATGACCTTCACGCCGGGGATATAGTGAAAAGGGGGCATCTCAACTACCTGCTCAAAAAGGCGGTCTCGCTGGGGCTCGACCCTGTTGAAGCCTTGCGGATGGTAACGCTTAATCCGGCCGAGTACTTTGGTTTAAGGAAAAGGGGAGCGGTTGCGCCCGGATTCAAGGCCGATCTTACCGTGCTGGAGAACCTGAATGAATTCGTTGTGAAATCCGTATTCAAGGATGGAATACAGGTCGTTAGGGATGGGCAACTCAAGGGGTACCCAGAAAAAAGACAAGCCGGTGGTGATACGGAACCGTTGAATATAAAGGGCCTTTCATCTGGAAGCTTTCAGATACCGGTTCAGGGGGAGAAGGCATTGATCATAAAGGTGATTCCCGGCCAGATAGAAACAGAAACGATCTTAGAAGAGGTTCATTCAGAAGGAGGCATGGTTGTCTCTGACACAGATTCAGATACCCTCAAGCTCTTTGTAATAGAAAGACACAACGGAAGCGGAAGAATCGGAAGGGGACTTGTAAGGGGTTTCGGGCTCAGGCAGGGTGCCATTGCCTCTTCCGTTGCACATGACTCTCACAATGTTATCGCACTTGGGGTTGACGATCATGATATTTACCGGGCAGTCGAGGAAGTTCGGCTTATTGGGGGAGGCCTTACAGTTGCCGTGGATGGAAAAATCGTGGCCAGCGTTCCTCTAACGGTTGCGGGACTTATGAGCAGGGAACCTATTGACAGGCTTGTTGGCCGGTTAAAGGAATTAAAGAGAGTCGTTTGGGGGCTCGGGTGTTCATTAGAGGAGCCGTTAGGCACGCTTTCATTCCTGGCACTTCCGGTCATACCTGAACTGAAATTGACGGACATGGGACTTGTGGATGTAATGAATTTCCGGACAGTGCCGCTTTTTCCCCGAAACAGATAGAGGATTTTCCACAAATGGCATACAGATCGGTTGGGATAGTTTATAAGCAACGCTACGAGCCTGCAAGACATGAAGCCGAACGTCTCTATCAATGGTTCAATAAGAGAGACATCGATGCCTTTTTATACGAGATGGGTCCTGAAAAATCGGGTGAAATAAAGTCCGGAGGAGCTGAAATCATTCCCTCCACTGTCGACCGGGTTGTTGTCCTGGGCGGGGACGGGACCCTTTTGGGTGCGGCCAGATCAATCGGGCGTTATGGGATTCCTATGCTCGGCGTAAATCTCGGAGGTCTGGGCTTCCTTACGAGCATAAGCCTTGAACAGCTCTATCCGGTCCTTGAGATGATGATAAAGGGCGGTTTGAAGGTGGAGAGCCGTGCAATGCTCGAAACAAGGGTTGTCAGGGAGGGAAAGGAAGAGGCGTGCAGATTTAGTGTCTTAAACGACGTTGTAATAAACAAGGCCACACTGGCAAGGATCATAGATCTGGAAGTAACCATAAACAATGAATTCCTGACCACTTTTCGCGCAGACGGTCTCATAATAGCCACTCCTACAGGTTCAACAGCCTATAATCTTTCCGCAGGAGGACCTATTGTTTATCCCACGGTAGACAGCTTTGTCTTGACGCCTATCTGTCCCTTCACCCTTACCAACCGACCGATAATCGTTCCGGATACGGCCTCCATAAGTGTGGGGATAGTTGCCGAAAGCGAGGATGCCGTGATCCTTACATTTGACGGGCAGGTTGGCTTTGATCTCAAATTGGGTGACACGGTTGTGATGTGCAAATCGGACAAAGAGATAAAACTTCTAAGGCCGCCCGACCAGAGTTATTACGAGATACTCAGGAATAAATTGATGTGGGGCGGGGCCACCTTTAACAAGAAGTGTGAAGATGGAAAGCAGTAGGCGCATTTTTCGAGTGAATAGGCGTGATATAAGCTATCTAAGATATACGATCGAATCGTATGACGGACTCGCCCAGGTAAGCACTCTTGATCCCTATTATGCTAAAATTGAAATAATCATAAGCCGGGGTGGAGAAGCACTTTTATCAGACCTGGTTGAAAGCCTCAGCAAGGAAGAGGGGCTTTTAATTGAGGAAATATCAGGATGAAGGGAACTCATTTTTGAAAAAGACATTCTTTATCAATACCATGGGCTGTCAGATGAATGAATACGACTCGGATCTGATCGCCAGGACCCTCGTTAGTGAGGGGTACGTGCAGCTGAAAGAGCCCCAGTCGGCCGATTTGTTAATTGTCAATACCTGCACGGTAAGAGCCAAACCGGAACAAAAGGCCTACAGCATGCTCGGCAGGATGAGCGCGATCAAGAAAAAGAGGCCGGAAATAAAAATGGCTGTTATCGGCTGCCTTGCGCAGGAAAAAGGTGCTGGGCTCATCAAGCGATTTCCGCTGCTTGATCTTGTTATGGGTCCAAGGCAGATAGATAGATTCAAGGGGTCCCTGAGATTGCTTGAAAGGGGGGGGAACCCTATAGTGGCAACGGATTCCAAAGGGCGGCCCCCAATTCCGCCAACGGACGCCAGCTCCTATTTCAAGGGAAGAACATCCGGTCAGATATCGATTATGGAAGGGTGTAATAATTTTTGTTCCTATTGTATCGTGCCGTATGTGAGGGGACGGGAAATTTCCAGGTCACCCGACTCTATCCTTGAGGAGGCAGTCGGCCTCGTATCTCAAGATGTGAGGGATATAACCCTTCTTGGTCAAAACGTGAACTCATACAGCTGGAATGAAGGGGAAAGTTATGGTTTCCCCAGACTGCTTAAGCTGCTGTCAGGTGTTAAAGGTCTATTACGGTTGCGCTTTACCACGTCCCATCCAAAGGACCTTTCGGATGAATTAATCAAATGTTTCGGTGAATTGGAAAACCTCTGCCCTCACATACACCTGCCTTTTCAGGCCGGTTCAAACAAGGTGCTTTCCGAAATGAGAAGGCGATACACAAGGGAAGACTATCTGCTTCTCATAGAAAAACTGAGAAAGGTAAACCCTTTTATTGCAATTACAAGCGATGTTATGGTCGGATTCCCCGGTGAAGATGACAATGACTTCCAGGACACCTTGGATCTGGTAAGATCGGTCAGATTCGACGGACTTTTTTCCTTTAAATATTCTGATAGAAAAGGTACATTAGCTGAAAAAATGGGAAAAAAGGTAAGCGAGGCTGAAAAAAGCTCACGATTGGAAGTCCTTCAAAGTCTGCAGAAACAGATCACCCTCGAGAAAAACAGCCAGCTTAAGGATAAGGTAGTGGCGGTTCTCGTAGAGGGAAAGAGTAAAAGAGGTGATCAGATGAGCGGGAGAACCTCCAGCAATAAAATAGTTAATTTTAATAGCAATAACAATAATATAAATAGACTAGTTAAGGTAAAAATTAAAAGTGCCTTTGTAAATTCCCTCAGAGGGGAACTCGTCTGAACCTTTATAAATTCAGGGGCGAACGGATTTCTTCAAATGGAACAGATAAACATAGATTACAGCGAAGAAACTATCCTTGTGGTTGACGATGAAGAGGATATCAGGCAGCCGATTGTTGAGATGCTCAAATCGGTTGGATTTAACTCCGAATCGGTCGGATCGGCAAAGAAGGCACTTGAGGAGATCGAGGCAAAGGAAAATCTTTATACCTTCGTCCTTACCGATATTAGGATGCCCGAGATGAACGGGCTGGAGTTAATAGGGCGAATCACCACGGATTTCCCGGAGATCCTTTGCATAGCCATGACCGGATATTCAACAGAATACGGTTATATGGACGTAATAAACTCGGGAGCCACAGACTACATTGACAAGCCTTTCGGCATCGAGGAACTGGAGGCTAAATTCATCAGGGCAATAAAGGAGCGTAACACAAAGAGCCTATTGAGCGAGCTGTCTGTTACCGACTCCCTAACCAGCCTTTTTAACCAGCGGCATTTTTTCATGCGCCTTACAGAAGAAATAACAAGGGCTACAAGACAGCGAAACAAGGTGTCGTTAATACTTCTTGATCTTGATAATTTCAAAAATTACAACGACACATACGGGCATCTTGCGGGCGATGAGGTGTTAAAAAAGGTAGGCGAGATAATAAAGGCCAACATCAGACAGGGGGTGGACAGCGGCTATAGGTACGGCGGTGATGAATTCGCCGTGATACTTATAGGTGCTACCGTGAAAGCTGGTTTTAACATTGGTGAAAGGATTGAGGCCGCTATCGGAAAGGAGTGCGGACTTGGTGCGACATTCGGTTTTTTTGAACACACGAAACAGATGAACGCAGAAGACCTGGTTAACAGTTCCGACAAACAGCTGTATGAAAGAAAAAGGAAAAAGAAAGAGAGCGGAAAGAGATATTAGGGTAACGTCTGATAAGATATATTATGTAAACTAATATGCCTGTCTACGAAAACCTCAGATTTATCGCCTGCCCTTGCCGCCCGTGGAGGGCATTTCCTCTTCTTACCGATCAAAATACTTGTTGACACTCCTTCTGCTGAAATGCTAGAGATATCGCTAACAAATACATGGAGGTCATATTGAATGGGAAGCGTAGTAAAAAAGCGCAGGAAAAAAATCACAAAGCACAAACACCGAAAACTCAAAAAAAAGATGCGCCATAAGAACAAGTAGCCTTCCTTTATATCAAAAGGTTCCATATATAAAAATGAGGCAGTCTCATATGAAACTGCCTCATTTTATTTGTCTCATTAGAGCTGTGCGGAAAGAGTCTCTCACCGGTTTCCGAAATCATACCATCCGCCGCCTGTCTTCCTTCCCAGCTTTCCTGCCCTGATCATGGTCTTGAGCAGATTAGGCGAAACCCATTTGGACTCCTTGTTCAGTTCCTTATAGAAATATTCAGTAACAAAGTATGCGATATCTATACCTGTAAGGTCCATCAGCTCAAAGGGCCCCATCGGATAATTGAGTCCGTTTTTCACCGCAGTATCAACATCCTCTATTGTGGCGATACCCTCTTCCACTATCTTTATCGCTTCCAGCATGTGGGGAATCATAATCCTGTTTACGATGAAACCTGGTGAATCCTTTTTTACTTCAACCGTTATTTTGCCCATTTTTCGGGCAAGGCCGGTTGCACTATCAACGGTCTCATCGCTTGTTTCATGTCCCCGGATAATTTCAACCAGTTTCATGAGCGGTACGGGATTGAAAAAATGCATTCCACATACCTTATCAGGGCGTTTGGTGGCTGCAGCGATTTCGGTAATGGACATGGATGAAGTATTGGATGCGATTATCACCTCTGATCTGCAAAGGTCGTCAAGCTCCTTGAATACCTTTTTTTTGAGCGCCAGGTCCTCAATGACCACTTCTATCGCCAGATCGACATCCTCAAGCATCGACATGTCAGTCGTTCCTGTTATTCTTCCAAGTATCTTATCCTTTTCAACACTATCCAGCTTTCCCTTTTCAATGCCTTTTGATAAAAATTTCTCAATGCCTGCGATACCCCGGTCGACAAAAGAAGACTCTATATCCCTCATCACAACCTGGCAGCCTATCTGTGCAGCGATCTGCGCAATTCCGCTTCCCATAGTACCGGCACCGACAACGCCTACCTTTTTTATTTCCATGATCCCCCCTTTTTTTTCACATTAAACGCATATTTTAAATAGCAAAATAAAAAAAGAGCACATGCAAGAAAGGAAAAGTATCTTATCAAGGATTTAAAAAAAACAGAGCTATACAGACTCGACGCTTTTTACTTCAGGGATGTTCTGTTTAAGAATCTTCTCAATCCCCATTTTCAGGGTCATCTGAGACATTGGGCACCCCTTACAGGCACCTGTCAGCTGAACCTTTACCACGCCGTCATCTCCAATATCTACTAACTCCACATCCCCTCCGTCGGCCTGAAGAGAAGGCCTGATCTTAGCTAATGCATCCTGAACTTTTTCCTTTAATGTCATATCAACCTCCCAAATATTTATTTGATTAACATCAAATAGCACGGACCGTCCTTAAATTCTATCCGAAAATTTCCATTACTCTTCCGTCAAGAAAAGCCTTAAGTCCGTCTGAATCTGTCGGCGACCATCCCATGGTTCTGCTCCATATCTCATCAGATTCCATGCAGAGATAGAGACCCAGCCGGGGGTGCCATTTTTCAAGATTTTCCCTCATGAATCTGTATAATTCCATCCTTATGGGTTTGAAATAACGCATCTTTCCATCAAGCCCCTGGACGAATTCTCCATCAAGTATGCAGGTTCCGGGATGCCTCTTTCTTATTATCTCCTTAAGTGATGGTATGTATCGCATAGAGCCGAGGCTTATCCAGATTATGCGCTCGGGATCCAGATATTTTTCCATCATCTCAATGGTCCTCAGATATCCGTTTTTCCATCCGGGATGGACTATCAGAGGGTCAAAATGAAATCCAACCACATAACCGTCCTGCTGGCATATTTGTGCGGCCTTCAGCCGCTGCTTAAGACCTGAGGCCCTGTGTTCTTCTCTTGAGGTTATAAATGGACTGTTAAGGGACCATGATATAATTATTCGGTCCCTGAACGGCGAATCAAGCACGTCCCTTATCTCGGTTGTCTTGGTCTTCAGCTCTAAAACGGCGTTCTTTCTTTTGGAGAATGAGGGGATGAGAAGGTCGCTCCATCCAGTAATGGAATCGATCGCAAGGCTGTCTGTGAACTCCCCTGTGCCAACCCTGAAGATTTTTTGAGGGTTGCTGTCAATAAATGCTAAAACCCCTTCAAGCTCCTCTTCCAGATTCACAAATACCCTGAGGTTGGGCTGGTTAAAATAGGACTGAAGGATGCAGTAACTGCAGTCAATCGGACAGTTTGTGGCTACATTCAGTATTTGATAACCGCAGCATATGTAATTTTTTGTGCCTGGACAAGGCTTTAAAAACTCCCCCCTGTAGGAAAGGAGATGCATGGTGTCTTTTCCCATTTTGCAGCCATGCTCCATATCGAAAGTCGCCTCATCCCGGCCGATATCCAGGATGTTCAGCCCCTCGACCTGGCCGAGAATCCGTCCGGTCATTTCATGATGTCTTGTTCCGTCTTCAACAAGGACCCTTTTTATTACCTTTTTCGCCATGTCATTACTCTAACCAGGGATCACCGAGGTTCTCTATCCCCTCGGCGTCATAAATCACCTTAAGTTGTCTTGTTAATTCAATACCATCTTTAAACATTATCTCGAGATGATAATAAGGTTCTTCAAAAAAGGGGGAGGCACCTATCCGTACCTCTTTCGGCAGTTCCAGCCTTTTGATCTGTCGTGAAAATCTTGCCTCAGACTCACTCAGTTTAGGATATCGCAGGCCCTTCAATTTTTTCATTAGCGACCTTGCCCTTTGAGGCAGATTTGCATGTTCACACCCGATGTCTTCACCTGCCACCCGGCCTATTACATCCCTGAGGGAGATGCCCTTTATGGATGCTAAATCTCTTGTAAAATCAATAAGATTTCTCTGCTGGTTATTGTTAAGGCCGAAACCAATTATGATCTTAAAGAGTTCTTCCCTTGTCTCATTGTCCATTTCGAGCATTTCCCTGATAACCTTGATAGGTATCTTGCCCTTTGCCAGTTGCATTCTTATTTCGTCTCTAAGATCCGAATCAATTTTTTTGTAAAGTTCGAGATTCCTCTTGCTTGGTGAAATGCCAAGGAGCGGAAGATATTCGTCTTTTACCTCATCATTTTTAAGATGTGCTGAAAGCCTGTTTATTGCCATGGCCTTTTCGATGTCATTAAACTGTCTGGTTGAGATGTTTTCAAAGAAATTTAATGCCAGGCATTCCTGCGGGGTTATATTATCCGGGGTAAGCACCCTGCATTCCAAATGAGTCATTCCCATTGATTCTGCTGCTTTTATACGTCGGAAACCAGATATTATTGTTAATTTTTCTCCCGCCTCATCAAAAAGTAAGGGTGTATTTATGATGCCGTTTACTCCTATGGATCGTATGAGTTTCTCAAGTTCGAAATTGAAGCTCATAGAAAAAGGGCCGTATTCCACTGCTATCCGGTCCAGGTCTATATTAAGCGGTTTGATGTTGATATGTGCCGATATTTTCATCTCTGTCTTTCCTTTTTTCTTTTTTGTGCCTGTCTCACAGGGGATTTACAATAACAGGTCTTTCAACCTGTTGTAAATCTTATAATAGCTCTGCCATAAAAGCCGGATTTTGATTTTTACTCCCCTGTTTCTTTGCGGTAACCGAGTGTGCCGACTTTCAGACCTTATTGCGCCAGGCACGGCACGGTTACCATTTTACTTTACGTTACACAGCCCCGGGAAAGCCTTGCCTGATTGTTTCATCCTGAAAATCCTCTTTTTTTCAGTGAACCAAAGGATGCCGCTGTCTTAATGGATCAGGAAGGTGAACAAAATGAGTAAAAGGCAAGAAAGGTAATACGCGCCCTGCTCCCTTATTTTGTCCTCATCATTCCGGTCCTGGAGAAAGCGGCGTTTGAGTTTCATGCAGGGCTTTAAACTGTTTATTTAGACAGTATAGACAGCCCGATAGTTACTTTTTCCTTTATTTCGTGAGGTAAAAGGGTATTATGTCTTATCGGAATTATCTATATTTTCAGGAGATATAAATCAGGATGAAACGGGCGCTTATATTGTTCACCGGCCTTGTCGTTTTACTTCTTTTGGTTGCATTACCGATAGCCGCACCTGCTCAGGGCATCAGGATTGGCCTTTTGCTGCCCCTTTCAGGCAAACTTTCAGACATAGGGGATGTGGAGGCGAAGTCCTTTCTCATGGCAGTCGAAACGATAAACAAGGAAGGCGGTATAAAGGGCCGAAGGTTATCCCCTATTCTAGAGGATACGGGAAGTGACCCTGATATCGCAAGGCCGGCGCTTAAGAAGCTCATAACAAGGGATAAGGTGCTTTTGGTTGCTGGATGCTGCTCCAGCTCTGTTGCAAATATCAGCGCAGCAATCTGCCAGGAAAATAAAGTCCCTTTTCTTATTACAAGCGCCTCGGCGGACGAATTGACCGAGAATGATTCAAGTTATGTTTTCAGGTTGTGCACTCCTTCAAGCGAATACGGCGACTCCCTTAAAGGTTTTCTCAAAAGAAAAGCCGGGATAAAATCAGCAGCAGTGATTCATGAGGATACATCTTATGGGCGATATGAGAGTAGAAGATTTTTCAGCCTCTGTAGGAGGGAAAACATCTACATAGCAATCAAAAGGTCTTTTAAAGGGGACATCACCGGTTTACCACGGCTTTTCTCTGAAATCGAGGCAAAATCACCTGATTTGCTTTATATAATCTCCGGTTCCGGTTCAGCTACTGCCGCAATAAGGCAAATAAGAGCTGCAGGTGTGAGCCTGAAGATGCTTCTAGGAAATCGGAAAGGATTCGGTTCTTCCGAATTTATAGCAAGCACCGGCCTCGAAGAAGAGCATATTTTTGTACCGGTTCCTTGGACGCCTTCGGTACCCTACGAGGGGGCCATGAATTATTATATGAATTTCAAAAAAAGGTTCTTTTTTGAACCTGACTATCATGGTGTACAGGCCTTTTCAGGGATATTAGTGATTGCCGATGCGATAAAAAGGTCGGACATTTTGAGCACCGAGGCCGTCAGGGAAGCACTTTATGAAACAGACATGATGACCCCGCTGGGGCCTGTCAGTTTTGTCTCATACGGCGGGAAGTCTCAGCAGAACCGGTTGGCGCCTCTTCTTTGTCAGTGGATTGACGGCAATTTTGAAATCGTATGGCCGGGATCTCTTGCCACGGCAAAACATCTGCTTGGCTATCCTTGATTAAAAAATATCCGGGAGAGAGGGCTTGTCTTTTAACTCTTGAAAGAGGTAAGGTTGCTATGCAGGGACTTAAAAGGCAAGTTACAGGGTGTTCAGGCAAAGAGGAATAAATCAGCTTAAAAAAATATTTATCCTTGACAGTAAAAAACTATTTTTGGTAAGTATCTATACCTGTCAATTATGAACCTGCGAGATGCTCCTATTTAAGAACAATACCGACAAGACACAAAAGGGCTGCAGATTTAATCGAATTTTTCTAAGGCCGGGTCTTTTTGTAATTCATTTCCCACTAAACAATCAATTACCACCCTGAAGGCCTTTGTAGTTTTACAGGGTGAAAAACGGCAACTATTTCTTCCAGAAGGATCTCCCAACCATTAAATCCCGCTCTCCGGTGCCTGCTACGTTGCTGTTTATGCCTTTTTTTAAGTAAAAAAATATAATCACCAACCTTATTGATTTCGTCTTAGGTAATTTGGACTGTTAATCCAATGGTTCTTTGTGTAGCTGTCTCTTCTGATTGATCGGCAATGAAAGCGATGATCCATAACCGGCTTTGCGCCTGTCTGCCTATACATGCAAGAGAGTTGTACAGAAGAACTTTACCCTAAAATCCCAAACAAAACGGAGGTATGCCATGAAGGAAAAAATCCCGAGTGTATTTATCGCAGTCTTATTTTTTCTGATAATGGCCGCTCCTATCGTACCTCCCGCAGAAGGGGGAGACGCGATAGTAATAGGCCATCCTGCTTGTCTGTCAGGTAAGTACGCCAAGGCCGGAGAACAGGCGGTTGGAGGAATAAAGGCCTGCATCAAATGGGTAAACGATACCTACGGTGGCGTTAAATTAAAAGGAAAGTGGTTCCCTCTGGAATACAAATATTATGACTGCGAATCCAACAAGGAATCGGTCACGAGTCTGATCGGGCGCCTAATTACCGTGGACAAGGTTGACGTAGTTTTTTCGCCCTACAGCTCCGGACTGACCCTAAGGGGCGCACCGGTAACCGAGAGCCTGAAGATGCTTTACATGGATCACGGGGGTGCCAATAACAAGATTTTTCGTCAGGGCTTCCAGTATATAGTTCAGACCATAGGCCCTGCCACAAACTATCATCGCGGAACCCTTGACATGATCAAGAAGATAGACCCCGACGCCAAAAAGGTTGCTCTGGCCTATGAGGATTCCGAATTTGCCAAAATGGTGATGCAGGGTGCGGAAACCCATGCCAAAGAGCTTGGGTTCAATATTGTTTTCAAGCGGACTTATCCGAAGGGAGTCACAGATTTGACTCCCCTGCTCTCCGCTCTGAAATCCGCAGCGCCCGATTTCATCCTGGGAGGCGGACATTTTGAAGACGGTCAGCTTTTCAATCGCCAGATGGCTGATCTTGACATAAATACCAATGCCCTGTCACTGATAGCAGCGGCAACCCTTCCCGCATTCTACGATGCACTTACAACAATGGCCGAAGGAGTCATGGGACCTTCTCACTGGGAATATGGCGTCAAATATTCAGAGGCAGGAGCCAAAGAGCTGGCTATGAAATGGATCGGGCCGAGCCAGGATGAATTTGTTGCCCTGTTTAAAAAGGAAGCAGGTAAAGATATCATACCAGACTATCATGCGGCCGAGGCAGGAGCACAGGTGCTGGCATATGTACTTGGGGTGGAAAATGCAGCCTCGCTTGAACCGGTCAAGGTCCGCAAGGCCCTGGGGAATCTTACCTTTATGAGCTTTTACGGCGGATGGGATGTGGATGATACCGGAATGCAGGTGGGCCACTCCATGGTTGACGTGCAGTGGCAGAGGGCTAAGCGTGTGATAGTGTGGCCGGAATCCGCTCAGACTGGAAAGTTCTGTTACCCCATGCCGACCTTTGCGGAAAAGGTGGAGGGGAAAATGGCCGTGCCTTGAAATAACAAACCGACAACCGCCCTTCCCGGTATATTTGCCGGAAAGGGCATAAACCGATAAAGAGCGTGGGCCGGCTTAGGCTGTGGAAACCGCCCGCAGGAATATGCGTCCGGGATTTGCCGCTCTTTTAGAAAAGGGATAATGTAAATGGTCTGGGAACAGCTAATGGGTAATCTCATCCAGGGGTTGGTACTGGGTGCGGTTTACGGCATGGCCACCATGGGCCTCAGCCTTATTTTCGGTGTACTAAAGGTCGTAAATGTAGGTCACGGTGCCTTTATAATGGTGGGCGCCTTCACTACTCTCTGGGTCTTTAATGCCCTTGGAATAAATCCCATACTCGCCCTACCTATAGCCTTTGCCGTTGGAATGGCGCTGGGGTTTTTCTTTTATTACACCGCTGTTAAAAGGCTTCTGAAAGGACCAGAACTTGCAACGCTCTTGGCCACTTTTTCAATCGGCGTCCTGCTTCAGGAATTAGTCAAGCTCATTTTCGGTTCAGAATTCAGGGGATACAACTGGGTGGTGGGAAAGATGGATATCGGAATAACCGTGTTACCGATGACTAAAATCTACGCTGCCGTGGGAAGCGGTCTAATTGCGCTTTTTTTGTTTCTCTGGTTCAAGAGAACCCGCATGGGGTCAGCTATTAGAAGCGTGGTAGAAGACAGCGAAGGGGCAAGGGTCTGCGGTGTCAACGTAGACGGCGCATATGCGATGAGTTTTGCAATGGGTATCGGTTTGACAGTGGCCAGCGGTGTCCTGCTGACCATGTTCATACCTGTGGGAATAAATCCGTATATGGGAGGGGGATACACTCTCAAGGCGTTTGTCATAGCCGTCCTTGGGGGATTGTCATCCCCCTACGGTGCCTTTTTCGGGGGGCTTGTGTTTGGTCTTATTGAAAATGGTTCCTATACCCTCTTTGCAACGATGGAGGGTGTGGAACCTTTCGCCATGACCAGGTTTCTATCATTTGTAATACTCCTGGTCATACTTCTGATTAAACCAACCGGACTACTGAAAGCAAAATGAATTCAAAAATATCGAAATATATCCCGGTATTACCCGTTTTTGCGGCCTATGGCATCTTGTTTATTATCGGTCGGACGGTTCCCGGCATGTGGCAGCTGGTGGCAATGCTCCTCTTTTACTGCTGCCTTGGCCAGGCATTCAACATATTTATGGGCCTGACAGGCTATGTCGATTTCGGGTATGTGGCCTTTCTCGGGGTGGGCACCTATGGTATGGCACTGGGCATTACCCGCTTTATCAATTGGGAGCTTGGAGGGGGCACTATCGTTCTCGGCTTTCTGCTGGCCCTTGTTATGGCCACGCTTCTATCCATCGCAGTTGGAGCGGTCGCTCTCAGGCTAAGGGGTGCCTATTTCGCCATTGCCACCATAGGCGTCAATGAAGGGTTCCGTTTTCTGATCGAAGGGGCAAGAATCTGGAACGGATCAGAGGGGATCATCTTCATGGCCCAGCTTAACCAAGTCATCGGCCGTGAGGCTGCAAGCGCCCTGTCCACCTTCTGGGCCGACGTAATTGTGTTGATTATCGCAGCTCTGGCCGCACTTGTCACCCTCATTTATATGCGAAACAAGGTCGGTTACGCGCTGACCGCCCTGAGAGAGGATGAGGATGCGGCCAAGGTAATGGGGATCAATGTTACCAAATACAAGATCATCGCCTTTATCACAAGCGCCTGCTTTGCCGGTGCCTTGGGGGCCTCTTCGTGGGCATTGAAAACTCCCTATGTATTTCCTCCTGAGGTCTTTGAAATCCACTATACCATTGAAGCCATTATCATCGTACTGCTCGGGGGGGCGGGCACTCTTCTCGGTCCGGTTATGGGAGGGCTTATATACGGGGTGTCCAAATACTACCTGTCTATTTTCATTCCCGGGTTTCAATTGCTTGTTTTTGCCCCCATAATCATCCTTATAATCGTTATGTTTCCCGAGGGGGTCATAGGGGTCTTTAAAAATCGAATCAAGAATAAGGCTCTGGCCCATTATATTATTTAGGTGAAATCATGACACTTCTCAAACTCCAGAATGTCACCAAACGCTTCGGCGGATTGATTGCGGTCAATGATGTCAGCCTTGATATAGAAGCGGGAGAATTCTTGGGCATAGTCGGTCCGAACGGCAGCGGCAAAACCACCCTGTTTAACGTTATAAGCGGAGTCTACATCCCGGAAAACGGCCATGTCCTGTTTGAAGATCAGGACATCACGAGGATGCCCACACACAAACGGGCGCCGCTTGGAATCGGGCGGACCTTTCAGATCTCCCGCCCCTTTGCCTCTGCGACCGTGAGGGAAAATGTGGCCGTGGGAGCGATGTTCGGAACACAGGCATCCAGCCTCAATGTTGACCGCTCCCTTGAACTGGCAGACAGTATAATTGAACGGGTTGGGCTGCAGGAACACAGAGGCAAGGAGGCAGGCCTGCTTACGCCGGTTGAAAAGAAACTGATGGAGATAGCCAGGTCGCTTGCGATGCATCCCAAGTTGCTGCTTATGGACGAGGCAATGGCCGGCATGCATCCGAATGATATCGATCAAATGGTCGCATTTCTCAAGAGAATCGCGGAAGAAGACAAAATCGCCATTGTTGCCATGGTGGAGCATATCATGCGTGCGGTGGTAGGAATGGCCCAGCGTGTGGTGGTTCTTCACCAGGGCGCCAAGCTGGTCGATGCGCCCACAAAAGAAGCGCTCGAAGACAAACGAGTCGTGGAAGTCTATCTGGGTCGCCAGGCGGAGGAATCTTGATGCTTTCAGTAAAGGATCTGGAGTCGGGCTACGGCCCTATGCAGGTTTTGTGGAAACCGAGTCTGGAGGTGGCACCTGGCACGATAACATCGCTTCTGGGTCCAAACGGGGCAGGCAAAAGCACCCTTCTGTCCACGGTTTTCGGAGCTGTGCCTCCATGGAAAGGGCTTATATTGTATGACGGATCGGATGTTACCCAGCTGCCTACACACAAAAAGGTGGATATGGGCGTGGCACTTGTGCCTGAGGGAAAACATCTTTTCCCCAACATGACCGTATATGAAAACCTCATGATGGGCGCATATCTGAAAAAAGCCGGGGACTTTAAAAATGAGACCATCGAGCTGGTCTACAGACTTTTTCCCAGGCTAAAGGAAAGACACAAACAGATGGCCGGGCTCCTTAGTGGTGGTGAGCAACAGATGGTAACTATCGGACGGGCATTGATGACCCGGCCCAAACTGATAATGCTTGATGAGCCGAGCCAGGGGCTTGCGCCTCTTCTGGTAGGCCTGGTCTTTGAGACTATCTCAAAGATGAAAGAGGAAATGGGTCTGACAGTACTTCTTGTAGAGCAGAATGCGGATGCGTCTCTGAACGCGGCCGATTACGTGTATATAATGCATGAAGGAATTATAAAGGCGGAGGGAAAGCCTGAAAAGATAAAAGACTCTCCTGAAATAAGAGAGGCCTATCTCGGCATTTGATTACCAGATCAGATCGGTTGTTCATCACCCCTGCCAAACTGTCTAAGACAAGTCGCTCCATACGCCTTCAGCGTATAGAACCTGCCCTGATTGATTGTTTTCCTACCTATACTAAAGCAAAGTTTCATTTAGATTTATCACTATTTTATTATCAATTATCTTATATTTATCGAAAATTAGATTTCATATGAGGAATACCTTTTTTATTGACAAAGATTGTTCACATTTTTATATTTTTTTGCCAACAATAAAAACAGGGTATTTCTAATCATGAGACATCTTTTTTCAGAGTATGACATAAAAGGTTGCAAACTGAAAAACAGGATAGTTATGCCGGGCCTTGCCTCATTTCTCATTGAGGACGGCGGAACTGTTACCGAACGCACCATAGAGCATTACAGACGCAGGGCGGCAGGCGGACCTGCAATGGTCATTGTAGAGGCATGCTCTGTTTCTCCAGAGGGTGTGGTATCACCCCATCAGGCAAGGATTGATGACGACCGATTCATGGAAGGCTTGTCAAAAATAGCACAGGCTATGAGGTTAGAAGGCTGCGTGCCCGGCATTCAGATTCATCACGGGGGCAGGCAGACTTCCTCCAGGGTAATCAAACAAAAACCTCTGGCGCCCTCCCCTCTTCGCTGTCCCTCCATCAGAGGAGCGGTTGAGCCGCTGTCCATAGAAAAGATTAAAGATCTTGTCAAAAAGTTTGGAAAGGCAGCTGTTAGGGCGCGTGATGCCGGCTTTGAACTGGTAGAGATACATGGGGCTCACGGGTATCTTGTAAACCAGTTTCTTTCAGGTTTTTCCAATATCAGGGAGGATGAATACGGGGGAGACATTGCCGGGCGAACCCGTTTTGCAAAGGAGATAGTGATAGAAATAAAAAGGCGTCTGGGTGCTGATTTTCCGCTTTCCTTCAAGATAAGTGCCCAGGAATTCGTTGAAAACGGCCTTGATGTCGAGCAGAGCATAGAAATCCTAAAGATCCTAGTGGATGAAGGGGTTGATATAGTTCAGGTTTCGGCCGGAAACGACGCTACACCTGAGTGGATAAGCCAGCCCATGTTTATGAAAAAGGCCTGTCTGGCAGATTCGGCTGAGAGGATAAGGAGGGCATTGGGCACACCTGTGATGGCGGTCGGCAGGATCAATGATCCCATTGTTGCCGAGGATATAATAGCGAAAGGGAAAGCTGATCTCGTCTGTATCGGAAGGGGCCTGCTTGCCGACCCCGAGCTGCCTGTAAAGGCGAAAGCGGGACGCTTTGGCGACATCAGGATGTGCATTGCCTGCAACACCTGTATGGAGTCAATCTTTCGCAAGGGTCGCGTTGAATGCCTTGTGAATCCCAGTCTGGGAAGAGAGCAGGAAATGACAATAAGACCGGCTGCCGTTTCCAAGAAGATCATGGTCGTAGGTGGGGGGCCGGGGGGCCTTAATGTCGCCTGGGTTGCAGCAAGCCGGGGCCATGAAGTCCATCTGTTTGAAAGACAGTCAAAATTGGGTGGACAGCTTATAATAGGCAGTGCCACCACATATAAGAAAGAACTCCTGAACCTGATCAGATTTCAAAAGACTCAGATAAACAGATATGAAGTGACCTGTCATTTTGGACAAGAGGTCGATGAGAACGTAATAAGAGATTTCGATCCCGATGCGCTGATCCTGGCCACCGGGTCGGTCCCCTATATTCCAAGCGTCGAAGGCCTCGACAGAATTCATGTCGCAACATTTAACGAAATATTGAATGGAGACAGTCCTCCTGCCAGGAAAAGCGTCATAATAGGCGGGGGCGCCACCGGCTGTGAAGTGGCCCTTCATCTCTGTGAACATGGAAGTACGGTTTCAGTAATTGAAATGCTCCCGAACATCGGCAGGGGGCTTGAAAGCATGACCAAGAAGGTCCTTTTAAGAAAGATAAAGGAGTATGGGGCTGCCCTGCTGACCGGTTATTCGCCCTTAAGGTTTGAAGAAGATGGTGTGATTGCCGTTGACAGGAGTAAGAATGAGGTATTTATCGAAGCTGACGTGGTTGTTTTTGCAGCTGGCAGCAAACCGGACAGTAGGCTGTATGACAAGGTTTCAGGGCTGGGAATTGAAATCCATCAGATAGGAGACTGCCTTAAGCCGAGGAGCGCGAAGGCCGCCATCTATGAAGGGGCTGTCCTAGGTCGCTCTATCTGATCTTGAGTTCCTGATAGGCATTCTGTATTTCCTTAAAGCGTATCTCGGCAAGATCCTTGAACTCATCCCCCAGGTGGTTGACCTTGTCCGGATGATACTTCTCTGCTAGGCTCCTGTATGCGATTTTTATCTGCTCCTGTGTGGCGTTTTTATCAACACCCAGGATCTCATACGGAGAGAGGGTGGGGGAAGCGCGGTAACCAACCCCAGCTTCAAAAGAGCTGTGGGATGAGTCTTGATTCTCCGTTTTGAAGCGAACGGTTTTTTTTAATCTGCCTATATACCACCAAAGACCTGCCACCAATAGCAGGTCGTCAATCCATCCGGGGCCGAGAAAAAAATCGGGGACCAGGTCATAGGGGCTTATTACATAGGCTAGGGCTATTATTATTAATAGTATGCGCATGCCCTTGCTCTTGAATTATTTTCGGTATTTTTGAGATTCCGCTTCTTTTATGATATTTTCTCCCCACTTTTTCAAAAATTCATCAAGATCTTCCTTCCAGTCGGGAAGCATATTTATCCCACGTTTTTTTAGCCGCCGGTTTTCTAGGATGCAGTTTGCAGGTCTTGCTGCTGGCCTGTCCAGGTCTTTCATCTTGCATGGTTCGACAACTGCCTTAATATTCAGTTTATCAAGGATATGCTTGGCATAGTCATAGAAACTGCAAAAGCCTTCCGATGTGGCATGGTATGTGCCCCTGCAGTCACGCAGCAACATTTCCTTTATCTGTAGAGCCAGACGATAGGTCCAGGTAGGTGCCCCGAACTGATCATTGACGACCTTTAAGACGTTGTTTTTTTCATTGACGGCTTTTGAAACTATAGACTTTATGAAGTTTTTCCCGTTTTTTCCGTAAAGCCACGAGGTTCGCACCAACATATAATTGGGAGAGTTGTCTCTTACTGCTACTTCACTGTCTCTCTTGCTTTTGCCATATGCTGAAACAGGATTAGTAAAGTCATCTTCAAAATATGGTTGTGGAAGCATCTTCTGACCATCAAAAACATAATCGCTGGAGATATGCACAAGCCTGCACTCAAATCTGGCTGAGCATTGGGCAAGGTTCCTGGGTCCTTCCACATTCAGCTTCTTTACCTTGAAATCCTCTGTTTCGCATGCATCTACATCATTAAATCCCGCGCAGTTCAAAACGACTTCAGGTGTAAGATCCTGAAGTGTTTCTATTACCCCGTCCCAGCTTATTATATCCATCTCACTGCTGGTTGGAGCGATAACTTCACAGTCTCTACTGAATATTTCCATGCAGTCACTTCCCAGCATCCCTGTTCCGCCAACTATCAATATTTTCATGTTTTACTGTCCCCCGGTTGTTTATATGCAATATTCTATACAAACAAAATTTTTCCATATATTATCTAAAAACAAAAAAGATAAATCAGAACCTCGTACAAAAGGAAAGTTAGAAACAACAATAATCAAACAGCATAACATATTTTGATAAAATAGCAACAAATTCTTCGAGTTAGCTTTTTACTCAAACATCTATTCGTATGGGCTCGAATTCTTTCTTGCCTAAAACCGGCCCTTTTTGTAGCGTTATAAATTAAGTAAAAAATTTAGAAAATCAACTTATCTGGTTTTTGATAAAATTTTCCAGGAGGTTCCCTGTGCCGGGGATAAGGCCAGATATTCCAAGGATTGATAAAAAGCAAACGATGAGGCCGAACTATTCTTCGAGCATTCAGGTTTCCCATGTGCCTTGGACGTTTATACTAACTTTTCTTATATCATTCACCATAATTTTCTTTTTGATGCAACGCAGCATGGCCTCGGAAGGCAACGATCGGCCCGATAGATTATCTGAAAGGGAAGATATACAAATTGGGATCGACGGCCTTTACAATATGGAATTCGTTAAGGCGGATGCTGTCTTTAGAAATACGATAGAGGTCCTCCCCGAAAGTCCGATCGGCTATTTCTACTTGTCCATGGTCAGTTGGTCCCGTATGGCAAACGGTTTCTGGACAAAGCAAAACTCGGCAGAATATGAAAAACGCATAGGCAAGACAATCGATATAGCAAAATCTCGAATAGAGGTAAGCGGCGGCGACAAGCATGATTACCTCTACCTGGGAGGCGCCCTCGGTTTCAAAGGCCGCCTTGAATTGATGAAGGGTAAATGGATTTCCGCCTTTTTCCTTGCCCTAGACGCGGTTGAGGCCTTAAAGACCTGCCGGTCCATGGATCCTTCAGACAGCGATGTCCTTCTGGGGTTAGGTATGTTTGATTATTACACTGCAAGGCTTTCAGGTGTATTAAAGTTTATTTCATACCTGCTTATAAGGAAGGGCGGAAAAGAAGAGGGGTTAAAGGAACTAAATATCGCCGCCGCCAAGGCGCGCTATTGCAGAACAGAGGCAAAAAGCGTATTGCTCCACATCTATCTTTTTCTCGAAGAAGACCTGCAAAAGGCTCTTGTGCTTGCCAATTTTCTTTCGGACAGATATCCTGAAAACCTCAGATATCAGGTCCTTAAAGGAGTCACGCTGTTGCGTATCGGGGAAAGGAAAGGCTACCGAGAGGTCGTCTCTTATTTCCGGGACAGAGGCAAAGAGGAGACTGCACGGTATAAATCATTACCATGGCTGAAACGTGCACTTTACCTGGAGTCGATAGAGGATCTCTTCTCCGGTTCCTACCGGAAGGCCAGAGCCAAACTATATTCAATCCTGGATGAGAGCGACCCTGAAAACGATCCTTTGATGATCGCATGGCCTATCATAAAGATAGGCATGTCATTTGATTTTGAAGGTAAAAGGGATAGGGCCTGTGATTATTACAGGCAGGTGGCGGATATGGAAAACGGAGCCGGTGCCCAGTTTCTGGCGAAAAAACTGCTGGAAAAAAGGCCTGAAAAATACGACCCCTTCATAGGCTACTAGATTCACTGTGTTCTGCTGATGGTTTCGTCCCGTCCACTTATCGGTTGGTCTTAAATGGTTCTAAAAAAAAGGAGGCCATTTTTAATTGCACCGGTGCGAACCGATAGAGTCCTTGAGTCATCTTTCCCGGGTTGAACAAGCCCGGGGCTGATACCTCACCCAGGCAGGCGTAGATCAGGAGGCAATAAATGCGTAGTAAGCTAATATCCAAAGCAATGCTTCCCATTTTCCTAATCGCCATTATCCATGGGGGGTGTACTAGACTTGCCATCAGATCTTCTTCATCCCTTATCCATAATATAACAGGGTCCTTTTTTGAGGAATGCGACCTTGAACTTGCAAGGCAGTCACTTCCTTCAAACCTGAAGCTGCTCGAGGGTATTTTAAAACAAGATCCCGGTAACAGAGATGTCTTAAAGGGCCTATGCATGGGCTTTACCGGCTACGGAATGCTCTTTTGCGACGAGGAAAAGGAATGTTCCAGGATTTCCTCTATCTATGTCAGGGCAAGGAATTATGGTCTGACGGCACTCTTTGGCCCTGGTGTTTTCTCTGATAAGGATGACATCATATTATCTGAAATAAAAAGAAAATCCAGATATCTCTCAGGGGACGAGTTGGACACCATTTTCTGGACCTCTCTAGCGTGGAATTGCTGGGTAAACCTAAATCTTGACAATCCAAGGGCACTGGTTCAAATCCCTGTGGCCGAATTGCTCCTTAAGAAGGTTTTGGATATTGACCCGTCCCATTTCCATTCAACCCCGAGGATCATTGCCGGCACAATGTTTGCCGCAAAACCCCCTCTTCTGGGAGGCGACCCTGACCGAGCGAAGTCCTACTTTGAAGAGGCTCTTTCACAGAGCCATAGAAAATTTTTTCTCGCTCACTATTACTATGCCAGGTACTACGCAGTAAGAATCCAGGATAAGACGCTGTTTTTAAATCTGATTGACGAGGTAACACAAAAAGACCCGTCAGAGATAAAAGATGCCTGCATCCTAAACGCGATGATACAGAAGAGGATTTTGAGGCTTAGACAAATAACGGATGAGCTTTTTTATTAGGAGGAATGTCTTGATCAGAAAAGGAACAATATCATTCGGTTCAATCCTAATATTAATGACGGTTTTTCTTTATTTGTTGTTCCCTGAGAAATCAGAGGCCAACCCCCAATATCTCATAAAGTTTGCAACCGTAGCTCCTGATGGGTCGACCTGGATCAGACATATGAAATTGCTTGACAAGGACTTAAGGTCAAAGAGCGACAACAGACTGGGATTCAGGATATACGCCGGAGGCATAGCAGGAGATGAACTTGATGTCCTCAAAAAAATCAGAATCGGTCAATTGAACTGTGCCGCGTTTTCGGGAGTAGGATTCGGAAGAGTTTTGCCGTTGGTCAGAGTGCTTGACCTGCCGTTTCTTACCAGGAGTGACGAGGAAATCGACCGATTGCAAAAGGCCTTGCGCCCTTTTTTTGAAAAGCAATTTCGAGAAAAAGGATTTGAACTCCTTTCATGGGCGGAGGTCGGGGACGTGCACCTCTTTTCCAAAAAAAGGATTGACAGGGTCGAAGACCTTTCTAAACGTAAGGTATGGGCATGGTCAAATGATCCGGTAGCAAAGGCGACCTTCAACTCGATGGGCATAAATCCCATTTTTCTGGCAATCACCGACGTAACCACGGCAATAAACAGAGGCATGGTGGACACGGTTTATGCCCCTCCACTGGGTGCAATCGCCCTTCAGTGGCATTGCCAGATGAAATTTATGATGGCCCTCCCACTATCCCATTCGACCGGTGCGGTGCTTCTATCCTCCAGATTCTTCAGCCGACTGCCTGAAGAGCTTAAGCCTATGCTTAAACAGGGATTCGATTCTGCCATGGCTCGACTCACCTCGGAGCTTAGGACTCAGACAAGGGAGATCATCGAATTGATCAAGCAAAAAGACTTTATTGTCACACCTAAACCGAAAGGCAAAGAGCTTCAGAGGTTTTTTGATCTACATAAAATGGTGGCGTCGGATCTTTCAGAAAGGTTTTTCCCGAAAAGTCTTCTTGAACGCGTTTATAATATACTTGATCGACCTAGAACAGAGGCCTCCGGCTATTGTGACCAGTGAGATAGATGGGCTGACAGTAAATGAAATAACCAGAAGGCTCCGGGCTGCCGACAGGCTGTTTCAATCTATTGAGGGGTGGCTTGTTTACGTAATGCTGGGGATGATGGTTTTCTTCACCTTTTGCCGGATTATGCTCCGTGCCATCTACACACACCTGCATATAAAATGGGCAAACATCCTAATGGGCAATATGGAATGGTCAGACACACTTGTGAGGCTTCTTGTGCTATGGCTTTCCTTTGTCGGAGCCTCACTCCTTACCTCCGATAACGGGCATATAAAGATAGATCTTTTTTCCGCATCCAAAAAAGGTAAATGGAATTCCTTTAGGGAAATGGTTATAAGCCTTTTCTGTATAGTTATTTGCGTCGTAATGCTGAAGGTTTGCATAGGTTACATATTTCTTGAAATGGAATTTGGAGGGGAGCTGTTTTTAAATATTCCTTCATGGATAGGGCAGATAATACTTCCTGTAGGGTTCGGCTCAATCCTTTTCCGTTTTGTCATTATGGGCGCAAATAGCGCCATAGAACTTACGAAGGAAATCAGGCGATGATCACTGCTTCTGCCTTAATTCTCATAGCCCTGACTCTTTTCGGGCTGCCGCTTTTCATAGCTATCCTGGCAGCAACGATGCTGGGTCTCACCACCAGCAATATCGATTTTGCCGCTATCCCGATTGAGCTCTGCCGTCTTGCAAACTCCCCTGTCCTCCTGGCGGTTCCTCTTTTTACATTCGCAGGCTATCTTTTATCCGAGGGGGGTACCTCAAAGCGACTGGTCAGGTTTTCAAAGAGTCTCTTTGGTTGGATACCCGGTGGGTTCGGAATCGTTGCACTTGTTTCCTGTGCCTTTTTTACGGCTATAACAGGGGCAACCGGAGTAACCATAATAGCGCTTGGAGGCCTGCTGTTCCCCTCTCTGATTTCAGAAGGCTACAGTGAGGACTTTTCCCTGGGCCTTATGACCTCCTCCGGCAGCCTCGGGCTGCATTTTCCACCAAGTCTGCCCGTAATTTTATACGGTTTTGTTTCAGGCACGAGCATAAAGGATCTGTTTGTCGCCGGTCTTTTGCCAGGGACACTTATGATAGGGGTCCTCTGCATGTTTTCCGTTTATATGGGTAGAAGATGGAAAATCGAAAGGCCCAGTTTCTCTGTGAGGGAGTTTTCCAGTTCTCTGAAAGGTTCGGCATGGGAAACGCCTATTCCCCTTCTAATAATTGCAGGTATATACACAGGCTTCTGCACTGCCACCGAGGCGGCCGCCCTGACGGTAGTATATGTGCTTTTCATAAAGCTGCTCATTTTTCGTGAAATATCCTTTTCAAGGGATCTTCCGCGAATAATGAAGGAAAGCACCAAGATGACGGGCGGAATTTTGATAATACTGGGAGCGGCTTTAGGCCTTACCAATTACATGGTGGACGCCTTTATCCCGATGAAGATATTGAAGTTAATGGAAGGTGTTGTAACCACAAAGATAGGTTTTCTCCTTGTCTTGAATGTTTTTCTTATCCTGGTTGGATGCATGATGGACATCTTCAGTGCCATACTGGTTGTCGTACCCCTGATAGTTCCAGTTGCCAGTCGTTTCGGCATAGATCCGGTCCATCTCGGGGTACTGTTTCTGGCGAATTTGGGTATAGGATATAATACACCTCCTGTGGGGCTGAATCTCTTTATCGCAAGTTCAAGATTCCAAAGGCCTGTGCTTCAGCTGTACAGGGCGACAATACCCTTCCTGATTCTACTTATTGCAGCCCTTATCGTGATAACTTACTGGCCGGGTCTCAGCCTGTTTCTGCCCCGCCTTTTGAAGGGTTAGCCTGGAATTTGTTTGACCCCTTGTTTGATTATCTTTATACATGTATTATCCTTTTCAGAAAACTGTACAGATTTACATATTAAATTTATTCCCGCAAAATTAAATATGGGAGAGGCTTAGGGGGAAAACAATGCCTATATATGAATACAAATGTAAAAAATGCGGTAAGACGTTTGAATTTCTCTGTATAAGAAGCAGTGATGAAAATTGTGTCAAATGTCCGGAATGCGGAGAGTTGGACTCTGAGCGGGTTTTGTCCTGTTTTTCAACTTCGAGCGGTTCTACGACAAAGGGGGTTTCCGGAGGTTCTTGTTCAACCTCAAGTCCCTTTTCATGAGCATGAAGGTGCGCAGCTGTATGCTGCGTTCAAGTGAGCTTTTTATTTCTTTCTTGACACAATAAAGGGGCTGGCCTATGTTTCTAAAATGAATGAAAATTCACTTTAGAAGCCTTTTTTCACTCATATAATACCGGTTTCAGATAAAGATGTGGAAAGGAGCAGTTTATGTATCGTTATAAGCGTTTGCTGGTGGGAATTCCTTACGGTACTAAAAAATCAACTGTAATTAGGTTCGCGGAAAAGATAAGCCGCCTTGCTGATACGGAAAAGATCGTATTTCTATACCTTGACAGCAAATGCGAAGAGATTCCTGATGATCTGCTCAGGGACTATCCTGAACTGGCCCCGACATGCGATTTTTCAGTAAGACTCGAGCTTGAGGAACTGGTAGAAAAAAACTTCCGGCGCAACTCCTCCATAAGACTGGAGTTCGATGCGATTGAGGGCCATCCCCTTATAGATCTGTTACGCCGAGCCAAAGAAGACGAGACCGATCTGATACTTATGCATAGGACAGGGGAAAGCAGTGAAGGGTCGTTTTTTACTAAACTTGCAAGAAAGGCACCTTGTTCCGTGCTTCTGGTTCCCGAAGCGATAGACCCCGATTTCAAACATATTCTTGTGCCGATTGATTTTTCCGAACACGCAAGCGATGCCATGGAGGTATCCATTGCATTCGCCCTTGCCTCAGACACCAAGGAAATAAACTGCCTGCATATCTATGATGTACCGCTTGGCTATTATAAGACGGGAAAATCATATGAAGAATTTGCCGAAATCATGAAAGGTCACGCCGAGAATGCGTTTGCGCAATTTGTAAAATCTCTGGATATGAAAGGCATCAAGCCCATCCCTCTTTTCAGGCTTCAGGGTAAGAAGCACAAGGGTATTGAAGAAGAGATACTGGATCATGATGATTTTGACCTTATCGTAATAGGTTCAAGAGGAAGAAAGGCTGCTGCAGGGGTATTGTTGGGCAGTGTTACCGAGCATCTTATAAAGGAGTGTTCGATACCGCTTCTTGCGGTTAAAAGAAAAGGCGAAAACATGGGGTTTCTTGAAGCCCTTTTAAAGCTTTAGAGTTCCATCTCAACCGCTGTGACTAACATTAACATCTTCGACCGGTAAATTTGACAGCTGATCCTCAGCAATTCCGGTTTTGCTGATCCTTTGTTGAATTTGATCTGAGTTGTCAGCTACTTAGGAGGTAAGTGAGAATGAAATTATGGAGGATGTACGCATTTTTCTCTCTTCTAATCGTGACCCTGATCCTTTCATTCTCTCCTCCCGTCGCCTTGTCTGCGAATCATCCGGCTGGCGCCGAACAAACAGAAATAACAGGCGACTCCCACAACGAATCTCACCAGGGAAGCCCTGATGACAGCGCCCATGGTAAACCGCATATTAATCTGGGAGAGATTCTGCCGCTGTGGAGCTGCATTCCCTTTGCATGCATGCTTTTATCCATAGCACTTTTTCCGCTTTTCGCACCCGAATTCTGGCATCATAATTTCGGTAAGGTATCCGCCCTTTGGGCGGCCGTTCTTGCAGTCCCGTTTCTTATGGCATACAGGTATCCTGCTCTTCACGAAATCCTGCATATAATACTTGTAGACTATGTGCCTTTTATAATCCTGCTTTGGGCACTTTTCACCGTTTCCGGGGGCATCCTTTTAAAAGGAAGCCTCAGGGGCACGCCGATAGTTAATACCATCATTCTTATTATAGGCACAGTGCTCGCTTCATGGATGGGCACAACTGGCGCGGCAATGCTTCTTATAAGGCCTTTCATGAGGGCCAATGATTACAGAAAGAACAAAACCTTCATGATAGTCTTTTTTATCTTTCTTGTAGCAAATATAGGCGGTTCCCTTACCCCTCTTGGAGATCCCCCTCTGTTTCTGGGTTTTCTTCACGGGGTGTCCTTTTTCTGGACCTTCAATATAATGCCTCACATGTTGTTGACCGTTTTTCTGCTTCTCGCGATATATTTTGCGCTGGATCTATATAATTTCAAGAAAGAGGGTGTTTCAGCGGTAGATGTAGACGGAGTGAAGGAACCGCTCAGGCTCCAGGGAACCTTAAACTTTCTATTTCTCGCAGGAATAATCGGTTCCGTATTGCTGAGTGGGACGGTGGATTGGGGAACGGTCAACACCCTGGGGATAAATATCCCTGTTCAGGACTGGGCCCGTAACGGTCTTCTCATAATTATGGGTCTTCTGTCTTTGTACACAACAAAAAGGAAGATACGCGAAGACAACGAGTTTACATGGTTTCCGATTCAGGAGGTTGCCTACCTGTTCATAGGTATTTTTATAACCATGACACCCTGTCTTTTGATACTCAAGGCCGGCTTAAAGGGTGAAATGGCCTTCCTTATTGCCACGGTCAAGGAGCCTATCCATTATTTCTGGATCACGGGCGGGCTTTCAAGCTTTCTTGATAATGCCCCCACATATCTTACTTTTTTCAATACCGCCCTGGGCAGTTTTTATCCGGGGATTGCTGAAACCCATTCGGTCCCTTTACTGATGAGTGAAAACGCCATTTTTCTGAAGGCGATCTCTGCAGGCGCGGTCTTCTTCGGTGCCGTTACATATATAGGAAACGCACCCAATTTTATGGTACGTTCGATTGCTGAAGAGTCCGGCACCCCGATGCCAAGCTTCTTCGGTTATATGATAAAGTATTCTTTGATCTTCCTGGTCCCTGTCTTCATCATAGACACATTAATATTCTTTTAAAGGCAAGCTCCCCCTGTAAAAGCTCGTTCAGTCTTTGGAACAGGCTTTCTCCAGCAGAAGAAGCCTCAGTGTGTTAAGGCCTGTGAGGGTGCCAAGTCTCTGAATCCTTTTAAGGTCGCCTCCCGACTTCCATGAAAGGCATTTAAAACTGTCCCCTAAGACAGCGGCGGAAAAACCCTCCAACTCCATGTGGTCCTTCACCTCTTTAGGAAAACCCAGAACCGCCAGACCCATATCAGCAGAATAGTCTTTTGAAATTTTGGAGGCCATATAAAGGGCCTTTTCGGTATCAACGCCAGAGACATTTTCATCCTCATCTTGATCGAGCATGTCTCTTCGGTTAAAAATGATGCATCGTCTTGTCATTTGAGAGGGTATCGAACTCATCGCGCTTGCAATCAAACCGCCTGTAAATGTCTCCAGCAATGCAACTTGTAGGTTCGCTTTGACTAAAAGTGATTCAACCACCTCCTGGATCGTTCGGTTATCATATGTATATATGCTGTTTCCCAGGCGCCGGACCATCTCTTCCCGGACCGGCCCTATAACCTTTTCCGCACTTTGCCGGTCTTCGGCCTTTGCAGCGATACGAACGGTAATCTCCCCCGGTGAAGCCATCAGGCCTACCTCGGGATTGCTTCCTGGCACTATGAGATCTCCTATAATAGTGTCAACCACGCTTTCCCCAATGCCTATAACCTTGAGAATCTGATATGTTAATGCCTGAGAGGTGAGATGGTAGCGTTTCTTCAACCATGGGATAATCTTTTCTTTCATCAACACCTTCATTTCCCTTGGTACCCCCGGAATCGATATTACCGGTTTGCCATGCATCTCCGTTATAAAGGCAGGTGCGGTTCCTGCCCGGTTGGAAACGGAATAACTGCCCTTTGGAACAAAGGCCTGGCGTCGGTTGTTTTCCGACATCTTAAATCCATATCTTAAGAATATCTCTTTTATCTGCGCCATGAGTTCTTCGCGGAATTCCAGCTGCACTTCCCCTGCCGCTGCAACCGCATCCCTGGTTATATCGTCAAGGGTCGGTCCCAGTCCTCCGGTAGTTATTACCAGATCACATCTGTCAACCGCTGCCTTGATCACGTCTCTTATCTGTTCGAGTCTATCCCCCACCACGGTTCGATATTCTACCGTAATTCCAATCTGAGACAGTTCTTTTGCCAGATAGGCCGTGTTGGTATCGTTTATCTGCCCGAGAAGTATTTCGCTTCCGATGGCCACAAGTTCACAGGTGGGAAGAGTCAACTCGGCCGTATGCGCCCTACTCGTTTTATCGTCTTTGTCCATGGAAATTATTCTTTCTATGTGTGTAGGGGAATCGATCTGGTAAGGGCGGTATTTGCTTCGCCATGGACCTGAATACTGTTACCCAGGGGCTCTACCCTGAGAATCCCTTTTTCATCATAAAGCCTTGCGTTGATTGTGGTCATATACCCGTTTGTAAATTCATGGGTTTTCGCCACCAGGATAGCCTTGTTGTCAGGGGCTGAAAGGGCAAAGTCGCCTTGAATGAAATGGAACGAGCACGCTCCGGGATTTTCAATCAATTCATTTTCTTTGATCCTTGCAAGGACATCTTTTTGCGGGCCGTAAATCGTGCCATTTACAAGGGGCATCCTGCCACCGGGGGATACAAAATCAAAAAGCAGATAAAAACCGTTACCCCCGTTCTGCTCACCGATCAGCATACAGGGTGAAAGCATTCCATTTATCAGATAATTGTGATAGGCGCTTACCCTGCTTTCTTTTACGTTCAACATTAAATCATTCCTTTAAAGACGTTTTTTCAGTTTCTCCAGAATAAATGGCAGAAGGACTGTGGCGTCTCCCACCAGGCCGAGATCTGCAATCTTAAAAATGGGCGCGTTGGGATCCCGGTTAATGGCGATAAGTGTCTCGGATCCCCTTATGCCTGTCGTGAATTGCAGCGCACCGGATGTCCCGCACGATATGAAAAGCTTCGGCTTGACGCTTTTTCCTGTCTGGCCGAGAAGTCTTTCCTCATCTGCCCACCCTGCCAGCACTACCGGCCTGGTAACACCCACCTCCCCTTCAAGAAGTCCGGCAAGCTCAAAAAGATGATCAAGATTTTCCTTTGAACATATACCCCTTCCCCCTGCCACGACAACCCTCGCATTTTCAAGGTCGATGTCTCTGGTTTGATACCGTTTGCTCCTTAAGACCCTTTCTCTCGGCTGTGGTATGTGGCCTATATCAGGATATATTATCCTTCCGATACGACTTTTATCATGGCACCTCTCTTTGAATATCCCGGGGTGAACGGTTGCCATCTGAGGTCTTGAAAACGGCGTTACCACTTCTGCCAGAAGCTCCCCGCCCCAAGCCGGAGTGGTCTGGATCAGCAGGCCTGTATCAGGGTCGATGTCAAGGCAGACACAGTCAGCGCTGAGACCTGTTTTGAGTCTCTTGGCAAGGCGGGGGAAGAATTCCCTTCCAAATGAGGTGGCGCCGGCAATAAATATATCCGGCTTATATGACCTTACCCAAGCGCTCACAACCTCTGTAAAGGTTTCCACATGATATTCTTTTAGATCCCGGCTTTCGCCCATAATAATGATGTCAGCCCCATGTGCCACATATTCCATCGCATACTGGTTAGGTGACTCACCCAATAAAACCACCGAGAGCTCGGTTCCGATGGTTTCAGCAAGTTCTTTCCCCTTTGCTATGAGTTGAAGCGTCACCCGATTTTGGAAATAGTTTCTGTAGTCCCCAAAAACCCAGACCTTGCCTGCATTATTATTCACCGGTGTCCTCCTCATCAACAAGGCTTAACTCCTCCAGCTTCTTTACAAAAGCATCGGTAAGGATCTGAGGGCTTCCGGTTATTATCTCTGCCTTTTTGCTCGCAGGAGGTTTTTGCAGTCTCCAGACCTGTGTTGCGGAGCCTTTAAAGCCTACGTCGTCTCTGGACAGACCAAGGTCTTGTCTTGACCAGCAGACGATCTGTTTTTCTGAAAAGGCCTTGTCAACTTCTCCCAGGGAGAGATGCTCGGTTTCTTGAAAACCGCTGTTAATTGTAAGAAGAGCGGGAATGGAAACCTTAACGGTATCCAGGAACCCGTCACCGAGACGTTTTACCAGCAGGTGTTCGCCTTCACTCAGGATTTCGGTTACGCCGCAGACCTGAGGCAAATCAAGTTCTTCAGCGATTTGAGGGCCAACATGACCGGTATCACTGTCAACAGTCTGCATGCCGCACAATATCAGATCCGGGAACTGTTCCATGCGTCTGACAGCACTTGCAAGCACATGAGAAGTTGCCAGCGTGTCCGCCCCTGCAAAGTATGAGTCTGTAAGCAGGATAGCGCGATCGGCCCCGGCGGCCAAGGATTCCCGGAGGGCCTCTTCACTCTGTGGAGGCCCCATTGTTACGACCGTCATATGCCCCCCTTCCCTCTGCTTAAGTTCTTTTGCGCACAGAAGGGCAACATAGTCGAGCGGATTTATGATACTGTCCACTCCCTCTCTTATGATAGTCATACGTTGATGATCGATTTTGATGGCAGGTACATCAGGCACCTGTTTTATAAAAACCACTATATTCATTATAGGTCTCTGTCTTTATTTCTCACCCTTTATGACACTCCTTGAGATTACCATCCTTTGGACCTCTGAAGTACCTTCATATATCTCGCAAACCTTCGCGTCCCTGTACAATCGCTCGATCGGATAGGCCTTGGTATAACCATAGCCGCCATGTATTTGAATCCCCGTTCGAGTGGCCTCCACGGCGCTTTCACTGGAATAGAGTTTTGCCATAGCCGACTGTCTTGAGTGATCAAGTCCCTTTTCTCTGAGATCACAGGCACGGTATGTGAGAAGCCTTGATGCCTCAAGCCGGGTAGCCATGTCCGAAAGCTTAGCTTTTACAGCCCCGAAATCTGATAAAGGTCTGCCGAACTGATATCTTTCTTTGGCATATTTGAGAGACATGTCAAGAGCCCCCTGGCCTATGCCCAAGGCCTGAGCAGCTATTCCAATGCGGCCTCCGTTAAGTGTTGAAAGGGCAATCCTGAGACCCTGACCTTCTTCACCAAGCAGATTTTCTTCCGGGATGTAACAATCATAAAGAGATATGGAGCATACCGGATTCCCTCTCATTCCCATCATTTCCTCAACCGGGCCCTTTTCAACGCCCTTTCTATCGGATTCCACGATAAAGACAGAGAAGCTGTCCCTTTTCCCCGCGATTTCAAGCCTGGCAAATATGAGATTTATCCCGGATATGCCTCCGTTGGTTACGAACACCTTGTTACCGTTTATCACATAACCGTTTCCTCGCCTGTATGCCCTTGTCTCAAGAGATGATGCATCAGAGCCTGAATTAGGCTCGGTAAGGCAGAAGGTCCCGATCTTATTTCCGGTTGCAAGTGCCGGCAAAAATGACCTCTTCTGGTCTTCGTTTCCGTAAATGTGAACGGGGGTTGCCGCCACACCGTTATGAACCGCAACGCAGAGGCCCATCGCCGCGTTTGTCCTTGAAATCTCTTCTATAACTATTGCGCTGCTCAGGGTGTCGAGTCCGGCCCCACCAAACTCATGCGGTATCTCCAGGCCGAAGTATTTGAGTCGGCCCATCTCATGGGCCAGATTCAGGGGAAAGACACCTGTATTGTCCATCTCTATGGCTGCATTTGCGAGCCTTGATTCAGCAAATTTCCTGGCGGTCCTCCGAACCACGGACTGTTTCATGGTAGTTTCAAGATGCAAATCTACAATCCTCCTGCATTTGCGCTGCACTATAAATCAAAACCATTTTGATACTCAAGATATAATGGGGGTGTATGATTAGGCAGGATATGAACGTAAGTAAAAAGACCAACGGGATGTCTGTCAAAAGGTCTCGCAGTCCATGGCCTTGGGCCTTAAATTATTACCCGATCTCCTCATTCATCAGTAATAGGTTGATTTTCTCTTTTTTTGCTGACGACCCACAAGGGCTCCTATAAGAAGCCCGCAAAGCAGAACAAGTGCGCCGGTGGCAAACCATCTGTTTTTCTGGGAAGATCTAAGGCCTTCCGTTTCCTTTAAAAGGGCGTCAAGTCTGTTTTCGGTTTCACTTAGAATCTTCAGGCTCTTTTCGTGTTCCGCCTTTAGTTTTAGAAATTCCGATGAATCGTTTTTCAGTTTCCTGTAATTATCTTTTATCTTTTCAAGTGCCCCCCTGTTGGCGATTAATTCCTGGCTCAGCCTTTTTTCTTTTTCAGACGAATTTTCCCACTGTTGCTCTATATTGTTTAATTTTTTCTTTAACTTTTCATTCTCTTTCTCAAGCTCCTTGGACTTTTTTTCCCACGGCAGCCGATCTATTACATATCCGCTTACGACCCAACCCTCCTTTCCATCCGGTCCGGGAAGCCTCACATGGGTCCAGTCACCTTTTTTTTCAATTATATCAATCTGTTGCCCTGAAGGCAGCAATGCAATGATCTTATTGTCGTTTCCAGGCCCTTTTCGTAGGGTTATCTTGAAGGAATCGGTTACAAAGGCCCTCTGGGCGAACGATGCTGAAACGGAAAAAGAAAAGAAAATAAAAACAGCAAGAACAAGGATCTTTTTCATTTTTCCCCCGCTTATCGGTTTTGTGTTTTTGTTTTCCCTGTAAAAGGGCAGACAATCAAGGCCTCCCGATATAATCAATGGTTGTGTTTTTTTCATACTCTCATCCAATCATATCATTAAACAGTATCCTATGATTCATAACCACAGGCCTTGTTTCAAAATTCCTTAGCAGTCAATCCTATAACCCTTAGCTCTGGGATGGCAACCGCTCAGTTGCAATAAGTTATCTTATCATGAGGCCCGGGAGCCACAGCGTTAATTGAGGAAAAAGCGCTACCAGCGCAACACCCAGTAGCTGCAGACCTATGTATGGTAGAGTACCTCCCACGATATGCCTTCCGAAATCCACTCCTTTGGGAGCAACGCCCTTGAGATAAAATAGGGCCGGAGCCATCGGAGGGGTGAGGAATGAGGTCTGCATTGTTACGCAGAAAAGCATTGCGGCCCATAGCGGATCAAATCCGAGTTCCGAAATGACAGGTGTAAAAATAGGAACCAGTATGGGAACGATTCCAACCCATTCCATAAACAAACCGAAAAAGAAGAAGGCAGCCATCATTATGGAAAGGATACCCCATTTGCCGACAGGCAGGCCAAGGAGGATTTCCTTAACAAGGCTGCCTCCGCCGACAAGCATGAAGGTCCCGGTAAAAACAAAGGCAGCCGCAACAATCAACATGATCATACTTGATACCCTTAAGGTCTGATAGATCGATTCCTTGAAACTATCCCAGTTGAGACGTCTGTAGAAAAGTGCAAGTATTACGCTCGCAAACGCTCCAACTGCCGCGGCCTCGGTAGGTGCGGCAACACCAAAAAATATGGTGCCGAGAACCGCAAATATAAGCAGGAGCGTTGGCGCCATTGATGTAGCAGCCATTATAAATTTTTTGCCCGCGCTGAAGTCTCTCTGCTCAACAGGAAGAGCTGGGCCCAGTTCAGGGTTTAAGGCGCATCTGGCGATTATATAGGTCGCGTAAAGTATTGACAGTATCAAACCGGGGATTATAGCGGCCATAAAAAGTTTTCCAACGGAAACCCCTGCCATAGGGCCGTAAACCACAAGCATTACGCTGGGTGGAATCAAAATTCCGAGTGTGCCTCCCGCACAGATGGTCCCCGAACTCAAGGCCTTGTCATAGCCTTTTTTTAACATTTCGGGAAGCGCAAAAAGTCCCATAACAATTACCGGTGCGCCCATTATGCCTGTTGCGGCCGCCATAATAGTACAGACAGCGACCACGGTCAGTGCCAGACCTCCGCGCAGTCTGCCGAGTAGAATATGGGTGGAAGAAAATAGACGCTCGGCGGCGCCTGAGCGCTCAAGCATTATCCCCATGTATACGAACAAAATTATGGCAACCAGGATATAATTCTCCATTGTCTCGAATACCCGGAGAATCATCATGTTGAAAAACCCGTGCCCCACTCCGAGCACCCCTACGATCAGTGATATACCCAGCATGACAAAGGGTACGGGAAACCCGATCAACAGCCCGGCAATAAGGCCTGCAAACAGTATTATGAGAAGTATTTCGGTATTTGCTATCAACCCGCTTCCCCCTTTTCTGAAAGGGAGACCAAGGCACGGAAGAACTGAACTATTCCCTGTAAAAGAAGCATAAGTGCCGTTATCGGTATAACGGTCTTAAAGGGATATATGCCCGGAGACCACATGCTTTCGCCTGAACCCTCAAGCATCTTCCATGATTTGAAGGCAAACTCGGTGCCGAAATACAAGAGAGCCATGATGGGGGGAAAGAAAAAGAGGAGATATCCGATGATATCGATAATAGCCCTTTTTCTTGGCGACACCTTTTCATATATAAGTTCTATTCGAACGTGCTCATCCAGCAGAAGAGTGTAGGCAGCCCCTCCCATGAAAACCGTTCCGTAAAGCATGTATGAGATGTCATAGGACCAGAAAGTGGGTGCATTAAAAAGATATCTGGCCACGGTGTCATACATCAACTCCAGGATCAATAAAGGTATGAGCCAGGAAGACCCTTTACCTGCTATCTCGCTTGTCTTGTCAAGGTACCGGGCGAAGGATGAACAGAACCCCTTTGCCCCATTTTGTTTGTCCACGGCCACATCTTTCATGTCAAGACCCGTTTGAATCAATTTGCAGGGGGGCAGTGAGGGGCTCATACCCCCCTCTAACATTATTCAGCATAAGGATAGGGAAGCCTGACCAGTTCTGCATAGGGTTCTACGAGTTTCCTAAAAGATCTTTGAGATTCAAGGACTTTTGCAAAAAATGCATCTTTATTAGCAAATTTATCAAGCTCTTCATCTCCGATCTTCACTATTTCTTTTATGATCTCAGGGGAAAGCTTGCTGATCTCAAGCCCCTTATAATTCCTGAAAAAGGCCATTGCCTCCGCGTCCTCTTTCATAATCTTGTTGACGGCCTCAAAACAGGAGACTTTCAAGGCCACCTCGACCTTATATTTGAGATCATCAGGAAGCTTGTTCCAAGACTTTTCGTTGACCAGAGTTTCAAGGGGGGCGCAGGGTTCATGTATGCCTGGTAGTTTGAGATATTTGCATATTTCATGAAAGCCAATTTTTTTGTCAATGGCCGGAGTACCGAACTCACAGGCATCTATGACTCCCCTTTCAAGTGACGGATAGACCTCCCCTCCGGCAAGACTTACAACCCTTGCGCCGAGACGCTCCAGACATTTTCCCCATATCCCTACGGTCCTGAACTTAAGTCCCTTAAAATCCTCAAGGCCGTTGATAGGTTTTCTGGACCAGCAGAAGTTTTCAGACCCGAGCATTCCGTAAGGAGGCAATACCACCAGTCCATGACCTTCATACATCTCGTTCCAAAGTTCAAGACCTCCACCCGAATAGATCCAGCTCAGCATCTCTCTCATCTGGAGTCCGTTCGGGAAAGAGTTACCGAAAAGAACGGAGGCGGGAAATTTACCTATCCACCAGCCAGCCCAGGTACATCCCATATCAAGGGTCCCTGCACTAACTGCGTCAAGAACCTTCTTTGAAGGAACAATGGCCCCACCCGGATTCATCCTCACGGTCAGGCGTCCGTCGGTCAATTTTTTGATCTTTTCCGCGAAACTGGCAGCAGGAGCAAAGAGTTGCGGAAGGCCTGCAGGATAACTTGACTGTGCGGTCCATACGATCTTCTCAGTCCCCGCCTCGACCGGTAAGCTGGTAAGGGTCAGTAGAAGCAAGGTAGAAACAGCGAACATCCCGATAACAAACTTAATTTTCATCTTTTGACCTCCTAAAAAGTGACATTTAGTTTGTGCCCCTCAAGGAAGTAAATCAAGGGCACTGGCAGTTTGCCACACCAGAAATGAGCTATTTTTTACAAGATTTAGAAAATCAGGGTATTACGTGGAGGCGCACTAAGTACGCCGAATAAGTGATTCCGTAAATTGACCCCGAGATTTTGAAAAACAGCCATTTCCGGATGGAAACTACTTAAAACATTGTGAGAACTATTTCAATTCATTGAAAATATCATTGTTTTGCGGTTCCGCTCTGTTCCCTGACTTTTCGCAATATGCCTTCAAATGTCTTGCTTTCAGGCTCTTTCAGGGTCCCTTTCTCTTTTGCAACCGGGAGAGTCTGCAAGGCAAGCTCCGCGTATAGCCTTGAAAACTGCGGAGTTTTATTCTCAAGGCATTCAAGATGTTTTCTGATAGTACCGATATCACCCCTAGAGATCGGTCCCGTAAGACATCGAGGTAAACCTATTTCCTTGATATTTTTCAGATTTCCCTCAATAAGCGGCATAAGGATCTCTATGGTTCGAGAAGATCTCACCCCAAATGTTTCAAAGAGATCGGCCGCAACCTTTAATAATGTTACATAGTAATTGCTGGCAAAAACGGCGGCAGCGTGATACAGGGCCTTGTCACCCGGTCCTAGAACAATGTGACCGCACTCGATTGAGTCTGCCATTTCCTTTAGAATTTCAATAAGCGGCATTTGGGCCTCTATGGCAATAGTAGAGCCTGGGAGATTGGATATTGCCTCGTTTATCCCTGCAAACGCCTGGCAGGGATGAAAAGAACCTGTAAGAGCCCCATCTGAATAAGGTTTTTCAAGCAGGTCAAGCGATGCAGCGCCACTACAGTGTACCGCAATCTGGCCTTTGCGCCACACTATTGAAGAGGCTGCCTCAAAAATCGCATCATCAGAGGTGGTAATAAAAATCAGCTCCACACTTTCCGCCAGCTCTTGAGCACTTCCAAAATACCTGCACTCAGTCGCATGACTGAGAAATCTATCCGCATTTTTTCTTGAAATGTCAGAAATTCCGACCACTCTGTAACCGGCCCTGTAAAGACTTACCGCCATTGCGGTGCCTACTCTTCCCGCACCTACAAAACCGATGCTCAGGCCCCTTTGTCTTCTGTCGTGCATTTTCAATTAAAACGCCCCCTATAGACCTTTTTCCTTTCTTATAACCCTTATTGCATCCATCCTTGTACCCGGATACTGTCCATCTTTATCCTTTTCAAGGTATTTTACCATATCCCATATCACGTTGAGAGCAGTGGTCACTCCGACTAGGGCCTCCATCTCAACTCCTGTGCGCGCCTGAGCGGAAGCAATGCAACTGGCCTCTATCCACTGGCTTGATATATCGAATGACAACTCTACCTTATCAAGGGCTATCTGGTGACAATGGGGTATGAGGAGATGGGTCTGTTTTGCGGCATTCATTCCTCCCACCTCCGCTATTACAAGGGGGTCTCCCTTGAGTATTGCACCTTGCTTGATCTTCATGATAGTTTCAGGAGAAAGATGTATCCTTCCTGATGCCTCTGCCAAGCGCCTTATAACAGGTTTATCCCCTACATCAACCATCCCCATATCTTCAACCCCCCGAACTAATAATTTCTCTCTTCTTTGATGCTTCTTTTTTCAGCAGATCAACTGCGCTGATAAGCGCCGGAAATACGTTTTCCCTTGTATCCCCGCCGATTACAACCGCCATTATCTCATCTCCGACGCAAAGTCTGCCTTCATAAGTCTGAATTAATACTTCAAGTATGCCTTCTATGTCCAAGATTTTTCTTTTTACTTCCCTTATCTTTTCTTTATCAAAGCTCACCTCGACAGCTGAAACTTTTGCACCATCAAGGGACGTCTCTCTTACAACACCCAGATGACTTGCGATCATACCCATCCTTTTGTAATAAGGGCTTTTTTTTATTTCAATAAACATTTCCTTAATGTCCATGGCACCCTCCTCCATAACCTGCTACCTTACCTTTTTATTGTTCTCTCTTTGTCCGTCGGTATCAAGGTTAAAAAGCTTCCGAGTTATATCCAGATATGAATGCAGAGCCAGCCTTCCTGCCTTACCCTTTAAAAATAGTATCGGGTCGTTTAAGACCTTCTCACCGATCGATCTTGTGAGCACCTTTACGGCCTCCATCTGAAGCGGGGTTAAATCGTTCAGTGCCGAATTGCTTTTTTTTATTTCGCATTGAATAATGTCTTCCACCTTTTCTCTGAGGGTTACAATAGTGGGAACGACGGCCAGGGTCTTGAGCCATTTTTCGAACCTGAGTGTTTCCTCAATGACTATCCTTTCCGCCTTTACCGCTTCATGTCCTCTCTGCGCGACATTATGACTGATAATCCCCTTGAGGTCGTCGATATCGTATAGGTAGACATTGTTCAAGTCGTTTACCCTTGGTTCAACATCCCTTGGAACTGCGATATCAATGAAAAAGAGCAGCCGATTTTTCCTCTTTTTAAGGCACGCCTTCACATGCTCATGCCTAATCACATAGTCGGTTGCCCCCGTGGATGTTATCACGATGTCCGCCTCTTCAAGCTGCTGAGGTATTTCATCGAAAGATACCGGTTTGGCATAAAGTCTGGACGCAACCTCCACGGCCCGTTCAAAAGTCCTGTTTGCGACGAACATTGAGTTTATTCCAAGCCCGATCAAATGCTTTGCCGCCAGTTCGGCCATCTCTCCCGCACCAACAAGAAGGGCCTTTTTCCCTTCAAGGTCATAAAATATTTTTCTCGCAAGTTCAACCGCAGCATAACTTATCGACACCGCCGCCTCGCATATGCCGGTCTCTGTCCTTACCCTTTTGGCGACATGAAAGGCCTTATGCATCAGTCTGTTAAGTATTACTCCGGATGTCTTCTTACTTACGCTCTCAGCATAGGCTCTCTTTAACTGGCCGAGTATTTGAGGTTCCCCTACTACCATTGAATCCAGGCTTGAGGCGACCATGAAAATATGCTCCACCGCCTCCTTTCCCTTTAAGGTATAGAGGCTTTTTACAAGCGATTCTTCGGGGATCTCTCCAAGTGAAAGAAAGATCTCCATGATGTCCTGCCTTGCCTTATGGGGATCTTCCGTAATCACCAAAATTTCGACCCTGTTACAGGTGGAAAGGAACAGCCCCTCTGTGATGCTGGGGCAGGACCTTATCGCGGATATGGCTGTTTCAACGTGGTCTTCTCTTGAAGACAGGCATTCCCTGAGCTCTACGGGAGCTGTTTCATGGTTCATTCCAATATCTAATATCTGAGTCATTTTTTATCTAAGCACTTGGGCGTCAAAGCTGTGGTAACCTCCAAGCCAGAGGCTGACACCCAAAAAGGTAAATATTAGTATGCAGAAACATGCTATCGACATCAGAGCAGCCCTTCTGCCCCGCCAGCCAGCGGCTATCCTCTCGTGAAGCAATGCAGCGTAGAAAAGCCATGTTATAAGAGACCATACCTCTTTGGGATCCCACTGCCAGTAGGCTCCAAGGATATACTGGGCATAGACCGACCCGGTGATCATGCCGGCTGTAAGAAAAGGAAATCCATAGATAAGTGAGTAGTGGTTTATGCTGTCTAGGCTAGCAAGAGAAGGCAGACGGCTATAAAATGGACCCAGTTTTTTGTTCTTTATGAAGTGTTCCTGCAACAGGTACATGATTGAGGCCAAAAAGGCTATGGCAAAAAGTCCGTTGCCCATAAATATCGTCCCTACATGCAGAAGAAGCCAGAGTCCTTTAAAGACGGGGACTGAGGGCCCCTCTGCCCAGGGCATTGTCGATGAAATAATCATTAGACAGGCGGCAAAGGGTGCAACAAATGAACCCAGTACCATTAACCTGAATCTCAGCTGAAATATCAGATAGGCAAAAATTATGCTCCACGAAAAAAAAGAAAATGAGGATTTAAGATTTTCCCCCGGGATAGGTCCAATCTGGAGATATTGATATATAAGAAAGACGGTATGACAGACGAAACCGGCAATCAGTATCAGATAGGAATATCTGAATATGTCTTTACGTTGTTTTAAAATATATACGACAAAGCCCCCTGTAGCACAGAGTTCAAGTATGAGCGCAAGATTGAACCACAAAAAAATCATTCTATTCACAGGCCTCACATAATTTCATCTACAATATGGTCAGGGTCGATATCTTCCGGAACAACCCCCCGCAACATGGACTTAATCTCCTTACTGTCCTTTCTGCATACGAGGTCAAAAAGATTCGATTCGGTTAGATATTTAAACAGATCAGACCTTTCGTTCAGGCAGAGATCACTTTGACGGACTAATTCCCTCAGACGGCCCATAAGCACCAGATATAGTTCATATTCACAGGCAAACTGTGCTTCAAGCTCCTTTCGAAGTCTTCTGGCAAGAGCAGGACTTTGCCCTGAGGTAGATATGGCAATCAACAGGTCTCCACGTTTGACTAATGAAGGAACGATAAAATTGCAGTCAGCAGGCTGGTCCACCGCATTTATGAGAAGGCCTCTCTTTTCGGCCATCCGGCTTATTCTGTGATTCAGTTCGCTGTCGTCAGTGGCCGCTATTACAATAAACATCCCTTCCAGTTGTTCATCCCTGAAAATTTCTCCCTTATGAAACAACCGCCCATCTCCCACAAGACCCTCAAGTTCATCGTTAAGTTCCCTGCTCACGATGTTAACTACCGCGCCACATTCAAGCAGTGTTTCAACCTTACGAAGAGCGACCGCACCTCCGCCTATTACCAAAGCGTTTTTTCCCTTAATATCTAAATATACAGGATAATATTTCATTTTTACTGCGTCCAGTTCCCTTATCTAGGTTATATGTAGCGGTCCACCATGTCGGATATGAATTGTTCGGCGCCCTGAGCCCCCTGTTCATCCATTATATCTGCAATAAGGCATCTTATTTTACCGTAGGTTGCAGGATCATCGCTCAGATCGTCTGTTGATCTGTAAGCTCCTCCTCTGCGTCCTACCCTGTATATGAGTCTGTCTTCATCTGTAAGTCCCTGATATCTTCTTACGGCCTCGATCATTTTTTCTTTTTCTTCTGGAAATTTACCCGAGACCTCCTCCAGCAGATTCATGATATGATCACTTGTCAGGATACTGTTAATGCCTTCAAGTGTCTCGATGAATATCTTTATCTCTTCAGCAATCATATCATCGCTTTGCATATGGAAACTGCCCTCAAGCAGTTTTTCATAAAGGGGTACCCTCTTGGGCACCCTCAGGCTTCGAATACGAATGAAATGAGGGTTGATTTGATTGAGTACCCGGGCGGTCTCGATTGCATGTTCACGCCACATCTCCTGCCCACCAAGACCAGGCATGACATATTCGGAAAGCTCCATTCCGGATTCAACTGTTTTTCTACCCGCGTCTATGTGCTGCTGTGCGCTGACTCCCTTTTTGACCAACTTAAGCACCGGATCGTAGCCGCTTTCAAGTCCGACATGTACCCTGTCCAGTCCTGCAGTGTGAATTTTTGACAAAGATTCAAGGGATTTTCTAACAATGGTGCGTGATCTTGAATATGTCGTAACTCTTGTGATTTCCGGAATTTTTTTTCTCAAAAACATTAGGACATCCACCAGATCACTAGTGCTCATAACGAGGTTGTCGGCGTCCTGAAGAAAACAGGCCCCTGTATCATAATACAACCACAATGCTATGCTTCGGTAACCATCCCCATATTCGGCAAGCACCTTTTTCACAACCTTGTCGTCAACATGTCCCTTTTTGCCGAGATTCCAAGAGATTTCCTTTATATGGTCAGAGATTTCCCGAACATTGATTATATCCTCTTTTATCTCTTTTACGGTTCTCAGGGAAAATTTCTTATTTTTATACACCGGGCAGAACAGACACCGGTTCCATGGACAGTTTCTGGTTAGCCTAATAAGCAGGCTTCTTGCCTCATTTGGAGGCCTTATGGGACCCTGTTCAAAACTAGAGCGTATTATCTTCATGACTTTATAACCTCAGCTGAAAAGCAAGGTGAAATTTTCCGCAACAGATACAAATCTATGCCAGAAAAAGGGCAGAATATCAACCTTATCAATCCTTAAAAGACCTTGAGTGCCTGAAGTCCTGGTTTTTTTATACAAATAGAGGAAACCCGGCGGTTTTGCGTCACCCGCATGGTGTGTGATTTGAGTTAAGAAAATCGATTAATTGTTATTAGAAATGCATGTGGTGTGCCGTACAAAAAGCCTCACATTGATGCGGATATCGGCAAAAGGGTGCTTTCCGGATGGAAAACAGATAAGCTTGCAACGGCCTTGAATATAAATGGTGATCGGGCAGTAACTCCGGGGTTTTATTATGACCGGCCGGTTTTTTTTCTCTTCACTATATCTATTATCTCTGTTATTGGAAGAGTGGAGATATCATTAAATTTTGAATGGTTGAGGTCATAATTCTTCAGAACGTCACTGACCCTTGAAAAATAGTTTTCTATAAAAACATCTCTATCTTTGTCTTTTCTCTTTACGCCGTAGTAAACGCAATCAAGATCTTCAGGTGAGATTTTATTAATAAGATTTTTAGTAGTTAATATAGACCCGTATCTGGCCAGATCGGAAATCCTTGCAGTCGAGTTTATGGAATCGCCCAGGGCAGTAAATTCAATATTTGCGGAGGATTCAATCGCACCGAAAAATTCTTTACCCTCATTTATTCCGATGTTTAAATATAGATCCTGAAGCCATCCTTTTCTTATTTTCCATTCATTACTGAATCTTTTGGTCCTCTCCCTGAGCTGTACCGCACAGGTTATTGCATCCATTATATAATTCGTGCCAGGTCTCTTAATGAAATAGTAGAGCATTCCGTCACCGGCATGTTTTCCGCAAATACCGTGAAACATATCAAAAGAACCTACCAGTGACCTCCACAGGCCGTTGATCAGCTGAAAATATTCGGCCGGCGGAAGCTCCGCGCTTATCTTTACAGAGTCCTGGAGATCCGCCACAAGCACGCAAAGAGAGACAAGGGAAGGCATCCTCAGGCTCAGAAGTTCATTTATCACCTTCTCCCTTCTTGACAGAAGCTCAAGTATTCCTCGATCTTCCTTTTCCTTTGGCACGTAAACAAAAAACAATCCCTCACGGAAAAAAGAGGTATATATCTCAAATCCGGTGACTGATTCGTCTCTCCATTTGAAATCAATTTTACTGTGATTTATACCTCTGCCTTCAGTGGGAGTTTGATTTTCATACAATTTTTCAAGACACCTTGTTTCGCCTTCGGTGATTCCTTCATAAAGGTCTCCTATTTCTCTTTTTTCGAATCGTGAAACTGCATATGATAGATGCAAGCCAATTATATCCTGCCAGTTTTTTACTGAATCATGAAATTCCCAGTTGAAGAGTAATTTGAATATATTCCTGGATTCAAGTTCCGCGATACTGGAAAGATCCTGGTGGAATATCTGTTCTTGAGCCTCCCTGTTTGCCCATTCTATCTCGAAATTCGGGTTTATAAGATAAGCGGGAGAACTGATATTTTCAACAGTCAGGCTAAGGTCCGAGGAGTCAATTCTTGATTTTACGTTGTCAATTTCAAGGTAACGGCCTTTTGATCGTGCCCATTCAGTCCTGTTTGTCTTTTTTTGAAAAGATATCGTTTTTCTGGAGGTCTCGCCTCTAAACCTCCTCGCTATGTCCTCCATGGAATGGCCCTCCCTTTTTAGACCCTTTACCAGAGTTATTCTATCCACTACTTCCCTGGGAAAAAACCCGATCTTTTTGACACCCCTTAGATCTTCGGAAGGCCTGCCCACGATCGGCTTTGGAATAATTCCCATCTTGATATAATTGTTGAGTGTAGCCCTGGAAATACCTGTCTTAAAAAGAATTTCCTTGCTGGTGATAAGGCTGGTTTCATCCCCTTTTCCCTGTTCCATCGCTTATAAGCCTCTTTGGGTTAAAAAGCAGGTTTGATGAAATTACACAGCCATCTTACACAATGAAAACAGTTTGTCAAGCATAAAATGCAGTATAAATAAACAGTTCATATGTTTTAAATTCAAGCATTTAGATTTTAATGCTTATTTTAATGGAGAGTATTGTGGAAGATTTTAAATTGTCTAATTACCTGATCTTTACCGTCTAATACTTACTGTCTAATAACAATATAACGTCTAATCTTATTTAGACACATCCACCCGGCTTCATCCTTGCCTTGACAAATTTTAAAAAAATCCTATCATTTCTTAATAGAGATAATATTTATTCAATAACGCCCTTTTGAAAAACCAGTAACCTGTATGTCGTTTTTTTTTGTTTGCCTTTTTATCAGCTAATCGAGGTAATTTTTTTATGAAACAGAGAATTATAGTTGGTCTCGACGGAACGGAGTTTTCTTTGAGTGCTATCCACTGGGCATGCCGGAGGGCTCAAACCTTTGGAGGCATCCTTATAGGAATCGCGATTCTGGATAAACCAGGTATTAGGAAAACAGGTGTGGGCGCAGGTGTTGGAAGCAGTTATTATGCCCAGAGATCCATAGATTCTAAAATGGAGCACGCCTCTACGCGGACAAAGGAATTCATGGATCAGTTCGAAAGAATCTGTGCCGAGTCAAAGGTGCCCTGCGAAATATACCTTAAGATAGGGAATCCTTTTGAGGTCTTTAAGGAGGAATGCAAGATTGCAGACCTCACAATTCTGGGTCTGCGAACCTTTTTTAAGTTTGAAACTACGCAAAAGCCTGACGACAATCTGATAAGGAAGCTGATGAGGGAACCTGTATGTCCGATTATCGGTGTTCCCAAAAAGGTTCAGCCTCATCGAAACGTTATTATAATGTACAGCGGAAAGGCCGCATCGACAAGGGCGATGAGGGCATGGGCTCATATATCTCCTAATATTCCAGATACCTACAAGGTGAAGCTTTTGACGGTTACCGATTCAGTGGAAGACGGGGAATACCTCTTGAATCGAGCAGAGATATACCTCAAGGCATACGGCATTCATCCTGAAAAGATATGGCACACAGGGAACCCTGAAAATGCGATGTATGAAACCGCAAAGGAATTCAGCCCCTCTCTTGTAGTTGTAGGAGAAGAAATGGATAAACCGAGTTACTTTTTCGGACGCAGAACTACAAAATTGATGGAAGACGGCACTCTACCAATGTTTGTTTACTATTGATCCAGTCTTTGATGCGGGGGCAAACAACACCGTCCGTTCAGTTTATACAAAGGAACCGGTTTTCAACTGCTGTGGCACCCCAGAAAATCAAGCAGTATCCTTATATATTCTCCGGGCTTCTGTTCATAGGTATTATGGCCGCATTGTGGTATTACTGCCAGCTCGCCCATGGGTAAAGACCTGTAAAAATCTACAGCCTGCTCAATCTCAAAAAGGGCGCTACGGTCAGGATACATTACCAAGGCGGGACATTTGACTGATTTCAGGACAGGCCTTAGATCGAAATAACGTCTCCCATATGCACCGCCATACGTACGAAAAAGGTTGAAGTTCTCTTCTGCCTTATGACTGCCGTGCCAATGCATAAACTTTTCAATAAGATGCGAGTCAAGTTCTCCGAAAGGCTTGGCGAATTTAGTCCTGTTGAACTCCACCATGTCCGTTGGGCTGTGGCACTGTGTGCTGGCGGTAACCAACGATTTTACCCTCCCGGGATAACTTGCCGAATAATCTGCTCCCACGACCCCTCCCTCGCACTGACCAACTATATGAAAAGACTCTATGCCTAGAAAATCGCGTAAATGCTCCAGTTCTTCCATGGAGAGTATTCTGAATTCATCGCTTCTGTAAAAGTCCGTAAAATCATCGCCACGAGCAGATTTTCCGTAGCCCCTCCTGTCGTACATGACAACCTGATACCCCTTTTCTGAAAGACATGGGTAAATATCTTTCCACATCTCAGCACAGCCGAAGCCATGGTGCAGGAGAAAAACAGGTTCCCCCTTGCCCTCTATTTCATAGAATATCTTAAAGCCATTGATATTTGTAAAAGACATTTAATATATCCTCTGGGCAAAATGTTTTAGACAATGAGAAAACCTGTTGCTTGATATAAAATTGTAGCATTGCCATTTTCCAAATGGCAATGCTACCTGATGGTTTCCAGGGTGATAGTAAAAGCCCCGTTTTCTTTCATTTCTTCTACGGCCTTTTGTCCATCTCCAGGCTCAACATCCACTGCGCGTATTACATCACAAAGCAGAAAGACCTTGTAACCAAGCCCCAGGGCGTCAAGAACACTGTTTTTCACACAGTACTCTGTGGCAAGCCCACCGATAAAAATGCGCTTAATATTACCCGATATCAGATGGCTATCAAGATCGGTACCTTGAAAGCCCGAGTAGGCATCCATCTTATCTTCCACGGCCTTTGATATTACCTTTGCATTGTCAGGAATGTTCAATAGAGGATGAAAACCAGCTCCTTTTGTCCCAGCAACACAGTGGGAGGGCCACAGACCCCCCTTATATTTAAATGAAACGTGATTTTCAGGGTGCCAGTCTCTTGAAAATAAGACAGGCAGCCCCTTTTCAATGAAGATCTTGATATAACGATTTGCGGGCGACACTATATCATCTGCCTCAGGCACTGCAAGGGAACCGCCCGGGAAAAAATCGTTCTGCATATCAACCAGCAACAGTGTGTCACCATTTTCAACCGCAATATTTTTTTTAGGTGTTTTGTTCATTCGGTTCTCCAAAATATTATCTTGTTTTATGATAAACAGGCATAAAGAACGATATTATTTCCATTATATTTTTTGCGCCAGTCAAAATCAATTCCGATTTTTTCCCAAACTATTGCCTTGAGATGCCTCATGGAAAGTGATAAAGAGATTTATTTAATTAATATTTATGTCCTTTTACGTTCTTCGGCAAAATGATCATATAACAGTAAGGAATTGGACTCTATAAATGATAATTGAACAGGCAAAAGAGGTCCTGATAATCGAGGCCGAAAGTATTATGGGCCTTGTCGAAAGAATCGGCAGGGAATTTGAGAGTGCGGTAGACCTCATTTTAAAGGCAAAGGGCAGAGTCATAGTTACCGGAATGGGTAAATCAGGTTTGATAGGCAGAAAAATTGTGGCCACGCTAAACAGCACAGGGACACCCTCGATTTTTTTACATCCGGCAGAGGCAATCCATGGAGACCTCGGGATGGTAACGCATGATGACATTGTGCTGGCACTTTCCAACAGCGGCCGGACGTCGGAAATAAATTCGATTCTTCCGATACTGAAGGAGATGGGAATAAAGATTATCTCGTTTACAGGAAGGCCTGACAGCCAAATGGCACAATTATCGGACATTACCATAGACGTTGGAGTAGAAAGAGAGGCTTGTCCAATGGGATTAGCACCAACGGCCAGCACTACTGCGGCCCTTGCGATGGGAGACGCCCTTTCCGTGGTTCTCATAAACCGCCGCAGTTTTGACTTGGAGGATTTCAGACGATTTCATCCTGGTGGGAGCCTTGGTGAAAGACTGGGCAAGAAGGTTAAAGAGGTAATGCTCGCCGGTGACAACATACCTGAAGTCCAGTTAGGTACAATGGCAGATGAAGCGGTCAGAGAGATCGATTCAAAAGGGATTGGAGCAACGTTTATCGTTGATGCGGAAAAGAGGCTCAAGGGGATAATTACAGACGGTGATCTCAGGAGATGCCTCCTGACCAAAAAGGGAATGATCCATGATCTCAAGGTGGAAGAGATGATGTCTCCTGCGCCAAAAACAATCGGTGAAAACCAGACCACTGCAGAGGCACTGGGTCTTATGGAACTTTATTCGATTACGCTTCTTGCCATTGTTGACAAACAAATGAAGGTCAGGGGTGTAGTACACCTGCATGACGTTTTGGGCGGAGAGGAATTCAGACTCAATGGAATATCAAAATTCACCTAGAGGTCTTATCGTCGATCTTTTGACCCCTTTAAATAGTGACGGGTCTATCGACGGACATGGGCTGGGCAGGCTTTTGGACAGTATAATTCCATATGTCCAAGGCATCTTCATCGCAAGCCCTCAATCAGGTGAAGGTATTAATCTTGGCACGCAGCAGAAAGTAGAGCTTTTCGCCAAAACCCTCGATGTTATACGCGAAAAGGTCCCTGTTTTTTTCTGGGTTTCAGGCGACAGTGAAAAGGCTGCCAGGGATAACTACTCAAAGCTAAATGGTATTGTCGTAAAAAGAAAATACAGGGGAAAGATTTTCTGGGTAGATACACCTCTTTATTATCATAGCAACCGAGGGCTTCCTGTTTATTACAAGGAAATATCCTCTATTGCAGGAAGACCCATTATTCTTCATAACAACCCGGAATTTGTCCGGGGAGCAGACAGACCGCTCAAAAGATTGAACATCAGGACCTCTATATTAAAGGAAATTTCTTCCATAGGTGAGATAGCAGGTATGGTTTATTCAGGTTCTCTTGGCAGGGTGCATAACTACCAAAAGGCATGCAGGGGGAGAAAAAACTTCAGGATCTATGATGAAAATGAAGGCCGCTTTCTAAATTATCCCAGCATGAGTGGCGTTGTTTCGCTGGGTGCGAATCTTTTTCCGGGCCAATGGCAGAAGGTGACCCTGTCCTCTCTGCATATCAGCAGTGAAGAAAAAGGTTATCCGAATTATATAAAGCAGGTGTGGGAGTCAGGCCTTTTTCTCAGAAAGGTTATGGAAATATACGATGTTGAGCCTGTATCAATCTTAAAGAGGATCCTCTGTGATAAGGGGCTTATCGATTTTCCATACTGCACTCACCCCTCAGGCGATATTAAAGAGCCCCTGGAGCGACTTAAATCGATAATAGGGCACTGAGAAGATGGCTTTTCAAGTCAGGTTGTTTTCTCACACAGGTCGACGACCATAAGAACTAAGGGGCCCTAAAAAGCTGAAGTCGCCTTTTTTCTCAACTCCCTGTAGCCTTTTCCCATTTAAGGTTTCATATTCATAATATCGGCCCTGTTGTATTCAACCAACCTTTCGAGGGAGGACTTGATCACCCCGCTGCTGATATGCATCCCAGAGCAAAACAGCATCGTAACCGGTAAGGCCCTGGATGCTGTTTTCCCTAAAAATCCCGAATTCCTTTCCAATCTTTTTGAGTCCGCAATCTTAGATCAAGATGTACCCAAGGCAGGGAGATACCTCTGAACCAGCTTGAAATGATAGGGATATCAAAGCATTTTCCGTTAAAGGTTATCGTAATGTCATAACCTTCAACAGCAGCCTCAAAATCGTTGAGATTTTTTCCGTTTACAAAGGTGTCGACATCATGTCCGTCATATAGTCCTATAACCGTTATCTCATGAATCCCCTGAACCCCCCGTTCGTTTCAATATCAAGGAAAACCGCATTGTCGCGGAAATCATCATAAAGACGCCAAAGCTCGGAGCCGGGCATTCTTTTCTTGAAAAAGGAAATATCATGTCTGTTGTTTATTACCTCCATAAGGCAACTTCTGATCAGCTTGTCTCTTGATATAGATCAATGCTGTCATTTAAGAATAAACAGCCCATTTTCATATATCACGTCTTTTTCTCCACCTTTCAGGTGTGCCGTTACCCTTTTGTTTTCTGTATTTACAAGGTCCCAGTGAAGTGCCGAATCATTAAACCCGAGTCTTTCTTTCTCTTCTTCGGTAAGTCCGGCAGGGTCTCCATCATAGGTATCAGAGTATGAGGCACCCACGGCAAGGTGACAGTTGCCATAGCGACCTCCGTAGTTCTCATCATAAAGTGTGTTTGCCATAAACCTGTTTATCCTTGAAAACCGTTTGTCAGTAAGAGAAAATTCCCCTAATCGCCTTGCCCCTTTGTCCATTGAAAGTTGTTTTTCGACAAACTCTTTCCCCTTTTTTGCGTATATACCCGTAACCGAACCTTTCTTAAAGGTAAGCCTTACACCCTCCACGTAGTTTCCGCTTCTGAAAGAGGGCTGATTGGCGTAATATACACCCTCTGTGCCTCGCCAGTCAGGTGAAAGAAATATCTCAAAACTGGGAATATTGTGTCCTGAAATTCCTATCCACTTTCGTTGTCTGCCGGGTCTTACCTTAAGGTCTATGTATTTTGACTCTATGTGGTAATATTCGACCTCCATACTGTTAAGCCTTTTTTTTATTACCTTGGCAGATCTGAAGATTTCCTTCCATGCCTTGACAGGATCATCCCTGTCAAGGTAGCAGGCCTTTACTATCTGGTTCGTGTACTGCCTTTGAGTAAGCTGAGCCTGCCTTGCCAGTTCATCGGTAGGCATTGCGCACAAGGTCCAGCCAAAGGAGCCCTCCTCTTCTCTTCGCTGAAGTATATCTCTCAGGAACTTTCTTGAAACCGCAGCCTTTCCGATCTTCCTCGGATCTATACCGCTTAGATGGGTCAAAGAATCAGGTGCAAACAGGAAAATGCTTCCGTTCAGGTTTTTATGAAGCTCTGTTTCGCCCGGGGCAATGAATCTGAGTTGACCAATATCCGCCTTTCCGTAAAAGTTTTGTTCCATAAGTGAAGTCAGCCCCGGCCTCATTATCAGGTTAAAACCGGATTCGATAAGTTTCGCCTGAAGTGTCTCCGCAAGTCTTGAAGCGGCAAGGTCGTATCTTAAAGCAACAACATCACCCTTTTTATAACGTTTTCGTCTTGCAGTTTTAAGTCCCCACAGCAGGACCTCGGAGTATCTTTCAAGCTGTAACTTCGTTAACATCTTTTCCCTCCTATGACAAACTAATGACAAATAGCTTTTGACAATCATTCGTGCGTTCCACACGAAATTCTAAGCTTCATTATGGACATTGTGCCGGCTAACCTACAGATTAACCGGGGACCTCAAAATTGAATCTCTAAGGTCCCTTCTGGATATTTGCGACCTAATCATTCCATCCGAAAAAAATCCGAGCCCCAGGACGTTTCCTCTTCCCAGGGTCAGTATTACATAGCCCATCTCAAGATTAAGATCCGTTTTCAGAGGCTCCCCTCTCTGAAGCCTTATGAGGTCCGTGATATCAACAGACATCTTGGCCTTTGTGGCATATGATCCGAATAACTGTATCATCCTTGTCGTGGGTTTAATGTATGCACCTATCTTCCGGAATGCCCTAATTCCGACCTTTCCTGCCTTTAAACTGCACGCTGAAACAAGGGCTTTATCATTTTTCAAAAGGTTCCAGCTGCGCTTTCTTTTTAAAAGTATGTACCCTTTGAAAAAAGACTTATCTATTCCGAATCTTTTTTCGAGATATCCGAAAATTTGATCCCTGTCCTTATCTTCTGCCAATTTTGGCCATGAAGAATCCAACAGAATCGATTCTGTGAGGATAGAATCTGCGGGTATTTCCGATACGTTTGTCATAATGTCTCCCGTTCCACCCTAAAAGCCCCAGGTCTTCATATGGACCCAGACTGAGAGGCAGAATTTCTGCGTCTCTGCTTTTTAAGAGAAAATCGATTATGGATTCATTTTCATCAGGGTTATACGTGCAGGTCGAATAAAGCATTACCCCGTGTTCTTTCAGAAGATCAAAGCCCCTTACTATTATCTTTTTCTGCAAATCCTGAATCGCGTATTGTTTACGGAGTTTTCTGAGCGCCTTTGTCTTGTCGCTCAACCTGAATCTTCCCTCACCTGAGCATGGGACATCTGCAAGTATAAAATCGAAAGAGTGCTTCAGGGGAAATTCCTGGGCCTGGTACGCTGTCACTACCGTATTTACGACCCCGAGCCTTGCCAGTGTATTTCCGAGCGGAACTCGCCTGTTTGAATACAACTCATTGGCTACAATTATCCCGCTGTTTTTCATCAGATCGGCCATATGTGAAGTCTTGCCGCCAGGTGAGGCACACATGTCAAGCACATAGGAATCCTTCTTAGGCCAAAGTGCTATCGCAGCAAGGCAGGAGGTAAAGGCCTGAGGATGAACAGCACCCAAAAAGTACTCAATAAGGTTCCCCGGGGAATTAAGATCCCTGCAGTAAACGAGATTTTGATATTGTTTATCATTAAACCCGAGGCCTAGAGACTTATCCATGAGGGAATTCAAGGTTTCTTGAGGGTCAGATTTTATTGAATTAATCCTGAGGTGGGTGGGAATCGGACTTGAAAGTATTTCCTTGAACCTCTTGAAATCCGGAATAATATCTTGGTAACTATCAAATAGGTTATCCATTAAAAATTGATGCGCCTGTAAAAAGTGATAATTTAGACAGCAAAGCGGAAAGTTCTCCCGCCAAGGCGGAACAGTTGGACTTCCAACAAAATCATATCGATGCGATAGCTGAGACCTTGTTTCCCAATCGAGTTACTGATAATGATTAGTGCCGCCGAAGTCTCCTACTTCGTTACCAATAGGCTGCCGCAAAGCTGGATAAACAGGCTTTTACGAGGCCTTGAAACATTGAGGCGAACTCTTTACCTTCCTATTACATGATTCGCGATTACCTTCCTCTGGATTTCAGATGTTCCTTCATAGATAGTAAGGACCCTTACGTCTCTGTAGTGTCTTTCAACCGGAAAATCTTTAATATAACCATACCCGCCATGTATCTGCAAGGCCTGGTAAGCGACCTTGTTGGCCATTTCAGAGGCAAAAAGTTTGGCCATGGAGGCGGCAGCCGAATAATTTTCTTCACGATCCCTCATTGCCGCAGCATTAAATGTGAGAAGCCTTGCTGCCTCTATCTGGGTAGCCATGTCTGCAAGCATCCAGCGAAGACCCTGAAACTGTGAGATAGGCTTGTTGAACTGAACCCTTTCTCTGGCATAGTTTACAGAGGTATCAATACAGGCCTGGGCAATGCCAACCGATTGAGAGGCGATTCCGATTCTTCCGCCGTCCAGAGACGCCATGGATATTACAAATCCGTCTCCTTCATTACCCAGGAGATTTGACTCAGGCACAATGCAGTCTTCAAGAATAAGTTCTACAGTGTCTGAGGCCCTTAGTCCCATCTTGTCTTCCTCTTTGCCGACAGAAAAACCGGGGGTACCCTTTTCAACCACAAAGGCGCTTATGCCTCGGTGTCTTTTGCCTCTGTCAGTGTAGGCGGTTACGACCGTGATATCGGAATTCTTGCCGGTCGTGATAAATACCTTTGTTCCGTTTAAGATGTAGGAATCTCCTTTCTTAACCGCCTTTGTTCTCTGGCTTGCAGGGTCAGAGCCCGCGCCGGGTTCCGTCAATGCGAAAGAACCTATCTTCTCACCGCTTGCCAGTGCTTTGAGATATCTCTCCTTTAGATAGTCGGACCCGAAAAGATAGATGGGTCCGCAGGCAACGGAATTATGCACTGACATTACAACTGCAGTAGAGGCGCACGCGTAGGCTATTTCCTGAAGCGCAGCCGAGTAACTCACCGTATCCGCACCGGCCCCGTTATATTCGGTCGGAACGCTCATTCCCATAAGGCCCAGTCCGCCCATTTTCTTAAGATTTTCCCAGGGAAATTCACATGTCCTGTCCCTTTCCGACGCCGTAGGCAGTACGATCTCCCTGGCAAAATCCCTTACCATGGACCGAATCATTTTCTGTTCTTCATTGAGCTGATAGGCCATTTATTCACCTCAAAGGTTCGTCGAAAACCGGTAAACAGTATAAGATCCCGACATGAAAAACCAGATTTTGCATATTTGAGCAAAAGCCATTTTTTATCAAGGTGTGTAGAGAACCACCAGCAGTTCTGCTCTTTTTTTGCTTATGTTTTTCAGCTTATGCACGATGGAAGAATTAAAGTGCAGACAATCCCCGGGACCCAGGATGTTCTTATTCTCTCCAACAAGCACCTCTACCTTTCCTTTAAGTACATATTGAAATTCCTCACCTATATGCTGATATCTGGCCCCTGTCTTATGTTCCGACATAGGGTCAATAAATACCCTGAATGCCTTAAGATGTTTGTGCCGTGCCTCCGGCGTAAGATTTTCATAGGTATATGCCTCTGTCCTTTTGGCGTAATCATCTGCAGATTTTTTTTCCGCCTTTTGTCTCTCCTCCTTCAGGAGTATGGCGGAATCGATTTCCAGTGCCCTTGAAAGTTGAAGGATTGCTGAAACTGGCGGCATTACCTCACCTTTTTCAATCCCGGATATATACTTGGGAGCGAGCCCGGTTTCATTAGCCATACTCTTCAGGGTCATTTTTTTTTCTTTTCTGAGGGTCATCAGCCTTTTGCCCAGGGGCTGAGGGCTTTTTCTTCTAGCCATCGGGACCTCCTGTTTTTTTACTTCGCTCACGGTAAGCCTTTATAATACGACAAATAAAACCTATGACCAAAGTCGCGCTTATAAGTATTATGAAATTTGAGGCAAAAAAAGTCATAATAAAACTGAAAGGGTCATTAAATCGGTATGAAGCAGTCAGCAACTGAATTCCAAATATGAGAAAAAAGCTACCTACAATGACCAATAAGGCCTGTTTTATCCACCAAAAGACGCTTCCCATTAACAGTAAATATTCTCCTCTTAAGGATTTCAAACAAAAGTCGTTTTCACGAAGATTTTCATGATAGAAAAGCTGACTAACGGGAAACACAACCCCCCTTTCATGGATAAACCGTCCTTTATTCCGTTTCAATCCGCAGGGCAGGTAATACAAGGTTGTCACAGGCTGAATAAGGATCTATTTCCCCGTTAATTACCGATTCTATTGCATCTTCAAACGCGCCTGTTTCTATAAGGTGCCGGCTGACCTCTTCAAAGATCCTGCCTTTTACCATATCCTCAAGTTCCTCTCTTATTATCTTTTTCCTTCTCCTGAAGTTTATCACCCCATCGGTTTCCTTCAGATGCGACTGATGATTGTCTATTTGTTCAAGCAGAGTTTCCACACCTTTATCAAAAACCGCCTGAGCCTTGATAACCGGTGGCTTCCATCCCCCTTCCCTTCCCCTTCTCTGATCCATTTCTATCATCTGTTTCAAGTCATTCACGGTCCTATCGACTCCATCCCTGTCGGCCTTGTTTACAACAAATATGTCACCTACCTCCAGGATTCCCGCTTTGATTGCCTGTATGTCATCTCCCATCCCCGGTATTGCCATTATTACCGTTGTATGAACGCTTTTCATTACATCCACTTCATCCTGTCCGACACCCACCGTTTCAACAAGGACATAGTCCTTTCCCATCGCATCGAGCACATCTATGGCACTGCGGGTGGACTGAGTCAGCCCACCGAAATGTCCCCTTGTGGCAAGGGATCTAATAAACACCCCCTGGTCCATGCTGTGACGTTGCATCCTGATTCTGTCTCCCAGTATGGCCCCGCCGCTGAAAGGGCTGGTGGGATCCACTGCAAGGACCCCCACGGTTTTTTTCCTTTTCCGCAGGTGCGCGACCATCTGGTCCACCAAGGTGCTTTTACCCACACCCGGAGCACCTGTTATTCCAACGACATAGGCCTTGCCTGTAAAAGGGTAGAGTTCCTTCAAAACTTCCCTTACATCAGGAATGCCGTCGTCTATATCTCTTATCAAACGTGCAACAGTTCTCACGTCACCTGCAAGGATCTTTTCTATCAACGATTTCATTTTTTTCTTACCTCGGGTCAACGTTATCTTCGACCCATTTGACAATTTCATCCAGAGACGAGCCCGGGGTGAACACCTTTCTTATGCCGCCTCTTTCAAGTGTTTTTATATCTTCATCCGGGATTATTCCTCCTCCGCACACTACAATATCATCGGCCTGTTTTTCCCTTAACAGTTCAACAACCCTGGGAAACAGATAGTTGTGCGCGCCTGCCAGACTGGACAGCCCTATCATGTCCACGTCTTCCTGGATAGCAGCCTCAACTATCTCTTCAGGTGTCTGATGAAGTCCGGTATAGACCACTTCAAAACCGGCATCGCGGTAGGCCCTTGCGATAATCCTGGCCCCTCTGTCATGCCCGTCAAGGCCAGGTTTTGCAACCATTATTCTTATTTTTCTCTTGCGTTTCATGTAGATTGCCTCATTAGATTTTCATCAGATTTCCTAAAAATCATCCGCCCTGGCTGAAACCACTTTGAAAACTCATCAGTATATCCCGGGGTCCCTGTATTCTCCGAACACCTCCCGGTAGACGTCACACACTTCCTGAAGGGTGGCATATGACTTTACCGCCTCAATAAGCGGCTCCATAACATTGCTGTTTTCAACACAGGCCTCTTTTAAAGAATTCAGACACTCGGTTGTTCTGCCCTGGTTTCTTTCGTTTTTTACCCTGTTTGTCTTTTCCAGTTGAAGTCTCTCTATCTCTTCATCGATTTCCATAAAATCCACAAGCAATTCATCATCTGTAACGTACTTATTAACACCTACAACGCACTTTTCCTTGCTGTCTATCTGCCTCTGATATTGATATGCGGCATCGGCGATCTCCTGCTGGGGATAATTCCGGTCAATGGCCGAAAGCATCCCGCCCATGTCATCTATCTTTTTGATTATCTCGAAAGCCTCGTCTTCCATCTCATTTGTCAGCCTCTCCACAAAATAAGAACCTCCCAGTGGGTCTATGGTATTTGCCACCCCCGATTCTTCCGCAATTACCTGCTGTGTCCTGAGGGCTATCATGGCGGCCTCTTCCGTAGGTATCGCAAGGACCTCGTCAAGGGAATTGGTATGAAGAGACTGAGTTCCGCCCATTACCGCGGCAAGGGCCTCAAGGGCAGTCCTCACTACATTGTTGTATGGCTGCTGCGCCGTAAGCGAACACCCCGCAGTCTGCGTATGGAACCTCAGCCACCAAGACCTGGGGTCTTTGGCCTTGAATCTTTCCTTCATTATCTTCGCCCACATGCGCCTGGCGGCACGAAATTTTGCAACCTCCTCAAAAAAATCTATATGGGAGTTGAAGAAAAAGGAAAATCTGGGTGCAAAATCATCCACATCAAGTCCCCGTTTTAATGCAGCCTCCGTATAGGCGATTCCATCAGCCAAGGTAAAGGCAAGTTCCTGCACCGCCGTTGAACCTGCCTCTCTTATATGATACCCGCTTATACTTATGGTATTCCACCTGGGAACCTGTCTGGTCCCAAATTCCACCGTGTCCGTAATAATTCTAACGGATTGCTCGGGCGGGCACATGAATGTCTTCTGGGCAATGAATTCCTTGAGCATGTCGTTCTGGATGGTACCTCCGATCATTTTCCTGTCAATTCCCCTTTTTTCAGCCATGGCAATATACATGGCCCAGATTACCGAAGCAGGAGGATTGATCGTCATGGAGGTGGTAATGGCATCTATGGGCAGACCTTCGAAAAGGTCTTCCATGTCAACGAGGGTATCTATTGCCACGCCGCATTTTCCGCACTCACCTCTTGCCCTGGGTGAATCAGTGTCATAACCCATCAGCGTGGGCATATCAAATGCGGTGGAAAGGCCTGTCTGCCCCCCATTGACAAGGACGTGAAATCGTCTGTTTGTGTCCTTCGCGTTTCCCAGTCCGGCAAACATCCTCATTGTCCAGATGCGGCCTCTGTACATTGAAGGTTGAACCCCCCGGGTAAAGGGGTATTCACCGGGAAGCCCTATATCCCTCATGAAATCCTGCTGACGGTTATCCAGAGGGGTGTAGAGACTCTTGATCTCAAAATCCGATACAGTGGAAAACCGATCGAGTCGCTGCGGCCTTGATTTAAATGCCTTCTTCAGTTTTTTCTTCCATCTTTTGTACCCCTGGTTAATGTCGTCAAAGATTTTTTTGCTGTAGGTCGACGCCATCGGGCACCCCCTTTCAGATTTCCAGTCTGAATTTTGAAAAATCAAAGGCAAAAAGCCGGTTAGTCTATTCCGGATCAGGCCGACTCTTCAAAAAAAATGACTTCTCAAGCCAGGTTTCCTTTGAATTGTGGTTTTCGTTTTTCAAGAAAAGCGGACATGCCCTCCTTTGCATCGTGAGATGCGAAGACAACGGCAAATCCCTCAGACTCCATATAACAACCGCTTGCAAGATCGGTATCAAGGCCCCTGTCTATGCATCTTTTTACCGTACGCACGGACACACGGCCCTTTGAGCATATAACAACTGCGGTCTTCATCGTCTCCTCCCACAGCCTGTCGGCGGGAAACACACGGTTTACCAGCCCGATCCGCTCCGCCTCCATAGCCGTTATTATCCCCCCGGTCATGCAAAGCTCCTTGGCCATGTTCTTTCCCACCAGCCTGCTCAACCTCTGCGTGCCCCCAAACCCCGGTATGATTCCCAGATTAATCTCCGGTTGACCAAACCTTGCACCCTCTGATGCGTATATAAAATCACAGGCCATGGCTATCTCGGTACCGCCTCCAAGGGCAAAACCGTTCACACATGCAATCACCGGTATGGCAAGGGCCTCAAACCTGTCCATAAGCCTGTGACCCTGGCGGGAAAAACGCCTTGCCTCAAGACTGCCCAGATTCACCATGTGCGATATGTCGGCCCCTGCGACAAATGCCTTGTCCCCCTCGCCTGTCAGCACAAGCACCCTGAATGTGCCGTCAGCTTCAACCTCGTCAAGCACACCGTTTAAATCACCCAGCATCTCAACATTTATCGCGTTCAAGGCCTTGGGACGGTTAAACCTTATTATCCCGATATCACCGTCCCTATCAAATAACACCGTCTCATAGGACATCTCAACTACCCCCCGACTTAAAAAAAAGTTGCCTCAAACAGCCTCAAGCACGGTCGCCATGCCCTGGCCTCCACCTATGCACAAAGAGGCAAGACCAAGACCATGGCCCCCACTCAACATAAGGGACGTAAGCGTAACAAGCAGCCTTGCCCCGCTGCAGCCTATCGGGTGACCGATCGATATGCCGCTTCCCAATACATTGGTGTTGCCTTCACTCAAACCAAGCTCCCTCATGCACGCTATGGCCTGAGAGGCAAACGCCTCGTTTAACTCCACCACCCCGAAATCCCCTATCGTCAAACCCTCCGAGGCAAGCACCTTCCTTACAGCCGGGATCGGACCAAGCCCCATATAGGCGGGATCTATGGCGGCACTTGCAGCCGCACGCACCTTTACAAGTGGCTTCAATCCCAGCTCCTTTGCCTTATCCTCACTCATAAGAAGAAGGGCCGCAGCAGCATCGTTTATCCCCGACGCGTTTCCCGCGGTAACCGTGCCCTCTTTCTTAAAGGCCGGCCTGAGCCTGCCCATCTTCTCAATACTCGTGTCCATGGGCCGTTCATCAGTATCAAATACTATAGGATCACCCTTCCTCTGAGGAATCACCACAGGCACTATCTCATCTTTAAACAGCCCACCGGTTATCGCCTTTCTCGCCCTCTGATGACTCATAAGTCCCAGCTCGTCCTGCTCCCGCCTGCTTATCGAATAGGCCTCGGCAATGTTCTCGGCCGTGATCCCCATGTGATATCCGTAAAATATCTCAAAGAGCCCGTCCATTACCATAAGATCCACAAGCTCGGAATTGTTCATCCTGGCTCCCCATCTGGCGGACGGAAGCGCATAAGGAATAAGAGACATATTCTCCATGCCTCCCGCAAGAACCACATCAGCCTCACCATGACGGATCGCCTGACAGCCAAGCGCCACAGCCTTCATCCCGGAAGCACATACCTTGTTAACCGTAAAGGCGGAGGTCTCCTTGCTTATACCCGCCCTTATCATGGCCTGACGGGCAACGTTCTGTCCCTGACCGGCTCCCACCACGTTGCCCATGATGACCTCGTCCACCTCAACAGGTACAAAAGAATCATCATAATCATATGAGCCCTTTTCAAGCTCTATCATGCCCCTGCCCTTTAAGGCGTCAGGCTCGTAACTCCTCAGTTCATCGGTCGCATAAGGCCTCAGCCCCACCCTCTTTAACGCCTCCTTCAACACCAGACCACCAAGCTCAACCACAGGCGTGGTCTTCAGCGTGCCTCCAAATACACCAACAGGCGTCCTCACCACCGACACTATCACTGCTTCCGCCATCTCTCAGCCTCCTCTTTGATCTAATCGGTTTTCACTCAAACCTCATCATTCATTATAGACCACAAGTGTTACAGCCTCACCTCCGCCAAGACACAAAGATGCCTGACCAATCTCCGCCCCTCTTTCCTTCATGGCATATATTAGGGTTGTAAGAACCCTGGCGCCGCTTGCCCCTATAGGATGTCCGAGGGCCACTGCACCGCCTTTAACGTTTACCTTATCAGGGTCAAGCCCGAGTTCCCTGTTTATCGCCTCAGAAGATGCGCTGAATGCCTCATTTATCTCATGCAGATCCACATCAGATGCCTTTAGCCCATCCTTTTGAAGCACACTGGGTATCGAGTATATGGGCGCTATGAGCACATATTTCATATCTACTCCTGCCGCCCCCTGAGCCCCTACGCTGACAAGAGGCGTGCATCCGAGCTCTTTTGCCCTGCTTCGAGACATTACCACAAGGGCGGAGGACCCGTCGCTTATCTTTGATGAATTGGCGGCGGTCACCTTGCCTCCTTTTTTAAAAGCGGGTCTCAGCTTGGAAAGCGCCTCAAGACTGGTATCGACATTTTTGAGTGGGATCTCATCGGTGTCGAACATCTTAGGGTCACCTTTTCTCACAGGTATCCGCACAGGAAGGATTTCTTCCTTAAACTTACCCTGCTCCAGTGCCTTCAAGGCCTTTTTGTATGAATTAAATGCAAAGCTGTCCATGTCTTCTCTTGAAATACCATATTTTTCCGAAACCAGCTCGGCGCTCATGCCCATATGAAAGTCATTTACATGGTCCCAGAGTCCATCGGTTACCATCCCGTCGACAACCTGGCCGTTATTCATCCTATAGCCTGTCCTTGCCTTGGGAAGCATATATGGACACAGATTCATGTTTTCCATGCCTCCTGCAACAATTACATCTGCATCACCGCACTGAATGGCCTGGGAAGCCATCATCACCGCCTTAAGTCCGGAGCCACAGACCTTGTTTATGGTCGTAGCCCCCACCCCCCATGGGAGTCCTGCCTTTACCATCGCCTGCCTAGCAGGGTTCTGGCCGAGTCCGTGGGGGAGCACGCAACCCATGATTACCTCATCGACGACATCTTTTTCGATACCTGCCCTTGAAAGGGATTCGTTTATTACCATCGCTCCAAGCTCAGTTGCCGGTATGGAATTCAATGAACCTGAAAAATTTCCTATAGCGGTCCTGCATGCACTCACGATTACAACGTCACTCATTTATATGCTCCTTTCATGAAAATATTTAAAATTTAAAATGAACATATATATATCATTAAAAATATGCAAATATTTTACGAAAAAGAATAGAATTCAAAATGTTTTCTTCCGGTGATCAGGATAAGATATGTGGTGTCTCAGATATTCGGAACAGTAAGGATTTTGCCGTTGTCGATTCTAAGCTGTCCGATATAAAATCTGAGCTGAACAAGAGTCTGATTCAATATCCCGAGATCCCTGCTCGATGAATAAATAGTTGCGGCTCCATTCATGCAGATAATTATAAAATTTGCTATATCTCTGAAATTCAAACCATCCTTTACCATCTTTTTCTGATCAGCCTCTTCGAACCATAGTCTGATCAATCTTGAAAACCTTACAAACCCCTTAAGTATGTGCCTGCTCATTTTTTCAGATTGACCTGAGATTTCAACCAGCATATTAACAAAAAAGCATCCTCCTATGAACACATCTGCCGCAAGATACTTTATGAGGTGGTTTTCGATGACCTTTTCTATCCTTTCAAGAGGATCGGACAAATCCCTGGTGCCTGAAAATATCCTGTCCCGCCATGTCCTGACCGCTTCATCATACACTGCGTACCAGATGTCCTCTTTGCTTGAAAAGTGTCCGTACAGGCCACCTTTTGTAATGGATGCAGCCTCTAATATGTCTCTTATAGATGTGTTATAATAACCTTTTAAGGAAAATAGCTGAAGTGCTTGTTCAGTTATGTTTCGCCTTGTTCTTAGTCCTTTTCCTGCCATGGTGACTCCTGCGCTCCCTTTATATACCGACCGGTCTTATTATTTTTTATCTCTTATTCTCAATTGTGTCAATCCCAATAGTATTAAACTTAGCCACCGAAAAGACACCCTCTCCCATTTAATTTAGTCATGGCCGTGAGTTAAACTGAAGTGCTGAATTTCCTTCGCTTGCTCCTTCCACCCAGGCGTATAGATCATATGCCTAGGTCGTCGATACACGGCGTCTTGCATATGAAATCTTACAGGTGTCTATGGCCAAGTCAAAATCCCGAGACATCCTTGACGACGCCTCAATCAACTGGTGGATTCGGGTGCTGTTAACCTTCTGCCCATTCAGGAGTTTTATCAAGGGCGCAGAGATTTTTTATACTGTAATTTTTTTGAATTTAATGGAACTGATTAGAAGATTTTTATCGTGCATTACATCTGTCCAGCTGCTGCCCGGTTTTCTGCTTGACAAATTCTACAAAGAACGGCAAATCAGAACTCATAGGAGGTCAAAAATGAATCCAATCGCCGAAGGCCTAAACAACCAGATTGCAAATGGAAACAAGCATGTTTATGAAATGCTTTCAAAGGTGGGGAAAAACCTTTTTTTCCCAAAGGGCATACTGTCTCAGGGTGCGGAAGCCAAGGAAAAGGCTTATAAATATAACGCAACCATAGGTATGGCAACCGAGCATGGACATACCATGTATCTTCCCTCGGTTATGAGCATGATAAAAGACCTCTCTCCTGACCAGGCTCTTACCTATGCGCCGTCTTTCGGCCTCATGGCCCTTCGCAGTGCATGGAGGGATGAGCTTAAAGTCAAAAACCCTTCCGTTGCAAAAAAGGATTTAAGCCTGCCAATAGTAACAAATGCCATTACACATGCGCTCAGCGTTACAGCAGACATGTGGATCGACCCTGAAGACGCAATTATCCTCCCGGACAAAAACTGGGGTAACTACAACCTCATATTTTCAGTGAGAAGAGACGCACAAATCGTCAACTACAAGCTATTTGATGAAAACGGGAGGTTTAATCTGCAGGCATTTAAGGATTGTATCGAAAAAGAAGCTTCTCAAAGAAAAAAGATAATAGTGCTTCTTAATTTTCCCAACAATCCCACCGGCTACACCGTAACTCCTGAAGAGGCAGAAAAGATAGCGGATATACTGAACGATACAGCTGAAAATGGAACCAATGTAATTGCATTAACCGATGATGCCTATTTTGGGTTGTTTTTTGAGAAGGAGACACTTAAAGAATCAATCTTCGCGACATTGTGCGGAAGGAATAAGAGGCTACTTGCGATAAAATTGGACGGCGCGACAAAAGAAAATTACGTCTGGGGTTTAAGAGTGGGTTTTATAACCTATGGTTGCGTTATGAATGGCGAGCCATCGGAATTCTATGACGCGCTGGAGAGAAAAACCGCAGGGGCTGTGAGAGGATCAATATCAAACGCATCTCACCTGAGCCAGGAGATAATACTCAACTCACTTAAATCAAATACATACCAACAGGAGAAGGCGGAGAAATTTGCCATAATGCGTGACCGCGCCCAAGAGGTAAAACGGGTGCTTTCAGCGCCTATATTTAAAGAGGCATGGGACCCCTATCCCTTTAATTCGGGCTATTTCATGTGCCTTAAGCTGAAAACCGTTGAGGCGGAACCCCTCAGGCAGCACCTCCTTGACAAATATGGAGTGGGACTTATTTCACTTGGAAGCACGGATTTGAGGGTAGCCTTTTCATGCCTGGAAAAAGCGGACGTGGAAGATCTTTTCCGCATCGTCCACAAGGCCATTAAGGATCTGGAGTCTCTGAAGTAATCCGGCATGCAAGTCCGGTCCAGTTCAGGGTTAAATGAGTACCCGGTCCTGTGGGCCGGGATCCTTTACTTTTAATTTCCCATGTCGTATTGCAGAAATTGACCGGACTTTGGAGAATAGGGCTCAGGTGAATGTTCTTTCGGTTCTTTGCCCTGTCTGAAGGCTTGAAATATAGCCTTTTTCGAGTGCGGGGCTGCCAGCAGTCCCGTCTTTGAATCTATTTTGGCAAAGACAACCCCTTTTGGCACTTTGAAGTCCCTTATAGGTCGCCCCTCATGGGCCTTTTCCATGAAATAGAGCCAAATAGGACTTGCAGCTCTTGATCCGGTTTCTCCCTTTCCCATCGGTTTCAGGTCATCATATCCCACCCAGACGCCGGTGACGAGATCAGGCGTAAAACCCATAAACCAGGCATCCAAAAGGTTGTTAGTGGTGCCTGTTTTACCTGCCGCAGGTCGTTTTAACGCCTTTATCCTCCAGCCTGTGCCTTCTCTTATCACACCTTTTAATAACTCGGTCATGACCGCCGCGGTTTCTTCGGAAATAACCTCTTTAATTTCAGGTTGCTTTTCTTCGATAACCTGGCCGCTTCTGTCGAGGACCCTTCTTATAAAGGTAGGCCGGCCCAGCTTACCACCGTTTGCGAATACGGAGTAGGCCCTTGTCAATTCCATGAGCGAAATCCCGGAAGAACCAAGGGCGAGTGAAAGATTGGGGCTCAAATCCGACCCTATTCCCATGGCCTTGGCGTATTTAACCGCGTATTGGACCCCGATCTTTTTAAGTATCTTTACCGTGATGACATTCCTTGATTTTATGATGCCGGTTCTGAGAAGGGTCGGTCCGAAAAATTTTTCCTTATAATTCTTGGGCTTCCAGAGTTCATCTTTTCCGGCCTGTTCCGCTATAAAAGCGGAATCCAGTATTACAGTAGCCGGAGTCATCCCCCAGTCAAGGGCAGCCGAGTATATAAATGGCTTAAAAGCCGAACCGGGTTGTCTTCTTGACTGAACTGCCCTGTTGAATTGACTTTCGTAGAAATCCCTTCCCCCAACCATCGCCTTTACTTCACAGGTTTCAGGGTCCACGCAGAAAAGTGCACCCTGTATTTCAGGCAACTGCTCGAGTGCGACCTCCCATGCAAAAGGGCCGGCTCCTTTCTCTAAGATCCTTACCAGGACAAGGTCTCCTTTGTCCAAGACCGCAGACGGCATTCTTACCTTGCCGGCATAGTAAGGAATGTCCTTGTCAGGTTTTCTAGCCCATTTCATATTCGCAAGGCCCAGATGAGCCAGCTTGTCATCCAATTTCAGAACTACTTCATTTGCCGCATCATCGACTTTCACTACCAGCGCTTTTACTATGGATCCTGATTCCGCATCATGGCTCCAGTCATCATAATCGTCGATTTCCTCAATAGAAAGGCTTTTCAGAGGGCCCCTGTAACCTTCTCTTTTATCGAGTTCAAGGAGTCCTTTTCCTAAGGCCTTTTTTGCGGCCCTCTGCATTGAAAGATCAAGGGTAGTATAGACCTTAAGCCCTTCTCTGTAGAGGAAATCACGGCCATATCTTTCCTCAAGATATTTGCGAACATATTCGGTAAAGTAGGGTGCCTTTGAAAAGGTGTTTTCTTCTTTTTCCTGTATCAAAAGCGGCTTGTTCAGGGCCTTTTTGTGCTCGCCTTCACTTATATACCCTTCCTTAAGCATCCTTTCCAGCACATACAACTGTCTTTTTTTTGCCAGTTCGAAGTGTTTGACGGGAGAATATCTTGCCGGTGCCTGGGGAAGCCCCGCCAAAATTGCAGATTCAGAGATATCAAGTTCACCCACCGATTTATTAAAATATGTCCTGGCCGCAGCTTCCACGCCGTATGCGCCCTGCCCCAGGTAAATCTGGTTCAGATACAGAAAAAGGATGCGTTCCTTTGAGAATGTCTTTTCTAACTGAACGGAAAGGATGGCTTCTCTTACCTTTCTCCTGTAAGTCCTTTCCGTATTCTTCAGGAGAAGGGACTTTGTTACCTGTTGTGTTATTGTACTTCCTCCCTGTTCTATCTTTCCGGCGCTGATATTCTTTAAAAATGCCCTGAAGATACTCTTTATATCAACCCCTTCATGCTTGAAAAATCGTGAATCCTCTGCAGCGACAAAAGCGTGAATCAGATGTCCGGGCATCTGTTCAAGAGGAACTACCATACGTTTTTCATCCCAGAACCTTCCTATTGTTTCACCTTTCATGCTGTAGATTTCAGTTATTATGGGGGGACGGTATTCCTCTACAACGCCCACATAGGGCAGGTTGCTTGACCAGACATACCACAGATATCCGCCCGTGCAGCCAGCAGCAAGGACAGCCAGCGTAATGAGTATCAGAAATGCTATTAAAACACGTTTCAAAATTTCCAACTCCGATGGTCTATGTTTTCATTACCGGTACGTGAAACTTCCTTTTTATATGTTTGTTGAGAGCCGTTGCTAAACGTAAATTATTTGGAGTATTTCAAAAACTCCATTTTTTGTAAAGTTATGAGGACAACAAACAGAGTAACGGATTGCTTTTCATCCCTTACTGAAACCGGGGAAATACATCCATTAATGTTATTATAAACAGCTAACCTTTTATCAATAATGCTATATTTCTCATGAAATCTCCTTAATCCTTTTGCGTTTTTTTCTGCTATGCGATGAAAAAAATAAGATATTCTGCGATTGGCTCATTACTGCCGCAGGGCTGTTTTTTGCGACAGCAGGCCTTGGTGTGCGTTACAGTTATGGTGTTTTTCTTGTTCCCATTGAAAATGAATTCAGCATATCCAGAAGCGGTACCTCCGATATCTTCTCTATGAATATGTCTACCTTTTGTATAACTGCGATCATCGTGGGATGGGCACCTGACAGATACGGTCCAAGGTCGGTTCGATATTCATGCGGTGAATAAATGCCGATGAATTATTCTTTGAATAAAAGATCAAATTCTTTATAATATCAGACACGCTTGATAGTTTTTCAAGATGCCTTTCTTCCAGACCGATATCTACAGATTTGATAAAGCTATATGTGCTTTGCCGGGCCCTTAACCCCTGGAATCAGAAAGATGGCATAAAGATTGTTATTTCATAAATCCCGTAAAGGTCAATCGAAGGGGTTATAAATGAGCTGGCGTATATCACAAAAGGTTGAAGACATTCTTGCAAAGGCAATCGATTTTGAACCGCTTAAGAAAGAGGATATCCTTCATCTTTTATCTCTACCCCTATACGGCAAGGAGATATACGCACTTCTTCAAGCCGCCAATGCTATGTCCCACGATCAATTCAATGACAAAGGAGAAAACCATTTTCATATCGGCCTCAATGTGGCACCATGCCCTGTGAACTGCAAATTCTGCTCATTGGCTGAAAAAACAGGTGCCTTTACCGATTCTCTTGATTTCAGCCTTAAACAGGTCATCAACTGGGCAAAAGGAGCAGAAGCCCAAGGCGCTGATGCACTCAATTTAATGACCACAGGCAACTACAGCTTTAAAAGGCTTCTTAAAATAGGCTCAATTTTAAAACAAAGCGTTTCGACTCCGCTTGTTGCAAACACGAGAGATATCACCCATAAAGAAGCTGAGGCCCTGCTGGAGGCCGGATTTGTAGGCGCCTACCATGCTCTCCGTCTTGCAGAGGGACGCGATACCCCCCTTTCCCCGCAGAAACGAATAAACACGATTAAGGTTCTGAATGACGTGGGACTTAGATGGATGAACTGCATCGAACCGGTGGGACCTGAACACGGTCATGAAGAAATAGCCGAGTTGATGCTTCTGGCCAGGCAATATAAGGCGACATACAGCGGCGTTATGAGAAGGATAAACTTTCCTGGTTCACCGATGGAATGCTACGGAATGATAACCGAGCTTGAAATGGCCAGGCTTGTCGCCGTATCAAGGCTGGTGATGGGAAATCAGCCGAGGGCCCACTGCACCCACGAACCTAACAAACTCGCTCTCGTGGCCGGTGCCAATCTCTTTTTTCCTGAGGTGGGTTCAAGTCCCCGTGACTGTAATGCGGATACTGAAAAGGGGCGCGGATATGGGACAGACAAATGTAGAAAAATGCACATGGAAACAGGGTGGAATCCTGATCTGCCTTCAAACTGTTTTGAAAACAATGTTGCCAAAAGACTTGTTTCAGTTACCTTAAGTTGAACAAACAGGTTTTTCAAAATAAGCCATGGAAATTGTCATGTCCCGATACAAAAGTTTTTTTGCGCTTTTTCTTATCGTTTATATCTTTTTTTCTCCAGATAACAGTGCTGGAGAGGAATTTAAGGTCGGGACATGGAAAACGCCTCAGACTATTCAACCATTTTTCTATAAAGACTTTCTTCCTAAGGGTGACAAATGCCAGGTTTTCAGTTTTACCAACCCGGCTGATCAGAAAACGGGCCTTCTTGCAGGCAGCCTTGACATGTGCGGTACCACAATTGCACATGCCATTCATTCAGCATCCCTTGGGCAGCCCGTAGTTCTTGTAGCATCGCTGTGCAATAAATGCTCGGCCCTCGTGGTAAGAAAAGAATCCCCCATTGAAACAGTCTCAAATCTAAGGGGCAGAAAAATAGGTTACGTCCCTGGAACCATGCATGAAATTCTTCTAAGGGAAACACTCAAGAGAAACGGACTTTCTCCCAACACCGATGTAAAACTAACAAGGGTCGATTTCTTCGACATGGGTATAGCTCTTGCCAAGGGAGGTATAGATGCATTTCTATCAGGCGAACCCTTCCCTACTATCGCGACTGTAAAGGGTTACGGCAGAATTCTTTCCTATCCTTATTATGACAACGCCATAGGAACCATAAATGCCGGGATGCTGGTAACCCGCAGGTTTATAGAAAAAAACCGGGAAGCGGTCCACAGACTTGTTAAGGCCCATGCGGCCGCCACAAAATTTCTCACTCAAGACAGGGACGGTTGGTTAAAAAAGGCCTCCACCTTCGGCACCTCACGAGAGATCCTTGAAAGCGCCGCTGCCAATATGGAACTTTCCTGGAAGATGGACGAGGATTTCTTAATTAAGGCCATGAACCTTGGAGAACGCATGATGGAGCTTAAAGTGATAACAAGACAGCCTGACTATAAAAAGCTATTTGACATGAGTTTTGTGGAACGCATCCAAAAAGATTTTAAGCAGTTATAAAGGAGACCTGCCTTTACTCATGAATAGAAGCGCATCAGGTGAAAAAGGAGTTTCATGGGCCAGCAAAAAGGCGCTCCCATGGATCATACCCCTATTATTGCTTCTCATATGGGTCGTCATTTCCGAGTTAAAGCTAACCACTCCATACCTTTTTCCTCATCCCCTGAACATAGCCGAATCAGCATATTTTTACATTTTCGGAAATCCAGTGGACGGCCCCTATGCAGGCCGATTTATTAACGACGTAAGCTACAGTATCCTGAGAGTTTCTATCGGCTTCGGTATTGCGGCCTTTCTCGGCATTCCCCTTGGAATTCTTTCGGGCCGGCTGAAGTCGTTCCAGCTTTTCATAAGCAGTACGCTTAACGCCATAAGGGCGGTCCCCGGTATATGCTGGTTGCCGCTCGCTCTCGTATGGTTCGGTATAGGAATAAAGACAACCGTCTTTCTGGTAGCGTTGGCAGCCTTTTTCCCGATCTACATAAATTCGGCATCAGGTGCTCGTCTTATAAATCCTTTATTATATCAGTCAGGGGCGATGATGGGGGTAGGGAAAATAAGAGGGATATATGCAATCCTTCTTCCCGCCGCCATGCCTCAGATAATTACCGGATTACGATTGGGCCTGGGAATAGCTTGGGCATATCTTGTTCTTGGTGAACTCACCGGGGTGCCGGACGGTCTGGGTGCCGTTATCATGGACGCCCGCATGCTGGGGCGTATTGATATAATCCTTGTGGGCGTTATAATTATTGCCGTTCTGGGCAGGATAAGCGACCTGTCGTTAAAGGCCGTTCTTCGTCTCTGCTTTAAAAGCGCACGGAGGACTTATTGAAAGAACATGACTTCAGGCTGATATCAGTTAAGAAAAAAGCACACAGAGATCCTTTGTTAAGATCTGTGGGACTTGGCAAAATTTTTCCCATGGGTAACCATTTCATAAAAGTACTTGAAAATATAAATCTTTCGGTTAATTCAGGAGAATTGGTCTGCATTCTTGGACCGAGCGGTTGTGGAAAAACCACCCTTCTGAAGATCGTCGCCGGATTTATAAAGCCGAGCAGCGGCCGCATTGAGACTCATGGCGTCCCCATATCGGGGCCTGGATTTGAACGCTGCATTGTGTTTCAGGAAGATGCCCTTTTCCCTTGGCTGACAGTTGAAGAAAATATCGCTTTTGGTCTCAAGGGCCGAATAAATAAAAGAGAAATCAAAAAAAGGGTTGGGAAATTTCTTTACCTGACGGGGCTTGAAGGTTTCGGAAGATATCTTCCGTCAGAGATCTCAGGCGGAATGAAACAGCGGGTTGCCCTCGCAAGGGTCCTTGTCTTAGACCCGAAACTTCTGCTGATGGATGAACCTTTCGGATCCCTTGACGCCCAGTCGAGAGAAGAGATGCAGAGTCTTCTTTTGTCTCTCTGGGAGGAACTCCGGCATACGATTATTTTTGTGACTCATGATATCACGGAAGCGGCTTTTTTGGCAGATCGTATACTTGTAATGGATAAATATCCCGGTAGCATAAAGTTGATTGTTGATGTATCGCTTAAAAGACCCAGAAGAAAAGAAACAAACGAATTTCACCATTTCTACCGCTATCTGAGAGATCGGATAGGGCTAAATTCATCGCCTTCACTTTAAAAACGCTATCAGGCTGTTTCATTAAGGAGGACTTGAGAGGTCCGGCTCGGGGAAAAATTGCAAAATTCCTAGGTTTCATCCATTCCATGCACCTTATCACTTTAGGCATTTTAAGCGCTGACACGCCACACTTAACCCTCTCAAGGATAGACCAACGCCCCACCCCAGTCGTCATCCGCGCCGGAATTCTTCATTTCAGGCAGTATGCCCGGTCCCTTTTTTACCACCTTGATTTCATTCAATAGATATTCTTAAAAGATTGAAACATGTCTATCTGGTTCCCATCTTCCTCCGCACCTCTTCCATTGTGTTACGTGCGACCTGTCTTGCTTCGCTCGCACTTTGCATAAGAAAATCTTTTACAACATCCGGTTGTTTTTCCAATTCTCTGTATCTTTTCTGGATAGGCTTAAGGGCCTCCGTCATGTATCTATGAAGGATCTTCTTACAGTCCACACACCCGATTTTTGCTTTCTGACAGTCTTCATAACAGCCTTTCCGGACGTCCTCTGGGGTGAAAAATTCATGATAGGAATAGACGTTACACATCCAGGGTCTTCCAGTGTCGGATCTGCGGACACGCTGGACGTCGGTTTTTGCCGGTGCCAGCTTTTTCCACGCATCTTCGGGACTATCCATGATACCGATATAATTATTGCGGCTTTTCGACATTTTATCTTTCCCGTCCAGCCCGAGTACCCGTCCAGGTTTACCACACGGAATTGGCTCCGCAAAGGTTTGTCCAAAACGGGAATTAAATCGGCGAGCAACCTCTCTTGAGAATTCGAGGTGCTGGAACTGGTCCTCTCCCACAGGTACAAGAGATGCCTTATAGATCAATATGTCTGCCGCCATCAAGATGGGATAATTCAAAAGACCCGCATTTATATTGGCCTCGTGCTGAGCCGATTTATCTTTAAACTGCGTCATGTTGGTCAATCGTCCCACCATTGTGCAGGAAGCCAAAATCCAGTTGAGTTCAAGGATTTCGGGGATATGGGATTGGATGAAAAGGTGACAGGTTCCAGGTTCCAGTCCGCATGCGATATTGACCATGGCTGCATTAAAGATATTTTTTTGAAAATTTTCAATATCATAATCAATCGTAATGGCATGGTAATCCACTATCACATAAAAGCACTCATGATCCTTTGTCAATTCAACCCACTGGCGTATGGCCCCCAAATAATTTCCTATATGTATATCTCCCGTAGGTTGAATTCCGCTCATTATTATCCCTTTATCCATTTACTGCTCCTTTCCGAGGTAATTTATATGCACAATAAAAAAAGCCCCAGGCACCTTTTCCAGCCTGAGGCTTCTGTTGATCTTTTTATTAACGATGTCAAACAGAATCTATCAGGCAGATTGCACAAACATCTCCTAAGCGCCAAACACGCCAAAGTAGAAATTCTCTTGAATAGGAGTTGTTCATGATTGTTACTGCCCTTGGTATGTTTTGTTACTTTAAACGTTGATCAAATATATGGAAAAATAGTTTTACTGTCAACCCGGCATCACGGTTTTTAAATTCACTCTGTAAATTCAAGCCATATTCGTCGCCACCTTATTCCGGATAGAATTCCACCCACAGGCCATGGCGGGTTGACCTTTGAAATGAGGCAGGTCGTTATGCCAAATATTTCATAATGCCTAAAAGCATTCTAAAGCGTCTATAACGCCTTGGGTTAATGGATTCCGCTACTTCAAAACACAGCGGAACTAAGCAGTTCCACGGTTTCAGGCACTTTTTCCGATCCATTAAGACAGCACAATTTTTTCGCGACTTTCCTCAGAAAAAAAGTGCACTGCTTTTTTTATCATGGAATAATAGCGCAGACTCTTTCTGTAAACTCGGATAAAAACCCAAGAAATGTGCTTAAGGTCAATTTTTCAACAATAAAGTTGCTCTTCAGTAATGTTTTTGGTATAATTCTATCAAAAATTTGTATTGGAAAATTTATTTCGATCTTCCGGTTAATGAATACCTGCGGTTTAAACTTTTCACAATAACTCTATTGCATAGCGGCTTTTATGATTTTAATCCCTTGTACATGATTAATGATGCTTTGATAGATGAATAGCTTGTCAATATAATTAGTTAATACTAAGTTATTTTTAGTTGTACTCGTTACCCGGATGGACCATTTATTTTTCGGAAGGTGTATGGTTGATATGGAAAGACGAAAAAACAGAGACAGAAGGAAGTCCTACGACCTTGACTATTTTCGCAAAAACGGTATTGAACGACGTAAATGTGCTCAAAGGAGAGATACTCCTGGAAAACTGCCCCAGTGGTTCAGAACCGAAGGGACAAAAAGGGTCTTGATAAGAAGCACCCTCTCCTCTGAACCGAATGGTTCGGTATCTCATTACGGCAAACCAGGCAATTTTACTTCAGCCGAGACACACAGCGCTGAGAAAAGAAGACATTTAAGACACCTGCTAACGGGGGGGGTGATTGCAAGGCCCAAGATGACAAGTATTTACGGAAATGTCAGAGATATAAGCCTGGGTGGCCTTGCCTTCCGATACAATCCAAAAGGATCTTCTATGGTAGAAGCCTTTGAGATGGATATATTTCTAAGGGGAAACGGGTTCAATCTGCAGGGAGTACCTTTTAGGACCGTATCTGATTTCGATATTCAGGCCGAAGACTCGTTTATTACAAAACATCTCCGGCATAGGGGGGTAAAATTTCTTAACCTTTCCCCTTTTCAGCTCGAAAAGCTCAATTATCTCATAACTTATCATTCAATCGGACCCGCATGATATAAAAGCAAACCGATCGCGAGTGTACTGTAGGTATCAAAGTTGGTGATTTTATCAAAAAAGGGTTGCGGTCAAAAACCGTAACCCCTTGAATTTACTGGTAGGCACGAAGGGATTTGAACCCTTGACCCCTACCGTGTCAGGGTAGTGCTCTCCCCCTGAGCTACGTGCCTGTTTGAAATGTTAAAAGCCTAATTATCAATCTGGCTGCGTGATGTCAAGCCGTATTTATTGGAACCGGCTCTTAAAGCCCCTCCTCATCCATCAACCCCAGCCATTGTCTTATATACTGAAGCCCCGACAAAATCGTTACTATACCGGTTGCCCAATATAGATACTTATAAATAAGTTGGGAAAAAAAGAATTGCCCCATGGTGAGTACAACGATGACTGATGCAATCTGAAAACATGTGGTTATCTTGCTAAGGAAAAGAGGCTTTACAGTAAAACCTGATTTTACTAGAAAAAGAATAAGAACACCCAAAAGTATGAGTACATCTCTGCTTATCACTATTACGGTCAACCAGGCGGGCATAAAGCCCTTGGCAGCCAACGCCACATAAGCGGAGATAAGAAGCAGTTTATCTGCCAACGGGTCCAGATAGGCCCCCATCTCACTCTTCTGGTTGAAAGCCCTTGCGATCAATCCGTCCAGCCCGTCACTTATCCCTGCCAGTATGAACACTACAAGGGCCGATGTAACTTGCTCGTGTATCAGGTATATTACAAATATCGGGGCAAGAATTATCCTGAGTATGGTTATAACATTAGGGACAGTTATATCTCTGGCGATAGGCATAATGATTTATATATAAATGAGAAAAGACAGAAAATAAAGGTTGCTCCAAGTTAAATATCTCTGGTTATGGTTTTTCTTCGATTCAATCCTGTAAAAGGTTCCTGGGACCTGTTTTTCAATCGTTCAGATCACCTTATGTTCTCGATCAAAAACAGTATGCCTTCACCGTCTCCCTTTCCTTCCATAAGGGGAAGAGGCAGGTCTTCATGGTTCATCACTCTGCTTACAAACAGGTCCCTTTCTCCCTTAAATTCCACGTCAAGTGATGCTGACCCTCTTTTTACCCTTTTCTGTTTGACTGAAGCCACGCCTTTTACACTATTTTTCAGAAAATCTCTGAAAACAAGTAATTCCTTAAAAGAACTCAGGCCCTCCAGGGAAACAGTGAGGGAATTAATCTTTTTTTGGGTCTCGGCTGTTTTTGAAAGTATCTCAGGCGTAACGTCATCTGCAAAGGAGACTGCAAGCTTTTTGAGTATTTCCATTTGCTGATCCTGGGAGGTAATACCTTCCTCTATGTCCACAAAATAAGTCCCACCGCCCATGAAAAGACCGTCATCCGCCCCTATTACTGAAACGGCCAGTCCCACCGAGTCCGATGAAATCCTGTTTTTTCCATGTATCACCAGATCCGCCTCATATAGCCTTCCCAGTTTTGCGATAGAAGCATTTTCCGGTTCAAGGACCCTAACCTCTTCAGGGATGTCGGCGTCTGGAATATTCTGCAACCAGTTTATCGGTTCAAAACCCTTTTCCCTGAAGACGTTCTGAAGGATAATCTCTGTCGACCCCATAATCCTGCTCGCTTCGGGCTCTTCCCACCAGAAGGATGGTGTGCCTTCTCTTATCTCCGCCACCATGAACAAAACCTTTAAAGGGGCTCCTTCATTGACAAGCAGGCCTGCCATACGAAATCGCTCCTCCATCATGGTCTCATCGATTTTTAGCCTTACTAGCAGATTTAGATTTTTTCCGGACTGATACTCGCTGATTATGGTAAAGTTTTCTATAAGCTCCTCTGCCTTAGGTAAAACTTCAAGTATCAACCTTTCAAAATTGTTGACGGCACCCTGTCCTCCCAGCCTGTTTACCAGAAATCCCTCAACCCCTTTTTGAAGACCTCTGCTTAAGGCCAATTTTTTTGCAGAGGCAACATTACCCTCTGATATTTCTGCAGAACCCATGGCCAGAATATCCCGGGTTGTTTCTTCGAGCGCATTACAGTAGACAGGTAAAGATATTAAAAAAAGCGTGATCCCTGTTAAAAGTGTTCTCGCAAACCTGCTCATTTAAGGTCCTCCCTCAAAAACGCCTTTATCCGTTTCAATGCGGGATTAATGTCATCAGAAGATATCCAGCTTACATCTCTTTGTCCCCTGAACCATGTGGTCTGTCTTTTGGCGTATCTCCTGGTATCCCTTTTAAGAAACCCGACAGCCTCTTTCAGACCCCATTTTCCCTCAATATGATTTACCATATGTTTGTACCCTATAGCCTTCATGGATTTCAGGTCGGGAGAATAGCCTTTTTTGAGAAGCCCCTCTGTCTCTTCAAGTAATCCTGACTCGACCATAAATTCACTTCTTCTGTCTATCCTATTATAAAGCCTTTCCCTTTCCATTTCCAGGCAGAGGCTGATCGTTTGAAAGGGCCTGTCTGAAAAGCCATGCACTCTGGCAAGCTCTGAGGGCTTGCTACCTGTAAGCTCGAAGATTTCAAGACCTCTAAGTATTCTCATCCTGTCGTTTCTGTGTATCCCTGCAGCATATTCAGGATCAATGGTAATAAGGGTCTCGAAAATCTTTTCAGGACCTTCCAAGTCCCACTTTTTCTGTAGTCGTTCCCTTACCTCAGGCTCAGCCGCCGGGCAGTCAAAAAGCCCTTCAGTAAGGCCTTTGATATAGAGGCCGGTTCCTCCCACCACAAGGCATGCCCTTTTTCTTGCAGTGATATCGTTCACGGCATCAATGGCAAGCCTTCTATAGGTTGCAGCATTAAAGTCTTCGTCAGGATCTGCAACATCTATTATATGGTGAGGGATTCCACCTTGTTCCTCCTCGGTCGGCTTTGCCGTACCTATATCCATATGCCTGTATACCTGCATGGAATCAGCGCTTACAATTTCTCCCCCCAAGTATTGGGCCAGTTCAACAGCAAAGGATGTCTTTCCTGTAGCAGTTGGCCCGCAGATGATAATTACCTTTGCCCTATTTGGTATTTCCATGGTACCGGATCTTTCGCAAGGCTTTATCATCAAAAGATTAATGTCTCACTCACACCCTTTGAAAAGCGCCCTGCCATCTATTGCTTACACCACTCTTTTGAACATCTTTTCCAGGTCGTAAAAGGTGAAATGTTTGAAAATCGGCCTTCCGTGCGGGCAATTGGTGGGGGTTTCCATTTCCTCCAATTCGACAAGGAGCTGATACATCTCCTCTTCCGAGAGCCTATCACCCGCCTTTATGGCGCCATGACAGGCCATGATCGTAATCACACACTCAAATACCTTTTTATCCTCCAATTCACCCTTACCCATTTCAACCAGCAATTCAGAGATAAAGCCCCCCCAATCCACCTTCGAAAGTATGACAGGAAAAGATCGCAGAAGGAAAGTATTGCCTCCGAAGTGTTCAAGTTCCATTCCTAGCCGAAGTAATTCATCGGCCCTTTCAACTGCTATCTGTTTTTCTTTTAGTGTCAGTTCAAGCTCAAACGGAACAAGCATTTGCTGAGACTCTATCCTGGAATTCTCAAAACCTTTTGAAAGACCCTCGAAGATGATTCTTTCATGGGCCGCGTGTTGATCCACCATCAAAAGCCCGTCATGCATCTGGCAAAGGATATATGTGTTTGCTAGTTGGCCTATCACCCTTGTTTGAGGCATCACCCGGGTGTCCCTTTCCCCCGTGCCGACATCAAGCATACCCCTCTGATCTGAAGGAGCAAATTCCCAGGCATCTCGGTGCAGCGAGTCTTCCTTTACTCCGGTAAAGCTGCTCTCCCTCCAGGGGTCAACAAGACCCTCAAAACGGCTGAAAGCACTTCCAAGGACCGAATCTACCGTGGAGGCTATTCTCTTGAATATCATGGCACTGTCGGAAAACCTAACCTCCTGTTTGGTTGGATGCACGTTTATATCGACAAGATTCGGCTCGATTTCAAGAAATAGAACCGCTTGAGGGTACCGGCCCTTCATGAGGCGGCTTCCGAAACCATCCATTATCGCCTTTGTTATAAGCCTATCTCTCACGTTTCTGCCGTTTACGTAAACGAACAACCTGTCCCCTCTTTTTCTCGCGAATTCCGGGGGTGCAAGGTAAGCCTTTACTGAGACACTCTTACCCTTTTCCTCTCTTTTCAACATGGATTCGGCAACGTCCTTGCCGAGGAGATAAAAAAGCCGGAAAAGTTCATCGTCTGCAGGCGGCAGATTCAGGATCGGATTGCCCCCCTGCTCCAGGCTGAAATATATATCATTGTAGGGGATTGAAATCCTTGATACGACATCGGCGATCCTGTCCGTCTCCGTCTTTGCGGCCCGCAAAAACTTTCTGCGTGCAGGTACGTTATAGAACAGGTCTTTCACCTCTACCGTGGTGCCTGGAGGCGAACCTGTTTCATCTATCGATATGAGTCTTCCCCCGTTTATCTTCAGGCTGTGGCCGGATAGATCATCCTTTTGCCGTGTCTTTATGTGAAGTCGTGAAACAGAAGCCACGCTCGGGATTGCCTCTCCTCTGAATCCAAGAGACCTTATAGAAAACAAGTCCTCCGAAGTGGATATTTTACTTGTGGCGTGCCTTTCGATGCACAAAAGCAGATCGTCCCTCGACATACCGCTTCCGTTGTCCGCCACGCTAACCAGACGCCTCCCACCGTTTTCGAGATTAATAACTATCCGATCCGCACCTGCATCTATGCTGTTGTCTATTAATTCTCTCACCACAGAGGAAGGCCTTTCAATTACCTCCCCAGCTGCGATCTGGCTTGCGACCTCTTCAGGTAAAATTCTGACGCTGCTCATGTCTTGGGCTTCTTCTCTTAAAAAAGTGACGGCCTTTATTTTTTAGGCTTGAATAAATTTCTAAGGGTCCTGAACCTTCCAGATCCATGCACATCCCTTTTTCCAATAGGGCTGTAGTTCAGACAGCCGGATGAATAGGGGTTTGTCAAGAAATCCCTTACCATGCGGCAGGAAAACTCAACCATGGCGGTTAGATAACTATTCATTCTGTTTATGGAATCCGGCCTTACGGTAAAAAAAAGCTCCCGTGTCAAATGGCAGTATTCTGAGAAATAAACCGAGTTGGTAAATATCCGTTTTTTTACGCCAAGACCGGGCACTCTCTTTTCTACCATATTGTTTAGAAGTTCGTCACATGCGACATGATCCATGGAAAGGATATGCCTGGCGATACTGGTATAGGCCGCTTCCATAAGATAATCAGCCCTCATCTCCCAGTAGATGTGCCTCAGCCTTCCGGTGGCCGGATGCGACTTGATGAGCTGCGGTACAAGAAAGTTATGCGCCACCACGTCGGCAGCAAGATGGCTTAGAAACCCGTAGGAAAACGATGCTTCCTTGTCATTTCCCGCTCCCTTTAGAAAGCAAAACCCCCCATTCCAATCGTGAGGATGTGAAGAGTTTCTACCTATCCCTTTGCCGATAAAAAAATCTGCTGAAAGACAGCCGTAAATGAATTCCTTTGGAAAGGAAGTAATTATGGCCGCGATTGAGGGAAGAAGCGTCTCGGCGTTGCTCAGCGCGTTTAACGCAGTGACAGTGTGCACACCCGGCCCCCAGGCTAACACACTTTCAGGCGATATGAACTGAGCAACTATAAAAACTGAAAAAAACCTTAAGGCATTAACACCCATTATAATTTAACTTTCTGCACGATCGTTCACATGTCCGTGCCATCTCTTTTTTGAATTAATTCTAACACTTCGCTATAGGCTCTTCAATAATTTTTAGCCATAGATTTGCATAACCAGGCAACGGGTTGTCATGAATTTGATTTTTGCGGTTGCTTGGTGGTGTAGAATTATAAGTATCATTAATTATTATTCAATCCGTATCGATGAAAAACCCTATTCTAGAAATAGTTTAGAAAGGTAATTTCAATGCAGCCAGGGTTTTTCTCCCCCGATGCCTCATCCGCTAGGTTAGCGTTTGTAAAAACACGTTCATGATATCGCCACCCCGTTAAGCATGGCGAAAGCCGGTAAAAAAAACGAACTGTCCGTTAATATCCATTTCCAGCCAAAAGAGCCATCTGGGCTGTTTATTCCGCATTGGCCTGCGAATATTCTAATATAAATTTGAAGAATCTATTTCATGTGGTATAAATTAGGTTTTAAAAACCTGGACAGGGATCAGCAGACAGGAGAGTTTTTTATCCCTTTTGCAAAACAATCAACAGGGACGAAATCCATGGACAAGGAGCAATGGCAGAAAAGGGGCATCGGCCACAGAGAAAGGCTCAGAAAGAGGTTCATGAACGGTGGGCTTGAACGCTTCTCAGATGAAGAGGTTGTTGAATTTCTTCTTACCCTCGGTACACCGAGAGGAGACCTGAAAATTCAGGCAAGGGAAGCCCTTAAGAGATATGGAGGTATTTCAGGCGTGCTTTCCGCACCACTTGAAAAATTGACGGAAATAAGGGGAATTGGGCCAAAAAACGCGCTTTACCTCAAGCTGGTTCACCAGGTCGCCGGCAGATACCTCAAGGACAGGGCTAGTAGTATGCCGCTTTTTGACTCCTCAAGGGCCGTGTTCGATTATCTGTTTCATTACATGAGGGATAAAAAAAGAGAGATCTTCAAGGTCCTTTTCCTTAACAGAAAAAATGAACTGCTCTCTGACAGGGACCTCTTCTTCGGAACCTTGACCGGAAGTGCAGTGTACCCGCGTGAGATAATTACTATGGCTCTTGAAAGGGGTGCGGCCGCACTCGTGTTTGTTCACAATCATCCCTCGGGAGACCCCTGTCCTTCTCCCGAGGACCGGAGACTTACAAGAGATCTTGTCTGGGCATCAAGGCTGCTCATGATTCAGGTACTGGATCATATCATCATAGGCCACAATAACTATTTCAGTTTTGCGGACCAGGGGATAATAAAAGGCTTTTCTCAGGAATATGAAGAAAAGTTCAACAACCCATAATATCTTGACATGAGATCTACATTTTTCAATTATAGTTGATTGAAAATTTGCGAGAGTGGCGGAACTGGTAGACGCGCTGGATTTAGGATCCAGTACCAAACGGTGTAGGGGTTCAACTCCCCTCTCTCGCACCATTCAAACCCCCTTTGCCAGAATTTTCTGTACATTTCAGAAACTTTTCCTTGTTTCCTCTGTTATAGTTTGATATTGACAGCCCTTTCCCTGTTTCTGTAATGCTCTTTAACAGATAGAACCTTGAAAACAGAACAATCATAATTAACTTTTTTGAACATTTAAAAAGGACCTTTCAAAGGATTCATGTTCCTGCGTTGCTTAGACCCCTGGAATTTTGCAATTTATCCTTTATGAGGCCGAAAATGAGGAGAAAAATGAAGACCAGCCTGGAAGAGATAACATCCGTAAAAAAGAAGGTAATAATAGAGCTTGGATCAAAGGAAGTCGACACTAAACTTGACAGGGCCTATAAGGACCTCTCAAAAAGGGCCAAAGTGCCCGGTTTCAGGCCTGGTAAAATACCCAAGAGCATACTTGAAAGCCGCTTCAGTACCCAGGTGGAAGAGGATGTAACAAGGGATCTTATAAATGAGACCTTTCCAAAGGCACTTCAAGAAACAAGCGCCATCCCCCTTGGAACACCGCTTCTTGAAAAAGAAGAGTTGAAAAGGGGACACGATTTTACCTACTCAGCCGTCATAGAGGTAAGGCCCGAATTTGAGGTAAAGGACTACAAAGGAGTCGAGGTTGAAAAAGAACTTTTCAACGTGAGCGATGAAGAAGTGGAAAAACGTCTACAACAGATTCAGAAGGCGAACGGGAAACTTCGATCGATAGAGGAGGACCGAGGCGTTCAGAAAGGTGACTTGGCGGTCATAGATTACGAGGGCTTTGAGCAGGGTGAACCGGTTGAAGAGATGAGTTCCAAGAATTTCCTCCTTGAAGTTGGCAGTTCCGATTTTCATCCCACTTTTGAAGATTCCCTTATAGGGGTAAAAAAGGATGAAGAAAAGGAGATAGAAATTACCTTTGAAGATGATTATCATCACTCACTGTTTGCGGGAAAAACAGTGACATTCAAGGTAAAGGTGGGTGACATCAAAGAGGTGGAGATTCCAGAGCTGAATGACGATTTCGCAGAAAAACTTGGGCCTGAAATCAAAAATCTTCAGGGCCTGAGAGATAAAATAAGAGCGGTCCTGGAGTCGGAGGAGAAAAACAGGGTAGAAAGGGACCTGAAACAGAGGCTGATCAAAAAGATCTCCGCTCCCGTTGACTTTGAACTGCCTCAAATCCTTGTGGATTCAGAAATACAGTATGCCATACAGAATCTGATGCAGAATCTGATGAACAGAGGATCCAGTCTTGAAAAAGCGGGGCTTACAGAAGAAAAACTGAGGGAAGATTTCAGACCTCAGGCGGAGACCAGGTGCAAGGAAATGCTTGTGCTCGGAAAGGTTGCGGAAAACGAAAAGCTCGAACTTGAAGATGAAGACATTGAAACGGGATTCAGAGACATTGCCCTTTCAACAGGTCAGTCACTTGAAACAGTAAAGAAATACTACGAGGCAAGAGGCCTTGTGGACTCGCTCACAGAGAGCCTTCTGGAGCAAAAAACATTGAATTACCTTATTGAGAATGCTAACGTTATTGAAGTAGAAAAGATAACTGAAGAAGAGCAAGATCCTGAAAAAAAGGGAGCCTAGGACATCAAAATGCTTATACCAATGGTTATAGAACAGTCGAGCCGCGGCGAAAGAGCCTATGACATATACTCAAGGCTTTTAAAGGACCGCATTATATTTATGGGTGATCAGATAAATGACGGCATGGCCAATACGATTATTGCTCAGATGCTGTTTCTGGAATCTGAAGACCCGGATAAAGACATAAATGTATATATAAATTCCCCCGGCGGTTCGGTGACAGCCGGCATGGCCATCTATGATACCATGCAGTATATCAAATCTGATATCACAACCATATGCATAGGACAGACGGCCAGCATGGCCGCGCTTCTTCTTGCTGCAGGTGCAAAAGGAAAGCGCTACGCCCTTCCCCATTCAAGAATATTGATACACCAGCCTCTTGGAGGTGCTCAGGGCCAGGCTACAGACATAGACATCCACGCCAGAGAGATACTCAAGGTAAGGGAGTCTCTCAACAAAATCCTTGCTGATCACACAGGGCAAAACCTTAAAAAGATAGAAAAAGACACCGAGCGCGACTACTTCATGGGCAGTGAAGAGGCAAAAAAATACGGAATAATTGACAAGGTCATAACCACAAGAGAAATACAGCACTTATCAGAAAAAAAGTAGAGGTTACCTGAGATATGAGTAATAACAAAGATACCGGTGACGAACTTCTCTGTTCCTTTTGCGGAAAGAGTCAGGAAGAGGTTAAAAAGCTGATAGCCGGTCCTTCAGTATACATCTGCGACGAGTGCATTCAGCTCTGTAACGAGATAATAGCTGAGGAATACACTCAGGAAGAAGAGGAGGACTCGAAGGCTCAATTGCTCAAACCTGCAGAGATCAAGGATATCCTTGACCAGTACGTTATTGAGCAGGAAAAGGCAAAAAAGGTCCTCTCCGTGGCTGTACACAACCATTACAAGCGGATTGCCACAAAAATCGACATGGAGGGTGTGGAGATAGAGAAAAGCAATATCCTTCTCATAGGTCCGACAGGATCCGGAAAGACACTTCTCGCTCAGACACTGGCAAGGGTGCTCAACGTACCATTTACCATTGCAGATGCCACAACGCTCACTGAGGCCGGCTACGTGGGTGAGGATGTGGAAAATATAATCCTCAACCTGGTCCAAATGGCAGACTATGACGTGGATGAGGCCTGCAAGGGTATAGTCTACATTGACGAAATTGACAAAATCGCCCGTAAATCGGACAGCCCTTCTATAACACGCGACGTATCGGGTGAAGGCGTTCAGCAGGCACTGCTAAAGATAATCGAGGGAACGATGGCGAATGTTCCGCCCAAAGGCGGCCGAAAACATCCTCAGCAGGATTTCGTCAAGGTCGATACCAGCAACATACTCTTTATCTGCGGGGGCATGTTCAACGGACTTGATAAGATCATCAGAAACCGGATCGGAAGCAAGATGATGGGGTTCGAGGCGGATATTCAGGGGGAAGGTGACATCGACGTCAACGAGGTGATGTCTCAAGTTCAGCCTGAAGACCTGATAAAATTCGGCCTTATCCCGGAGTTCATCGGCAGGATACCTATTGCCGCGACACTGGATGAATTAAGTCTTGATGCTCTCGTCAGAATTCTTACTGAACCCAAAAACGCACTTGTAAAACAGTACAAAAAACTATTCGAGCTTGAAGGGGTAGAACTCAAATTCACGGATGAGGCCCTGACGGCTGTTGCAAAAGATGCCCTCCAAAGAAAATCAGGGGCCAGGGGACTTCGGGCCATACTGGAGTCCGTCATGCTGGACATCATGTACGATATCCCCACTAACAAAGAAATAAGAGAGTGCATAATAGGAGAAGAGGTTATAACTAATGGAGAATCGCCTCTTATCCTCTATGAAAACAAGGTGAAATATGGTTGATGACATGTTTAACTCAACAAATAAAGACGTACCAGATATCGATAATCTTGAAAGGATATTCTATCCTCTTCTGCCTTTGAGAGACGTTGTCGTGTTTCCCAACGTGGTAGTCCCTCTTTTTGTGGGCAGGGAGAGGTCGATAAAGGCCCTGGAATATGCCATGGCTCATCATAAGGAAATCTTCCTCGCCACACAGAAGGACGCCAAGGTGGATAACCCTTCACCCGAGGATATCTATTCTTTCGGAACGTTGAGCAGTGTTTTACAACTCCTCAAGCTTCCCGACGGCACTGTAAAGGCCCTTATAGAAGGGAAAAAAAGGGGCAAGATAGATAATTTCCAGGAGCTCCACGGCTTTTTCATGGTTAATGCCGTTACCTTTCAGGACAGATCCGAGATAGACAACGAGACCCGTGCCCTCATGAGGTCAATAAACAGCAACTTTGAGGAATATGCCAAGTTAAACAACAAGATAAGCGAAGAGGTCGTAACCACCGTGACCTCAATTGAAAACCCCGGGAGACTTGCGGACACCATAGCCGGGCATCTCGCACTCCAGGTAAGCGATAAGCAGGAATTGCTTGAGATGCTGGATCTCAACAAACGCCTGGAGCGCTTATTTGGAAACCTCAACAATGAACTGGACATACTTCGACTTGAAAATCGCCTCAGGACCAGGGTCAAGAAACAGATGGAGAAAACCCAGAAGGACTATTACCTGAACGAACAGATGCGCGCGATACAGAAGGAGATGGGCACCAAGGATGATTTCAAGGCGGAACTGGATGAACTGGAAAAGAGGATAAAGAAAAAAAGACTCACAAAAGAGGCCCATTTCAGGGTGAAACAGGAGTTCAAGAAACTTAAGATGATGTCCCCCATGTCTGCCGAGGGAACTGTCGTAAGAAATTACATAGACTGGATACTCGCCCTTCCCTGGTTTGATAAGACTAAGATCAAACTCGATATCGAAGAGGCCGAAACGATCCTCGAACAGGATCACTATGGGCTCAAAAAGCCGAAAGAGAGGATTCTCGAATATCTTGCAGTTCAGCATCTCACCAAGAAGATGAAAGGTCCCATACTCTGCCTGGTCGGACCTCCCGGAGTTGGAAAGACATCTCTTGCAAAATCCGTTGCTAGGGCCACAGACCGCAACTTTGTAAGGCTTTCTCTTGGAGGAGTCAGAGATGAGGCGGAAATCAGGGGGCACAGAAGGACATATATAGGGGCGCTTCCCGGCAAGATACTCCAATTTTTAAAAAAGGCCAAATCGAACAACCCTGTATTCTGTCTGGATGAGGTAGACAAGATGAGTACCGATTTCAGGGGAGATCCATCTTCAGCACTCCTCGAGGTCCTTGATCCAGAGCAGAATTACGCATTTAACGACCATTATCTGGATCTCGATTACGATCTGTCTGACGTCTTCTTTATTACTACCGCCAACATCCTGCATAATATACCTCTGCCGCTGCAGGACAGAATGGAAATTATCAGGCTTCCAGGTTATACGGAGCTTGAAAAGCTCAATATTGCCAAACAGTTTCTCATAAGAAAGCAGATTGATGAAAACGGACTTCAGCCGGACCAGCTCTCTTTCAGTGACAAAGCCATACTTACCATTATAAGAAACTATACCAAAGAGGCAGGAGTCAGAAATCTCGAAAGGGAGATCGCTTCTATCTGCCGGAAGGTTGCCAGAAAGATAGTGGCGGGTAAGGAAGGCATGTCGATATCGGTAAAGGCCCAGTCGATTCACCGATACCTCGGGGTGCAAAAATACAGGTATGGACGAACTGAAGAAAGCAATGCCGTGGGCGTTACCACAGGACTCGCCTGGACCGAGGTGGGAGGCGAATTACTACAGACGGAAGCCACCATAATGCCGGGAAAGGGCAGCTTGGTTCTCACCGGTCAGCTTGGAGAGGTAATGCAGGAATCGGCCCAGGCCGCACTCAGCTACGTACGATCGCGAGCCCGCCAGTTAAGGCTTCCTGACAATTTTTATGAAAAAATGGACATTCACGTGCATGTGCCTGAAGGTGCCATTCCAAAGGACGGCCCTTCTGCGGGAATAACGCTCGCTACGTCCATTGTATCTGCGCTTACCGGAAAAAAGGTATACAGGGACATCGCCATGACAGGTGAAATAACCTTGAGGGGACGTGTTCTTCCTATTGGAGGACTCAAGGAAAAGATCTTGGCAGCCCACAGAGGAGATGTTAAAAAAGTTCTTTTACCACTCGAAAATAAAAAGGATATCGAAGAAATACCCAAGAAAATTCTAAAAAAGGTTGAGCTTGTTCTTGTGGACCATATTGACAGCGTCCTTGAAAACGCGCTTGTACTTTCACCGGGGGAAGAACTCTTTGCACCGAAGGATGAACGTGCCCCCTTCTGTCTTACCGACATTACTAGTGCTGAAAAGGACTCAACCAAGAAAGTGCGGAATAAAGACATAACCGCGCATTGAATTTAGCTTGACAAGGCAGTGTTTAACTGGTAAACATCTCTCTTCGCTTTAGGCGGGTAGCTCAGATGGGAGAGCATCGGCCTTACAAGCCGGGGGTCACGGGTTCAATCCCCGTTCCGCCTACCACATAAAAAAACCCGGGGACGTAGTTCAGTTTCGGTTAGAACGCCGGCCTGTCACGCCGGAGGTCGCGAGTTCGAGTCTCGTCGTCCCCGCCACGAATAACAAGGGTTTCAGAAGATTATACTTTTGAAGCCCTTTTTTTAAATACTTCAATTTTAAACCAAGTAATCATTAAAAATATCTCCCTAATTTATCTGCCATATCAAGAGCCAAGAGAAAAGGCCTCTGAGAAATCCGAATACTAATCAAGAACTGGGGACAACTTAACCTTGCCTCCTCAGGGGGCAAGGCTATTTATCCCCTTATAGGGGTTAACTCAAAGCCGGCCCCTCTGGGGTCGAATATTTACTTTCTTTCCTCTCAGGCTGCTTATAGGGTGCAAAATCACACCATAATTCGTCGCAATCCATTAAAATCCAGCATTCTAAATCATTGAAATCATTTACTGTTGAATTCATCTGGCCGTCAGACGGCTACGTCGAAATCTTTCACGCTTACTTTCCTAAACCTTTACGCTCGTTTCAGGTTGAAAAAACAACCCGGATTGCTAGAGGATAAGTCGTCTGACAAAAACTCTTGGAAAAAAGCTTGACTTTTTTATGCTACTCTTATCCCATTCAAGAGTTGGTGTGCATGGCAAAAAGTCATTTATGGAGACTGGTTATGAAAGAAATCGGGCGGAAATCACGGAACCTTACTCGAGTTGTTTTGTATATATCGATTGTGTTGGGCCTTATTGTGATAATGGCCTGTACCACCATGACCGTAACCCCGGACCTCGAATCCGGCGATCTGATTTTAGGGCATAAACTCGGCCTATTCGAGAATCACCGGTCGGCATTACAGCGGCAATTAAAAACTATCCTTGCGGCGGAACAACAGGGCCGACCATCTCTATCGGTGCAAATTACACATCCCTTTGACGGGTCCGTATTTCCGGCTGATTTGGCAGCGCCCGATATTATTTGGAAGGAAACGGCAAAGACTGTTAACAAATGGTTGATAAAAATCGACTTTGAATCCCATTTCCATGGTATCCGGGTAATTAGCAGGGTAACTCAATGGCGGCCTGGACGCGAAATATGGGAGCGCATAAAGGTGTTTGGCCAAAAAGGAGGAATACGCCTGACTGTTTTGGGATTGGGACAGGAAGCGGCAGAGGTGGTTTCACACGCCGATCTTTCGTTTACAATATCACCGGATAAGGTGGTTGCGCCGCTGTTATATCAGCAGATTCCCCTGCCGTTTGAGTACGCATTTAAAAACACCAAAAAGTTTCGATGGCGTCTGGCCGATCTTTGCAGTTACCAAAAACCGCGTACGGTCATTAAAAACATGCCCAAGTGTGCATTTTGCCATAGCGTATCGGCTAATGGTAAAACAATTGGTCTGGACATGGATTTTCATGGCGATAAGGGCGGCTATTTGATGACGGACATTGACCAAAAACCGGAAATGGATCCATCGAATGTGATCAGCTGGAATGATTTGCCGGTGATCGAAAAGCTACCCAATATGGGGCTATTCGCGAAAATATCACCCGAAGGCCGCTATGTAGCTGCATCGGTCGGTGAAAAGCCATTCATGGCGATTCTGGATCGTCTAGATTTTTCCCAGCTCTTTTTCCCTATTTCCGGCCGCATCGCCATTTATGACCGCCAGAGCAAAAAGTTCAACCTGTTACCCGGCGCTGATGATCCCAACTATGTCCAGGCCAGCCCGGCTTGGAGCCCGGACGGCCGAACGCTCTATTTCGCCCGGGCGCCCGTGGATAAGGGCCTGCATAATGCCATCGGTTCCAAACGGCTGTTAAAGGTACGGCCGGGTACGGACATCCATACCTTGAACAAACGTTACCGGATTCAATACGATATTTACCGGGTACCCTTCAATGATGGCGCTGGCGGAGCGGCTGAGCCATTAACGGGCGCCAGCAATAATCAAATGAGCAATTATTTCCCCCGAGTAAGTCCGGACGGTCGCTGGATTGTATTTACCCAGTGTAAAACAGGATTGGTGGCCCAGCCCGACAGCCGTCTGATGATGGTGCCCGCCGGCGGCGGGCCAGCGCGGGTGATGCGTTGTAATACCCTTTTGTTCAACTCCTGGCACAGTTGGGCACCCAACAGTCGCTGGCTGGTGTTTACCTCCAAAGTCAACACACCCTTTTCCGAACTATTTTTAACCCACATCGATGCTGATGGTAACGACAGCCCGCCGGTATTGTTGTCGCGGCTTGCCAGTCCACAATTGGCAGCGGTCATTCCGGAATTTGTCAATCGTTCGGCGCAAACTATCGGTCGGATTACCTTTAATGAGAAGTGACAATATCCTGAAAACAGTTAAAGTTTTAAAATTTTACAAATTCCCCGGAGGCGGCTCAGACAATTTCTCACGATGATTTCGAGCCAGTTGGGGGACAATAATTTCAAACAGATGCCCACTTAATATCCGCCTCCGCCTCCGCCGCCGCCTTCACTGTCCGATTCAGAATCACTTTGCCCCTGTGAGTCTTGCGCAGATTCAACCGCTGCGCTAATCGAATCTGCAATCTCTGACATGCTCATATCTTCAAGCGCGTCTTTTGAGGGAGCAGAGGAACTAGGGCAGGAAGCAAGCCCTTCTTGTGCTGCAACAAAATTAGGGTCCTCTGCCAGGGCCATGGCAAAAAGTGCCTTGGCGTTTCCATAGTTGCCTGCATCCATGGCCTGAAGGGCCTGTCCGAAAAATGTTACCGCCTCGAAGCTTTTTGTCTGCGCTACGGCCAAGGCAGCTTCTTCCTGGGCGGACAGGGGCACACCCATTATGTCGGTGGCCTGCGTTACAATACTTTTCGGCAACTCAAAGAATTGATTCTGCGGTACGGTAACCTGCCCGGTTCCCATAACATCCCCTGCGCTTGTTGAGGATAAAGAAGTGGTCGCAGTATAACTGCCGATCATGATGTTTCCAACGACAAGATTTTCAGCTCCCAGAAGACGCCCCACTCGAGGCGCCGTGCTTGCATCAACTATTCCGGTCTGACCCAACTGCATTTCTTCCAGCAGGCTCTGAAGTCGTATCCGCTCCACAACCTTCAGCGACTTGATCTTGGACATGTCCGTTATAACCATGACTGCAAGACCCTTCTGAAATGCACTCAGAGATTTGTCCGGTGAAAGATCATCGTAGTAGCAAACGGCTACAGTATAACGATCCGGTTTAACGGTCTTGAGTTTTTTCTCCGTGTCCAGGGCCTTTTTTGCCTGACGCTGAGAATCGGCAATCAGCAGAAGAGTCAACTGACGTTTGATTTCCGCTTCCACGATGGGTGCGGAATCATTTTTGTACCCCTTCCATATCCTTATGGCATCAGAGAGATCTCCTTTATTCAGGTAAGCCATACCCAGATAGAGGGCGGAGTAGGCTTCTCCCGGCTTGATCCTCTGGACGGTCTCCAGTTCGCTTACAGCTTCGTCAATTCGACCCGTTTTGAGATACGCGAAACCCAGTTTGGACCTGAACATAATATTATCCGGGTCTTCAACAAGGCTCTTTTTGTAGATCGGTATAACTTCATTGTATTTTCCTTTGGAGAACAACACCTCACTTTCCACCATAGTCACGCACCCGGAAAAAAACGAGACAATCATGAACAAACCAACCAATACGGAGAAAATTCTTTTCAACATAAGTTCTCCTCCTTCCAACGGTGTTAAATTGCCTGACATCAATATGGTTTCGCTGGGATCATTCTTCCCCAACGGGCAATCGAACTCGAATATACGCCGAACCGGGTTACTGCTGAAAACCCTTGATACCTGAAATGCGCTCCCGATATGAGGGGTCCGCTTTGATACATTGGTTGAAAAACTTCCGTCCCTCATCGTTATCACCCTTATCCATAGCCTCCAGACCCTTGGAGTACAAAAGCGCCGCCTGGATATCGGAACCCGTTTTTTCTTTCCCTCCGGTCTGAACGGTTTCAAGTGCGATCCCGAGATTTTGTGCGATCTTTCGAACGAGGTCCTTTTCCAGATCAAGAAAGCGTTTCGCGCTACCGCTCGTCGACTCGGCCATGAGCACCTCGCCGGTTTCAGTTTTTACCAGTCGAGCATCAATCCGGACCATGTCCCCCATTACCATGAAGGAACCGAATGCGATAGACTGGGCGCCAAGCAATTTTCCGGCGCGAATCATGGTTTCCCTGTCCACTAAGCCGGTCTGATTGAATTCGATTTCCTCCAAAATAGAACGGATTTTGTCCCTTTCAATGACCTTGAGAAGGTTTTGTTCCCTGTTCATATCGGTTATAAGCATGGCTGGAAGCCCGTTCGTCAAAGGGGTGTAGCGTTCGGGGTCAGTGACAGAGTTATTGTCGAAAGGCAGGATTGCCAGAGTGCTTACGGAGGAGGCCTGCCCGTAAGCGGTGATAAAATTGCCGAAGGGTGAAAGGATACACAGAGCAGCAAAAAACATTACCATTCGTTTCAGGGATTTCATGGCATTCTCTCTTTATATTGAAGACTTAGGCGGATAGAATCGTGTTAACCGGGCCCCTTTCCTTAAAGGAGGTTCCCCGGATTTTCACTTTCCGTGTGAAGGAGGGGAAAAAAGTGCATGAAGACTTTGTGACTTGGGATTATAAAAGGCATCTACCCCGCAAAACAGCAGACCCTCCTTCGCTCAAATATCAAATATTATTATACTGATTTTATATGTTATATGTCAAAGTGAAAATAAATATCAGAATTCTGTTTAAGACTACTACTCACATTATCATTTTCATCTCCACAAGTAATTCAATCACGAAGCCCACCAGGATTAATGCCGCGCCGCAGTGCGTCTTGAATTATCGTTACCGATATGCTGCCTAAAGCCTTATTTGTACAACATACATCATCAGCTGAGTTGTGCAGCCATACCCAACCGATATCTGCCTTTCTAATTGACATAAAACAAAAAAATTTTCATACTTCATCTCATAAAATACAAGTTCTTATCAATAACCGTAAATAATTCCCCGCAACTATTGGGTGGAGCCTTGAGGTCTCCTGGTGGAAAACTCACGCTCTCATAAATTCAAGAAATAATTATTCCGGGACACACAACGGCATTTATCCACCTTTGGACTGCACCATCAAAGATTCATCAGCAACAGAAATTTACATACAATATGGACGGGGAGATCTTATTTAAAGGGAGACATGCGGATGTGGGATCAAGAGCTGGAAGAACTTGAGGAAAGAAAAAAGATCGCCTACCAGATGGGCGGAGAGGCTAATGTCGAAAAACAGCACCGGCACGGCAAGATGACCGTCAGGGAGAGGATCGATTGCTTGTGTGACAAGGAATCCTTTCGTGAACGGGGCGTTCTGGCTGGAGTGGCTACCTACGATGACACAGACAAGTCCAAGCTGAAGGACGTTATTCCATGCCCCTTCATCATGGGCCTGGGGTTCGTAGATGGGCGCAGGGTGGCAATCCACGGTGATGACTTCACGGTAAAAGGGGCCTCGGTCGGTCGCATGTACAAGAGCAAGGGGGCCTATTTCCTTAAGATGGCCCGCACCTTCCGTTTGCCCATGATCCGGCTTCTGGAAGGCGCCGGCGGATCAATCCGCGAGATACTGGATATAGGTTACACGGAAATTCCCAGTTCCGGGGATGAAACGACCCAGAACCGGGTGGAAATCCTCTCTGAAATACCTGTTGTGGCCCTTGGATTCGGTTCGGTTGCTGGAATAGGAGCCATGTATATGGTCCAAAGCCACTTTTCGGTCATGGTCAAGGAAAAGGCCCATGTTTTTGTTGGGGGGCCTCCCCTTGTAAAAGCGGCATTCGGTCAAGACATGACAAAAGAGGAGCTTGGGGGCTACAGACTTCACACGCGCCTTACAGGCGTTGTGGATAACGAGGCTGAAGACGAAGAGGACGCCCTGGCCCAGGCCAAACGTTTCCTGTCATATCTGCCACCCAATGTGTGGGAGATGCCGGAACGAAAAGACGCCGAAAAGGACGACCCTCGGCGACAGGAGGAGGAACTGACCGGCATTATCCCCAAGGACGGGAAAAAGACCTATGATATCCGCCGTATCCTCGACATGATTCTGGATAAGGGCTCCTTCTTTGAGATCGGAAAATACCAGGGCCGTTCTCAGATAACAGGGCTTGCAAGGCTAAACGGTTATCCTGTGGGGGTTCTTGCCAATGACTGCAGGTTCATGGCAGGCTCTTTCGACTTTGATGTTGCCGAAAAATTTCAGCGCTTCATAGACATGTGTGACACATTTCACCTGCCTCTGGTGAATCTGCCTGATCAGCCGGGTTTTACGATCGGTAAAAAGAGTGAAGAGATGGGCACCATACGGAAAGGTGTGCGGGCAAGTTTCGCGCTCGTACAGGCGACCGTGCCCCTGGCCGTGGTATATCTAAGAAAATGTTTCGGCGTTGCCGGAGGCGCCCAGAAAAGCGGCATGCGGCTCAGCTGGCGATACGCCTGGCCTTCTGCCGTATGGGGCAACATCCCGGCTGAGGGAGGGGTTTACGCGGCACACCGTGCGGAAATAGAGGCGGCCGAAGACCCCGATGCATACCTCAAGGATCTTCTGGATTCATACCGTGCAATCTGCTCCCCATTCAGGACGGCCGAGGCATTCGGTATAGAAGATATCATAGACCCGCGAGACACCAGATCACTTCTGTGCGAATGGGTTGAGATGGCCTATAACCTGGAAAAGAAAAACCTGGGGATAAAAAAACGGGGTATGCGCTGCTAGTCCTCCATTGCTACCGAAACATCCCTTATGAAAAGGAGCACATAAAAAGAAGCTGAAAATTGAAGGAGAGAAAATGAAAAAGACCGTTAAAAAGATTTTCATGTTTCACTTGTTTCTTCCTGTTTTTATTTTCTTAATTCCCGCACATACCCAGCCAAGAGCCTCAGAGATAAAACATATTTCGGACAATCCTCAATTTTTCAGTCTAGAGAATCAAGTTCCAACGAGCCTTGTCGCAAAAGAAATAGACAGGCTTATCAGGCCTCCTTTAAAAGAAACGCTTGGCGACGTCAAATTTATCTCAGAGGACACAGGTTTTGCCGAACATGAAAAAGACGGCATCGTCATTCTGCGATACATAGTACGCAAACTCTTCGACAAACAGGATGCAAGGGACCTTCACAAGGCCTGTCTTGCCTTGCACTTTAAAATGAGCCCCCGTCTAGGCTCCAAACCACAGGGACGCAAGAGAATCCTCATGTCTTTTCTGAGAAAAGGCTATTCTCTTGTCGTTTCAATGGATACCGTCAAACAGAAGGTAGAGGTAAAAGCTTATAAGATAGGAAAATCAGACCGCCTTATGTAGCAGGGAAACAAGCATGACTTACCAGCCACAGAAACGGCTTCACGGGTTAAGAGATTCGAGTTAAAAACTAACCCTCACAGAGGTTATACATATGGCACGTATGAAATTCTTTCTGATCTTTGTCATTGTTTTTTTTCTTGCCTTTTTTTCCTTAAAAATAACCTCGCCGTCAGCTTCAACAATCACACATGATTTTTCAAACGCCATTTCATGGAACTACAATGGCAAACCCACTCCAAAAACCTACTGGTCTCCATGGCTTCCGCTGGTTACCGCTGGTTTTCGTTATGACCTGGGCATTCGGTTTTCAACAGGCACCATCGCTGTCAATGACGATGTAAGACTTTTGTGCACATACAACCCTTCCCAGGCTAAGGCGGGCAATACATTACGCCTCACGCTGGAGGCTAATCCCAAAGGCGGCTCAAGCAACACATTCGAAAGCTCATTCGGCGTTTACCTGCCTAACAATTTACAGGCAGGATTTTTCAATATTGCGGGAATACCGGACATACTCCCATGGTTTGATCTGCCCCTTGACTTTTGGGAACTGGTGGCACTGGTGCCCAAGGTGGGAGATAGCATCGCAAGCGCTCAGGACAACATCGGAGTCAACATGTCGTCAAGCGATTCCCTTCCCGTGGGGGCCCTCAAAAAATATAAAGATACAAGGACCCTTATAAGTGTAAGCGTCAATGATTTTGTAAGTGAAACAAAAAAAACCCAGGCAGTAAACAACATTTTCAGTAAAATCCCTAGCAGTAAACGAAACACACTTATTTCAGCCATAAAATTATTCAAGGATGTTAACAACGCCGGTGCCGAGGCATTCGCCAAGAATCTTATAGAAAAAGGGGTAGACAAACTCGCCTCCCTTGGAAGCGTGTCCATCATAGGTGATCCTCAGTACTGGATAGACGATGCCGCGCTCATAGTACACTTCAGATACTGGGTCCCTGGAAAATTGAGCGGCACATATCCAAAGCGTTTTACATCGAGAAACGAATTATTCCACCTTGACATCCCACTTCCACTCTTTATCAGCGAAAGCGATAAACTTCATGTTGTGGTCGATAAAATCGAATATGAGTTCCGAATAAAACAGGTCCTTAATTTTGATGCGGGAATTTCTATTGCCCCTAATATAAATCTTATTAATACCACAAAGGTGGTCAACTTCGTAAAAACCGAGAAAACATATAGTGAAAACGAATTCAAACTAAATATTCCTATACAAGCATCTAATGCGGCCATCCTAGACTATCATATCTGCAAGGGTGTAACCTCTGCCACGGCCCGATGGGCAAGCCCGAATATCCCGCTAAAGGGAACGGTCAAGGTCTTCAAAGGAACCCAACTTATAGCCGCTAAGACCGAATCGAATTTAAAGACATCTCATAATGTTCCTTTTGCAGGCCTTGCGAAAGACACGGCCTACACCTTCAAGATGGCGTGCGTTGACAGCAGCGGAAATGTCTACGATACCACTCCTCCTGTCACTGCAAAGACAAAAAAAGATGCGGGTCGTTCATTAACCACCCTGACATCGGTTAGTGGCTCTAAAAATACCTACTCCATGACTGACATGCAGGCCGGATCGACTCAGACGGGTTTAAATTTTTCATGGAATACAAGCCACAAGGCCTCAACCGAAGTCTTCCTTGGAGTCGCTCCGGATGTGGGGGATAATTACACGGCAGCTATCAAAAAGAACACAGGTTCTGTTTCGGTAGGATATATAGGCAGTGCCCTTGGAGAAAGGGAGATGGTAAAGACCCATACTATTTCCATAGGGGATCTTGAACCAGGTACAACATATTACTACCAAATCGTATCCTGGACATTCGAGGATAATGACCCCACGAAAAACCCAGGAGTCCGGCTGGGATATGTAGGATCTATTTCGACAAAACAGGGGGCAATTCCTCCTTCAAGACGCATCCAGGTTGCATGTGGAAGTAAGACGGTTAAAGACGCCCTTGTTACAGTAAAAAAGAGAAGTACTGGAGCCGTGCCCCTCAATCTCGTTACAAATTCCAACGGAGTTACCCCTGAAATCACACTTGAGAAAGGGAAGCAATATGACGTCTCGGTTACCGAATCCATCTGGAATTTAAAAACAGACTCTGTAATGACAATCCCTTCAAGTGCAACAGGTTTACTCAGCCCCTATGTCATATCCCCCACAAAAAAGACAAGCCCGGGAGGCTACGTTTACAATACCTCAGGAAGTCCGGTTTCAGGCGCTCAGATTTCTGTATGCGGGAAAAACAAGACAACCCAGACAGACAGTCAAGGGCATTATACGTTTGAAAACATTCAATCAGGTACTTACACGCTCGATATTTCAAAATCTGGTTTCAGAACAAAATCGATAGCCGCATCAATTTCACCTTACGGTCTGTTTTCAGCCCCCTCGGCTTGTCTTTCAAATGCCGTTACGACCATAAATATAACCGCTCAAACCGACTATGGAACTCCGGTTAAAAATGCACCTGTTACAATCAAAAAGTCAAATTGTACCGTGGGAACCGTGAATACTAACAACCAGGGAAAAGCAACCTTTAATCATGACTTCGGAAATGAGGGAACCTTTAATGTTTCTTTTCACATTACCCCTTCCTCATCAAGCAACATATCTTCTGCATCTGCAACAACTCAAGTCACCGGCGGAATAACAGAAACGGTTGCCCTTACCTGCAGTGAAGACAACCAGGCTCCTTTAATAAGCAACGTGCACATTTATGGAAACCATCAAATCATAACGAAAGTCACGACAAATGACGGGGCGAACAGCTCACAGATTGAATTCATAACACCACAAGGGCAAACGACGACAAGACCGTGGCAAAATTCATCCAGCGCGCAAGGATCGACCAGTTTCACTCACACCATTGTCAATACGGTGCCAGGAACCTACAAAATCAAAACCCGCCTGAGGGATCAATATAGCAATGTTTCCGAGTCTCCTTTTTACCTGTTCACCATGTTCGGTGGGGATATGTTCAACTTTCACATTAGTGCTGTTTCTCGATCAAGTGCTAAGTTAATATGGAATCTTTTCGAAGGAAATTCAGCATTTGGCGCTTATAAGATATCCTATCATCCGTTAGGGCAAGAAAGCCAAAAAGAAGATGTGTTTGTATCAGATGTTTCCAAGACATCTCTTGAGCTCAACAACCTTAATGCAAATACGGATTATAAGGTCAGCATTCAGGCGACCGCACCAGGCGCTTCCAAACAGGGAATAAGCGTAGCGCAATCATTGAGATTTAAGACAATCAGCGCTCCGCCTGTTATCAGCAATGTGAGCCTGACACCTGACATTGTTCTAGCGGGTGAACCTGTCACGATAAAGGCAAAAATCACCGACCCTGACAGTTCTTTAAAGGGTGTGGGTATTCTTCTCAAGAAAGATAAAGACGCGCTTTTCAAGCAGTCCATTTCAGGTTCTTCGTACAATCTTTACACATCCCTTACATTTAAAGAACCTGGCGAAACAACTATTGTCCTTTATGCATATGATGAAAAAAGCACTAGCGAATCAAAGATTGATATAAAAGTCTTGGCCATTGAACGTCCCAGAATTAGTTGGAAAGAGGCCCCTGCGGTCATTTTTGCAGGAGAGACATACGAAGGATTAATCGAGATTCTAAACAGAGAGGCGGTCAAAGAATCTCCAGTTTACAAAATAGATTGGGGTGACAAACAGATCGATGATCTGCCTGTTTCATTAAAAAAAGAGCCCTTTTTCCCACTAGAACACATTTATAAAAATGATGGGGAATATACTATAAATGCAGTTCTCAAATATATGATCGATAACAAAATTGAAATCGATTCAACCCCCATTACAAAAAATGTCACCGTTCAAGTGAAAAAGCCCACATTATCCCTCAGCAGGGATACCACTCGCGGATATGGAAATGATCAGATCTTTCATGTAAAAATCCTAAAAGGTTCCTATCCACTAACATGGACCTTTGATTTCGGAGACGGCAAAACCCTGTCTGACAGCGGAAATGTTGACAAAGATGTTTCACATTACTATGTCATGGCGGCCAGGGGCGGATTACAGGCTATTCTTAAGGTCGTTGATTCCAAAAATATTGAATACATGAAAAGGGTCAGTTTTAAGATCAATGAAAACGGCACCCCCCTTCCCCCGTCCGCATCATCGAATGTCATTCAATCAACAGCACAGGACACTCGTTTCGAGTCTGTGGCAGGAACTCAAGGAAGAGAGGCTGGCCCTGCCGGCCGTGTTGCTGCAGGCAAACAGACAGCAACATCGCAAGAAGAGACAAACCCTCAACCAGATACCAGGCAGAAAACCGCTGCTGAAAAACAACCTGACAGGGAGAACAAAAAGGCAGATATCGTATTGTCCGGGATGACGCTTTCGAAGGCACCGGTTGAAGGGAAAAGCGTTACCATCAGGTTTGAGATTGATAACCGATCCGAGTTCAAGATAAGTGATGCACATCTTTTGATAAAGGGAAGTGACGGGCTTTCAGAGGATAAAAAGCTCACCTTGTATCCTCTGAAGATAAAGAAAACATCAGTTCGATGGAAACCTGCAAAATCCGGCAAACATACGATAACTGCCGTAGTTGAATGTAAGGCCGATACTAATCAGGAAAACAACAAAAAGACTATAGATGTAGAGGTAATATCAAAATCGAGCAACTCCCCCGCTACTTCAACCGAAAACCCCGGCAGCAGTACAAAGCCAAGTGGTCAAACACCTGCGCAGGAGAAAGAAAAGGCAGATATCATATTGTCCGGGATGACGCTTTCGAAGGAACCGGTTGAAGGGAAAAGCGTTACCATCAGGTTTGAGATTGATAACCGATCCGAGTTCAAAATAAGTGAGGCGCATCTTTTGATAAAGGGTAGCGACGGGTTTTCAGAGGATAAAAAGCTTGTCTTGTATCCTCAAAAGATAAAGAAAACATCGGTTCGATGGAAACCTGCCAAAGCCGGCAAACATACGATAACTGCCGAAGTAGGATGTAAGGCCGATACTAATCAGGAAAATAACAAAAGGACATTAAATATCGAGGTAAAGACCAAACCTTAATGTGTGTGCAAAAAAATGTTGACAGAGATTTGTCGCTAGCAAATAGTGGTATAGCCCTTGGGAAAGGCTAACGAATATAGACAAAGGGAAGGAGATAGGAAATGGCTAATTTCTTGTTTGTTTTGAGTAAAGATGACAATGAGGCTGCTACAAGATGTTTTCAATTCGCAAAGATCGCACACACAAAGGGGCACAAAACCAACCTGTTCTTCATTGACGGCGGGGTTATGTGGGCGGATTCCGGAAGGGATTTAGACCTAAAGACCGGCACAGCAGACTGCCCCAATGACTACCTGCCCTATCTTGTCGAGAATGAAGTCCCCGTGGGAGTCTGAATCCCCTGCGCAAAAAATCGTCAGGTTGACGAGTCAGGATTTTTCTCCAACATGGTACTCAGCGGTGGCCCCAATTTGATAGATCTGGCCGCTGACTCAAAAGTCTTTAATTTTTAGGCTAACAGGTTTCAGCGCACAAAGCCGGCGCAGCGGGCCGGATACCTCCCCGTATACTCTTCCCCCGGATAATAGGATATACAGGCTGCCCCACGGGATAGCCTGTATTTTCCCATGAGAGCCATCCCCGTTTCCCATATTCCGAACATTCGTGTATACCATCTTACAGAGGGTACAGGGCCAAGGTGCCCTCACGCATCTTTTTATCACCCAGTTCGCTGATAATGCGTGCGGTTAAGTCAGGTGGAAGATAAGCAGATACAAACATTTTTATCCCGAAGGTCTCGGTAAAAGCCTTAGCCTTTCCGTATCAAAAAAAAGTTCTACCGACCTGCGAACAATCAGAGACAAAGGTTGTTAGACAGAAACAAAAAACATTGGATATCAAGAGGGAGGATCAAGCCGGAAAAGGTATCGAGTGCCTCACTTTTTCAATTCCTTATTAACTGCAGCACCGATTTTTTCAATGGTGTATGGCTTTTTCACATAATCTCCTGCTCCAAGTTCCTGAGCCTCCTTTACCCGTTCTGTTTCTGAAAAGCCACTCGTTATGATAGCCTTCTGACCCGGATACAGCTCAAGAACCTTTCTGTACGTTTCCAGGCCATCCATGCCGGGTTCCATAATCATATCCAGGACCACAAGATCCACCCTGCTCCTTTTCAGATATTCAACGGCTTTCTCCCCGCTTGATGATGTGAAAACTGAATATCCCAAGCTTGACAGGATATTAAAAGCTACCTCTCTTTGCTCTTGCACGTCATCTACGACTAAAATGGTCTCCATGTTGCCGGAAACTTTTTCAATTGAAAACTCGGAACGATTTTTTTCCAGCCCCTTTCTCGTTACGGGAAAATAGAGGATGAAAGTGGAACCTTTTTCCTCAACGCTTTGAAGATCGATGTACCCGTTATGGTCTTTTACCGTCCCCCACACTACCGACATGCCGAGTCCGGTTCCGCTTCTACCCATTTTCTTTTTTGAAAAAAAGGGTTCGAATATTCTTTTCATATCATCTCGTGATATGCCTATCCCTGTATCTGAGACATTAAGTACGACATAGTCACCCTGCTTGGGTTCATCAAAACCGGCGATCGGCCGTTCAATGTATCGGTTTTCAGTTGAGATAAAAATCATTCCACCGTCAGGCATGGCCTCTGCCGCATTTGCCACGAGGTTCATAACCGTCTTTGAAAGATGCACGGTTGAGCCCAGAAAATACAGCAGATCAGCACATAGATCTACCTTTACTTCGACATCAGGATGGTACGAAAGCAGCCTGTCATACTCAAAACTTTTCATATAATTCAACACTATTTCGTTCAAATCGACCGCTTCGCTATAGGTAATGCCCCTTCTTGCCAGGGTCAATAAATCTTGAACTATATCGGCAGCCTTTTCCCCCGCCCCTTTAATTGTCATCAGAGGATTTCTTAACGGGCTTTTCTCAGGCAGCTGCATCAACAAAAGATCCGGATAGCTTACAATACCGGACAGGACGTTATTGAGATCATGAGCCACACCCCCTGCAAGGGTTCCTATGGCCTCCATTTTTTCGGCCCTCTGAAGCCGGGCCTCAAGCTTCAACCTTTCCTTTTCAGCCAGCTTGCTTTCTGAAAGATCGATTATTATACCTCTCAAACCTGCGGGCATTTCCTTCCGCATAATGCAGTTTGAATGTATCAAAACCGGAAATCTGCTTCCATCCTTTCTCTGTGCGGTGTACTCAATGCCTCCCATATTTTTGCCGGACAGAATCTTTTCAATATTGCTACCGGCCCTTTCCCTGTCTTCCGGGACAAGCATTTCAAGCACATAAAGCCGTTTCTTGAAATCGCTTTCGGTGTAACCGAATGCCTTAAACGCATTAAGATTGGCGAAGGTAAGACAACCTTCCCTATCTGTCTCAAATACGACCTGAGGCAAGAAATCACTCAACTCCTTATACCGCTTTTCACTTTCTCTCAAGGCCTCCTGGGTGCGATTGAACTCGGTAATTTCTGTAATACAGGACCTGCCCCCGACTATCCTGTCTTTTTCGTAGACAGGGGCGGAAGTAATTATAACCTCAAGAATCGATCCGTCCTTTTTTTTGAGCCTATATTCTATCGGTTCCTGCTTCGCTCCTTTTAACAGGGACAAAAGGCGTTTGTTGAACTTCTCTTTTTCCGGGTCCGGAAACAACTGTTTCACATATAATCCCTTTTTCAGGTCAGCGGAGGAAAACCCTAATGCATCAAGTCCATGCATATTGAGATATGTGAACATACCCTTTTTGTCATACTCGCAGACGATCGTCGGAAGGAGTTCAATCGTTTCCTTGAAACGCCTCTGGCTGGAACGAAGTGCCCGTTCGGCCTCCAGATGCCTAAGCCCTGAAAGTCCCAGAGAGGCCAGAAATTCGGCACAGATAGTAATAGAACCCAATATGGATGAAAGCTTTTTTTCCTTGATTACAGGCACTTCATTTAGTGCCTCAAGATAGGCCTTCTCATTGAAACCGTATTTTGCCGCCTGCAATCTAAAAAAACCGACGTCTGGCGGTGCCATCAGAAACTGCCCTAAAAAGGCATAGGCGATATGTTGACCCTCGATGATTATGGGTGAGAAGGCATCGTTCAAACCGTTTGGGCAACAATATATTGAAAGCCTTTTTCCTTCAATCAACTCGTTGGTAATTCGATTACCAATCTTGGTACATTTTTCACAAGTAACCGGATGCACTCGATGAAAATCCTTGCAGATTCTTCCCTCCACGGACTCTAAAAGAATTTCACCTTCCAGATCGATAATCGCTCCCGCGATTTCTACCGCACCACAGAAGTTATCAAGCAGCCGCTGGCTTTTTTCCATGTCAATTAGTTCTGTGAGTATATATTTCTTACTTTCGGCTTCCATCCTTTCAGCTCCGATTCTATCTAATATTGTAAATAATTACAAATATAACACAATATACTATATTAGCTCAATCTATTAGCGTTATATCTTATTGTTTATTATTAATTATCCTTAATATCAGTACAAACTTATTATTACAAAGATTATTTTGTTATGATAATCTGATGAAACAATTTTCATGTCTTAAAATTGAGGTGCCTGCGATGATCCCAACAGTGGGTTGAGTGGAGAAAAACCGACAAGAAGGCAAAACAACTGTAAGATCAAAAGATTGACATTTATTGACCTTGTTATATTCCTTTTTTTCTAAAACCTGAAGACACCCAGAAAATGCCCCATGCCAAGGCTACCGGACCGATTGCTATGCATAAAAAACTCTGCCAATGGCCGTTCCACGGCTTCAAATAGACTGCGATAATGCCCGGCCATACGAAAGATGCCAGGATGCCAAGCCGTATCCAGCCGGCAAGCTTCAGCCCTTTTCCCGGTCTCTTCACGACCCTGGCCTCCTGTTCTTTATTCATGATCCTGGGGACAAGGAGAATCCCCAATATGAGAGCGACAATCAGTATGACTTCCGTGAACCCGGACATTTTTCTGCTCCAAAGAAAATAAATTATCCGCTTTCGTACAAAGGCGGACCTATTAAAACTGTGGATGTCCTACCAGAAAACGGGTTATGATACAAGTGTCTTGACCAGAAAGAGACCATGGCGTGGTTTGTTTCGTTCCAGAAACGTTCAAGGATCATAAAATTGAAATGGGCAAAAAAGAACAGTTTTTTTAAGAGGCCTCGCATTATGGAAATTGAAATTATAGGAGCCGAGTCTCTAGGCGTAAGAGGCCTCTGCTGTTATGTAAAGGCCGGTGACCGAAAGATACTGATCGATCCGGGGATATCCCTAGGATACGTTAGGAACGGGCTTTCTCCACACCCCGCACAGATAGCGGTTGACGAGATTGTGCGTGAAAGGATTATCAATGTATGGGCAAAGGCCACCGACATCGTGTTCAGTCACTTTCACGGTGATCATGTTCCCCTTACGAATGCCAATCCCTACCAACTGGACGTACGCAGCCTACTCAAACCGGCCGAAACAGTCCATATCTGGACCAAAAGGCCTGAATGCCTGTCACAAACCGAAAAAATTCGTTTCGATTCACTGAGAGGCCTATTTAACGCTGACTGGAGGTTTGGAAATACAAGCAATGGCCCTGTCAGCTTCTCCGATCCCGTACCGCACGGAGAGGAAACGCCCGCCCGTGAGACCGTTATGATGAGCAAAATTGAAAAAGATAAGGTATTTGTCCATGCATCGGACATCCAGCTCCTTGATGATAAAACGGTTTCCCTTATAGTATCATGGAAGCCGGACATCCTCATTGCCGGCGGCCCGGCATTATACCTTGGACGATTGAGCCATAAACAACGTGACAGGGCATGGAATAACGCGTTGAGACTCGCCACATTCGTGGACAGGTTAATACTTGACCATCATCTTTTAAGAAGCAGGGAGGGTCTTAAATGGCTGGAAGATCTTTCAAGAAAATCAGGGAAAAAGGTTCTCTGCGCAGCAGACTTCATGAAAAGCCCACGCCTTTTGCTTGAAGCAGACAGGACCAGCCTCTATGAACAAATGCCCGTTCCCGAAGGCTGGCATGATATATACGCGCAGGGCAAGGCCAATGCAAAGTCCTTCACAAGGTTTTCGGAACAAAAGTAACACATATTTAAAAAGGGCAGGAGGAAAGAAACCTATTCTCAAATCTTCACAATTATAGGATAGGCGCCCTCTTTTATGGCTGTTTCACGCATAATCATGTAATTTTCAAAATTAGACCAATCAGGTACCGAATTTCCAGCTCCCAGAAAATATCCTCCGCCCGGAGCCACCTCTTTCAAAAGCATTAGGGTGTATCTCCTTACATCTTCAGCACTCCCGTTTCTAAGCATCTCATTAGGGACATTTCCGTTAAGTGAAATCCGAGAGCCCCATTTCCTCTTTACTTTAAATATATCCATACATGTAGGATCTACCGGATGCAGCACGTCCACACCGGTATCAATGAGGTCTTCCATCAACTCACTTACATCTCCGTCCGTATGCATGATAAATAGGCGACCTCTTTCGTGACACTTATCAGCCATTTTTCTGTACCATGGAAGTACAAACCGTTTAAACAATTCCGGATCAACTATGGGCCCGCTCCCGAATGCCAGATCATCAGTTACGCGTACCGCACCCACGAATTCCTTCGACAATATGGCGTCAAGCGCCCTAAAATGGATATCCGCCACCTTTTCAAGCACATCCTGCACAAGCTCAGGTTCCAGCATAAGTTTCATACAGAAATTTTCAAAACCCATTAGCATCCATGTCAAAGTGAAAATCTTTCCATTTATAGCCATAACCTTCATCCCCTCAGGCAGAAGTTCCTGAACGTCTTCGAGCTGTTGGTAATCTATCTCGGCCGCATGCCATGGGAAACGTTCAAAATCGATACGGTCATGGATGAAGCTCGTGCATTCAAGGTTCCATTTTTTAGGGTCTGTTTCATTCGGGTTCTCTTCCAGGACCATTTTTTTTAAGAGCCTGGTGATCTTAGACTCTTCCGTAACCTTTCCCGGTCTGATCAGCGCAATCACAACCGGAAAATAATCATATCCCGCCTCGGCATAAAAGCGCACCTGTGACGCAAGATCCTCCGGTTTTACCTCACAGCCCAGGAACCTGCTCTGGATAGCATATCCGATAGTGCCTTCACATAGAGGAACCCTGTCCGCCTCTCTGTGATTAGCAGCCATTATGAACCGATTAAAATCCGGTTTACATTCCATGGATTGCCCTTTTTTTAATATTTCGTCTAACGGTGCCTGTTTTTTCTTTTCCTGCCTTCATCTCTATAATTCATGAGAAGCAACGGTTGACGGTATTCACCATAAGCGGGACATTTCAGATTCCACCTGCACACGCTGCACAGATCCACATGCATTCTCGGATTTCCCTTCTTTCTGGGGCATATAAGAAATTCCACATTCCTTTCATTCATATTCAAGCTTTCTCCTTACACCTTCAGATAAATATCTCCTTCATTCTTTTAATATTAGATCTGTTTTACTACTACTAACACCCAAAAGTCATTGACAAAACCTTCGAGTTAAAATAAAAGGTAGCGGATATCTCGGGCAGGAAGCCCGCATCCAACTGAATCAGAAGTAAAAACCGAAAATTTGGAATAAACAAGGATACAAGCCATGAAGGCGATACCTTCCCTGAAGAAGGTGCCTGTCATGGCTTTTTTTATTTTATCTTAACGTAACAGGGAGAATCCTCATGAAATTGAGATTAACTATTTGCACTTTTATTTTTTCTTTCTTGATTCTTGGCATTTTAAGCAGTTCTTCTCAGCTCATGGCCCAGGAGATTTTAAAAGAGATTCGCATCTCCGACAGCAAGGGAGACTGGGGATATCCCAATCCCTACCGCCATTACCCGAGAGGGCCCGGTTATATTAGGATGAGCTGGGTCTTTGACACCCTTATCTGGAAGGACCAAAAAGGTTATCTACCCGCCCTTGCCTCTTCCTGGAAATACAGGCCGGAGACATTGAGTTTTGTCTTCAGGCTCAGAAACGACATAAAATGGCATGACGGAACTCCTTTCAGTGCGGATGATGTCGTCTTTACGGTAAAATATTTCAAGAAACACCCGTACAACTGGGTTCCGATGGAACAGGTCAAAGGGGCAGAGCAGGTCGGCCCTAATGAGGTTGCAATAACCCTCCATAAACCTTACGCCCCCTTTATAGCCTATATCGGGGGTACCATGCCCATTATCCCGAAGCATATATGGGAAAACGTAGATGAACCGAGGAAGTTCAATGAACCAGCGGCATTTATAGGCTCCGGCCCATTCAAATTCATCGATTTTGACAAGACAAAAGGGACTTATCTCTACGAGGCGAACAGACAATATTATATGGGAAGACCTCTTACAGATCGCCTTATATACATAAAGGCGGGAAATCCCATAATGACCCTCTTGACCGGAAATGCGGACATGGCAAACATAAAGCCCGACATGGCAAAGCCACTCCTGGAAAAGGGAATGACAATAATTGAAAACGCAAGGGGCTGGAATAAAAAGCTGATGATAAATCACAAAAAGGCCCCGCTTGACGACAAGTGCTTCAGAAGAGCCCTGGCCTACGCAATCGACCGCCAGGAAATAATAGAGAAGGCACACCGAGGTTTTGGATCACCTGCGTCCTTCGGTCTTCTTTCCCCCGATCATGAGTTTTACAACCCTGACACCCCTCAGTACAATCATGACACTTCAAGGGCACGAAGGGTGCTGGAAGCCCTGGGCTATAAGGAAGGATCAGATGGTTTCTATGAAAGGGATGGAAAGCCGTTGAAAGTGGGGTTGCTGTCTTCAAACATCACAGTGGCTGGGGAATCGGTCGCAGACAGGGACGGCGAAGTGATCAGGAAACAACTCGAGGAGGCGGGAATAAAGGTGGAACTTGCAAACATGGAGCAGGCCACAACCGACGCCAGGGTCAAAAAGTGGCAGTTCGATCTTGCGATATCGGGTCACGGCGGCCTCCTGGGAGACGCCCGCATACTTAACAGAATGATAAATCCCAACATCACCGGATCGGTTAATTCGGCTCGTTTCGGGGCCAACAAAGAACTTCTGGACCTGCTAAGGTCACAGATAACTGAGATGGATATTGAAAAGCGAAAGGCCCTGGTCTACAAGATACAGGAGATCTATGCGGACGAACTCCCTGCAATCTCCCTCTACTACCCCGCTTCCATGGCGGCATACAATCCTGAAAGTGGAATCAAGTGGTTTTATACAAAAGGAGGCATATCGCTCGGGATACCGATTGCCCAGAACAAACTGTCACTGATAAGAAAATGAAAACAAAGGCCGGTTCAGATAAACTAAAAAGAAGGGCCGGCATTATCGTGACTTTCTGTGTCACAGCCCTTCTTATGATATATCTCAGCTATAAGATTCCGAGTCTTCTGCCGGGTGACTTTATCACCGCCATGTACGGCAGTTCAAATGTCACTCTTACAGCACAGCAGGAGACAGAACTCAAGGCCTATTATAACGAGGACAGAGGGTTTTTGTCCTACCTTATAAGGATCTTGAGTCTTGATTGGGGATATTCCTACGCTTTTCTTACTCCGGTAGCCCCCCTGTTTTTCAGCGCGCTTCTATGGACGATTCTTCTAATGGGATCGGCCCACATAATATCAACTCTCGTGGGATTTATAGGGGGAGTGGAGGCTGTCTGGCGTCAAAACAGCCGGTTCGAAAAATTGATGGTAGGCGGGATGACTCTTCTCGAGGGGATACCAGAAATCTGCTCTGGCGTCATCCTTCTTGTGATTTTTGCCTTGCATCTTCAATGGTTTCCCGCCTCAGGTGCTGAAACCGCATATGCGCAGAATGCCTTTTTTGAGAGGATCTTAGATCTCGGCCATCATCTGGTTCTACCCCTTTTGACTCTTGTCCTCGCCTATGTGCCCGGTAATTTCCTTCTGACCAGAAACAGTATGATAATGGTTATAAAGGCGCAGTTCATTATTACGGCAAAAGCAAAAGGCATACCACCGCTGAAGATACGTTATAAACACGCTGCCAGAAATGCCCTTTTACCTGTCGTAACCCGCTTCGGCCTAAGGTTCGCCTTCATGATCACAGGCGCCCTTGTGGTTGAAAGAATAAATTCATACCCCGGCCTTGGCACACTTCTCTTCAACGCTATCCAGGCTCGGGACCTGCCCGTGATTCAGGCTGTTGTGCTCGCTTCTTCGGTAATGGTCCTGGCCGTCATACTAGGCATGGAGCACACCTACAGGATGATCGATCCAAGGATTGGAAATGCACGTTAGCATGCGCAGTTACATAATGCATGATCCCTTTTTTGTTGCAGGCTTTACTCTGGCCCTGTTCTTTTCTGCAATCGCCTTCTTGGGCCCTTTTGTGGCGCCTTACGATCCATGGGAAATGTCCTTCTCACCCATATCGGCGCCTACAGGCACGCACCTGCTGGGCGTAAACGACGGGGGCCAGGACATCTTGTCCGAATTGATCTTTGCGGTCAGGAACACCACGGCATTCGGGCTTTTAAGCGGACTTGCAGCGCTTGTGATAGGAGTTGTTGCAGGCACCGCTTCAGGCTGGTTCGAGGGTATTGCCGACTCGCTTCTTATGCGGCTCGCGGACATCCTCCTTGCAATACCGGCGATAATGGTCCTTATACTCGCAGCAGCACTATTCAGGCCTTCGCCGGAAATTCTGGCGATAATACTATCCGGACTCATGTGGCCCACTATAGCCAAAGCGATCCGCGCCCAGACCCTCTCACTTAAAAACAGCCTGCACGTTAGGGCCGCCCGACAAATGGGTGGAGGAAGCTGTTACATTATCATTCGTCATCTGCTTCCGGAGCTATACCCGCTCTACCTGATAGGTTTTGCTGCAAAGGCCAGAATGGCCATATTTATGGAGGCGTCCCTTGCCTTTCTAGGCCTGTTTGATCCTTGCCGCAAGTCACTTGGAATGATGATCAGTTATTCCATCAAATTTTATTACATGGATATATGGTGGAACTGGATATTTCCACCGATAATCTGTCTCTCTCTGCTTATTATGACGGCCACGTTTCTTGCAATAAGTCTTGAAAAGGCACTTGATCCACGTTTGAGAGAGGCCCTTATAGGAAAAAACCGATGAGCTTAGAAATAAGGGACATAAGCGTCGTGTATAAAGACGGCGGGCACAGCATACAGGCCATTGAGAAAGTGAGTCTTGAGATAAAACCTGGGCAATGCCTTTCCCTGGTGGGAGAATCAGGCTCAGGTAAAACCACACTGGGAAAGGCATGCCTCGGTCTTCTTCCTGAAAACGCGGACAAAGAAGGTGACATACTGCTTGGCGGGGAAAAAATCGACTATTCTGACGAGCATTCACTTAACCGGCTGAGGTGGGAAAGGCTTTCAATGGTTTTTCAAGACGGTGCAGCCAGTCTTAACCCGGTCTATACCGTACTGGATCAGGTAGCCGAGCCTTATTTACAGCACCGGGGTTCAGGTAAAAGGGAGGCCATCCAAATTGCAGCCACGGCTCTGGAGGAGATGGGCCTTTCCAGCCGGTACCACCGAAAATACCCACACCAGCTGAGCGGCGGCCAGGTGCAGCGCTGTCTGATAGCCATGGCCAACATACTCGATCCGGAGGTGATTATACTCGATGAGCCCACATCCGCCCTCGATGTCCTAAGCAAGGATTTTGTCGCGGAGATCATAAGAAAGGCGACAAACAGAGGTAAATCGATACTTCTGATAACCCATGACCTTGAATTCGCCGTCCGGAATTCAGAAAGGATGGCGCTCCTCTATCTGGGCCAGGTCATGGAAACGCTCCCCTCTGCCGAGATGCTTTCAAACCCCTCTCATCCATACACAATGGCCCTGGGAAGGTCTTTCCCCTCAATGGATACCGCAAGGGATCTGGGCGGGATCAAGGGTGACGCCTTTTACAGGCTCATACACCAGCATGGCCACAAAGACAGGGAACGCTACAGACACTCACACATAAAGGCCCCTGAATCAGCCCACAAAGACGGACACGCCCCTCCCACGGGATGCCTTTTTTACGACAGGTGCACACAGGCGACAGAAGAATGCGGACATGGTTTTGTGGAAATCGAGCAAGTTGGAACCCACCAGCTCAGGTGCCTCAGAAAAGGTATCGTGGATATCTTGAGTCTCAATGGTGTATCCAAAAATTACGGCGACATCATTGCCCTTAAGCCGCTCGATTTCATCCTTAAGGCAGGGGAATTTGTCTCTATAGTCGGAGAGACGGGCTCGGGCAAGACCACTCTGGCCATGACAGCGGCCGGTATCATAAAACCTGACAAGGGAAAACGATCCTTTGAAGCTCAGGATATGGATACATGGATTAAACGAGACTTTAAAAGCCTTTCAAAGAGGATAGGTATAATATATCAAAACCCGGCTGAATCAATAAGCCACAGGTTTTCCGTTTTTGATGCGGTAGCCGAACCTCTAAGGATCCATGGCAGGGCGGCTGACCGGCACAAAGTCAAAGATCTCGTACAAAAGGCCCTGTCAGAGGTTCATCTTTCAACAGATGATTCCTTTCTTGGCCGTTACCCCCATGAGCTTAACATGGGTGCTCTTCAGCGGGTCTGCATCGCCAGGGCCCTTGTTCTTTCCCCTTCCCTTCTGATAGCGGACGAGCCTACAAGCTCTCTTGACCCAAGCGTTCAGGCAAAGGTCCTAAAGCTGCTTTTGCATCTCCAGACAGAAAAAGGCCTTACCACCATCTTTGTAAGTCACGACGTCGGCCTTGCCAGAAAGGTAAGCGATAAAATTGCGGTGATGCTTAAAGGAAGGATTGTGGAGTTTGGACGGGCCTCCCTCATCCTTTCCCGGCCTGTCCATCCCTATACCATGCTTCTGATTGAAAGCGCATCAGGGACATGTAAGGTGAGTGTTGATCATCTGCGGCTAACAGAGGATATTGAAGGTTGCGCCTTTTACCCTTTTTGTCCTAAAAGGCAGGAGATCTGCCAAAGGGAAGAACCCGTTATGAAACAGGCGGATCAAAGGGGTGTGGCCTGCCACTTTTCAGCCACCATCTCATAAGCAGTGTCTGTATGGCCGAAAGAATAATAAAGTATATTACCCAAAAGGGAAATCCCCACAGATAAGAGGCGGAATCGTTCCACCACCACCAGTCTATTGCCAGGACGAACAGAGACAGAAAAAGCAAGGAAAACAGCATTGTCCTCCTCGATGGAAGCAGGATACCGACACCCCCCTTTCCGCGTGTAAAAGACACAACGAAGTAAACCGCGAAGGCCAGCACTATTATCGGGACCGCCGGAAGAAAGCCTCCAGATGGAAATTTTCCCACATAGGAAAGCAGCACAAGCGCCTCTCCGGAAATAATGGACGTTATAGCCGCAACCGGGTCAGGTCTTCTGGTGTATAGTCCCATCAGCACGGTAGGGAAAAGCACCGCAAGCCCGGTGAATGTCTGAGTGGCGATCTTCAGGATCGTACCGGGAGGATTTATCGCCATAAGGACTCCCAGACCTGCAAGGACCAAGACGAAAATCTTCCCGGGCATCGCGCTTTTTACTTTCTGCCCTGTGACGGCAGGATATATGTCCCTTGTAAAAATTGAGCTGAGGGTCAATAGTTGAGAATCCATGGTTGACATAAGAGCTGCTAGACCGGCGGACATGATAAGTGTCCCCATGAAATCCCCGCAGATCTCGGTCAACAGGATCGGAAGGATCTGATCAGCCTCCTTACCGGAAAGACCTGGAAAGGTGAGTGTCCCCATTACGCCCAGGCTTACGGGCAGCAGGAACACAAGCGTGCATACAAAGGGATAAAAGAGCATGGTCCTGGCTAGCGCTTTTTCACTTCTCGCGCTGAAAAAGCGCTGGAATAGCTGCGGGAACATCGGATCGCAGAAAAACCAGAGCATGAGATAGCTGAACCACATGGCAGGACCGAATGCCCCCACCCCCCCCGGTCTTGAAAGAAGAGCGGGATTTGCCAGACGCAGCGTTTCGTTTGCCTTTCCCAGGCCTCCATGATGGCTTGAAACCAGAAAAAAGGCAACGATCAGAAGGACAACCATCAAAGAACCCTGGAACATATCGGTCCATGCAACCGCCCTTAGCCCTCCCCTGAATGTGTATATTACGATTATTAAAGTTACAAGGCAGGCACCAGCCGCCTGAGGCAGATCAAAAAGTCTGTTAAGCACATACCCGCCTGCAATCGGTTGAAGCGCTATGTAGGGGATGGTGAATATTATCATGACGATTGAAAAAACAAGGGAAAGAGACCTGTTTGAGTAGAGATTCCCAACCAGCTCAGCCGGAGTGATAAGGGCATTTGCCTTTCCCAGTTCCCTGGCCTTTTTTCCGATCAGCCAGAATGTCAGCGCCATGAACCCGGTACCGAAACCAACGATCGGAAAAAAGGCGTAGCCGTGCCTGTACCCGGCCCCTGACGCTCCGAATACGGTAAAGGCCGAAAAATTGGTGGCGGCCATGGTACCCAGCAGCAGAAACCCTGCAAGTCTTCTTCCTGCCAGGAAATACTCATCAGGCGTGGCTTTCCATCTTGTCCTGGTAAGAAAGCCGATTGAAAGAAGAACCATAAAGTATCCAAATATTACAGCGAGTCTTACTGTCATTACCGACCCCTTTCCATAAAAAATGGCCACCCCTGCAAGTCGGGATGGCCATCTGCCTGAACATAACTTGCGATATCTAATTTTATATAGGGCTAAAACATCTCAAATGATATTTCAAGAAAAAAGTAAACATCACATTCGAAAAACTCATGACTATTGTTCACGCGCGTAACAGGAACTCTTTCTGATTGAAAACAACGCATTAATAAGGTAAACATTAAATCACCTTGCTTCCTTATAAAGGAAACAGAGTGTCTTAAGATTTACACAACCTGCTTATGGCTGGAAACCCAAACGGGACGGATTATTTTGGAAGAGAGAAGAGCCGAACCCAGATCGATAATTAACCGCTTTTACAGTGTTGAATTGTCGCCCCCCGGACTTGGCATGTCTTATCAGTTCAAGATATGGAATATCTCGAAAAACGGCGTCTGCATTATCATAGGCAGAGACTCGGAGATCCTAAAATTTCTAAAGGTAGGTGAATCCTACGCCATGAAATATTATCCGACTGATTCGAAATATGGAATAAATGAGTTCGACACGCAGCTGGTCCATATAACAGAGGCATCGGATAATCGTTTCAAAAACCACTTTATGGTCGGTCTTCGATTGATTGACAAATCAGAGGCATAGGCTGTTTAAGATTTTTTCTACGGCCTTTACTTCTCGCCTGCCTTGTAACGGTTATAGGGTCTTTGAGACAGCGGATAAAGGTTTTTCAGACAGATTTCATGGAATAACGTTAATCAACCATTAACGTGATTAGGCTATCGGAGGGATCAAAGTTCTGTGGATGGAAAACTCATTTTTTCAACCATATTTCAAAAGGCCGGATTCACCCATTGCAAATACCATCTCACGGTCATACTCTTCGAGGAAATCACAAATGACCTCTTCTGAAATCATTTCTCCGAGGGTTATGTGGGTATAAACCATAAGGCTTTTCATTCCTTCGTCCAGATAAAACGTGCTTAGCCTTGTCAAACCATTGGCCCTGTTGACAGCCTCATACATTTCCCTTTCCGATCCATTCTCCGGCCCCTGCATCTTCCAGGGGGTTCTGATCATTATTATGCCTATATCCCGGTCGATATTTACGAGAAGGTTAGCCCTTTCCTCATGATTGGCGTATAATCCCTTATCGTCTGCCGGGGAAAGCTCGACCCTGTAACCAAGCTTGTCAAGAATTCCTGCCAAATATTCGAGGTCAAACAGATGGGACCTTATCAGTTTTTCAACAACAAAAGCACCGCAGTGGGGGCATTTGTCAATGCCTTCAAACTCATCTCCGCAAACCGCACATTTCATTTATGATGTCCCCGATTCGATTAGAAGCTGGCGTCTCGGGCAAGGATGCCCGTGACGAAATCTCCCGCATTAAAAATGCATAAGATATCAGAGATAGTTGAACTTTTTCCAGAATTCCTTGTCTGTATCCTGCCAGTTGGGGCCGAATTTGTTTACAAAGTAGGTGTTTCCCAGCCTGTCGAGCCACCGCCACCAGAGATTTTTTCCCTTCTGTTTGGCATCCAGTATATCTTCCAAAAAGGTTTCTATATTAACTATCTCATCTTTGGGCACATATGAGGCGGCACCCTCTTTAAATGATTTAACCGCATTTTCAGGACTCAACGCATGTGCGGTCAGCATTACAGCTATAATTTCTCTTTCATTTGCCATTTCAAGAAGCCTGTACCCGTTAACACCCATTATATCAAGGATGGCGATATCGAAATATTCCTTCTCGAGAAAAGCCTTGGCTTCATCGAAACTTGCAGCCTTTACCAGTTCACACTTATCGAGAAGTTCCTCCAACGTCTCAAGCACATCTGGTTCGTCATCAACGATAAGAATCCTTTTTCCTTTAATAAGACTACCCTCAGGCATTGCCTTCTCCTCCGATCAAATTGTGAGTTTTTAAATTGATCTTCTTAACAAGATTCATTTATCAGACGATCATCGCTTTGAATCGAGGTAACAACAATCCAGCAGCTAATCTATACATTCTCTCTATCATGTCTGGATGCCCTAAGATCGATAAATCTTCAAGTATCCATAATGATTTTTTTATATCACAAGGCGTTTCTTATTTCAATTAAATAGGATGGTTACCTCATAAATATCGAAGACTGGCCTCAGATACGTCCATCACTTTTCACGCCATTTCATCTGTAATCAAGGCTTTTTTCAAAGTTTCCACCGTCACGCAGCAGGAGCGCCTGATTTACCCGAATGATTCAACTGCCAAAAATTGGTTATAATTGGAATATCTCATGACGCAAATAAATAAATAACAATTGAAAGGGATAAAGCGGAAAACAGGGTAGACAGAAATATCGATGTCGAGGCCAGCTCTGTATCACTATGTAACTGGGAAGACAGGATGTAAGTTGCAGTGGAAGTGGGGAGTGCGAAAAATATCATTCCCACCTTCAAGGAATCATCGTCAACACCTGCAATTTTCAGAAAAACATAACCCACCAGGGGAAGCAGGGCCAGCTTGAAAAAACTTGAGACAAATGCATTTTTAAAATACCGTTTGAATCTCGAAGGTTTGAGCGCGCCCCCCACTGAAATAAGCGCAAGAGGAAGTGTCATCAGGGAGATCATTTTAAAGCTGTTTTCCATAAAAAGAGGAAATGGCATCTTGATTCTGGAGTAAATAATACCCGCAAAACATCCGATAACCAAAGGATTTGAAAGAGCCTCCTTTATGATAAGCCTTATCCTATCCGCCCCTCTTTTGGCATCGCCTGAAAACCAGATCAGGGTTGAAACAGCCAGAATATTTATAAATGGTATTGTTAGTCCTATCATGATTGAAAATTCTCTCACAGAGTGATCCCCGAGAGCCGTGAGAATAACAGCCATACCCACATAGGTATTGAAACGGTAGCTGCACTGCGAGAAGGTTCCTGTTTCAAATGCGGCAACTTTTGCCACTCTGATGTAGGTCAGGCTCAAAATATATATCGTGAGGACGGTTGCCAGTGATGCCAATATCAGAGGCCAGTTGAAAGAAACAGAGGTGCTTGGCGCACCTATTTTCCAAAACATCATTGCTGGGAAAAAGGCGTAGTAAATGAGTCTGTCAGATATTCTTAGATATTCATCGGTTGTCAGGTGAAATCTTTTTAAAATTCTCCCCATACAGATAATCATGAATACGGGAAAAATACTGTTCAAAACAATCAATTTTAATTCCTCAAGCCAAAAATTTAAATTTTCAAATATTGTTCCAGAATAAATTTACCAATTACTCGGTTAACCTTCTACTTGAAAATCGACAACTGGTCAAACAATGATTTTTCCCCTGATTTTTTTATTCCAGATTCGGACTGAAATAGGATTCAAGAACCTTTCTGCAAGTTGCAAAGAGGCCATTGCTGTGTTATTTAGACCTATGGAGTCCAAAATCATGACCTGGAGGCAAACGCGTGAAAAAAAACATAGAACAGCTCAAAGATGATGCAAAAGAGATCTTTCTTCACTCTCTTAAACCGGTAAACCCTTATGAGGCTGTAAAACGCTTTGTAAATATTGAGGGAGACAAGCTTTACCTTGGTACTTCCGATAATTCCGTGGAATCAATCAACCTCAAAGACTTCGACAGAATCTTTATCGTTGGAGGAGGCAAGGCGAGCTCTCCCATGGCCCGCGCCATTGAGGAAATTTTTGGCGATAGAGTAACAAGAGGACTCGTGAACGTAAAATTCGGTTTTACCGAGGATTTGCGTTTTACAGAGCTTATCGAGGCTGAGCATCCTGTTCCTGGAGAACAGGGGGTCAAAGGCACAGAGATGATTCTTGACATCCTTGAAAAGGCGGGGGAAAGAGACCTGATCTTTTCGGTTATATCGGGAGGGGGTTCGGCACTGTTACCAAGCCCTGCAGGAAATGTCACACTTTCAGAGAAACAGACCGTGACACAGAAGCTTCTTGAATGCGGGGCGGTAATAGATGAGATAAATGCGGTAAGAAAACACATTTCTTCCTCAAAGGGGGGGCAGATGGCAAGGGCGGCCTATCCGGCCACCACTGTCAACCTTATGCTCTCAGATGTTGTTGGCGACAAACAGGACGTAATAGCCTCAGGACCCTTCACGCCTGACGGATCCACTTACGGAGATGTTCAGGCCATATTTGAAAAATATGGCCTGAAAGACCTGCCTCCTGACATAGTATCGCACATACAGGCAGGTGTGCACGGCAAGATCGAGGAGACACCTAAGGCCGAAGATCCGATCTTTGAAAAAGTCCATAATATAATTGTCGGGAGCAATATCCTGGCGTGTGAGTCTGCGGAAAAAAAGGCTCGCGAGCTGGGTTACAACACCCTTATCCTTTCTTCAATGATAGAGGGCGAAACAAGGGATGTGGCAATGGTGCATGCCGGCATAGCAAAGGAGCTTATATCTAGCGGAAGGCCTGTTCCGACTCCCGCCTGTATTATTTCCGGTGGAGAAACCACGGTTACCATAAAAGGAAAAGGCCTGGGCGGAAGAAATCAGGAATTCTGTCTTGCAGCCGCCATCGATATTAAGGACCTACCTGAACGGGTAGTTATCTTAAGCGGCGGAACAGACGGAAACGACGGCCCCACTGATGCAGCGGGCGCAATAGTGGATCCGACCACAATTTCGCGAGGAACTGCCGCGGGAGCGGACGCTATCGCCTTTCTGGGCCAAAATGATTCATACCACTTCTTTGAAAAAATAAACGACCTGCTTATCACAGGACCCACAAACACTAACGTAATGGATCTGCGTATTGTTCTTGTCGCTTAAGACAGCCACTAATATGTCAGGGGAAGTTTAATGCTTTCCCTGCCATAAACTCATCATTTCATATGCTCTCCAAGTTCAACATGACAAATTGCAGATAACCAATCTTTATCCGTCAAAGTCTGAGAAAACTGCCTTAAATGCATCCGTGCTTGACAGGTATCAGGGTATATTTTATTCTTCCTGAGCTATTTAGATTAATTCCTGTTTATCTTTGCGTTTTAACCCTGATCATCAAAATAAATTACACAAAAACCCCAAGCAACCCAGAGAGAGGAAGCATGGCGATCTACAGATATAAGGATGCGGTTCCCCAGATCGGCGAACACTGCTATATAAGCGATTCTGCCAGGGTAATAGGAGACGTGATTCTGGGTGAAGGCTGTTATGTAGGACATGGGGCGATAATAAGGGCAGATTATGGAAAAATACGAATAGGCTTTGGGTCGGCAATAGAAGAAAACGCAGTAATTCATGCAAGGGTGGGTGCGCTCTATTCACTTGGCAAACAGGTGACACTCGGTCACGGTGCCATTGTTCATGGTGATTCTCTTGGAGATTTCGCCGTGGTCGGAATGGGCGCTGTCGTTGGCAGGCAATCTGTCATAGGCGAATGGTCTATTGTCGCTGAGGGAGCCGTTGTCCCAACGGGAAAATCTGTAGAGCCCGGCACCATTGTCGCGGGAATACCTGCTGTCAGCATAGGGGAGGTTACCCAAAAGCATAAGGAATACTGGATCTGGGCCAAAAAGATGTATCGCGACCTTGCAAGGGACTATAAATCCAATCTGCAACGACTCGACCGGAAAGACTTGATCTAGATTATTAGTGGCAATCAAACTGCGGACATACATTAGGGAACCGGATCAGGGCACGGAGCTTTTTGTGCACTTAAAAGGGTCCGGAGTGTCATTCCGGGGCTAAAGATGCCTAAAGGAGTGAGCTGAAATATCTATAATGCGGGAGTTTAAGGGATACTGATTAGCGCGCCATAGGCACTTTTCCCGATCCAATAAGGTAGCACCATATCTTCCAGCCTGGCTTTCAGAAACAGGCCTTACATAGCAAAACATACTGGATCCTGTTTTCTGAAACCCTTTCCTAGGATTCTTTTTTTTGGAAGAACCATCTATATAATCAAGGGGGCGGCATGGAAAACAAGGCGGAGAGCGCCGACAGTTACAGGTGGATCATACTCGGTGTACTCTGGGCCACTTATGTAGTCGTATTTCTTCACAGGCTGAGCGTTGGCCCTCTGGGCCCTTTTTTCAAAGAGGACCTTTCCGCGTCAAGCACCCAGGTAGGTCTCGTCATGTCTGCCGCCTCATTCGGTTATCTTGTAAGCATATTCCCCACCGGCTGGATTGTAGATAAAATCGGCGCTCGCTGGCCTATCGTGGCCGGTGAATTCATTGCCGGGGCCTGCATGATAATGCTTTTTTTCGTCCCCTCTTACACCTGGCTTCTGGCTCTGATGTTCGTAACAGGATTTGGATGCGGTTTTCTTATGCCTTCCACCACACAGGCGGTAATATCATGGTTCCCCATGCGGGAAAGGGCGACGGTAATGGGCCTTAAGCAGACTGCGGTAAATATAGGCGGAATCGTAAGTGCCGCTACTCTACCGGCTATTGCGCTGGCTCTCGGCTGGCGTTACGGTTTTCTTTTCCTGGGCATACTGGCCGCGGTCATCGGCACCTTGGCCCTTATTCTTTACAGAGAACCTCAATTAGACCCTGTTAGGCCGGAGCAAAAACCGTCCAGAAACGCTCTTCCCCTTTCTGAGATCCTCAAGAGCAGAGAGATCTGGCTTACCGCCCTCTGCGGGCTCTGTTTTACCTGGATCGAAATGGCCATGATTGCACACCTTGTGCTCTATCTTACAGAGGTTCTCATGTTCGGTGTAATAGCGGCAGGGGGTCTTCTTGCAATTACGGAAATCTCCGGTGCAATAGCCAGACCATGCAGCGGAATCATAAGCGACAGGATTTTTAATGGAAAAAGAAAGCAGGTGCTTTTTCTCATGGCGGGAACAGTGACCCTCATGTGCGCTCTGCTTGCCTTCGCAGGATCATATCTGTCCTGGGGGCTTTACCCTGTCCTAATACTATTCGGCTTCGGAGGCATAGCCTTCGGCGGAATATGGTTAACCCTGTTGGCTGAATTCGGAGGAAAACGCGGAGCGGGAAAGGCGGTTGGCCTTGGTGGAATGGTCGGGATATCAGGCTCCGCCATCGGTCCGCCTGTATTTGGATATATCGTGGATACCACAGGGTCCTACACATGGGCATGGATCTCACTCACCATCATAGGGTTTATCTGTCTTCTCCTTATAGGGTTCGTAAGAGAGGGGAAGAGGAGGATTTAAAGGAAAAAGAGATGGAAAAGCTTGTTATCACCGTTGCCCTTACCGGCAATGTTCCTACCAAAGAAATGAATCCCCATCTGCCTGTCAGCGCGCGGGAGATCGCAGATGATGTCAAGCGGTGCGCCGATGCAGGGGCGTCACTGTTTCATGTTCACGCCAGGGACGATATGTCTGCCCCTACCCTTGAGATATCGTATTACAGGGAGATAGCCAAAAGGATAAAGGCCGTCTGCCCGGATGTAATAATCCAGCTCTCTACAGGTGCCAGGGCAGGCAAAGACTGGGAGGCAAGAGCCAACCCGATACGACTATTGCCTGAAATGGCATCCATTACTACCGGTTCCAACAATATGCCTGGGATTATCTATGAAAATTCACCTCAGTTCATTGAATACCTTTCACGCGTGTTTCTTGAAACGGGCGTAAAACCTGAAATAGAAATCTTCGAAACCGGAATGATAACGAACGCGCTTTACCTTCAGAAACAAGGTCTTCTCAATCTGCCGCTTCACTTTAATTTTGTTCTGGGCGTTCCGGGAGCTATGGCTGCCACAGTAAAGAACCTCCAGTTCTTATCCGATTCCATACCTCAAGGTTCGACCTGGACGGTCGCAGGCATAGGCAGGGCACAGATAAATATGGCAGCGGCAGCAACCATCATGGGAGGTCATGTCAGGGTGGGAATGGAAGACAATCTGTTTATGCCTGACGGATCACACGCCTCAAACCCGCTTCTTGTAGAAAAGATAGTTCGTATTGCCAACGAGACAGGCAGGGAACCGGCATCCCCTGATGAAGCCAGGTCGATACTTTCCCTGAAATCCGAGCATAAGGACAGGATGCTTGAATCAGTTGTTTGAACGGAGTGGGGAGAGTTCAGATGACTTAGCCCAGATCCCCCGTTTACCCCTTTTTGCTTCCATTTGTGCGGACATGTAAGGCGCAAGGTCAAAGTCTTGGGGGGGCATGTCACAGCTCACTCTTGCCAGTCCCCTTCTAAGCATTTCCAGATTTACATTTGCCCCTTCAAGAAAAATAACGCCCAGAAGGACATCATCCCTGCCCAGCCCATAGCCCTTTATCTCTACAATTTCATCAAGCAGCATGTCCGAGAGAAATTCTTGTCCCAACATGGAAACATGTCTGGTCAGGGTATTATCGGATGAGGCACCAGGTGTTTCAATTCCGGCCAGACCGACCTCAACGGCAATATCCTTTCAGGGAAGACAGTTCAGGTCGTATCCACCTGCCATGACTGTGCCTCCGTTCAGCACCTCATAAATCATGAATTGCCCGCACGATCCGCTTTCCGGGATAAACAGAAACAGAAAACAAAGTACCCCTCTTACGCACCTTAAAAAATAAGGTAACCGGAAAGGATGAGTATCTTGAATCAATTTATCCATGAAAACCTCTCACATAGAGACAAAAAAATTGAACCTGAAATTAAAAATCAATCGAGAAATTTCGGAGGAAACCTTTCACTCCCCTTAATACCCAGGTCTTTTAATACCATCATTGTCGAAGTCCCGTGTGCAAGAAGCCTTCCTTGATTATTTTCAACCGTAGCCTCACCAAGGCAGATCGTATTCCCCACCTTTATGCTTTTTCCCCTGGCCGTAAGATATCCGCTCATGGCACGGGCAAGGAAGTTTATCTTCAGTTCGACAGTTATCATTCCAAGGCCTTCTTCTATCTGAGGATAAACGGCCCAGAAAGCCGCGGCATCGACAAGAGATGAACAAACTCCTCCATGAACGATGCCGAAATTCTGGAGGTGTTTTTTTTGAATCTCCACCTCCATGGTGCAACTTTCAAGTTCAAAGCCTTTCATTTCCATTGAAAGGAGATTGAAGTATGGATTACCGTTAACCAGTTTTGTCGCAGCTCTTACATATTCGGGGTTGAGTCTTTTCATGGCTTTCCAGCAAAAATGAGTGATTTAAACTTCCGGCGCTTGTTAATCTTTAATGATTGAAACAATATATACGAAGGAAAATTTCGTGTAAATATAATTTCTCAAGAAGCCCAATTCCCTCTTTTGCTTTAAGAACTTTTCGATGCCAATTGCTCGTAATAAAACATTTTGTCAATCGTGCATCCAAGACATTGCCGGAGGAAAAGTTGTTTGCAGCCAAATTATAAGATAAAATCATATCCCTTAGGCAACAGCAACCCTTGCTTACCGGTTTGGGTTAGTCATTCTGTCTATTGAACAAATTTCTTATCGAATAATGCGGGGCGGCAACATCCCCCTTTGAAAAGGGGGATGGCTGGTCATATACCCCAGCCCGGTGAAGAAACCGGGGGAGCCTACATTCCCATCTTGCCCGGCAGAAAGGTAATAATCTGAGGGAACAAGACAAAGAGTATAACAGTTAGTATATCCATTGCAAGAAAAGGGATTATCCCTCTGAATATCTCTTCCAGCGGGATGTCAGGGGCAACGCTTCTCACGATATAGACGTTAAGCCCAACCGGAGGAGTTATAAGACAGATTTCGCACATCTTTACAAGAATTATCCCGAACCATATAGGGTCAAACCCGAGGGCAACGACCGAGGGGAAAACAATAGGAAGAGTGAGCATCATCATCCCTATGGCATCAAGAAACATTCCAAGAAAAACATATATCCCTAGAATCATGAAAATCACCACAATAGGCGGCAGGGGAAGCTCCAGTACAAACTCGGAAAACTCCCTGGGAAGCCCCGTAAGGGCAAGGAACCTTACGAATATGAGCACTCCGACTATTATGGAAAAAATCATGATTGTGGTATGGCCTGTTTCAAGGAGGGACTCTTTGAACCTGGCCAATGTAAGTCTTCTCATGGCCAGGGCCATTAGAAAGGCACCAAATGCCCCTGCCCCCCCAGCCTCGGTGGGGGTAAACACCCCCGAATAGATCCCCCCTACGATAAGTATTATCAGCAACATCACGCCCCATGTCCCCTTCAGGGACCTGAACCTTTCCCCCCAGGAAACCGCAGGTTGCAACTTACCGAGTTCAGGCGTTATCTTTACTCTGGCATATATCATGCCCGCATAAATGACGGCGGATATTACACCAGGTATGAAACCGCCTATTAGCAGAGCACCGATTGACTGCTCTGTTATTATTCCATATATCACCAATACGACACTCGGGGGGATTAGTGATGCCAGGGTGCCGCTGGCTGCTACAACACCGGCAGCAAGCCGGGGGTGATATCCATACTTCCTCATTTCAGGGATGGCTACCCTTCCCATTATGGCAGCCGATGCCGTGCTGGCGCCTGTGCATGCGGCAAAACCCGCGCATCCGAATACGGTCGCTATGGCCAGCCCTCCGGGCAGGTGGCCGATCCACTGTCTGGCCGTATGAAATATGTCATCGGTCAAGCCTGCGTAGTACGCATAATATCCCATAATGATAAAAAGAGGGATGACGCTCAGTGAGTAGTGCGCTACTATGGCATGAGGCAGAAAGCCGAGCACTTTGCCTGCCACCACGATATTTTTCATGGACCATATTCCGACAAAACCTACAAGGGCTGTGGCAAAGGCGATTCTCATTCCCAGCACTACAAGGATAAAGATGGCTGAAAGGCCAAATATACCCATTGTTATTGGTTCCAAAAGCTATCCTCCCGGTATCTAATCAAGGTTTCTCATCTCAGTTCCGGCAATGAACTGGCACAGGTGCTGAATGATCTCTATCATGAATCGAATGCACAGAAAAAGGCAGCCTATGGGTATAAGCATTTTTGACGGCCATGTGGGCCAATAAAGGTAAGCGGTAGTATCTCCGACTTCCATAGAATAAAGTGTACTCCTGAAGGAATAATACATTATGAATATATATACGAACAGGGATAGGGTGGAGGTAATGATTTCAGCCATATGATAGCCCCTGCCTTTAAGGACCTGCGTGACAAAGAGTTCCATCCTGATGTGCCCACCCACCCGCTGAGTATATGCTATGCCGAGGAACACGATACCCGCCATTATGAGCTCGACTATCTCGACGTGGCCCGGAATAGGAAAGTTAAAGACATAGCGGCCTATGATCTCTGCAGTTGCAAAAAACATGAGGAACATAATTATGAAAACCGAGCAGAGATTGAGCCAATCTTCAACTATCCTGACCTTGCTGTTGATTACCCTTACAAGGCCCCAACGTTTCCATGCAGGTTGATCCAGTATCTCCTGAGGGGCATCTTTTTCATTTGTCATTTCATCCTCATATGGTTCTGTTCTTCCGACTCAAAGATGCCGGAGGATTGAAACTCCTCCGGCGTCTTTTATGGTCTATTGTCCTATCAATTCTTTTCTTTTTTCCAGGTAATAGTTAAGGACGTCCCTTCCGGGAAGGCCCTCTTTTTCTCGAGCCTTAATCCATTTCTCATAGACCTCTTTGGCCTTGGCAACCAGTTTTTCTCTTTCCGAGTTCGGAAAATCTATGAACTCCAGATGCTTTTTGAAGATCGGGATCCACTTGTCATCCGCCTTCTTAAATTCCTGATGCCATATCTCCGGTGCTTTGTAGTACCATTTCTCCATGTGGTATTTCTTCCATTCCGCCGGCAGTGCATCCCAGGCATCCTTGTTGGCCACATAGATACAAGACATGGTTCCAAGAGACATCGGGATGGTCAAATACTTGGAAACTTCATAGGTCTTGAACGCACCGTAGCCATAGGTATAGGGGAAACCCGCGCCATCGATGGTGCCTCTGGATACCGCCTCATATACTTCGGGAGCGGGAACCAGGGTCGGTACGGCTCCAAACTCCTTCAATACTTTGGCAATTTCTCCTCCCATTCTGATCCTGTAACCTTTCAAATCCGCTACGGTCCTTACCGGCTTATTGCCCATGATGTGATACTGGCACAATGCGCTTGGAAGCAGAGGAACGGCATTCCATTTCATCAGTTCCTTTTTGAGCGCAGGGTGCTTCCACAACTCCACCATCATCTGTATAATATCCCGATTCTCTGTAGGTGCGATAAAAGGAAGTTCGCTTACGGTATGCAGGGGGTTTTTACCTGGCTGATAGGCGCAGCATATCCCCGCCGCCTCGAACATTCCAGCCCTTATTCCGTCCCAGTTTTCTTTGGGAGGTGACAGAACTCCTCCATAATGGAGTTTGATTTTCCAGCCGCCGTTGGTAAATTTCTCAATATCTGCCGCCCATTCATGAAGGGGTGAACTCCACGCCCTTTTTCCGCCCCACAGGGAGAAATTCCATTCATGTACTTTTCCTGCTGTTGCTTGAGGAGCGAGGCTGAAAAGAAGAGCCGCAATGATGGTTAAGGATAACAAAAGGGTAACGTATGTGTGTTTATTTGATGCCTTTACCATAATGATCCCCCTTTCTTGGGTGTGAATGATTTGAGACCTGTTTCCTGATACGCAAACAGATTCTTCCCGCTCTTAAAAGCGGCTGGAAGTCTTATTGCTGAAGCATAAGGAAACAGAAAGGTAAATAAACCAACCTCCTAAGAGGACTTACCACCCCCTTTGCGTTGTCTTAATGCTGGTTTTGATGAAAGCGCTGTGTCATTTTGTAATGTCTGTTGTTATACCACTACATAACTGATTAGGATATGTCAAGAGTGCTTCTTTTTTTAAGCCTATATGTTTATGGATAAAATAAAAGCGTCTTGGAATTTACCCCTTATAATGAAACAGATTTATTTTGATGGGCCCCCTCAACCAAGGCAAGAGCGACATATAAACCGAAACCAATGCCTGCAGGACCACTCGTCAAATTCCAAGGGGTTTTGATGACAGACAGCACTAACGATCTTTGTAACCAGGGTGTAGACGTTAGGGTTACTTGTTTCGCCTGATAGGAGCTAAAGGCAGAAAAAAGAGAAGAGAAGAGGAAATCCAGGCGATTAAACCGAAAAAGACATATAACCTATGAATTTAATGAGCATTTTCATGTAATATATTGATATTTAAATGGCCTAGTCAAGCAAAATATTCCTGGCATTACACTGTCTGCCTGTTCGCCCTCCTGTAGCCCAAGGCATCGGTAGCTATTATCATCTTACCGACATTTGCGGATCCTTCCAGGATCTGGTAAAGTTTTGCCTCTCTGAACATCCTTTCTACAGGGTACTCGGTTGAATAGCCGTATGCCCCCATAAGCCTTAAAGCACTGTCAGCAACCCTGGAGGCTACGTCACAGGAGTAATACTTGGCCATCACCGTCTCAAGCACGTTTCCGGTGTTTCCATTGTCTTTCTGGGCAGCGGATTTGTAGACCATCAGCCGCGCCGCTTCTGTTTCGACCAGCATACGGGCCAGTTCCTCCTGCACCATCTGAAATTCACCTATCTCTTTGCCGAACTGTTCCCTCTGAGTCGCGTATAACTTCGTCTCATCTATGAGACCCTGACAGACACCCACGGCACCGGCGGCAGCTGTCAGCCTGGTATTGTTCAGGCTTGACATTACATGTTCGAAACCTTTGCCTTCTTCACCTCCAAGAAGGTTTTCACGCGGCACCTCCACGTCGTCAAAGAAAAGTTCCCCGGTGGGGCATGAATTCCAGCCCATCTTTGAAGCGCTCGGCCCTGAACTTACTCCTTTTGAGTCAAGTTCAACGATGAATGCCGACATTCCTTTATAGCGAACAGAGGGATCCGTGTAGGCATATATGATACCGATATCGGCAACCTGGGCGTAGGTAATCCAGTTCTTTGATCCTTTCAGGATATACCTGTCCCCCTTTTTCTCAGCGCTTGTCTTTATGGCACCCACATCGGAACCTGCGTTTGCTTCGGTTATACCGATGCATCCCAGCTTTTCAGCACTTACAAGTCCTTTGATATATCTTTGCTTTTGATCTACGGTTCCAAACTGGGATATCTCCCTGGCCGTTCCCATTGTCTGCATGTTGAATGCGGCCCTGACCGATCCGCTTACTCTTGAAATTTCCTCGGTTACCACGGCGTGAGCCAGAAATCCGAGGCCTGATCCGCCGTATTCTTCAGGTATAGGGCAGCCGAAAAATCCCAGTTCAGCCATCTTTTTTATAATATCCCGCTGAAAGAGGTGCTCCTGTTCATCCTTTGACACCCTGGGAAGGATTTCTTTGCGGGCGAATATCCTTGCCGTTTCTTGAATGGCCTTTATTTCCTCGGTAAATTCAAAATCCATCTACTACCTCCAATAGAAACCAATCACGATGGGCTAAAGGCGATAAAATTTTGTGGCATCCCTGTTAAAAGGCATCAAACCACAACGATTATAATAAGTTGTCACAAACTCATTATGTGAGATTAAGAAATTAATCGTCCCGGCCCAGGCGATAATTATAGCGGTATATTGCCATGTTTTCTGTAAGGCCTTATCTGTTTTTTGTTTTCAAGCAGGCAAAGTGCCTTTATTATAACCGGTCTTGTATCGGCCGGTTCGATTATATCATTTATATGTCTAAGTGAGGCCGCCTTGAAAGGATTCACATAATTTTCATAGTAATCGTTATGCAATTGCCTGATACTTTCCTCATCAGCATCTTCAATATCATTTCTGAAAAGAATGCTTGCAGCGGTCTTGGGAGACACGCTTGATATTTCTGCTCCAGGCCATGCATAAACGAGATCGGCACCTATGTATTGACTTCCCATGGCAATATATGCACCTGCATAAGCCTTTCTTATAATCACGGTTATCATGGGAACGGTCGCCTCTGCATACGCGTGTAGAAGCTTTGCTCCTTTGTATATCATCCCCCCTTCCTCCATATCTTTTCCGATGAGATAGGCGGGGGAGTCCTGAAAAGTAACAATCGGGATATTAAATGCATCGCAAAACCTCACGAAGCGGGCGGCCTTTTCAGCCGCCTTTATGTCAATGACCCCTCCGAGACAATCGGGCTGGTTTGCAACGATCCCCACGGTTCGTCCGGAAAGACGGCCGAAACCTGTGATCATATTTTTTGCGAATAACTGTTTTGTCTCAAAAAACGACGACCTGTCAAGCACCCGATTTATGACCTTATGCATGTCAAAGGGTCTGAAAGACTCTTCGGGTGCGACAGCGTTAAGAGACTCGTCTCTTCTTTCAGGGTCGTCGTCACATGGCAGGACTGGGGGCGACTCCCGGCAGTTAAGAGGAAGAAACTCGAAAAGTTTTCGTGCCTCTTGAAAGATCTCTTCCTCGTCATTGGCGAGGAGGTCCACCAGCCCGCTCGTTCCGGCGTGCATCGCACCGCCTCCAAGCTCCCGGTCGCTTATCTCCTGACCGGTCTGAGCCTTGACAAATGCCGGACCGGCTATGTATATAGAACTTCTCTCAGTCATTAGTACAAAGTCTGTAAGCCCCGGGGAATAGGCCTGGCCGCCTGCCACGACTCCGAGGATGATTGATATCTGCGGAACGACCCCCGAGTATATACTATTTCTTTTGAAAAGTTGCCCGAACATCTCCATAGGGCCAAGAGTTTCATGAAGCCTAAGTCCACCCGAGTGGCATATGCCGATTACGGGAACACCGGCCTCTGCCGCCAGGTCCATTATTGCGCATATCTTTCTTCCGTGCATATCACCGTAGGTGCCTCCAAGGGCTGAAAAATCCTGGGCATAAAGAGCCACCTTTCTTCCGTTGATTTCCCCGAATCCGGTAATCACTCCCTCGGCCGGGATTTTTTTCTTGTCCATGCCAAATTCCGTATAATGATGAGTCGCAAGCATATCCAGTTCGTTGAACGTGCCCTCATCAAGAAGTCTGGCAATTCTCTCTCTGGGCGGAAACATACCTTTATCGTAAAAGGCCCTTTTCTTCGCATCAGGATCAAGCCCTTTGATAATGGCATTTTTTTTCTTTTGAAGCCCTTTGATCTTTTCCATATGTAATTCTATTTCCTTAACTTTGTCCCGGCATTGTTTTTATCCAGTATATCACCATACTGTTTCCGCATGACCTTTTTATCGAACTTTCCGACGCTCGTTCGAGGTATCTTGTCAAGGAATACAAACCGTTCAGGTATCCACCATTTTAAAATTTTACCCTCGTCCACGTATTGGTACAGGTGCTCCTTCATTTCCTCTTCGGTTATGTTATCTTTGTATTTTTCCCCCGGCACCAGGAGGACCACAGGCCTTTCACCCCATTTTTCCGACTGTGCTCCGAACACAGCCACTTCCTGGACCTTGGGGTGCATGTTTATAAGGTTTTCCAGGGTAAGGCTCGAGATCCATTCTCCTCCGCTTTTTATGACATCCTTGGACCGGTCTATGATCAGCACACTTTCCTCTGAATCAATAGTGGCCATGTCTCCGGAATGCATCCATCCATGCCTCCACAGCTCTTCAGATTTTTCCTGCTCACCGTAGTAACCCATGGTAAGCCAAGGGGCCCTGAGAACGATTTCACCTACCGTCTTTCCGTCTTTCGGCACATGCTTTCCCTGTTCATCGACTACCCTCTGTTCCACAAAAGGAGGCGCCATACCGGTTCCGCTCAGAAACTCAATCTTCTTCTCCTCGGGCCAGTCGAACATATGCGGTTTGAGGTACTGAAGTCCGACCTTGGTATAGACCTCCGTCATGCCCCAGCCTGAACATATGTCTATCCCCAGGTCCTTTGCCCTTTTTGCAAGCATCGTGTTGAGTCTCATGCCGCCGCCTTCATATATAAGCCCCCGGAGTGAGTCTTTGTACTGTTCGATATCCGGATGGGATATGATCATATTGAGCATGGTGGCAACGCATGCTATATAGGCGCTTTGCCCTTCTCTTTTTTCACTCCTCAGGGTTTCAAGAAAACTCTTTGCCTCGAACCTCCCTGGATAGACCTGTTTGCACGCGAGGAAAGTAGCCATGTAAGGGACTCCCCAGCCGTGAGCGTGAAACATGGGTACGAGCTGTATCGTCATGTCGCGGCGTGGATCAAGACCACGCTCACCCTCGAATCCCTGAAGCATATTGGACCAGATAAGGGTATGCATAATATGTTGTCTGTGCGTGAAAAAGCATATTTTAGGATCTCCGGTAGTCCCCGTCGTATTGCTCAGTGAGGCCACGGTATTTTCATCCAGGTCCGGATATTCATATACGGAGGGTGCTGAACCGATCAGTTTTTCATATTCATAAAGAGGCTGGACGGAGGTCTCTGGTATCTCCCCGTCATCGCTCAAAATTATATAATGCTTTACAGTCTTCAACCTGTGGTGAATAGCCTCTATCGTAGGAAGAAAGTCCTTATTAAATACAAGAATGTCATCTTCCACCCGGTTTATGAGATAGACCATCTGTTCAGGGGTAAGAAGGGGGTTTCCCATATGAATCATCGCGCCCATGCATGGAACCGCAAAATATGCCTCAAGAAAGCGGTGAGTGTTCCATTCAAAGCATATGACCTTTGATCCCTTTTTTGCGCCCAGGCCGCTCAGGGCGTTTGAAAAGCGCTGGCACCTTTCGTAGAGTTGCTCGTAATTTTCTCTTACAACATCTTTGTAGACTATTTCTCCCTCGGGTCTCATTTTGGCCGCATGGATCAGGAGATGTTTTAATATGAGTTGATATTGAAAACCTGCTATCGGGAAAGATTGATCCTGTTTCATGATCTGCCTCCTTGAACTTGCTGGTTATTTAAACAATCAATCAGCTCTCGGATTTAATCAAAGCGGAATGTTGCCATGCCGCTTGGGAGGTCTGATCTCTTCCTTCTCAGCCAGAGCTTCAAGGGTCTCGATTAATCTCCGCCTTGTCTCAGCCGGTTCGATGATATCGTCCACAAGCCCACCGTAGACCATTGGATAGGGGTTGGCAGCTTTCCTCAATTCTTCTACCTTCTGTTCCCTGAGTTTTTCAGGGTTCTCGGCTCCGGCGATCTCCTTGCCGTATATAACATTTGCAACACCCTCGGCTCCCATTATGGCCGATTCACCCGTGGGCCAGGCATATATATGGTCGATACCGATATCCTTGTCTATTCCCATGGCAGGCTTTGCACCGCCATAGGCCTTTCTGATCAGGACAGCAATCTTGGGCACTACGGATTCACTTATTGCATACAGTACCTTGGCTCCATGTCTCAATATTCCCGCATGTTCCTGTTGTGAACCTGGAAGAAACCCGGTGGTATCCACAAGAAATATTAAAGGGATATTGAACGCGTCACAGAATCTTATGAAACGCGCCTCTTTGTCCGAGGAATCTACCGTGAGTGAACCTGCCATGAAGAGGGTCTGGTTGGCGACGACGCCGACCGAGCGTCCTTTGAGGCGTCCGAAACCTGTAATAATGTTTCTTGCAAATTCAGGCTTTACTTCAAAAAACTTTTCTCTATCCACAAGCCGGGCGATAATCCGCTTCATGTCATAGCTTTTACGCAAATTGGTGGGAACCAGGTCCCCTATCTTATCATCCGGCATCTCAACGATTTCATCGGCAGGCCCTCTGGGAGCGGCTTTTTTCCTGTTCGAAGGCAGGTAGGAGAGGAACTCCCTTATTTGCACGAAACACTCATCTTCAGTGGTAAACCTGCCGTCTGCCAGACCTGATGTCTGACAGTGAACCTTTGCGCCACCCAGATCTTCCATGCTGATTTCTTCGCCTAACACCTCTTTTACCCCGACAGGACCGGTCGCAAAGGTATAGCTGCGCTTATCCACCATGAAAATGAAGTCGGTCAGGGCGGCCGCATACCCCGCATTACCGGCTCCCGGACCAAGTATCGCAGAGATCTGAGGCACCAGACCGGAGGCTAGAGTACACCTGAAAAAGATAGAAGAACAGCACAGGGGCAGCGGTCTGTTTTCCACATCAAGGCGCCCTCCCGCAGAATCCCACAGACCGATAACAGGCGACCCCGTCTTTATGGCCATGTCGATGATGCCGGTAATCTTACTTCTGTGAAGGGGACCTGTAGTCCCCGCCTTGACCGTGTAATCCTGGGAATAGACGCAAACCTTACGTCCGTCGATTTTCCCGTACCCCACAACCACGCCATCCCCGTAAAGCCCTTTTTTGCTGTCTTCGTCACATGCGGCAAGCATGTTCATTTCCACGAAACTGCCTGGATCAAGGAGATGCGCGATTCTCTCACGGGCTGTATATCTTCCCGCCTTATGCTGTTTATCAACATACATCTCGCCACCCCCTGCGGCGGCGGCAGTCTTTTTTTCCCTCAGTTCCTTGATAAGCCTTTCAAGATCTTCATTCATATCTGACCCGCCTTTTCCTACAATACCTTCTTCTGTCTAAGGGCGTTTATCTCCTCTTGAGAGTAGCCTAGGAGGCCGGAAAGCACCTCATCGGTATGCTGACCAAGAAGCGGAGGGGGAAGCCGAATGGACCCTCTGGTTTCCGAATATTTCACCGGAATTCCGACCACCTTGATCTTACCGGCCGTGGGATGATCTATCTCGACCACCATTTCTCTCGGCCCGATCTGAGGATGGCTGAAAACCTTGTCCATGGTATTGACCCTGCCGCACGGGATACCCACTTCCTTGAACTTATGCACCCATTCGTCCGAGGTCTTCTCGGCAAGGATCTTTTCAAGCAACGGGATCAACTCTTCTCGGTTTATAACCCTTTTCTCGTTTACGTCATACCTTGGGTCATCAAAAAGGTCTTTTCTTTTAATAACATCGCAAAATTTTTCCCACATCTTCTCACTTGTCACTGCAACGAGCATATACTCCTGATCTTTTGTCTTGAAGCCCCGGTAGGGCACTATGCTTGCGTGGGAAAGCCCCCATCTTTTTGGAATCTGTCCTGAGATGAGATAATTTGAGGACATGTTGAAAAGGGTGGCCACCTGCGACTCGAAAAGAGAAAGGTCGACTCTCTGACCCTTTCCCGTCTTCTCCCTGTGGTATAGCGCGTTTGATATGGCACCCTGCGCAAACAGCGCTGTCAGGATATCCGTAATCGCGACACCCACCTTGGCGGGCGCTCCATCCTTCGGCCCTGTTATGCCTATAAGCCCCGCCTCCGCCGCAACTACTATATCCACACCAGCCTCTCCGCTGAGCGGACCCGATCTTCCATAACCAGTTATACTGCAGTAAATGATTCCGGGATTAATCGTGCCCACCTCATCGTACCCGAATCCCATTTTATCAAGAGTGCCCATTCTGTAATTTTCAACAAGCACGTCTGATTGAGCCAAGAGCTTCCTGAGGATTTCCCTGCCATGCTCCTTTTTGATATTAAGAGTCAGGCTTCTTTTGTTCCTGTTAAGCGAGATGAAGTAGGCACTCTCTCCTCCCGCGAACGGAGGACCCCACATCCTTGTTTCATCCCCGATCTCAGGCAGCTCCACCTTGATTACATCAGCACCCATGTCTCCCAGAATCATTGTACAATAAGGACCTACCACAATTCTGGAAAGATCAAGGACTCTAATTCCATCTAATGGGCCCGGCATATTTTTCTCCTGTCCTCATTAACTAAAGGTAGTGTGACTGTCCGTCTTATTTCAAACCGCCGACCCCTATTCCATGTCCCAAAACTGGCTTGGTACCTTGAGTCTGGGTCTGTTTGCCTTTTTGTACCCCAACGCGTCGTCCGCGATAATAAGGCGCATTATATTGACCGTGCCTTCACCTACCTGATAGAGTTTTGAATCCCTGTAGTATTTCTCGACAGGCATCTCAAGGGAGTAACCCATTCCGCCGTGAATCTCCATTGCCTGGCCGGCACATTTTACTGCGGTCTCGCCCGCGAAATACTTGGCTATTGCAATTTCTCTTGAAAATGGAAGGTCATTGTCATTTCGCCATGCCGCTCTTCTTATCAGAAACCGGGCCGCCTCTATGTTAGCTGCCATTTCCGCTATCAGGGCCTTGACCATCTGGAATTTCCCTATCGGTTTTCCGAACTGTTCTCTCTCATTAGCATATCTGACTGAGGCGTCAAAACACGCCTGTGCAACGCCGAGAGCACCGCTTGCAACGCTTATCCTTCCGCGATCAAGCGCTGTCATCGCCACCTTGAATCCGCCTCCCCATTCTCCCAGCAGGTTTTCCTTGGGTGCCTTCACATCGTCAAGAAATATTTCGGCGATAGGAGAATTTTTGTCTCCCAGTTTATCTATCTCCTTTGCCTGCCATCCCTGCTGGTTCGTCTCTACAACTACGCTGCATATGCCCTTTGACTTTAGAGAACGGTCAAAGGTTCCGTAGACAACGGCATAATCTGCGATGGTGCCGTTAGATATCCATGTCTTGCTCCCGTTTATCAGGTAGTGATCACCCTTGTCCTCTATTTTTGTTTCCATGGCCGCAAGATCCGAACCGGCATTGGCCTCCGAAAAGCAGGTGCATCCTATCTTTTCACCCGTGACAAGAGAGCTTACATATTTATCCCTTACCTCTTCCCCCCCCCACTCCATGATCGTGTAAGGGACGGTCATACCTTGAAGATTGAAAAGCGACCTGAGACCGGAGTCAACAGTTGATATCTTTTCGCATACCACTGAATGGGCCACAAACCCGGCCCTGCTTCCTCCGTACAACTCCGGGAAAGCGCAACCGAAAAGGCCCACCTCGCCCATTTTCCTGACCATAGCCCTTAGGTCCCCTCCCTGTTCAAGCCATGGCCTGACATCTTTACCTCCGAACCTTTCTGCGGTTTCAGACATAAGCTTCTGGACCTCATTAAGCTCAAAATCCATCAACTACCTCCAATAGCAGCGAACGATTAGAAACTTTTTTTCTCCACTTATGCACACACCTAATTCCGGCTTACAGGTTGTAATGATATGGCTTTAAATTTTGAAGGATATGTTTCTTTCCATGCCTGATATGCTTTTTCAATATTTTCCTCACCTTATTAGTGTCTCTTGCTTCCATTGCCGTCAATACGGCCGCATGTTCCAATTCGGCCTCTGCCATTCTCTCTTCGTTAAGATATTCCGGCCTGTATTTGATGTATAGTTGCTCATAAACACCCGCCAGGATGTCGCTGATTACCTTGTTCCCGCCACACTTGACAATGCGAAGGTGGAAGTCCGTATCACTCTGCATTCTCTTTTTTCTGTTCTTGGGTATACCAGTCTTTCTATATTCCCTATAGGCAGACCAAAGAGCCTTGATTTCCCTCTCAGTAAGATTTCCTATTATTTGCGGAACCACATATAATTCAAGTGCCTCACGTGCCTCGAAAAGTTCATTAGCCTCAGTGTCTGTTATTTCAGCGACAAAATACCCCCTGTTCGGGATATACCGGACAAGGTTTGATTGTCTTAATCCTTTCAGGGCCTGTATTACAGGTGTGGTACTCGTATTAAGTTGAAGCGCAAGGTCCTGATAAATAAGTTTTTGCCCTGGTACAATATTGTTGTAATAAAGCATCAACTTTATCTCATTGAAAACATCTTCAACCGTCTTCCCCTTTTTTCTTCCAGATGCTGCATTATTATTCTTTATTTTTGTCATATTAAATAGTTATCGCGGTAAGCCAACAAGGTTGGGATGAATGAAAAGAAAACCCATAAAAGCTTAATCTTCTCAAGACCCGGCGAAATTTAAATCTTAACTTCTGAAGCTTTTTTAATCAGATATTTGATCATATTTTTAATCATATAATATTTTTTTGTCAACAAAAATCATTCAAGCCGTTTCATGATAAAAGCGGGGAAAGCAGTATTTCAAAAGCAGGATGAAAAGAGGCTGTGTTTGTCTTTCTCGAGCCGTTCTTGGAAATCGGGATGGGCAATAGCAATCAGCGCTCCGGCACGCTCACGCATGGTTTTACCTCTCAGTTCAGCTATACCGTATTCACTTATCACATAGTCGATATCGTGTCTCAGGCTGGTAACCGCGGAACCACCATCAAGGAAGGGAACGATCCGCGACTCTTCACCTCTTTTTGCAGTAGAGGTGATTAATACTATCGATTTCCCCCCTTTTGAAAGCGCTGCACCACATACAAAATCGCTCTGCCCCCCTACTCCGCTCACCTGAGCTCCGCCGATAGTCTCGGCGTTTATCTGCCCTGTGAAATCAACCTGCACCGCACTGTTTATGGAATGAAGCCTGTTGACCCTTGCTATCGTCATCTCATTGTGGGTGTAGTTGGAGGGATATGACTCAACTTCCTTGTTGTTATTAACAAAATCATAAAGCCTATCTGTTCCGATTATGGTAGTTGTTACTATCCTGCCCTCTTTGAGACCCTTCCAGCTGTTATCTATAGCCCCATTTTCTACAAGATCGACAATTCCCTCAGGCAACAGGCCTGAATGCACGCCGAGCCCTTTCTTGCCTGACAGGGAGGCAAGCGCTGCTTCGCTCAAACGCCCTATCCCTACCTGCACGGTCGCGCGGTCTTCCACCAGTTCGCTTACATATCCCCCGATCTTTCTGTCAATATCGCCCAACTCGGGGGCAGGCACCTGTGGAAGCTGGCGATCGCTTTCAACCATATAATCTATATCACTGATGTCTATCCATGAGTCTCCCCCGACGACCGGCATCCTGGGGTTGACCTCCGCGATTGTCTTTTCAGCGGTTTTGGCCATGGCCTGAGTAAAATCATTTGACACCCCGAAGCTGCATCGACCTCTACGGTCAGGCGGCGATACGGAGATAAGGGCTGCATCTAGTTTTATTGTCCCCTCGAGAAAAAGAGACGGGATCTTTGAGTAACGGCACGGGATGTAATCTGCATACCCCTTTTTGACTCCGGCAGAACTGTACTTATCAAGCATGAAAAGTCTAAGTTTTATCCTGCAACCCTGATTCGATTCCTCCAGGCGCTTTGTCCAGTAGTGAATCATTCCGTATATCTCAAGCTGCTTGAAGCACGCCCTCTTATCAAGGATGCTTTCAATAAGTGTTTGGGGCTCAGCACATGCGTTACCCAGACCTATCTTAGCATTAGGACCTATGATATCGACTATTTCCTCAGCACTAACAGTTCGCATATCTATATTCTATCCGTATACTCCTGCAGTATCTACCATCTTTTCATGAGAGATACATGACTATTGGGATCATGAGAGAGAATTCGCATATTAAACCGCTTATGAGTCGGTTCATTACTTATACTCAAGTTGCTTTAAAACTTACTTTTACCTATAGGGGATCAAAAAATCCGTTCAGGATTTCACCCATATCCCATACTCTGACTGATTCGGCGAGTTCATGTTTTGCCAGATTAATGAGGCATATAGGGCACATGACCAGTATGTCCCTGCAGATCGGGGCAAGCTCCGCTACCCGTCTTCCAGATATGTCCTTGCTTATTTCCGGGAAGGCGTATTCGACAGGTCCTCCGCAGCAGGCGGTATCGAATCCCGTATTTTCAGGTTCTATAAGAGTGATATCCGCCTTATCGGCAATTACCCTTGCCTGTTCAAAAATACCGAGGGTCCTGGTCATAACGCATGAGTCATGTATCACCATTTTTTGTGGCAGTTCCTTTTTTTTGTCAAAGACCATCTGTTCAGCCTTCTCTGCAAGGACCTCAAGGTAATGACGAACTTTCACCTGAAAGGAATCTATGTATCGGGGGAATACCTCCTTGAACATCCGGGTGGTATGAGGATCAACCGTTATGAGCTCTTCCACACCCCTGGACTTGAAAAGATCATCGAGTTTTTTCATATGCGGCACGCATGCCTCTTCCAGGCCCAAGTCATGCAGAAGTATTCCGCTGTAGGGCTCTGATTCATAGAGATAGCCCGGATTCACTCCCGCGGAACGCAGGGTAAGGTAGATCCCCCTCAGTACATTTACACCTCTTTTCCTCATGTCATCGCAATCACGTGCCATATACCGGATCACCCTCTCTCCCAGGAAACGGTTACCCTTGTCCATCACCTTTCCCAGGCCCTTTCTTGAAAGAAAAGGACGGGCCATATAGGCCATCTCTGTTGTCTTGATGACAAAGGGAAGCATCTGATACATCCTTGCTGTCAGAAACTGGGTCTTCCCCTCTTTCGGGACCGAAAGGCCTTCAGTCCAGTCTGTCCAGTACGGCCTTTTGAACCCCAGGGGATCACCGCTTCGTTTCATATTGTTTTTGAGAGACTCGAGGCTTTGAGAAATCAGGTTCTTTGATCTTTCCATTTTTTCCTAATAAGTGAGTTTTCCGGTTATAAGATTTCTGCCCATTTCCATTATCTTGCATATCTCTATATCCTGTCCCTTGCTCTTGCAAACCCTTTCACATCTCCTGCATTCAAGGCAGCTGTATAATGAATAAACAAGGGCATCGTCCAGGCTCAGCATTCCGGTCAGAAGGTATTTCAGGGTTTGCAGTCTTCCATAGGCGGAAAATGTTTCAACTCCGTTTGATACCTGATAGGTCGGACATACATCAACGCAGAATCTACAGGTCCTGCACTTGGCGATCTCCCGCAGGATAATCTGTTTCAATGCGGTCTCTTCTTTCAAACCCAGCCCTCCAGGTTGCCCCTGTTAAGTATGTTCTTCGGATCCACCGACCTTTTGAGGGCCTTTAGAAAATTATAGTAATCGCTGCCATATTTTTTCTTCAGAAACGATGCCCTCTGAGCGGTAAGTCCCCATTCCCCCCCGCAACCTCCAAGCCTGCGGTTAAGATCTTCAGTCTTTTCCCTTACCTCCTTCACAAGCTCCTTTTTGGTTTCATCGTCTATCTCTTTTGTGGGATAAAATGCGTATGCATGTATGGTAGGGGCTCCTATGTGGCCAAAAGAATAAAACTGAGGGTCCTTGAGGCTGTTTACACCTGCAATTATCTCCTTTGCCTCTGTGAATGCCTCTTTCAGAAGATCCACCCTTGGAGTGATCTCGCTTCCGAACGTGGTGCCCAGTCTGTAGATGTAGTTGCCAGCCTCAGCCCTGCTGGCCCAAATCTTGTCCCATTCAGCCTTGTCTCTTACCAGTTTTGCCTCAACAGGGTTGCCGGTCTTAAGAAATTCCAGGAAATTACTCGCCTTGTCCTCACACCCCTTTTCAGTAGCGGCATGAACACTCATCATGGCAACCGCGCCTTCCGGTTCTTCCAGACCGACCGCTTCAAAACCTATCTTGGCCGCCTTTTCATCCAGATATTCATAAAAAAGCGGGGGAGAAATCCCCCGTCTGTACATCTCCATCACGGTATCCAGGATATCTTCGGTGCTGCTGTAATAGGCGACGATATTTTCGAAAAAAGGCATCGGCACAAGCCTCATCCTGATAGAGGTAAGAACGCAAAGCAACCCTTCGGAGCCAACCAGAAACTTGGTCGCTTCTATTCCAGCGGGCCTCCTTACCGATTCCGTGCCTGTATTGAGTATTTCCCCTGTAGGCATCACAGCCTCTAGGCCCAGCACGAAGTCGCCCGGTTTTCCGAGTGCGGAATCAACTGCATGGGCACTCGTGTTTACGGCTACAGCCCCCCCAAGAGTCGCAACCAGTTCACTTCCAGGAAACACCGGTAGCATTGCATTAAAAGGTGCCAGGATCTTTCTGGCCTTGGCAAGATGTATACCCGGGCCCGCCTCAAAATATCCCCTTTCTGGAAAGACTTCGATAGAATTCATCCTTGCAGTATCCAGAATCAGGCAGTTGGTCTTGGGCCTGGTAAGCCCTACCAGAGAAGTGCCTGAACCATGAATATGAACCGGGATTTCCATTTCGTTTGCATATCTTAGAAGAGCAGAAACATCCTTGGAATCGCCAGGCCTGACTACCGCATATGGAATGTTATGATCTTCCACATCATAGGGCATAACATCCTTTGCATACACAATCGAAGTAGGTTTATCGGAGAATACATTTTCATCTCCGAACTTTTTCTTCAGATCCCTAACAACCTTTTTTAAATCAAATCCCATTGAAATAGCCCTCACTGTTTCATTAACTCCGTGATAATACCTACATCCTTTACCTTTTCCAGATTATCAATCATATCCAGGAGTTGGTTGACCCTATCACTTCCGATCTTTATGCCGCTGTATTCAAGACACTTTCTGAACTTTTCCCGGCACTGATCCATAGATAAAGGATTAAGGGGATTTCCAAGAGGCGCCTTGATTCTGGCATCAAATTTTGTTCCATCCTTCATACTGACTTCCATGTTCACATGAAGTATGTCTTTGGCAGGCAGGGAACTGTCTTCCCTCACAAATACCTTTTCAGCAAGAGAGCGAGCCTTGTTGTCCATTATGGCCTCTTTCTCAAAATCTCCCAGGAAAACGTCACCTCTCAAAAGTGCGGAGCTCACCGTATAGGGGATGCTGAACTGGGCGTCTACCTGCGGATCGGTACCCATGACAAAAGGTTTTCCAACCATCTCAGTTACCATTTTGGAGGCACTGACATTGACGGAATCTATTTTTTCTTCTTTCTCCTTTACGAATTCTCTCAGTTTGAGGGCCGCGTCAATGGATGAATGGGTCATTCTACAGCAGGGATAAGGTTTTATGCTCAAATCGCTTATACCGAAATGCTCGCCCAGTCTTTCAATCACCGGCATGTAATCATATTTACCATGTTCATAGAGATTATAGTAGCCATAGGGGCCTTCGAGGAAGTCATGACTGCCTGTAATGCCCCCCTTTGCCAGAAAGGCCGACATTACGCCCGCCTGGGAAGCAAAACCCGGCTGCATCCTCTTGATAAGTCTCCCCTCCAGCAGTCCCTGACAGTTTCCCGATGTCTGACTGTAGACTATCCCAAGCACGTTGGTAAGACCATTTCTGTCAAGATTCATGAGTTTTCCGGCAGCCGTTGCAGCCCCGAAGGATCCACAGGTAGAAGAACGTATCCAGGAAAGAGGCCTGCGAATCGCAAGGCTCACCCTGCAGATAACATCCACTCCCAGTACAATCGCTGTAAGCAGCCTCTTGCCATCAACACCCCCTATTGCCTCGGAAATTGAAAGCGAGGCCGGAAGCACACTAACGAAGGTGTGAAGGGCGGTCTCATCCAGGGTGTCATCAAAATCAACCGCGTGCATCATTGTGCTGTTTGCAAGGGCAGCCATCGGTGGAGGGACTTTTTCCCCAAGTATAAGAAGAGAAGAACCTGAATTGCATCCCCACAGAGTCACAATATCTATAACATTTCTGCAACCGGGGGCATTTATCCCTGGAAATGTGACACCGAGTGAATCGATGATCAACCGTTTACAGTAATCCACCACATTCTTTTCAAGATCATCAAAGCCGGTCGAATAGATATTTTCAACAAGTCCCTGTTCAATACCTTTTTCACTGCCTTTTTTCTCAGACATAATTGACCCCTTGCTTACTCCAGTTTTCTGAACTCCTGCAGATAGGCCTTCGAATATGAGACTATCATCTCAAGCAATTTTCTTCCCTTTTCAGCAGATGCCGATTGAGGATTCCCGAGAGTACCGGTGTCGGTTACCTGACGTATATCCCGGAAAACCGTCTGTACAGAACCCATAAAATCTGTGTCGCCCAGTGAATTTCTGATCTTAAAAAGACTTCCATCAGGCGATTTCGCACCGTCGGCCCTCACCTTTTCGGTCCTGACCGTGTCGGGTCTGAGAGCCATTACAACAGAGGTCATGATCTCCCCGGCATGGGTAAACTTTCCCTCATCTATCAACCCTTTTCCCTGGATCAGGTCATTTGTGAGCTTCCAGACACTGAGCATGCCGATTTTTATCTGCTTTTCAGCTATCATGCTTCTTGCGATATCTTCCACGCAGGCATTGTTTCCCTTGTGCGCATTCAAAAAGACAAACCGCCTGATTCCGTGGTCAAAAAGGCAACGGCAACAATCGAGAAGCAGCCTGGTCAGTGTATCGTGCTCAAAAGAAATGGTGCCTGGGAAAGGTTTGAACCACTTGGAATACCCCACATTAATAGTAGGTGCCAGAAGAATTCCCTCTTCATCCGTCAACTGCTGCGCTACCCCCTCCGCGACAATAGTGTCGGTTCCAAGGGGCAGATGAAGACCCTCAAGCTCCACCGATCCCATGGGGATCACAACCACTGAGTCCGGTCCCACCCTGTCGCGGAATTCTTCCCATGTCATATCCATGATAATGTTGGAGGGCATTTGTTTTCTCCCTTCTGCAATAAAAGACCAAGGACTGAAAGTAATAAGGTTCGCCTCCGACTTAGTTGGAACGAAAGGAGAAGGCTGAAATGATGGTTCCTTTCCCCTAAAACGAGCAGTAATCCGGCAGATACTTTCACAAGCCTGCAATGGATTTAATGTGCCTGTCGGTTTTCTCGTCATAACCTTCGGGCATTATCTTGGAATAGGTGTAGTATGTCTCAAGGAGGTGTTTTTTTGTCATCTCAAATGCCGTTAAGGGATCTCCTGACGCAATGGCATTTTTTATCTCCCGGTGTTCGGAGATAAGCTTTCTTATCGCCTCTTTATCAAGCCTTTTCTGTGTCATCTCTATGATAAGGGCGCTGAATACCTGGGTTATCGAGTCACAAATAAAAAGATTTACATAGTTACGGGTAATCTTCGCCACTTCACAATGAAAGCGGACGTTTATCAGGCGGGCCTCTTTCCGTGATTTGGAAAGTTTTTCCTCTGCCCTGTCAAGAAGACGGCAAAGGTTTTCGATATCCTCCCGTGTATGTAGAAGAGCTGCACTTCTTGAAAGGTTTGGTTCAAAGTAGAGTCGTGTCTCAATAAGATTGGCGAAATTTACTTTTCCCATCTGGATAAGATTTTCAAAACTCTGGGTAATAGGCTGAGGGGTAGGCTCCGATACATAAGCACCGGCATGAAGCCCCCTTCTTATTGATATAAGCCCGAAGCTTTGAAGATTTTTCAAGGCGTCTCTTATAGTTACTCGACTTACCTGAAATTGATCAACCAGCTCTCGTTCAGAAGGCAACTTATCGCCAGGCTTGAATGCGCCTGCGTTTATGGACTTTCGAAGCTGTTTCTCAACTTCCTTGGAAAGAATCGGTTTTTTTATCGATTTAAAGTTTTTCATGGCACGGGAAAAAGCGATCCCCCTCTTTGATGTCTGTTGTCAGACTACTATAAAATAAATTTTCCCCACGTCAAGATCTATCTGGCATCCAAGGGAAATTAATTCAAAACCTCATGAAGATTTAAGGAAATTCTTTCTTTGGGCGGGCATATCAGATTATCGGCTTTCTTTGTTTCTCTCCTTTACCAGCTTTATAAATGCCTCCAGATTTTTTTCGGTTCTGAATTCATTTTTGTAAAGGTCTTCACACCATTGCGAAAGGCCCCTTCTGAAAATACCTTGCATAAGTTTATCCACGCTATCGGGCCCCTTTGACCGCAGCAGTTGAAAAAGCATATCATTGGGGACCTTTACCGGATAGAGCATGGATTCCTCACTGTCATTTTTCAAATGATCCTGTATGCTCTTAAGTAACCTAAGCTTAATATATCTTTTTCTGTATTCCTTTTCATCCATAACGGATCTCTTTATATTCTGCCGTTAATTTTAAGATCAAATCATTTTTTAGTCAACCGCGGCCCAGTTTCCAAATCCAACCGTCCAATTTAGTCAAAATAAGCACTCGCTTGAAATTTTTTTGATACCTTTGACAGGTGCCGAAAAGCTGCAACAATGTGCGCGGCCTATATGCCTTTGTTTCACTCCTTCCTGGTAGATCAGTTTCTTTGTTGTTGAAACGACACCAGGGGGGGAAAAACTGCATGCAATTTTTCCAAACATTGAACTAACTGTAGGCATTAGATCTTTTATTTGTAGAGGTAACAGCGACAAAATGACCGTTCAAGCTCTTGACTTGTCTTATTTCATATGACATTAACACTACGCGTTGCTATTTCATATATGACACTGGCCTAACATTTACCTGAATTAATAATGTTCAGTTAATGTTTAGATTTATTATTTGCGTGTTTCAAGTGGTAATTCTATTCCTGTATTGGGAGTCGAAAATGAGAATCGAACGCTCAAAAAAAAAGACGCGCGTAGTAGTAACCGGACTAGGTGCCATTACGCCTCTGGCCATAGGCGTTGAAGAAAGCTGGCATTTTCTTCTTGAAGGCCGCTCCGGAATAACCAAGATCAATGACTTTGATACTACAAATATGCGCACCAAAATTGCAGGGCAGATAAAAGATTTCAATCCGGGCGATTTTATGGACCGGCGATTTGAAAAGCGTTTCGACAGATCAATAAACCTCGCCGTGGCTTCCAGCATCATGGCAGTTAAAGATTCAGGAATCGTTCTTTCAGGAGAGGCTTCCGACAAGACCGCTGTTGTAATCGGCAATTCACTTGGCGGCATTGCTCTGTTAGAAAAAAACATCAACAAAATAAATGCATCAAAAAACAGCAGGATCTCGTCCTACCTGGTTCCGGGAACGCTACCCAGCATGATCTCCGGCCTTGTTGCGATCTGCATTTCCGCTAAAGGTCCCAATTTCGCCATAAATGCCGCCTGCGCTTCCGGCGCTCATGCGATCGGACAAGGTTTCAGGCTCCTACAGAGAGGCGAATGCGACAGAGCGGTTGTAGGAGGGAGCGAGGCAGCGATAACGAGGATTATGTTCCTGGGTTATGATTCCATGAAAGCCACTTCAAAGCGCAATGACGAGCCTGAGAAGGCCTCACGACCCTTCGACAAAAACCGTGACGGTTTCGTGCCGGCAGAGGGCTCCGGCATACTTATTCTTGAAGATCTTGATTCCGCAATCAAGAGGAACGCAGGGATATATGCCGAAATAATAGGTTATGGCTCCTCTTGTGATGCCTTTCATGTAACCGGTCCGGATCCTGAAGCGGATGGACCGGCAAAAAGCATGATTAACGCCCTGTCTGACGCAGGCCTTTCACCTTGTCAAATAGACTGCATAAATGCCCATGGCACTTCCACAGAGCTGAACGATATATCTGAAACAAAGGCTATCGGTCGAGTGTTTGGTAAAGGCAGCAGGCGAATTCCGGTTACCTCCAATAAATCGATGACCGGACATATGATAGGGGCAACAGGTGCGGTTGAATCTATTTTTTCAATCCTTTCAATTCGTGATGCAATCATCCCTGCGACGATCAATTATGACACCCCTGATCCTCAGTGTGATCTGGATTACGTGCCTAATTCCGCCAGAAAAATGGACGTAGAATGCGTCCTGTCAAATTCATTCGGTTTCGGAGGCAATAATGCCTCCTTGATATTCAAAAAATTCGAGTAAAAGAAAACGACTCTTCTCCAACTTGTTTGTGAAAAGATTTCAATGGATCAAAAATTCGAGGGATTAATTGTTTTCATAAGGTTAACGGTAACAATTCAAAAATTATTTTTTGACAAGGAGCGACCGGATCATGAGTGAATTCGAAAAAAGATTTACCAACGACTTCGTCTATCTGCAGAGTTTTATGAGAAACGTGGAACGGAATCCTTTTAGGAATGCACTTACCTGTACAACCGAAAAAACCGGTTGGACCTATGATGAGCTGAACAAGGAATGCAACAGGCTTGCCCATGCAGTTAGGCAACAGGGACTCAAAAAGGGTGACGTCGCCATGGGTTCTTTGTTTAACACAGCCGAATACGTTTTCTGCTGGATCGGCCTCCAAAAGGGGGGAATAATTTTTTCTCCGATTAACTTCAAACTGGCGGAAGGAGAAATTGCCCTTCACATTGAAGACAGCAGGCCCAAGATTTTTTTCTACGACTCAGAGGTTAAAGAAACCGTCGAAAAGGCGATACTGACATCGAATCATAAACCGGAAAAAATCATCATGGTGGGAAAGGGAAATCCTTTCAAGGGTTCCATAAGCTACGCCCAATACGTCGGTGGAATGCCTGTAGACGACATCTTCCCTGAAGACATATCACCTTTCGATGAAACGGTCAGGCTATACACATCGGGAACCACAGGCAATCCAAAAGGGGTACCGTTTAACAGCATAAACAACCTGATAAGGAGCTACGACGTGCTTATGCACTTCCCCCTGAGCCCCCTTGACAAGACGATGAACATGTCGCCATGGTTTCATGCAGGAGGCCTTCACAGCGGGGGGCCATGCCCCACCCTGCATGCTGGTGCGGAGATATTCGCATTAAAGACATTCAACCCCCGTCTGGTTCTTGATTACGTAGAAAACTACAAATTAACCTTTCTGGTAGGGGCACCTGCGAATCTTGAAATGCTCGCTGCCGCCCAGCTAAGGAATCCACGTGATCTGAGCAGTCTGAAAGGAATCACTACGATGGGCGCACCTCTCAGCAAGGAGGCCTGTCTAAAATATCAAAAGCTGCTTACACGCAATATATTTAATGGCTACGGCACCACCGAAACATTCTGGAATAGTTTTTTAAGGCCTTATGAACTACCGGAAAAAGCCGGGACAGCCGGAAGGGCCTGCACGGACGATCTCGTAAGGGTGGTGAAGATCTATGACTACAAGGAGCATGCAGAGCCGCATGAACTGGTAGAGGCTGACGGCAGGGAAGAGGGAGAGGTGATAATCCAGACGCTCAAGGCGCCCTACAGGTACCATAACAAACCTGAGGATGATAAAAATTACTATAACGGCTGGTATTACACGAAAGACATTGCCACATGGGATAAAGAAGGCTTTATCACCATTTGCGGACGGAGAGACGACATGATTATCTGCGAAGGAGAAAACATACACCCCGCGCAGATAGAGGCGATAATCAATGAGCATCCGGATGTCGAAGACTCTATTGTCGTCGGAATACCCGATAAGATAAGGGGCGAGGCACTTGCCGCCTATATCGTTAAATCAAACGAGGGCCTTTCCTCAAAAGAACTCTTCAAGTTTCTCACTGAAAATCCCGGGCTTTCAAAATTTAAGAGACCCCGTTACATAAAGTTTACTGAGGAAATTCCCATTACCCCGACAGGTAAAAAGAAATATTTCATTGCCAGAAAAACGGCATTGGAGGATCGCAAAAGCGGTACCCTGAAAAGACCGTAAAACAAAAATCAAACAGCAGCCCGCCTTTTGATATTTCAGGAAATTGCGTGAAATTTCTTATTCCGCGATGTAGATTACTTCAATTCTGAAATAACAAAGGATGCTGCTTTTTCAAAAAAAATTCAACTGGGGCTTGATTCCTTCCTCTTCACCCAAGTATAATCCCTCAAGACACTTAAAAATTCAGATCAAGTCACAGCAAGGGGGGATATGGTGGGCCTGGTTGATATCAGAAATATATCCAAAGACTACCTGATGGGCGAGGTTCATATACAGGCGCTCAAGGATGTAACGCTTTCAATTGAGGAAGCGGCCTTTGTTTCTTTTGTAGGACCTTCGGGAAGCGGTAAAACCACCTTGCTTAATATAATCGGATGTCTGGACAGGCCTTCAAAGGGAAAAATTATCGTAGACGGAACAGATGTCAGTGATCTGAACCGCAAGGAAAGCGCTGATTTCCGAGGGTCGGTCTTTGGATTTATTTTTCAGACATTTAATCTTTTTCCTGTTCTGACCACATACGAAAACATTGAATACCCTCTTGTCATGATCAAAGACAGAGCCATCTCAAACCGCAAGGCGCAGGTAATGGAAGTACTTGAGGCTGTGGGCATGTCCGATCAGACAGATAAACGACCCGACCAGCTTTCAGGAGGACAGAGGCAGAGGGTAGCCATAGCCCGCGCCCTGGTGACACGCCCTAAACTGGTACTGGCAGACGAACCCACGGCAAACCTTGACCGCAAAACCGCATTAAATGTTATCCGCCTTATGAAGGAGATGCGGGATAAATTCCATACCACATTCATTTTCTCCACTCATGACATTGGAATTATGGAAGAAGCGGAAATCATTCACACACTTGAGGACGGCCGCCTTATTGACTCTAAAGTACTCCAAGGAAGCGGAAAGGAGTGATCAAAATGATTCGCATTTTCAAGATGGCCCTTCGCAACCTGATGCGCTACAAGAGACGAACACTGCTGACATCTCTGTTGATCACTCTGGGAGTGCTTATGGTCATCCTTTTCTCCGGTCTGTCAGGATCATTCAAGGCAATGATGATCGGCCAGATTACAGATGCTAATATCTCCCAGATCCAGATCCATAAAAAAGGATATGTGTCTTCCATGGATTCAGTACCCCTGAACCTCAATCTGGACAAAAAAGGGTATGCCGATATAGAAGGGGTACTAAAAGGTCATCCCTCTGTTGATGCCTGGGCACCAAGGATAAAGCTTGGCGCCATGCTGAGCAACTATTCAGAGACAACCAACATCAGGCTCAATGCAATTGATCCGGAAAAAGAGGTGAAGGTTTGTCCTGCCGTGGGGGACAGGGTGACATTCCTGGAAAAGGATAGGAAGAAACTCATAAATCCGGGCGAAATCATTATTCCGGATAAGCTTGCAAAGGGAATGAAAATATCCCCCGGAGATACAGTGGTACTGGTCGCCAACAATAAAGAAGGTTCGGTAAACGGCCTCAATTTCACAGTGGCAGGCATTATAGAGGCCATAGTGGGGCCACAGGGAAAAGAGGGTTACATCCACATTAAAGATGCCTCAGACCTGCTTCGCATGGAAAAGCCGGAGATCACCGAGGTGGCCGTACGCCTCAAGGACTTCAACATGCTATCTTCCGTCTATGAAAATCTTGCATCTTCAGCGGCAAAATTTAAGAATAAAAAAGGAAATCCCGCCTTTGAGATCCACACGTGGGAAAAGCTCTCCCCTTTTTACAATATAGCCAGAATGATCGATCTCATGTCAGGGACGATGAAGCTTATCATGATTTCTATCGTGCTCATCAGTATCTTAAACGTTATGATCATGAGCGTGTATGAACGGGTCAGAGAAATCGGGACCATGTCAGCAATCGGAACTACGCCCGGCAAAATCATGGCACTCTTTCTGGCCGAGGGATTTACCCTTGGTTTGATCAGCATTGCTGCCGGCAATATTATAGGCCTTTCAGGAATTTTCATCCTGAATGTCTATAAAATCCGCTTTTCTTTCGGCAGGATGGACAACCTGATTTTGACCCCCTCTGTCAGTTTCATCGAAATGCTCTGGCTTTCCGTTATAGTATTGCTTGTTTCGGTTTTTGCCAGCCTGCAACCGGCTCATAAGGCCTCGAAGATGGAGCCGATAGAGGCGTTGGGACACGTCTAATCGATAGTATAATGGAGGCTATATGCCAAGGGTTCTAGCTCTAATTATTATCAGCCTGTTGACCTCCCTGCCCGCATATTCTGCTGAGGGAGACGAAATCCTACAAAAAGTTGATAGAAACCTTAATCCCGAGGCCTTTGACATGTATCGGAAACTGATCAATGTCGAACCGGACGGCTCAAAAAAGGAATTCATCATGTATTCCATTAAAAAAGGGCGGGACAAGGTGGCATCCGTCTTTTTATCTCCTGCCAGCGAAAAAGGTCGTAGCACATTGAGGGTAGGAGAGAATATGTGGCTCTATATCCCGAACGTGGGAAAACCGATTCGCATCACCAGCCTCCAGTCCGTAACCGGAGGGATATTCAACAATGCCGACATAATGAGACTCGACTACAGTGCCGAATACAATTGCGACAGGGTCGACAGGAAAGAAGACCTTATGACGCTTCACTTGAAAGCCAAAACCAGATCTGTTGCATATGACGGTGTCAAGATGTGGGTGGACAAGGAAAAACTGCTTCCCGTCAAGATAGAGTGTCTTACCTCATCCGGAATGCTTATCAAAACCCTCCATTTCAAACAAACTTCAGATTTCGGTTCAGGGATTGTTCGTCCGGCAGTGATCGAAACCGACAGCCCGTTGCATAAAGGATACCGATCGGTCATGATCTTTGCCAAGATCAAGAAAAAAAACCTCCCGGATGAAGCATTCACCCTTAATTTTCTTTCCAGGATCGAAAGCCTTCGATGAAGAGTACACTTATTTTCTTGAGCATCTTTTTTACAGGCTGGTCTTTATCTTGTCCGGGGCTGGCTTTTTGTCAGGATGAATATCAGTTTGACCTATCTGAAATTGAAAGGAAAATCGAAAAAAAACCGTACGAATTAGGCGGATTCTTCGAGTTCAGACCGGTTCTATCAGGTCTCAACCGGGATAGTGCCTTTTACAGTCTTCAATATTATAATCAATCAGGCGAATCGACCCGGGAACAATACAATTTAGGGCTCCGTATAGAGGGAAGTCTTCGGAAAAACATCACGAGTCTTTATTTGAGAACCGACAGCCTCCTTTGGCATGACAGACCGGAATGGGATCGAGATACTACCTTGTCGGAAGGTTATGCTTCCCTTAAGCCCGGCCCTGGTCTTACCGTTAATGCGGGCAAGCAGGTAATCCCATGGGGCAAGGGTTATGCCTTTAATCCTGTCGCGTTTACCTCCCGCTCCAAGGATCCCGACAACCCCACAGATGCCCTTGAAGGCTATTATGCACTTAGCGCCGATCTGATAAAAAGCTTCGAAGGCCACCTCAGGACCGTTGCCTTCACCCCGGTCCTGATTCCGGTAACTGAGAACATAAACGATGATTTCGGTGATCAGGATCATATAAATTTTGCGGCCAAACTGTATCTCCTGCTTTGGGATGTTGATCTGGATCTTCTTTTTTTCACAGGCGAAAGCCGAACCAGCAGTTACGGCCTTGATTTTGCCACAAATATCAGGGAAAACCTTGAAATCCACGGGGAAATAGCATGGATCACCGACTTTGATGAAAAACCCATTGACACCATCGGCAATGTCTCTATTGAGGAATCAGACGTCATGAGTTCCCTTTTGGGAATCCGCTACCTAACGGCAAATGACATTACCTTCTTAGTTGAGTATTATCACAACGGCGGAGGCATTAAGGAGACAGACGCTGAGAATTTCTTTCGGTTCGTCAAAAACTCATATGACACGTATGTTTTAACCGGTAACAGTGCGGGACTATCAAAGGCAATCCTGACATCAAGAGGCTCGATGGCGGTTGCCAAACCGATGAAAGATTACCTTTATTTTAGGGCCACTTGGAAAGAACCCTTTGCTATCCTGTATTTTACACCGGCCGTGACTTCGATTGTCAATCTGAACGATCAGAGTCTGTCTATTACCCCGGAACTTCTATACAGCCCCGGAACCAATCTGGAATTCAGGTTCCGCACTAGCTTTCTGATCGGAGATGAATACAGTGAATACGGAGAAAAGCGGAATGCCTATAAGATAGAGCTGAGGGCCAGATATTATTTTTAAGTGCAGTTAGCCACAAAACCGGAATTTCATATGCAGAAGCATGATTTTCATGCATTCATCAATTCAGTCAAATAGGCTTTAGCATCTTCGGGAACCCAGGTGAATTCGATTTCAATCCTTTTTTTTAGGCCGCGAGAGTCGGGCTTATCGTTCGAGAGAATTTTGGCATAAATTTCAGATAGCTGCCGTTTCCCGATATGATCTATCCGGATAAGAACATTAGTGTGCTTACTGAGATTTTCTTCAAGCATAATCTCTGCTGATGATTGACCCAGTCGTATTATCCGCCCATTAATGGCATTATCGGATACAGACTTTCCCTCTATTGGAGAGCATCTAATTGAAAGAGGCGGGACAAGCAAAGTGTACTCTTCCTCCTTTTTTTGAGGTAACCTCAGTTTATATCCGCCTTTTATTTCAGCCACATCATACAAGGTCATAGGCTCAGGCAATCCCTTGAAACGGGCGCTTATGGTACCTTTTATTTCCAGACCGGAACTTATTCTCTCATAAATGCTGGGACCTACCAGGATTTGACCGCCGACAGTATATGACTCTATTCTATAGGCGGTGTTGATAGCACTCCCGATAGCACTGTACTTGGAACGTTTTTCGGAACCGATATTTCCTACCACCACCTCTCCTCTGTTGATCCCAATCCCAATGCCCAGTTCCGCAAGACCACGCTGCCTCTGATCTTGGTTAAATTTCACCATTTCTCTCTGCATCTCGATTGCGCACGCGACAGCCCGCTCCTCATTGTCCCCCTCGTCTAAAGGTGCTCCGAAAAACACCAGTATACCGTCCCCCTCGATTTCATTAACGGTTCCCCTGTATCTTGATATTATCTCAACCATGCGTTCAAGATATCGATTTAAAATATCTATGGTCTCGCGGGGAGAAAGCCTGGCTGAAAGAGAGGTAAAGCCCCTGATGTCCGAAACCATAAAGGTGACCTCTCTGATCTCTCCGCTCATTTCAAGTCCGCCCGGAGATTCAAGCAGTTCATCAACCACCTCGTCACTCAGATACCTGCTGAAAGTGGCGCGGATAAAATTCCTTTCTTTTTCTTCGCTGATATATCTGTAAACAACAATGGATATGCCGGAAAGACCGATAACAAGAAGCGGCCTTATAATATTTAAAATAATATGGCCGTACAAAAACATTAAACCGGCAAAGACGAGGAAAAGACATGCAAGACAAAAGGTACCCACAGAGAAATATACGGAAGTAAAGCGGATCGAAAGCATGAATACGGTTAGAAGGATAAGGGCCTCGATAAAGAGCATGTTCCAGCATGACAGTTCGCGGAAAAATGACTCGGTAAGGATGGTGTGCATGGTATATGAATGAAGGGCACTTAACGGGAGAAGCGAATCGGTTGGAGCCGGACCTATATCCGCGGACCCGGTCATGACCTCTGATACAACGATGATCTTTCCTGAAAGTTCCTCTTTCCACAACTCAAGCGCTTCACTTTCTTTTGAAGCATTAAGCACGTCCACGAAGTTGTAGTGTTTGAGCCTCTCCCAGGCTCCGATAAAATCAACGATCATATTTCCCTGTCTATCGATAGGGATCTCAATGTCGTGAATCGATGTTTCCCCAGGTTTTTTTGCATCTCTTAGAGTTATGCTGTCACCCGGTTCAACAATGATTTGTTCAGGCGCGACGGAGAGGTACTCACAGATGGCCCTGAATGCAAAGCTTGGATAAAAGGCCCCACCATGCCGTACAATCAAGGGCATGCGCCTATAAACACCATCACGGTCTACATTTAAACTCAAAAAACCGAGCCCCTTTGAAACAGATGCAAGGGCGGGGAAGGTTATCATTGCATTTGTTCCTTTGAAAATCTGATCGGCATCTCCTTCGACCTGCAGGTGCCATTTTGTCATGTCAAGATAATGCCTTTTTTCACGGCTGCTTGTCGATTCTCTTTGGGTTTTACCAGGTAGGTCTTCACCAGCTTCCTGCAATAGAAACGCCATCCCAAAGTAGGCGCATCCGGCATTTCTAACTGCTTCGATCAGCTGTCTGTCTTCTTTATCGGTTCGCGGAGTAGCAAAAATAAAATCATAAAGGATTGCCGCCACATCCATCTTGGAAAGGTTGCTGATTGCCTGCGCATGGTGGGAACGGTTGAGATAGAAATTTCCGAGGCGTTCCACGCTGCTGTCTGTGAGGTCCAAATGTACGATACTTTCATTATAGGGGGCTTTAAAATACTTGGATGACGATCTAAACAAGAAAAGTGAATCAGTGGTGCGGGCATTCCAAACTTCAAACAGCCCTGGAAGGATAAGAAAAAAGAGGTGCACACCTACAAAGGAAAAAAGCAGGATGACAGGGATGGCCCTTAATCTATTTCTTTTCCTTGTGATCAATGGTGTATGTCTTACAGTAGAGGTCAGGTGCACATATCTCTTTCGCTAATGACTCGATGGAAGGGGCTGATCGTGTGCTTTTAGACAATCCGCGCACCCTGCCGCCGATATTAAGGGCCCTTTCAGCTGCCCCCCCCAAAGCAAGTTGCTCTTTTAGCTTCAACCGTATACTTTTGAGAAATCGCCCTTCCACCTCTTTTTTCCGGTTTGATGGAGCGGTTATGTACTCAGAATATAGGCGCTCAATTGATGCCAACCTTTTTAAAGAGGCCAGCAGGTAAAACTTCTCCAGACCCACATCATCGTCAAGTTCAAACCACATTTCACCATCGGGGATATAATTATTTTTGGGGTAGAAAGGGCAATTGAACTGACTGAAGGAATCTGGAAATAAGAGCGAGATTTCCCCCCTTGCGTTCCTATAAAAGAGATAGACATAACATCGTTTCTCTATGCCTATAAGCAATTTTAACTGGTCTCCGCTCCTGAGGACCGTGTCCTGCTCAATCGGCTCAAGGTGTCTATTGCCCTCGGGGCCAACCATCGCTCCGAAGGCCCAGAAAAAGCAGACATCTCCTTCCTCCGCCGCAGGTACTGTTTCCTGGCCAACCAGCAGCGTGGAAAATGCAGCTATAAGCATAAGACAAACCAACTTCGACAAATTCAAAACGCCATCCTCTTTAAACTGCCTTATTTAGATAAATTGCATCTTTTTTCTTTAAGGATACTGTTTTTTGTATTTTTTTGCGATGTTTTTTTGCGCTTTTTACATTTCCCATAATCAGACTAAGGGTTTTCGCCCTGAAATTCCCTTTATAATCAAATCACATCGTCCTTTGGCACCTTCCGTCTGACCACTTAAACGATACAAAAGGTACCTGGCATGATCTTTATAAACCGGCTATTTACTGAAATGATCCCATCCAACGGAGACAAGATCCCTTCTGACACCATCCGGCAGCAATAGAGATATATTCTCCTTATGTTCCGTAATCCTTCCAACTTCACTTACCGGGATATCGCTGACCGAAAGGATGGTTTTTTTTATTTTATCTATATTTTCCGGCGGACAGGTTATTATCAGCTCATAATCATCACTTTCACTCAAAAACATTTCATAAGAGTCCTCATTCAAAACAACCGAGGCCTTTTTCAACTCTACGCTAAGGGGCAACTTGGATCTTATTATTTCCGCTCCCACGCGGCTCTGTTCGCATACATGACCGAGATCTCCCAAAAACCCGTCACTCATATCAATCATGCAGTTTGCGTACCCGCTCATTGCAACCGCCCTTCCCTCCCTTGCACGATGCGCCGGCCGGTTATATTTTCTTACCAGGGCATTATTGTACGTATCATCGCCAGACTCGGAGTTCAAAAGCAACTTGAGCCCGGCCGCGGATTCACCGGGAAACCCGGTGACAATTATCGCATCACCTGCTTTGGCCGTTGATCGCTTCAAGATAAGATCCTCTTCGACCTCACCAATAAGGGTTATATCTATGAATACATTATCCGACTTTGTTATATTCCCGCCTATAATTGAGGCGCCAAGGGGATTAAGCTCCTCGGTAAATCCCATGTAAAGGTCTTCGACATAGGCCGTAGGCATATCTCCCTTGAGGCCCAGAGAAACCAACGAATGTACCGGAACTCCCCCCATAGCCCCTATATCACTGATGTTAATCGCCATAGCCCTCCTTCCAAGGTCATAGGCGGAAATATGCCGGGGCAGATAATGCCTCCCCTCAACCACCGAATCGCATGTGACAAGAAGCTGATAACCCTCTTTTGGACTGAAAGAGGCACAGTCATCGCCGATTCCCAGGTATGCCTTACGGCCTTGGGAGGCATTTTTATCGATAATGTCATGTATCCTTTTGATCAACCCGAATTCACCTGTATCTGAGATATTTTCTCCCATCATGTTTTCCCCGTAATCATTACAGCTTGACATTCCATTATTTTACAACCCTGAGAAGGTAGGTTTTCCGAATCCTTTCCCAAAGGGCCTCTAATATTATCTTCGATGCATCCATTTCCGTTATCATCTCCTGACCTGATCTTACGTGACAGACTTCCAGAAGCTCACTGTTTCCCGAACCGAGTTTAAAGTTCAATATGATATATTCTCCCAAGGCCCCGTACAGGACGCCCAGATCCTCCTTATTTAATCTTGAAATGATGGCCTTTTCCCTCAATGACAGCCTGGATTCAATGGTGTCAACCGCTCTATCCATTCCTGTTGGAGGAAAAAGAGAGGCATCTGAACGACCTAGTGAATCACAAATGGATATGCCCACGAGATTAAGGCATAAAAGGGTCTTGAGCGCCTTGACAGCTGCGCCGTATATGCCGGGATCCTCGCTCGATCTTGGACCCGCCACATTCAATATCTCTATACTGTTTTTATCGATCCATGAACTCGCCGAACCGGCCCCCGCCAGTAATTCGATAGCTCCCAGATCAAGATTTAACCATGGTTTCTCATGACTCAAAGCCAGTGTGCGGGTCAGCCTCGATCCACCCTTAAGACCTCCCCTGGATATTATGAGGGTTCCATCTGAATGCGCAACATTTTTCTCCGTCCTTGCGGCATATCTTCTCGTATCAAGTTCAGTCAGATTATAACCGGTTGCAATAACACCATCCTCAGCCTTTCGCCCCTTTGGAACGAACCCGCCGTGGTCGATTCCAAAAGATATCGCGACATCGAGCGCGGCCCTGTCAACACCGGTTTGCCCGCCAGAAATTATCTTGGACAGCATAAAATCTCACCTACCAAAAAAATATGATTCTAACACCGCCTCCAGTAAGGCTCCCGCCGATCTGTCTCATTATCAGGCCTGTAATTTATTCAATGGTATCCCGATTTTTCAAGTTAATTTCTCAGCACGATTTCCTCAACCTGATAATTCCCCCTGCCGATGGGAACCTGGATGGACACATCTTCCGAATACTCCATCATCCCTTACCTTCATACCGATATCTTAATCAGACGATCTGTTCGGTATGTCCCGAATCCATGACCTGATTCAGGCACAATCAACCATGACTTGAGATTTCGACTTCCGGCATCGCAATATATTGCAGCAAGGCGCCCGGGAGCGACGACTGATGCGCATGCCCTATAGATCACGAATCTCTTCTTGATGGTTTATCAGGGGATATCGTTACACCTTTACATGGAGAAAGGAATCTTGTATTTATGTTACCTTTTAATTTTCACGTAAGATAACATTATAGATCGAACATGAAGCTTTCACAATTCATTCCGAATCATACCTGTTATACCAAGGGCCTCTGGATTTCTAAATGGAAACTGCATGGACCCTTGATCGATTAGTGCGGTTAACCATGGAAAAAAATACAATAAAATACGATTGCCTCCTACTTCTCACAGCCTTTATTTGGGGGTTTGGTTTTGTTGCCCAGAGATCGGGCATGGAATATATAGGGCCTTATTTGTTCAACGGAATCCGTTTTGCTCTCGGAAGCTTCGTTCTTATCCCGTTGCTCTTTAAGGAAGTAAAAAAGCCGATACAACAGAGCCCTGATTTTGCGCCCATTAACAACGGGATGAAATTTCTGGCCGGGATCTTCGCCGGAATTATACTTTTTTCCGCAGCATCTTTCCAGCAGGTAGGCCTGGTATACACAACCGCAGGCAATGCAGGGTTCATAACGGGCCTTTATGTTATCATAGTGCCTATACTCGGAATTTTTCTGGGAACCCGGCCCGGCCCCGGCAACTGGATGGGAGCGATACTGGCCTCATTCGGGCTTTATCTCTTGTGTATAAAGGGATCTTTTTCAACCTCCTTTGGAGACATTCTTCAATTGGCGGGAGCCTTTTTATGGGCGATTCACGTCCTTTTCATAGGCTGGATTTCTCCCAGGAGTTCTCCGATACTGACGGCTTTTATGCAGTTTGCCACATGCTCTGTTTTCAGTCTTGTTACGGCCTTTTACCTGGAAGATATCTCCATCGTTTCCATATTTAATGCAAGCATCCCGTTAATATATGGTGGAGCCCTGTCAGTAGGCGTCGGGTACACACTTCAAGTAGTTGCCCAGACAAAGTCCAAACCGACACATGCTGCAATCATCCTAAGCCTTGAAGGTGCATTTGCGGCACTTGGGGGATGGCTCATCCTGGGCGAAGTCTTATCTCCTAGGGGGATTGCCGGCTGCTGTCTGATGCTTTCCGGCATGATTATCTCGCAACTGTGGGCACTCCTTCAAGTATGGGTAAATGAAAGACATTCAAAAAAAAACATCTAGACTGGTCCCTGCCTCATTAACCGCCAGCTTTTTTTGCCTTTTGCTTGGCAGCCATCAGTTTGCCGTGTGATATATGCAGCAGGTTCGCCAGTTTATGCATAAGATAGTCCTCGTGTGCCTCAAGCCTACCGTCTGCAAATGCAATTTTCCACGCCATCTCTATCAGGCGTTCTTTTTCTTTAACCGTGCACTCTTCATTTATGAGCCTGGTAAAACCCCATAAATCCGTGCTCTTTGCCAGCTCGCTTTCAGAGGAAGCTATCAATGTATCGGCATATTCATCCGGCAATCCATAATCCTGTTTTAAAACCGAAATCACGGTATTTCGTTCTTTTTCTGTGAACTCACCATCTATAACCGACATCTCCACAAAAAGGGCACATAAGGCAACACGAAGATCGAGACTCTTTTCATTTTGCATGTCTGCTTTCACTGTTCCACGTCTTACATAAAATAGGCGTTTGATCATTTCCTTCATTGAAATTTCTCCCTGCAGGGTGGGTATTTTTATGACTGCCGAAGGTATCATGGTAACATCTGCTTTTGCAAGCACGGGATCCAAATTCACTGCCGCATAAGCATATCTTCAGGCCTGGTTTAGGCTTTGCGCCTACTTTCCCCCGGCGGTAAAACTTCAAATACAAGCGACCCGGGAGCAACGGCTGAGGCCTATTACCTGCATTTCTTTGTTTCGCTTTTTGGTGTTAGATAAGGTGAAATGCATAGGAGGCGGGATATCGTTTTATCAAAGGTTTTCGTACAAAAAAGGGGCGAACCCATGAAGGATCCCGCCCCTTGCATATACACAATTTTTTTTAGAATTGACCAGCCAACAGGAATTCACCGAATGTTTTGCTGTTAGTTTACCTTTTGACTTTCCATTAAAACAACTTCCCGAAATGTCGTTTTTTTGGCGTCATCCTCTTAATTATTATTGATTAGGAGATACTCCAAAAGATGCACGTGCATCCGAGAAGTTTACCAATAATAATATTACGTATATATCAGATAATGTATATATTGTAGTTTGTCAAGTCTTTTTTTATAATTTAGCCATAATTGTAGTGAAATTATAATTTATTGACCATATGATCACATAATATCTTTCAGATCAATCGCTTCAATACTATCAATCAGCAGAAATCGACACTCCCTTCAGCCCTATTTCCTCCGCAACTTCCCTCATGCCCATAATCGTATCATTTATCAGGTCCGCCAAATCTATTCCGAGCATCTCGGCACCCTTCTCTATGATTGATCTGTCAACACCTGCCGCGAACCTTTTGTCCTTCCATTTCTTTTTTACCGATTTTGTCTTCACGTCCATCACGCTTTTCGAAGGTCGGATAAGGGCGGTGGTGGCTACAAGGCCTGTTAGTTCATCAACGGCATAGAGGACCTTTTCCATCTCGCTTTGAGGTTCCACATCAGAACATATGCCCCAACCATGACTGACAACCGCACGCACGTACTCATCAGGCCACCCGTTCTCCTTCAATATATCTTCGCTTTTACTGCAATGTTCTTCCGGGAACATCTCATAGTCCAGATCATGCAACAGACCGACTACCCCCCATTTTTCTTCGTCTTCCCCCCTTTTTCTGGCAGAGTACCTCATGACACCCTCAACAGCCAGGGCATGTTTCAGAAGACTCTCACTCTTGTTGTATTGCCTAAGAAGTCTCAATGCATCCTCTCTATTCGGATTTTTAGTGTCCATAGAATAACCCTCCTTTTATTTCCCTGATCTTCTTTCTCAAATCAGGGCATAGTAGCTTCGTGCATTTCATAAGCCACGTTAACGGGACATGATCTTTTTCCGATCGGTTTGTTGGGATTTCACCTTCTGGCTAAGATAACATTTTTGGACAGGCTCATTGGAAAATCTGGTGAAGCGCTTTCAGAAACTATTCAGATGCCCTTTACATACTCATAAAGTCTCGGATTAGTGCTCACCTCGTAATAATTTCTTTCTGTTTGCCCCTCAATCTTCAGTTCCTCGGGTGAAAAGCGCATTACTTTAGCTTCCCGGATCACGAGCCTTTGATGATTTCCGTTCACTGTAGGAAATTTACCGGTGTAAATTGTCACTTTTTCTTCTTGAATATCTTTAATGGAACACTCCGTTCGCCTGAGATCTATTTCACCGGATAGTTTTTCAAAACCTGACCGGTTCAGCTCTATGCCGTTGACATTATAGCGAATGAACATGTCCTCGGTTGGTGCTTCGAATTCTACCACGCTGGATGGCTCAAAAACATGCACGTTGAAGGGGCTTTTGTTTTTCGCGTAATACACTCTTAGAGATTTTTCGCATCCCGAAAGTCGATCGGCCAGGTTTATGGCCGGAGATATCATTATCCGTTTTTCACCATCGAAAAGAAAATCCGGAGGCGCATTATCAAAGCATATACCTATACCAAGTTCCAGAGTGGGGAGATTGTACCTCTTAGTGTTTGCATTATATCTCTTTATTATAGACAGCATATTTATCGCAAGTCCGCAGGAACGGGCCACGCTGTACCAATTTTCCGCGCGGTCCTGCTTTTCGCAGATGGAAAGGATAAGCGCATCACCTTCTATGAAAACTTTTGCAGCACCATATTTGAAAAGGACATCGGTGACAGGATCAAAAAAATTGAGACTAAAGTAGGATGCCGGATTTAGGCCCCGTTTTTTCATCTGATTTGTTATTTCAGTTGATCCCCGCACATCTGCCTTTATTATAGTATGATTCATGACAGGTTTTTCCCGTTCAACCGTCTCATCTTCAAGCAAAAATTCATAAAGGGTATTATTGGCACTTGAAAGCTTCATTACCTTCTCATCAGATGTGAGATTTATCATCTCAAAGGCCCCGGTCAAAATATCCCTGTTTCTAAGATCCCTGTGATACCTGGCAAAGTCTTTTAAAAAACGGATCAGCAATTTCTTTTTTTGTTTAGGACCCATTTTATCAAGGTTTCCAACCATCTTATCCAGGTAATCTTGCCGAATCTCCCTCCCGTCAGGTTTTTTCATGTTTTTAAGCTTGGATGTAATCATCTTTCTTGAAGAAGGGTCCACCAGATACTGAAGTAACTGCTGAAGAGGCATTGGAGGGCAGTAGTGCTGATAATGCTGAAGGAGTTCGTAAGAACCGCAAACCCTCTTTATAAGGCCTGTCCTCTTAAACTCCCGGTAGATAAAATTGAGGACCTGTTTCTGTTTCTTTATTAAAACCTTGAGATCCCTTATTTCCTCTTTACTCCCCTGTTTTTCTTTAAGCGTAATTGTTCTTTCTTTATTTCTGAACAAATCGACCAGGGTATCTATGTTTTCGACCTCTCCAATAAGCGCGTCAAAGTTTAAGCAAGGACTGTTCGTGTTTTCGCCCTCAGTCTCTTCAACCGTCCCCCTCCCGGGGCTGCCCTGTATTCTGGAGAATATTTGTTTTAAAAGGGAAAGGACCGTATCATATCGATTAGGTTCTTCAAAACGATGCCCTAACAGGACGTATTCCTCAATCATAAAGAAGTCATCAATAGATTGATCGGCAAAGAGAATCGGATTCAAGAGAAATTCTTCAGGTAAAACGGACTTTGTCCCGAAATTGTCCTCTCGAATCGCTTTTAAATGACCTTTCTGAATCTCCTCCAGATATGAGGATATCTCTCTTCCAACCTTTCGTAAAACTGACTTTCTTTTTAGTCTCAGGTCCGACATCCTCTCTTTAAGCCTTATTACCTGACGTAGATCCTTTTTGTAGTTAGAATCTCCGATCCACATGCTCTTTCCGGACAGATTCCTCTTATATCCCTTTTCATGCTTTCTTATCATCTCTTTAAAATTTTGAATAAAGACCTCGTACTGTTCGGGAATGGAATCAACGATCAATTTCGTCACCGCGACCTGCGCAAGTAGATCTATCTGGATATTACGCT